>NZ_JAHUQD010000001.1 GCF_023838525.1 Caldicoprobacter algeriensis
CGAGCAAATGCGTCATCGTTTAATTGTTCCACTGTAATATCGCTACCCTCTAACATGTATTCAAGCTTTTGTTTCCTCCAGTATTCTTCAATTTTCCATAAAGGCTGTCTCCTGTGCATTATGGTTACCACCAATACTTCTATTAAAAATCCCGGTGAAATCTGGGAATTATCCGGTCTCCATTCTACCATATCGTTGACAGTTTCCGCTATTTTTGCAATACGGCACATCTCAAACAATACTGGTATACTGGAGGCATTGTATGCCACAATATTCTTAACATCATTTATATCCATTCACAATCACCCCTGCATCTTTCTACAGGGGATATATATTCGACAAAAAATCCAAAAATCCTTTTGGTAATATATGTAATTTAATTACCTGTTTTTGACATGCGGAGACTCGGTTAAAAATAAAAAATGGCTTGCTTAAAGAACAAGCCATTTTTATATACAGATTAACATGACAAAATCTCAAAATATTATAAATTCTACTCAACTACTTTTAAACTTTCTATATTCTCCAGGAGTAACTCCTTCCATTTTTTTAAATATTCTTGCAAACGTCTGATCGCTGTTATACCCCACAGTTGACGCTATCTCTTTCACAGAGAGTTCAGAATTAAGCAATAGCTTTTTTGCTTCTTCCATCCTTAACTTATTGATAAATTCAACAATGTTTTCTCCAATTCTGTTCTTAAACACTTTCCTAACATGAGAATAACTGAGCCCCACAAAATCCGCCACCTCTTGTATTCCTATGTCTTTCTTATAATTCTTTTCTATAAAATCTACTATTTTCTTCACAGTCTCATTTTCCTGCCTTTCATACGCCTCAAGAAAGTCTATTATAGCCTTATACATCTTGACAAGCCAAGTCTCTATTTCATCCAATGTCTCCTTATGAGAAAGTTCACTATAAATATTAAAATCACGGCCGAAGACTTCATTCATATCTAACTTAAGCTCGGTAAGACATTTCACTATGGTATTTCCTACAAGCTGATTTATGACCAACAAAATATTATCGCAAGATATATCCCGTTTTCCTTTTAGTTCGCTTATCAACTCAGTCACAGTTCTTCTAATTCCATCTATATCCCTGCATTTTAATTGATTTATTAGGTTCTTTTCGGCAGTATGTGGATAATAATAGCTGTAATTTCCAAATCCCTCATCCCATAAAATAATACTTCCATTTCCGAGGACCAATCTCCATTTGAGCGCTTGTTTTGCTTCCGAGTATGATACGTGTACTTTTGATATCCCTTTATAACATCTCCCGATTCCTACAGACACAGTGAAATCCAATATCTTGCCAATCTCGCTCTGCACTTCACGGAAATATCTTCTTAAATCCTCATATATTTTATACACTCGGTCATCACTTACGTTGATGATAAATGCGATTTCTCCACCATCCAAATTAACACCCTCACACAGGTAATCCATTTCCATAACCTGTTTTACAATATTTACTATCAACATCTTTAAATAATATCGTCTTTCCACTTCATATTTATTTGCAAAATCATAATACCTATCTATCACCACAGAAACGCATATAAAATGTTGGTGCTTAAAGTATTCATCAAATAACCCATCATTTTCAATATTTCCATAGGAATAATTAGCGTTTAATAAATTGTTCAAATAAGCCTGCTTGATGTTCACCTTATTCTGGACTAACTGATTTGAAAGTGATTCAAAAGCTCTCCTCAATATCGTCAGTTCATCCTTACTCTCATAAATATCTATTCCTTTATTGAGTTTAATATCTTGAATCAATTTAGTTATTGGGCTGGATAACTTTCTCGATATTAAATAAACGCTCAATATGCTTAGTAATGCTATTAGCACAGAAGAATAAATAACCCTTGTACGCAAGCTATCAATTCTACTTACCAAAGGCTCCAAAGAAAAAACGCCTACATAAATCCAGTTGTCATTAATGGACTTATAATACGAGATTAAAATATCCTTTTGCTCCATCTTACTAATAAAGTATCCATCCGTTGCATCGCTCTTTAATATTTTATCTATATAACCTACACGGAAAATATTATACCCCACATAACTCTTATCTACATGGGTCACAACATTACCATCGCTATCAATTATAAAAATATAACCCTCTTTGTTTATATCATCAGTATTGATAAGTTGTGATAACGCGTCTTCTTTTATATTTATCACAAGTGCTCCTTGTAAGGCGCTGGTATAAGGAGTCAAAGGAAAAACATATGTTACAATATAGCTATAATCAGGATAAACTGCACCATCATATCTCTCGAGGAACATAGTATCTATCCAACCCAAAGGTTTTCTCTCATTTTTATATTCACTATAGGCTTTGAACCAACCTGTATCCCTTATATCGTCATTAAACACCAATCCTTGGTTGCTGGTCAAGCAAAGTTCCAAGTCCTCTATATATAAATATATTGATTCATACCTTATATTAGCATTAACTACTTCCAAAATCGACTTTTGTGCATTCGAAAGCTTTATTAAAGATTGACTATCAAAAGCCAGCTTATTATCTTTTTTTAAATTCTTTAGCTCCACAAGAGCACTTATTGAATTACTGGCTGCCAGCCTTACAATATCTTTTCGAACGGCATTTTTAAACTCTGTCATAATCTTCTCTGCTACTTTCAATTTACCTATATAATTTCTGCCAATTTCTTCTTTTGAACTATTTATTACCACTTGTTCGTATATCAAAATATAGACTACCGTTATTACCACCAATAATATCGTAAACGAAATAAACAATTTAATAAAAAAAGACTGGTCCTTCATCAAAAAACGATCCTCCCGTACATTCTTGCTTGGTTACTTTAAGCTTTTCAATGATATTTTTATCTATAGTCTTATATTACTTCATTTTACACATAGTTTCAAGATACTTTATACCGAGGTAACAAGTGTATAATAGACTATATATTTAATAAGCATGCTGGTTCAATCTCCTCCTCCGTCATCACCTCAATCCCATTGTCGATAAGCAGCTGGGCGGTAACGCCGTTGCCCTCTACCAGCTTGCCCTTAAATGTCCCATCATATACCAGCCCTTTACCGCAGGAAGGGCTTTTTGATTTCAGGATAGCGCACATAATTCCCATCTCCTGGCAAAACTTTAGAACCTCGCTGGCGCCCCTTACGAAATTTTCGGTGACATCAGCGCCATCATTCCTTATCACTGAGGCTTTACCCTGCAAAACATCGCGGGCGCTGCCGCCTTTTATCTCTGCAGGCATCCTGGGCGTGGGCAGGCCACCCAGCTGTTCGGGGCACAGCGGAATGGCCTTGCCCTGTCTTACAAGTTCTTTGATGAGGGGAATGCCGTTATTCCCTCCATCGTATTTGCAGCATATCCCTGCCAGACACGCGCTTACCAAAATCATCCCGTTCACCCGGCCCCCTTTATTTGAGCTCGACTATGGTAACCCCACCCTCACCCTCGCCGTACTTCCCAAGGCGAAAAGAGTTTACATGGGGGTGATGGCGCAGGTACTGATGGATTCCTTCCCTTAGAGCACCCGTACCCTTGCCGTGGATAATGGTTACCTGCTTTAAGCCCGCTAAAAAAGCGTCATCCAGATACTTGTCAACGTTCAGCAATGCCTCGTCCACCGTCTGACCCCTTAAGTCTATCTCGGGAGAAACGGCTGTCATTCTGGGCGAAGGCTTCTTTGCAGACATAACGGCAGTTGCTGCATCATCGCCCTCGTCAACCCTTCTTATATCCGACAGCTTGACCGCTACCTTCATTATGCCTACTTGAACCGTAATCTCTCCATTATCATCTGGGAGAGTGAGTACTTGTCCCTTTTGCCCCAGTGTGCTTATATACACCGTCTCTCCCAGGCGAACCTCCTTAACCGGTTCATGATACTTATAGGACGGTCTAACCTCTTTAACAAGTTCATCGTCCAGCCTGTCCAGGCTTTGCTTCAACTTCATCCTGTATTGCTCGATGGCCCTGTTGCGTTCCTTTTCAGCGGCCACCTGCGACAGCCTGTTCAATTCCTTGATGATTTGATCAGCCTCTTCCTTAGCCTGCCGTAGTATCATCCTGGCCTCTTCTCTTGCCTTTCGAAGTATCTGCTGGCGTGCCGACTCAAGCTCAGACTCCTTTTCGGCAAGCCTCTGCCTTTCTCTCTCTATTTCCCTTAAATATCTTACTGCCTTTTCTCGTTCCTCTCTTGCCTTAGTCCTGTTATATTCCAAGTCAGAAATCAAATCCTCAAACCGGATGTCCTCCTGCGTCAAGAATTCCCTGGCCTTTTCAACGATATCCTCTTTAAGTCCCAGCCTCTTCGATATCTGAAAGGCGTTGCTTTTGCCCGGTACCCCTATAAGCAGGCGGAATGTGGGGCTTAATGTCTCTACGTCAAACTCCATTGAAGCGTTCTCCATCCCCGGCTGCATCATGGCAAAAGCTTTCAGCTGGCTGTAGTGCGTTGTGGCGAGGGTTTTAGCACCGCTGTTGTGCAAAAATTCAAGGATGGCCATGGCGAGAGCAGCGCCTTCGGTAGGATCAGTACCGGCTCCCAGCTCATCTAGCAGCACCAGGGAATCGCTGTCCACGTTGTCAACAATCGATACAATATTTACCATATGAGACGAAAAAGTGCTAAGGTTCTGCTCTATGCTCTGCTCGTCTCCTATATCGGCAAAAACCTTCTGAAATATACCTATTTCGGTACCGTAATCGGCTGGCAAGCAAAGGCCAGCCTGTGCCATTAGCACAAACAGTCCCACCGTCTTGAGGGTCACGGTTTTACCGCCTGTATTGGGGCCGGTGATCACCAAGGTATTAAAATCATACCCTAAATTAAGGCTTATAGGCACGACCTCGTGATCGGGTATCAACGGATGCCTGCCGTTTACGATATTGACCTTCCCGCCGTCTACAATCCTGGGGACCACGCCTCTCATCGAATGCCCCAATTTCCCCTTAGCAAAGATGAAGTCAAGCCGGCTTAGGATTTCGAATGAACTGCTTATGTCTTCCCTGACTTTCCAGACTTCCTCGGTCAACCTGGCCAAAATGCGCTCTATCTCCTGCTCCTCTTTGAGCATCCATTCCTTAAGCTTGTTGTTGGCCTCTACCACCGGCATGGGCTCAATGAACAATGTGGCCCCGCTGGCCGACTGGTCATGTACCAGCCCGGGCACGCTGGAGCGATACTCCTGCTTTACCGGGATGACGTACCTACCGTTCCTTATAGTAACGATGGGCTCCTGAAGGAATTTCTGGTACTGCGGGGATTGTATATAGCCGTTTAAAAGTTCCTTTATTTTCTCCTGACACCGCACTATGTTGCGGCGGATGCTGTGAAGCTCAGAGCTGGCACTGTCTGATACCCGTCCATCAGGCTCTATGCACCTGAATATTTCGTTCGTCAACTCGTTGTGAGGTTTTAGCTGATATACCAAATTGGGGATGACGTTAATCCCGGCATCATTTAAGCCATCCTTGCTCTTAAAGACCTCTTTAAGGCTGGCGCACGTCCTAAGCACGCGCCCTATCTCCAGCAGTTCTTCCGGACTCAATATCGCCCTTTTCTCAACCCTTCTCAAATGGCTGCGAATGTCAGGAAACTCCCCTAAAGGCGACATCCCGTATTTAACCATTATCTTTAAAGCCTCTTCGGTCTCCACCAGAGCCGAAATTACTTTATCCCTGTCCCTGTAAGGAAGTAAATTTTGTACCATTTCACGCCCAGGCGCTGATACGGTATGGCCGCTAAGCATATCTATAATCTTATCATATTCCAGCACACGAAAGGTTCTCTCGTTCACAATTCCTTCCCTCGATTTCAGAATTTATTTACCGTGAAAATTACAAATTAAAGCGTCACTGATTTCCACACCCATTTTCAAATAGCGCTTTAATACATTATACCACAGCAGCAATTTTAAATTCTACAGTTTGAACAATGCCGCCCATTATAGCCTTTGAAGTTTTGCCGCACTGCAGCAAAACCAAACAAAAAGCAGCCCGAAGGCTGCTTTTTATAACCCACATCGCTTATACAACACTCAATATCAACATAACCCGTTAGCGTCGCGCCCTGCGCGAAACGTCGTAAACGGCAGAAGCGTTTGAAATGTCATTTCGTCCATCTTCTTCCAGTAAGGAGTGCAGGACGCTTATTTCCCTCTGAAGCTTTTCGACCTTTTGCTGAAGCTTGAGGACTTCATCCGCCAGGTTTATGGCCGTCAGCATGGCCAACATAGTGGTGCTGAGATTGGGCTGCCGCTGTCTGATCTCCTCCATCTTCTTGTCGACATAAATGGCCACCTTGTGGATGTACTCCTCAGACTCCATGCTCTTTATGGCATATTCACGACCGCCGATCCTGACCACGGTTTTCGTCTTTTCCACCATGGATCACATCTCCGTTCCCCCGCTATCCTGGGTACTATTATACAACACCTGCCATATTTAAACAAGCGTTTTGTCGAATTTTTGTGATCACTCGGGTTTTAACGCAATCTTGCTCCCAGCCTCTGCTCCAGGCCTTTCACAATACCATCGTGCAGGGAATTCACCTCTTCATCCGTCAAGGTTCTGTCGGCGGCGCGATAGCTCAAAGAATATGCCATGCTCTTATAGCCTTCAGGTATTTGGATACCCTCATACACATCAAAGAGCTCCACTTTTTCGAGAAGCTGCCCTCCATGCTCTCTTATACAGCTCTCGACCTGAGCGGCCAGCACTTCTTTCTTGACCACAAGCGCCAGGTCTCGCTCAACAGCTGGATATTTGGGAAGAGGCCTGTATCTTCGTTCCTCCTTTGCACAATCAAGCAACGCGTCAAGTTCCAGCTCGGCCACCAGGACCCTTTCTTCAAGCTGATAGTTTTCAGCCACCTTTGGATGTATCTCGCCAAGTATGCCTGTCTCCTTGCCGCCCAGCTTCACAAGAGCCGTCCTTCCCGGGTGGAAGGTCGGATGAACGTGGGGTACAAATTCAGCCTCAGCCAGCAATCCCAGTTCATTAAGCAGCACTTCAACTTTACCTTTCAGGTCATAGTAATCAATATCCGGCCCGTACTCTGCAATGGTCAAAAGCGGCTTTTCCTCCGGCAAATCCTCCAGTGGCAGCGACTTGGGCAAAAAAGCCGGCCCTATCTCAAATATCTGGCACCTCTCTATCCCCCTGTTACGGTTGCGCGAAAGCACCTCCAGGAGGCTCGGAATAAGCGTGGTGCGCATTATACTCTGGTCCTCGCCCAAGGGATTTAAGATTCTGACCGTTTCCGGGATGAGCTGCGGATCGGCAATGCCGAGGGATTCGTAAACCTTTGGGCTGGTAAACGAGTAGGTGACCACCTCGTAAAGGCCGGTGCCCACCAGCACATCCTTTACCCTGTCCATAAGCTTTTGCCGCCTGGTCTTTCTACCCCGGCTTACGGTGCCTTCCATCAAGGTCATGGGTATATTATTGTAGCCGTAAATACGTGCCACTTCTTCGGCTATATCGGCTACACCCTCTATATCCTGCCTGAACGACGGAACCTCTATGCGCATGTATTCGCCCTTTATCTCAACCTTGAATTCCAGCCTGCCTAAAATTTCGGCCATCTCATCAGCCGACAGGTTGAGGCCCAGCAGACTGTTTACCCTCTTCCAGGGTATCTCCAGAATTCGCTTTTCCAGAGAGCCATGGCAGACATCTATCACTCCCTCTACCACCGTCCCTGCACCCAGCTCCTGAATAAGCTGCACAGCACGGTCTAAAGCCATTCTTGCATTGTGTATATCCAAACCCTTTTCAAACCTGAGGGATGCCTCGCTGCGAATCCCAAGTGCCTTTGCCGTCTTCCTTATGCTTTCCCTGCCAAACAGCGCGCTTTCCAGCAAAATGTTCTTTGTCCCATCGGTAATCTCGGTATTGGCTCCACCCATGACCCCTGCCAGGCCTATGGGCTTCTCTATGTCTGCTATAACCAGCATATCCGAACTCAGTAGTCTCTCCTTGTCATCCAGTGTGACCAGTTTTTCGCCCTCGCGGGCCCTACGCACCACAATGGTCCTGCCCGCCACCTTATCCAGGTCAAAGGCGTGCATGGGCTGACCCATCTCCAGCATGACGTAATTGGTTATGTCGACGATGTTGTTGATGGGTCGAACTCCTGCAGAGGCTAGCCTGCGCTGCATCCACCTCGGCGATGGCCCCACCTTGACATCCTTCACCACCCGTGCACAATACCTGGGACACAGGTAAGGGTCCTCTACCAGAACCTTGGCCTCGGCGTTGACATCTCCAACGCCCGGCTTTACCTCTATATACGGCAGTATAAAGAAGGAATTCAAAGCCACCGATGCTTCGCGGGCTATGCCTATGACGCTCAGACAATCCGGACGGTTGGAAGTGATCTCAAACTCCAGCACATGGTCATCCAATCCCAATGCTTCCTTTATATCCATCCCCAGAGGGTATTCTTCCTGCAAAATCAATATGCCGTCTACTTCTGCTCCCGGGTAGTCCTCATCGGTAAGCCCCAGCTCCTCACCTGAACACAACATTCCGTACGACTCAACACCCCGCAACGTGGTGGTAGTTATCTTATGTCCGCCAGGCAGTGTAGCGCCGTCCAACGCCACCGGTACAAGCTGCCCCTCCTTCACGTTTGGAGCGCCGGTCACTATTTGCAGCTTGCATTTTCCAACGTCAACTACGCATACAACCAGCTTGTCGGCGTTGGGGTGGGGACGTATCTCAAGTATCCTTCCCACCACCACGTTGCTTATGCCTTCGCCCAGCCTGGTTATGCCCTCAACCTTTGTCCCCGTCATGGTCAGACGGTGCGCCAGCTGTTCAATGGGTACATCTATCTTTACATACTCTTTCAGCCACTTAAGCGGTACTAACATCTATCTCTACCTCCTTTAAAACTGCTCCAGGAAACGTATGTCGTTTTCAAACAACAGCCTTATATCATCTATCCCGTATTTCAGATTTGTTATGCGATCAAGGCCCATGCCAAATGCAAAACCGCTGTATTTCTCAGGGTCAATCCCTCCATACTTTAATACCTTTGGATGCACCATGCCGGCACCCAGAATTTCGATCCAGCCAGTATACGAACACACGCGACATCCCTTACCTCCGCATGTAGTACAGCTTACATCCATTTCAGCGCTGGGCTCGGTAAACGGAAAATGATGCGGTCTGAACTGCGTCTTGGTCTGGGGGCCAAACATCTCCTTGGCAAATACGTCCAGCACACCCTTTAAATCGCCCATGGTGATATTTTTGTCAATTACAAGCCCTTCCACCTGATGGAAGATGGGAGAGTGAGTTGCATCCACCGCGTCCGACCTATAAACCCTGCCAGGTACTATGATTTTTATAGGCGGCTTCTGCCTCTCCATCACGCGAATCTGCGTGGGCGAGGTATGGGTGCGCAAAAGTATGTTCTCCGTAATGTAGAAGGTATCCTGCGTATCCCGTGCAGGATGGTTCTTGGGAATATTGAGGGCTTCGAAGTTGTAATAATCCCATTCAACCTCTGGGCCTTCAGCAATCTCAAAGCCCATCCCCAGGAAGATATCCTTGATCTCATTTAACACTATATTCAGAGGATGCAACTTTCCGCGGTAATGGCGCCTACCCGGCATGGTAACGTCGATCACTTCTTCCCTCAGCCGTTGATTGAGCGTCTCCTCTTCAAGCACCTTCATCTTCTTTTCAATTTCCTCTTCAAGATAAGCCCTTATCTGATTGGCAAGCTGGCCGATTTGGGGCCTTTCCTCAGCAGAGAGTTTCCCCATCCCCCTCAAAATCTGGGTTAACTTGCCTTTTTTGCCCAGATACTCCACGCGAAAATTCGATAAATCTTGAAGGTTATCTATACGCGCAAGAGCTTGCTCAGCTTCCTTTCTAATCTGCTCCAACTCGGCTTTCATCCATAGCTCTCTCCTTTCATCGATATCATCATATATTGAAAAAGCCTTCGCCCAAGCATGGGACGAAGGCTTGATAAGCCACGTGGTACCACCCAATTTCGTTTCGGTAGGAAACGAAACCTCTTTTAACGATAACGGGTTAAACCCGGCAAGGCCTACTGCCATTTCAGCCCCCAGCTCAGGAGCGAACTTCTACCCTCGCCTTTATAGGGGCGCTTTCAGCCCATGGCGTCCCCCTCTCTGTATAAAGATGCTCGGGTGTACTCCTCTCCATCATTGCCTTTATCCATTCCATTAAAGCATTATGAGCTCCTTATAAAGCATATAAGCATTTATGGAACCCGTCTTTTCAAAAATTTTCCATATTATATCGGCCAGCCTCACCGGTCCCATCTCCTTTGCCGGGCTTTCTTAGGCTAATTATACCATATGCACCGCGTGGATTCAAGGAAATTCAAGGCGCTATTTGCTTTGATTTGCGCAGCACCTCGTATATCAGTATACCTGCAGCCACCGAAGCATTAAGGGATTCAGTACCACCCCGCATGGGTATCTTTACCAGTGAGGAAGCAAACCCGCATATTTCCTGGCGAACGCCTTCCGATTCATTGCCAATAACGACAGCTATTTTATCATAGCCCCCCGGCCATTCAAAGAGATTGGAACCGTGCAGATGGCTAACCAGTATATGTGCCTTGGCTTCCAGAAGCCTGTTGAAAAAATCGATGTGGTCATCCACCTCGTAAAGGGGTACGCGGAATATCGAACCCATGGTGGAGCGCACAACCTTTGGATTATAGGGATCCGCACACCCTTTAAGCAGAACAACGCCATCCCCGCCTGCAGCATCCAATGTCCTTATGATGGTGCCTAGGTTTCCAGGGTCCCTTATCTGGTCCAAAACCGCTATGAAAAACGAAGGCCTACACAGCAATTGTTCAAGGCGATATTCCTTTTTATTTACAACAGCCATGAGTCCCTGTGGCGTCTGGGTATCGCTGATACTCGAAAACAACCTGTCCTCCACAATTAAGACCCTCAAGCTGTCTACACCCACATTCAGCTGCTCTTTAAACCCTGACCAATCAAATCCCCGTGCTACCACCAAAGCCCAAATGCTTTCACCCTGTTCCACTGCCTCCTTCACCATCTTAACCCCTTCAACCAAATACTGCCCGTAAATATCCCTGTACTTCTTATGATGAAGCATTTTAACACGCTTGATAGAAATGTTGTGTGGACTGGTGATGTACTCTTCCAAGTCTACTACACCCTTTACTCCTGTGTTTTATCTTCCAACCTTTTTATGTGGTCATTCCTGCCAATGGCCACCAAAACATCACCTTCATTGATAACATCCTCGCCCTTAGGTGATACCAGCACATCTTCGCCGCGCTTTATAGCCACAATATTGAGACCGTACACAACCCTCATATTGATCTGCTTTAGCGATTTCCCAATCCATTCGGGGATGGCTGTAAGCTCCACTAGGCTATAGTCAGATGCCAGTTCAATATAGTCGATTATATTGGTTGACGCCAAATGATGTGCTATCTTAATCCCCATATCCCTTTCGGGGAATATCACTTTATCAACCCCTATTTTGTACAACACTTTGGCATGGAGGTCATTCTGCGCTTTCCCCACTACAAACTTGACCCCTATTTCTTTACACAGCAGTGTGATCATTATGCTGGACTGTATGTCGTCTCCTATCGAAACCACAACAGCATCGAAATTCCTTATACCCAGCGATTTTAATGTTTCCTCATCAGTAGCATCGGCCTGTACAGCATGTGTCACACAGTCAGCTATCTCCTGTACCCTATCATGATTCTTATCAACAGCAAGGACCTCATGCCCCAGTGCACACAGAGTTTTTGCAACGCTTGAGCCAAAACGCCCTATACCAATGACAGCAAACTGTTTCTTCATAGCAACTCCTCCCTTTTAACCCACCATTACCTTACCTTCAGGATATTTCACATTGCCTGTATCGCTTGCCATCCTCTTTGCAAAAGCCAGCGTCAGCGTCAAAGGCCCTACCCTACCCGCAAACATCGTCATGATGATAAATATTTTACTGATATCACTTAAATTAGAGTTATTGAATGTCGCCAGCCCCACCGTTCCCAAGGCAGAGGCCGTCTCAAAAAGCACATCAACCAGCGGATAGGGTTCCAGCAACGACAATACCATGCTGACGCTGACCAACAGAATGAAGCTTATAACCGCTATCGCCAGTGCCCTGTTTACAATGGCATAAGAAATCCTCCTGCCAAAAACCTCTACATCACGCCTGCCTTTGATCACGCTGAGCACAGCAAGCAAAATCACGCTGGCAGTAGTAGTCTTGATTCCTCCGCCTGTACCCGCAGGCGAAGCACCGATAAACATCAGGATGATTGTCATAAACTTTGACGCGTTTGTGAGGGAAGCCTGATCAATTGTATTAAAGCCAGCGGTTCTGGGGGTCACAGATTGGAATAATGCCCCAAGGATTTTGCCTCTCCAATTTTGGCTGCCCAGCGTAGCAGGGTTGTTGAACTCTACAATAAAAAAGAACAGGGCGCCCATGGTGATCAAAGCAGCAGTAACGCACACAACCAGCTTTGTGTGCAATGACCATTTTCTGAAATGCCTATTCCTGTAAATATCCAGCAGGACAGAAAAGCCAAGCCCTCCACACACGATCAAACCCATTATTGTAAAATTGACAATAAAATCATCAGTGAAGTCAGTAAAACTCCTGTATCCTCCCATGAGGTCAAAGCCTGCATTGCAGAAAGCTGAAATGGCGTGGAATACGCTAAAATACAATCCTTCACCCCAGCCGTACATGGGCACAAACCGCAGGGCAAGAATTAAAGCTCCAATTCCCTCTATAAGGAAAGTAATGCCGATTATATTTCTAGTTAAACGCACAACGCCCTGCAGCTTAAACTCATTAAGAGCTTCCTGAATTACAAGTCTTTCCCTTAAGGTGATTCGCTTCCCCAAAAGCAGAAATACCATGGTAGCCATGGTCATAAAGCCCAAACCGCCCATTTGAATAAGAGTAATTATGACCAACTGGCCAAACAGGCTCAAGTCATCACCAGTATCCACCACCACAAGGCCGGTAACGCACACCGCTGAAGTGGCCTCAAATAGGGCATTTAGAAAACCTATGCTTTCCCCTGTGCTGGAAGCTACCGGCAGAGTGAGAAGCAAAGCACCCACTATGATCATGGAAGCAAAGCCGAGCACTAAAACCTGTGTCGGCAAAAGCCTTATAGTCCTTTTAGCCATATTTTCACTCAACGAATTTACCCTCCTATTCCAGCTCCACAACTCGCTGCTTACTCACGCTGTATTTTCTCACTCAAATTCGCCTTTTGAGCTCAAAACAAAATGAATTTCCACCAAACTTATGCAAAAATGAACAAAGACCTCATTTATAATGAGGCCTTTTCTCTCTACTACTGGTAGCTGCTTGAATTTACGCATGCAGCTTTTCTTTAGCAATGTTGACCAGCTGAGCAAATCCGTTGGCATCGTTGACAGCCATATCCGCCAGTATCTTTCTATCTATCTGAATCCCCGCCTTGCGCAGGCCGTTTATGAATCGGCTATAGCTCAAGCCGTTTTGCCTTGCCGCCGCGTTGATCCTGGCAATCCACAACTTGCGAAAATCTCTTTTCTTCAGCCTTCTCCCAACATATGCATATGCCAGCGCCTTCATCACTGCCTGATTGGCTGCTCTGAACTGCCTGCTCTTGGCGCCATAATACCCCTTTGCAAGCTTCAATATCTTCTTGTGCTTCTTCCTTGCATTAAGCGCTTTCTTTACCCTAGCCATAATACACCCTCCTTTACTGCCTTATTTATACGGAATCAGCTGCTTTATTTTCTTTGCCTCAACAGCCGCAACGTAAGTAGCTCTTCTCAGGTTTCTCTTTCTCTTTGGCGACTTTTTGGTAAGCAAATGGCTCTTAAATGCCTTAGCCCTCTTTACCTTCCCACTTTTTGTCAGGCGGAATCTCTTGGCTGCCCCGCGATGGGTTTTAATTTTAGGCATTGTTTATTCCTCCTCTCAGTGCTTTATCCGTGTTTACTGTTTCGCTGTCATCAATTTCTGCAATCACGCCTTTGGCGCCAGTACCATAATCATGTGATTGCCTTCCAGTGTGGGTTTGCGCTCCATCACAGCTTCCACCGTAAGCATGGACACAAATTTCTCCATAACTTCGTACCCTACCTCAGGGTGAGCCATCTCTCTCCCTCTAAACCTTATGGTCACCTTCACCTTGTCTCCCGCCTTCAAAAACTTGTCGGCGTTCCTGGCCTTAACCCCCAGGTCATGGTCCTCTATGGAAGCCGACAGGCGTATCTCCTTTACGTTGATGACCTTCTGGTTTTTACGGGCCTCCTTCTCCTTCTTGGCCATTTCAAACAAGTATTTGCCATAATCCATGATCTTGCAAACGGGTGGATTGGCCTTGGGAGCTATCTTGACCAGGTCAAGCTGCCTCTCCTCGGCAAGCCTGAGCGCCTTCTCAATGGGCATAATGCCCAGCTGCTCACCCGTCTCGCTGATCACCCTGACCTCTCTGTCCTTGATCTGCTCGTTAACCAATAACTCTTTTTTATTGATATTCATTCACCCCCGAATTTAATAAAACAAAAGAGCGGGCACACATCTACCCACTCTCATCTCCATAGCGCAGCGCCACACACTACACCCTTTAACCGCCATATTGACCTTCCTGGCTGCCCTCTCGCGCCGGAAGGTGAGAAGTGGATAGCTTCTACTTGATGGCAACATAAAGTTTAACACAAAAGCTCGTACTTTGTCAAACATTTTGATGAAAATTTTTAAAAGACACAACCCAAACATATGTTTGCAATGTAAACCAAAATATGATAAAATTTATTCACACGGTATAGCGGGAGGTCCTCCATCATGGATTTACATACAAAGTTAAAGATTCTAGGTGCGGCTGCCAAATACGATGTATCCTGCTCATCCAGCGGAAGCTCCCGACGGAACAGGCCCGGTGGGTTGGGCAATGCCAGCCTGCCCGGAATTTGCCACAGCTGGTCGGATGACGGGCGGTGCATATCCCTGCTTAAGATACTGTTTACAAATCGCTGCGCCTTCAATTGCCTGTACTGCGTAAACCGTGCGACAGCTGATGTCCCACGCGCCACATTCACGCCGGACGAAGTGGCCCAGCTTACCATAAATTTCTACAAGAGGAATTACATCGAAGGGCTATTTTTAAGCTCGGCTGTGTACAAAAACCCAAATTATACCATGGAGCTTTTGATTACCACTGTAAGGAAGCTGCGAAATGAATATCACTTCAACGGATACATACATTTAAAGGCCATTCCGGGCGCAGACCCATTGCTCATAGCCGAAGCGGGCAAATACGTGGATCGCATGAGCGTCAATATTGAGCTTCCGTCTAGCCAGGGACTTCAGTTGCTGGCACCGCAGAAAAACAGAGACGCGATTATCAAACCCATGGGGTTTATTCACTCCAAAATACTTCAGGCAAGGGAAGAGCGAAAACTATATAAAAACGCCCCCCTTTTTGTCCCTGCCGGCCAGACTACGCAGCTCATAGTGGGAGCAACGCCCGACAATGACTTAAGGATACTAAGGCTATCCGAAAGCCTCTATAAGCGTTTCTCTTTAAAAAGGGTCTACTACTCGGCCTATGTGCCTGTGACTCAACATCCAAACCTGCCGGCCATTGCCAGCCCTCCCCTTATGCGAGAACATCGCCTTTACCAAGCCGACTGGCTCCTGAGGTTCTATGGCTTTAAGGCCGATGAGCTGCTGGATGAAAATCAACCGCTATTGGATATCGAGATTGACCCAAAATCGGCTTGGGCGCTCAGAAACCTCCACCTCTTCCCCGTGGAGGTCAACCGTGCCGATTATGAGATGCTGCTTAGAGTCCCGGGAATCGGGGTTCGCTCTGCTAAGCGCATAATTGCAGCAAGGCGCTACAGCTCCATTGACTTTGAAACCCTGAAGCGCTTTGGCGTGGTGCTCAAAAGGGCGCGCCACTTCATAACCTGCCGTGGCAAGTTCTACGGCGAGAGAAACATAAACGAATCAGCCCTGTATCAGATGCTCAAACCTGCTTCAACCCAACAAAAAGCCATAAGTTCGACAGGTGAACAGCTGACCTTCTCGTCCCTTTACCCCCATGTGTTCCAGCCCGAAGATGTTTACACGGTCATAACGGGAGAGATGTGAGGGTGGTCTATTACATATACGACGGTAGTTTTGAGGGGCTGCTAACAGCCATATACGAAGCGTATTACCGGCGGGAAACGCCCGAAAAAATCCTGAGCAGCGATAATGTCCAGAACAGCCTGTTTATAAAATATGTACACATAAACACCGACCAAGAAAAGGCACAAAGGGTGTATGACGCCATAGTGCAAAAGATATCCCCTTCGGCGGCCAAAAACGCGCTGTACGCCTTTCTTTCGGAGGCCCAGGACGCAGGAACGGCCATATACAGGTATCTAAAGCTTGGCTGGAAGATGGGCAAAAGCGTTGATTTGGCATTGGCAGAACCGCATGTCTTCCGCGTTCATGCCCTGCGTAAAAAGGTAAGCCAGGAAGCAGGAAAGATGCTTGGACTGGTACGCTTCCAGCTGCTCAAAAGCGGAGTATATTATGCCCCCATTGAACCCGATTTTAACATTTTGGGCATAATAGCACCCCATTTTAAAAGGCGCATGCCAAACCAGGATTGGATAATACATGACGTAAAGAGAAAGCTGGCTGCTTTCTATAGCCAAGGCCAATACGCGATTGTGCCTTTTGAGTTCAAAGGAGCCCTTCCCTTGGACGATGAAGAATTTGACTACCAAACCCTGTGGAAGGAGTACTTCCAAAATATTGCCATCAAGAGCAGGATCAACCTACGGCTCCAGCGACAGTTCATGCCCGTCCGTTACTGGAAATATTTAATTGAAACGCCGGGCACACAAGCCAAACCATAACCCCGAAATTCTCGAAATCTTTTAGAAAATATAAAAAGCAAAAAAGCAGGCCACAGTCATAAACCGTAGCCCGCCTTTTTTTCGGATTGTTCTTGTTTAATTCAGTACTCTCAATCCCCATTTAAATCTCTGCTGATAATAACCTGAATCCAGCTTATCGATTCTAACATTTCCTGCTGCTGAGGAGGCGTGGATAAACTCACCGCCGTCTATATATATCCCAACATGATACCTAGTCTGCGTCGATGTGCTGGTATCGAAAAACACCAGATCGCCCTTGTTGAGCTGCTGTCGTGATAGCCTGGCAAAACTAGAATCATTACCCTGGTCCCAGGCTGTCCGTTTAAGGGAAATGCCAAAATGCCTGTACACAAAAGTAGTAAAACCGGAACAGTCAAATGAATCCGGGCCAGAGGCACCATACACATAAGGTTTGCCTATGTACTTCTTCGCAAAAGCTACAATCTCATCGGCCTTTGACTCAGGTGATGGTCCACCCACTGCTGCATCGCCCGTGACCACGTCTGAGCTGTATAGCTTAGCAATGGTGCTCTTTCCTACAATGCCGTCAGCTATAAGCCTATTGGCCTTTTGGAATACCTTTACAGCATTAAGGGTAGCAAGACCGAATATGCCATCAGCCTTTCCACAGTTAAACTTCAGCTCGTTCAATCGCCTTTGCAAAACCGCCACGTCTTCTCCTCTATCGCCCAGCCGCAACGTCCTCGAAATGCCAGCACCTCTGCTCGGCTCTTCATCAGGCAAACTTGCCGGTGGATTTTCCCCTGTAGAAACACCATTGTCGAACAGCACTGCCAACGTCTTAGGCCCAACGATGCCATCCGCTACCAAGCCATTCTTCTTTTGGAATGCCACTACAGCGGCGTAAGTAGTAGGGCCAAATATCCCATCGGCTTTCCCACAGTTGAACTTAAGCTGGTTTAGCCGGTTCTGAAGAATTGTTACATCTTGACCTCTATCCCCAAGCCTCAACGTCCTTGATATGGTCGCACTTCTGCCGGACTGCTCATCAGAAGAATTACCTCCCGTAAAAGATTCACTGCCATAGAGAGCGTTCAAAGTTTTCGGCCCGGCAATGCCATCTACAACCAACCCCTTTGCCCTTTGGAAAGCCATAACAGCCGCTCTGGTTAGGGGACCAAATATCCCATCGGCCTTACCTGAAAGAAAGCCCTGCTCTATCAAAGCCTGCTGCATCTTTTTGACTTCTGCTCCCCTGCTCCCCATCTTAAGCAACGTTCCCTGAGCATGTACATCTCCTGGAAAAACCAATACTGCTAAGATAAAGACAAAAGTAAATGCAGTACAGAACAAGCGCACCGTACCTCTTAACACGCGGTTCACCCCCTTCTTTCCCTAATTACTATTATATACCTTGTCCACATTGACCTCAAATCTCGACAATCTTGCTGTCGAGGGGTGTAACCGCAAATTCTTAAAATATTACAAAAATATTACATATTTTTTATATATACTTAATATTTATACAATAGCCCATGTCAAAACTCTTCAGATCCGAAAATAATAGCTTATCTTTCCATTATAAGTTTAAGGTCAAAGTCTAAATAGTCACATGAGACTAGGTGATACGTAATACCATCTATATATCCTTCTACCACGTTGTTTAAACTTGCGCCGTGCAGATGGCCAAACACCACGTGGTTTACAGGATACTGTCTGATCAGCCTAGCTATCTCATTCTCGTTGCCCCTCTCGTCAAAAGGCGGATAATGAAGCAACACCACGATTTCCTGGGCATCTCTCACGCTATCCAGTGACAATTTCAGCCTGTGCAATTCTCTATTGAATATCTTGATATCATGTTGAATATCTTCTCGTCCCTCCAGGATTGCCCATCCCCTGGTACCGCAAAACGCAATCCCGTCGATAACGACGCTATCATTCTGTATGGCAAACACATTATCGGGTAGCATTTTTCTTACCCGCGATATAGAAGACCACCAGTAATCGTGGTTCCCCCTTATTATGATCTTTCGTCCAGGCAGCCGCCCTATGCTGTCTAAATCGGGTTTAGCTTCCTCCAGCTTCATGGCCCAGCTTATATCGCCAGGAATGAGAACCACGTCTTCAGCTCCCACTTTATTTATCCAGTTGTTCTTTATCCTCCCCCAGTGCTGAAACCAGTGCTCACCGAACACATCCATGGGTTTGGGATTGGCTTCCGATAGGTGAAGGTCACCGATAGCAAAAATTTTCATTTGCCTTTGCCCCTTACTGCGCCAGCCCCCTTTTGGCCAGCTCGGAAATTATCTGCTGATGCACTTCTTCGGGAGTGGTATCAGCATCATCCACAGTCAAATTTATGTAAGCGCAGTCCGAATCAAGATAATATTCTTTTACACCAGCCGTCTTCTCGTTATACTCCTTGAACCGCTTCATTATGACTTCTTCGTTATCATCTTCTCTTGTTACCAGCTGCACTTTACAGTCAGGGCACTCTACATATCTCTGCTTTATATGAAACACCCTCTTACAATCAGGACAAACCCTTCTCCCCAACAACCTCTGTAAAAGCACATCCTGCGCCACATTAAAATCAAGCACCACGTCAACCCTTTTGTTCATCGAATTCAGCATTTTATCCAACGCCTGTGCCTGAGCAACAGTCCTGGGAAACCCGTCAAATATTATCCCCTTTGCATTTCCGAGTTTTTTTATTGCATCCTCCACTACCGCGTTTACAACCTCATCCGACACCAGTTTCCCTTGCTTGACAATTTGCAGCTCATCATACAGGGGATGATCAGGGTCCTGCAAAATTTGGCGAAACAAATCCCCCGTAGACAATTGTGCCAGATCAAAACGTTCAGCAAGAAGCTGCCCTTGCGTTCCTTTTCCACTACCCGGTGGGCCAAGCAATACGATGTTCACCATCATTCCTCCTTTTTTGCTGCGACAGATTTTATCTACTCTGTTGCTTATTATTCCTTTTTTAAAATTTTTCATTATCTCATACAAATACGACCAAAAGAAGTCTCCGCTTCAACTATTTTTTGCAAATCCTTTTTTACCAAATCTTAACTTCATAGTCAATACTCTATCTGTAGAAAATATCCTGCCGCAGATAAATATCAAAATTATAAAAACAGCCAGCATATAGAGTATACCATAAAACACCACAGCATAGTTCCCAAGGAGTATGTTCTGTGATGCTATAAAGGGATGGCTAAATGGTATAAGCATAATTAAAATCTTGACCGGCAAGGACAGAGAATTAATATCTGAAAACAGGGATATGAAGTACGGAATCATTACAAGAAAAATCAGGGGCAATATCATTGTCTGAGCACTCTTTAAGTCTTCTACCATAACTCCCAAAATGATGGTCAACCCTAGGGCGCACAGTATTGCTAAAAATATTGATATACCCAAAACCACATAATCTCCCGAGGTAAACTGAAGCCCTAGCTTTTGCATGAGCTCATTCAACTGGCCACTTTCTTGAATATTCCCCATAAATCCGCCCATATAATACCTAAAGCCCAGCATGTATATCCCTGCAGAGATCAAACCTACCAAAGCCGAAGCCGCCATTTTAGCAATCACTATCTGGTTTCTGCTTATAGGAACAGTAAGAAGAGTTTCCAAAGTTTTATCCTGTTTCTCCATCGCCATGGCCGATAATACCATCTGAGAGGAGAATACGATTATCATCATCAAAATAACGGGGATGAATATTGACTGGGAATAGACAATGTTGCTGACCTCTGCTGCTGAACCTTCGGCCATTATATCCTTTACCACAACAAAGTCCCTGCTTTTAATCGGATTCTTTATATCCTCTGGATTAAAGTCAGGAAAATTTGTCTTTAAAAAATTGTTTGAAAGGAGTTTGTTTATCTCAGAAATTACCTGATCAACTATTGCGGCATTTGCCGAACTGGTCATGGAAAAGCTACGGATAAAGGAGTAGGCCTCTATCTCCTTAAACTGGAATTTCGATGCCGCTTCACTAAAACCCTCAGGAATTACTATCAGCAAACTTATATTGCTGTTTTTAGCATATTCTATAGCCTCTGCTTTGTCTTTTTTCTCCAAAAGATTTACTTTAAAACCCGCATAAGATAAACCATCCAGCAGTGCTTTAGATTCTTGTGAATTATCCAAATTAAAAACATGTATATCTCGTTTTTCCTCCGCCTTTTGCACTTCAGACTGAACAATATTTCCTATAAAATAAAACATTCCAATGGTAAAAACCAAAGAAACGATAAGCTGAAACGTAATGAGCTCTTTGACTTCTTTTTTGAGTAAATTGGTAAATTTTCTCATTGCACCAACCTCCTGAATACTTCTTCCAGATTATCTGCAGAATATTTTTCTTTGAGAGCCTTGGGCTCACCAATTTCTAGAATGTGCCCTTTGTCTATAATTGCAACCCTGTCGGATAGAAAATCTATCTCCAGCATGTTATGAGAGGAAAGAAGTACTGAAACCCCTTCTTCTACAAATCCTCTTATTACTTCCCTTATCTCTAAAGAATTAATGACATCCAGCCCGGATGTAGGTTCATCTAGTATAGCAAGCTTGGGCTTGGTCATAAGCGCCCTTGCCAAAAGGAGCTTCCTTGTCATGCCTTTACTGTAAGTTCCCACTTTATCCTTTAACCTGTCTTTAAAGCCCACGATTTTTATTGCCCTTTCAATGTACATATCCACATCTTGGGGCTTTTCAGCATAGAAGTTTGCCATAAATTTTAGATAATCCAGCCCTGTAAGATTCTTATATGCCCCCGCCTCCTCGGGAAGATAGGTAATCCCCTGCCTTATTTTGTCTGGATTCTTTCTCAAATCAAAGCCCATGAATTCCACGCTGCCATCGGTAGGCGTAAGAAGGGTTGCTACAATTCTGAGAGTCGTGGTCTTACCGGCGCCGTTAGGACCAATCAGAGCAAAAATCTCACCTTTTTTCACCTCAAAGCTAACTCCCTTTAGTGCCTCAAATTTCCCGTAATTTTTTCTTAAGTTGTTTGCTCTAAGAATTATATTATCCAAAATATCCATCTCCCCACCTTAGGATTTTGTTACACATTTATTATTCTTAACTTCAGCCAAAAGATCCCAGTAATTCTAAAAATTGTATGTTAAAAACTCAATTTAGCAATATCTTGAGATTAAGTCAATGAAGTCGATTAAATTCTACCAGAAAATCACATACAGTACAATCATTTTTTGCAAGAACAAATCTTAATAGAATCTTAAGATACACAGTATAAATTTCATAGTATAATATTAAAAGGAGGGTTTAAATAAGGCATTATTTTGACAAAAAGCAAGGAGGATTTACAAATGATGCAGTATAAGACGTTGAGAAAACACGAAATAAAAGCATTATTGTTGAAATACAAACATTTTGTACTGGTATCGCTTTATGGGTTTGCCCAGATATGGTTTCAATACTGCGAACGCACTGTGCGGCCGAAATACTTCATGTATTCGCCGCTTGACAACCACATACCTTTTGTTAAATATTTTGTAGTGCCTTATCTTTTCTGGTTTATATATATGGGTATTGGATTTCTATATCTGGGATTGGTATCTAAAAAGGATTTTTACCGGCTGTGCATTTACATGTTTGGTGGCATGTATCTGTGCTATGTCCTGTATCTCCTATTCCCCAACGGGCAGAATTTGAGGCCGACGATCACCGAAAACGACGTGTTTTCAAGAATCATAAAGCATATATACGCCACCGATACCCCTACCAACGTAGCTCCCAGCATCCATGTTTTTAACTCAATAGCGGTACACGTATCTTTAGTGAACTGTCCCGAATTTAGAAAAAAAAGGTGGATGAAGCTGGCATCACTCATATGCATGCTCACCATAAGCGCTTCTACCGTCTTGATAAAGCAGCATTCCATAAAGGACGTCATGTGGAGCATTGTGCTTGCCGTGGTATTTTATGTAGCCATATACCAGGTGCCAAAATGGCTGCCCTGCAAAAGCGTGGTCTCCATCAACGTCAAAGAAGTTTCATCGCTGAAATAATAAAAACTCAGCATATCGAGCATACATGCATCACAACTTGATTCTAAAACGCCCATGCCGGGCGCACATATAAAAAATAGGGGCTTTAAAGCCCTATTTTTATTTTGCTTCGCTCACCATCTTCTTCCTGTACTTTTCTGCTCCCCAGTTCTTTATCCTGTTGATGTCCTCATCCGTCATTGGATTGAGCTCAAGCCCGTTTTTGAGTATGTGGTGCACAACATACAGATAAGCAGTTAAAGTCTCCTCAATGGTACTGGCTTCGGTATATCCGGCCTTGTACACCACTTCGCCTGTACAGGTATCTATATTGATCTTGTTATCGGTCCGGTCTATGGCCATCTGCTCATCGCCGAGATAGACTATCTGATCAGGATACAGCACCTTCTTGAAAAACTCCATGTTTACAGGATTGCCTTTGATAAAATCCCGCACAAAGTCTGTCCTGCTGATAAACTCTGAATCGCTCACCTTCTCCAACCTTATCTCGGGATAAGGTGCAGAAATATTGAAGTAATCCTTTATCATGTCATTTACCGTGGCATTAAGCCTTATACATTCCTGGGCATCATCCGCAGTTACAATTAGGCCATGGTTCTGCATGAATACCACCTGCGGAAATATGCTGTGCTCATCCATATAGCAGTCGATGATCCGCTTTATGCTCAAGGTCAAATGAAATCCTGGCATGGTGTAGGGAATCCAGACGCAATGCAAGCCTCTTTCCCTAAAAATTTTCTCCATCAGACTGTCTCCGCCCTTTGAGCAGCACAGGATATTGGCGTAAACAGGATGGGTATGAATGACGTATTTTTTAAGTATTGAGTGGAAGCCAGCCTCCACCGAGGGCCTTAAAGCCTTATATTCTTCCAGTTGCACGACATTCTGATTTACCAGGTCAGCCCCCACTTTTTCATAATCCACGTCGGGTATTATCTCGGCGGTATTGAAATATTCCGCAATATTACGGTAATTCACCACAGCAAATCCGTCATCTTCGGTCACCTGGTCCAGCCTGTAACCCGAGGCCTTAATGGCCATGAGCTCCTGATCGATCTTCACCGATGTGTTGCCACCGCCGCCCTGCACCACGTCAGGATGAACGCCCACCGCTTTTGATATCGTCTCTAATTCCCTCAATGCCTCTTTTAACAACGCTATCACTTCCTTTGCCTTTCATTTATCTCTCATTTAATGGCAAGTTTATTGTAGCAAAATCCTGGCAAACATACAAGTTCGCACTTCGCTTAAATTTCCCGAAATATACAAGTTTGCGCTTTACACTCCCAAGCGATTCCTACGCAGCTGTTCATTGACTGTGAAGTTATTGCCCACCACATGCCCTTTGAGCGGCACTATCTTTTCGTGGATGGCGTCGATTATCCAGTCGGGCTGTGGGAAGAAAAACCTCTCCAGTTCATGGGCAGGCGTAATCCAGTTCCTGGCGCCCACAACCACAGGAGGCGCATCCAGGTAATCAAAAGCCAGCTCGGTAATATTCTCCGCAAAGTCTTTGAGATAAGAAGCCCTTTCACACGCGTCGCCGGTAATGACTATCTTACCGGTCTTCTTAACCGATTCAATCACCTTCTCATAGTTGAAGGGTACAATGCTCCTTGCATCAATAACCTCGGCGGACATGCCATACTTATTCTCCAGTATCTTAGCCGCCTCCAATGCCCTATACAGCATCGCTCCTACTGTCAAAATGGTGATATCCTTACCTTCCTTCTTTATGTCGGGCTCACCTATGGGCACTTCATAATATCCCTCGGGTACGCCTCCTGGATGGAACATCTCACCTACATCGTATATTCTCTGGCTTTCGAAGAACACCACCGGGTCGGTTCCCATCAAAGCGCTGTTCATAAGGCCTTTTGCATCGTAGGGCGTTGCAGGAAATACCACTTTTAAGCCAGGTATATGGGCCACCAGAGATGTCCAGTCCTGCGAGTGCTGCGCTCCATACTTGGACCCCACAGATACCCTCAATACCACCGGCATCTTCAAAATCCCCGCACTCATAGCCTGCCACTTTGACAGCTGATTGAATATCTCGTCCCCTGCTCTTCCCATAAAATCAGCATACATGAGCTCCACAACCACCCTGCCGCCGCACATGGCATATCCCACCGCAGAGGCGACAATGGCGGCTTCCGATATGGGCGCATTAAACAACCTATGATAGGGCAAAGCCTCGGTCAGACCCCGGTACACGGCAAAGGCCCCGCCCCAGTCTCTGTTATCCTCACCGTATGCGATCAGCGTGGGGTCTACGTAAAACTTATCCAGCAAAGCCTCAAATATAGCATCGCGAAGCTGAAATACTTTATTCTTGGGCACAGGTTTGCCGTCCTGAATTCCTACCCTGACCTTTCTTTTTATCTGCTGAAGTCTTGGATTCTCTTCCTTGGGAATTAATACCTCGCATTCCCTGTCTTCCATCTTCTCTATCCTTTGATTGGAAAACATCAGACTGGCTATAGCATCGGGATTTGATACCAAATCCATCCTGGGCGATTTCTTTTCATCTATGGCCAGCCTGTATATCCTGTCAATGCGCTCCTTCACGTCGTTCAAAATAGCATCCAGCTGCTCTTGGGTGGCCACACCGGCATCAACAATCTGCTTTCTGTATGTCACTATCGAATCATGCTGCATCCATGCGTCTACCTCTTCCTTGGTCCTGTAGGTGGAGGCATCTGAAGGAGAATGCCCGCAGAACCGATAAGTCACTACATCCAGCAATACCGGCCCCTTGTTTTCCAGCAAAAGCTGTTTCTTCCTCTTTATGGCATCGATAACCGCCAGGGGGTTATATCCATCCACCCTCTCGGCGTGCATCTGCTCGGGATTTATACCGGCACCTACTCTGGCCAGTATCTGGTAAGCCATGGTCTCCCCACATGTCTGGCCACCCATGCCGTACTGGTTGTTGAAGAAATTGAATATTATGGGCAGCCCTCCCCTGTAACCTTCCTCCCACAGATACTTGAACTGGTCCATAGCAGCCATATTCATGGCCTCCCACACCGGGCCGCAACCCATAGCGCCATCGCCTATATTGGCTATCACTATGCCCTTCTTGCGGTTGACCTTTTTAAACAAGGCAGCCCCAACCGCGATTCCCGCTGAGCCTCCCACTATGGCATTGTTGGGGTAAATACCAAAGGGCGTGAAGAACGCGTGCATAGAACCGCCCAGACCTTTGTTAAATCCCGTCTCGCGGCCAAAAATCTCGGCCAGTGCGCCATACAACAGAAAATCCATGGCCAGCTCCTTAACGCTTTTATAATCTTTCTTGCTCTCCTCTACTACCTTGAGTATCCTGCCATCCCAGAACTTTTTCATTATATCCATCAGTTCATCGTCGGACATCTTCTCTATAGTAGAAAGCCCCTTGGCTATAATCTCGCCGTGGCTTCTGTGAGAGCCAAATATGAAATCATCCTTGTCCAGGTGATATGCCTGGCCTACCGCTGCTGCCTCCTGACCGATGGACAAATGCGCCGGCCCGGGATAATCATAAGGAACGCCATTATACTCACCGGTGGTCTTAACCAGCTGGAGCATGGTCTCAAATTCCCGAATTATGACCATGTCCCTATAAATTCTCACGAAATCCTCGTTGGTATAATTGGCTTTTTCCTCCTCAATGGTCTTATTGTACTGATTTACAGGGATATCCTGAAACTTAACCCATCCACTTTTTCTCACTTCATCAGGATTTACAAAAAGCTGCTTGGGCATCCAAACCCACCTCTCCCTTCTCAATCTTCAAATTGAAAAATGCATTCCCTTATGACCTCAGACACAGTCGGATGCGGGAACACCAACTCCTTTATGTCTTTTACGCGCATCTCGGCCTCAATCATCAAGCCGGCACCGTAAATGATCTCAGAGGAATAATTGCCTATCATATGCGCGCCTATCACATTCCTGTACTTTTTATTGATGAGCACCTTGCATATGCCGTCTCCTCCCTCGTTCTCAGCCACATACCTGCCGCTATAGCGCATGGAAACCTTGGCAACCTCAAATTCTATACCCTTCTGCCTTGCACTCTCCTCGGTCTCGCCCACCGACGCAACTTCTGGATTGGTGTATATAACCGACGGGATGGCATGATAGCGCACTATGTCCCGCTTGCCAAGCATGTTGTTTATACAAACCTCTGCCTCCCTGTAGGCCGTGTGCGCCAGCATATAGCGACCGTTGACATCGCCGGCAGCATACACCTCCGGCACATTGGTCTTCCCCCTGTCATCGGTCTTTACGACGCCCCTTTCAATCTCAACGCCGATATTCTCCAGGCCTATGTCCTGCACCGCCGGCTTTCGACCTACGCTCATTAACACCTTATCGGCCTCAACCGCTTCCCTTCTGCCATCGCATTCATAAACCACAGCCCCATCACATATCTCCACCACTTTTGAGTTGAGCTTGAACTCTATTCCCTTCTTCTGGTAATTCTTAAGCAAAATCTGGGAAATCTCCCTATCGATATTGCCGCCAATGTGGTCCAGCATCTCGATGATGGTCACCTTGCTGCCGGCCGAATTGAAATATGACGCCATCTCAAGGCCTATTATCCCCCCTCCTACGATAACTAAAGAGCCGGGCACCTGAGGTATATCCAATATCTCGCGATTGGTAAGGACATATCCTCTCTCCAGGCCTTCTTTGATGCCCGGTATGGGCGGGATGATGGGCACGGACCCCGTGGCGATCAACAGCCTCCTGCCAATGAAGGTATCATTATTGGCCCTGACTGTATAGCCATCGCTGCTTCTCCCTACTATGTAAGCATGACCTTCTATCACATGCACATGGTTGGCTTTAAGCTGGGAACGTATGCCCGCAACCAATGTCTTCACTACCTTGTTCTTCCGGGCTATAACTGTACGGTGATCAAGAACCACATCCTTTGCTGTAACCCCGTATTTTTCGCCAAACCTTGCATAGTCGTATATTTTAGCGGAGTGAAGCAGCGTCTTGGAGGGAATGCATCCTTCATTCAGGCAGACGCCACCCAGAGATCTCTCCTCAATAAGAAGCGTTTTAAGCCCTGCATGGCCTGCTCTCTCGGCACCCAAATAGCCTGCAGGCCCACCACCTATTACAATAAGGTCGTAAATCATCTTTTTTCACCCTTCCCCTTTTAGCTTATTTTGCTAAGAATATGCTGAAGTTCTCCAAATTGGCTTTGAGCTCCTGCAAGAACCTTGCGGCAGGAGCGCCATCCACGGCCCTGTGATCAAACGTTAGTGACAAGCCCATGGATGGATAGGTAACCAGCTTCCCGTCCACTTCTTTAATCAGCTGAACTATTGTATTCACGCCCAAAATGCCCGTCTGCGGCGAGTTGAGTATGGGGGTAAAGGCCTCAACGCCCAGAGAACCCAGGTTGGTAACCGTGAAAGTTCCTCCTTTCAAATAATCGGGATTTATGCTGCCCTTCCTGCAGGCCTCCACCAGCTCTTTGGCTTCCCGGGATATCTCATCCAGTGACTTGGTATCGGCATTGTAAATGGTGGGCACCATGAGCCCGCGTTCGGTATCCACAGCAACCCCCAGATGGACATGATTGAAAAGAAGCATTTTATCATCGAGGAAATGGGCATTCAAGGCTTTGTGGTTGAGCAGCGTCCTGGACACAACGTAGAGTATGATATCGTTGAGCGTAATGTTTGCAAGGCCCAGGCGCTCTCCCTGCTCCTTTACCTTCTTCCTAAAAGCGAGTATCTCGGTAGCATCAAATGAAGTATGTATGGTGAGCTGCGCGGTATTGGCCAGCGACTGATGCATTGCCCTGGCAATGACCTTTCTTATGTTACTGAGCTTAACCTCTTCATAGTCGGCTTCTCCAGCCTTAACCTTTTGAACAGGAGGCTGTGGCACCTCGTAATGTGCATCTCTCTTTATGCTGTCCAAATCAGCTGTGGTAACCCGTCCTCCTATTCCCGTACCGCCTATCCGCATTCCCTCTGCGCCGATATATTTATCTCTGGCGGCAAGCGTCACCAATTGGCCTTTTTCTATGAGCTGCCTTATATCCCTTTCAATTATCCTGCCATCAGGCCCGGTAGGAGTAGCTTCTCTGTAATCCACCCCCGCTCTTTCGGCCAAATTGCGAGCCCTTGGGCTGATCCTCACTCTACCGTCTTCCTGTGCGACATCGCCGCCTTCTAATTCCATTTCGCTTCCGCATTCTGCAGCCGATTGCTGTTGTCCTCCAGCCGCCACATCCTTTGCGGTAGAAGCATCCTTTCCATCAGGCATAAACTCGGAAATGTCCTCACCCTCCTGGCCAATGACGCAAACGGTGGCAAGGACCGGCACATCGTCACCCTCATCAAAGAAGACCTCCAGCAGAGTACCCTCTACCTTTGCCTCCTCATCAAAAGCAGCTTTATCGGTTTCATAGGAGAACAACAGATCGCCTACCTTTACTGCCTCGCCCTTCTTCTTGTGCCACTTGGTTATGATGCAGCTCTCAACTGTTTGCCCCTGCCGAGGCATGATTACCGGCGTAGCCATTCTTTATCTCCCCTTTTCATTTTAAACTTTTCATAGCTATAATAACCTTTCACCACTTAAATAACAGGTGACCCGTCTGATGTTTCATTGGTAAGAGCAAAAAATTAAAAGAGTGTCGAAATTTGTATTTAAAGTTTATACACCTACAAAAAGATTATCTTAAACGTTAGAATTTACCGGTAAACATCTAACAAAATAGTGTTAACTTTGATGTTATATTTCACATTTTTAAAAAACAAATATAACACGTTTTTAACATTAGCTTTACAAATTAACATGTTTGATTTCATTTTAACAGACCCAATTTTTCTTGTCAACAGTCCATGCTTGCTTTTAAAAGAAGCTTTTTCAATGTTGATTAACTGTCATTTGGCTTGTATAATAATACTAGGATTTTGTAATATTCATGTTAAATTTATCAGAAAGGAATGATGGGTATGGAACGCAAGTGCCGTCGACTGGAAAATCAAATCGCCATTGTAACCGGAGCTGGCCAGGGGTTAGGTGAAGCCATAGCCAGGCGCTTGGATGCAGAAGGCGCTAAAGTGGTTGTAACCGATATAAACTTTGAAGCAGCACAAAGGGTGGCTTCCGACCTCAACGACGCTATCGCCCTAAAAGTGGATGTTACAAAGTATGAGGAATGCGAGGAAATGTCGCGTATAACCGTAGAGAAATACGGAAGGATCGATTTACTCGTAAGCAATGCCGGCATCCTTATCGCCAAGGGCATCGATGAATTCTCCACCGAAGAATGGAAAAAGGTTATAGACGTAAACCTCATAGGCTACTTTAACTGTGCAAAAGCCGTTGCACCCATCATGATGAAGCAAAGAAAGGGCAACATCATTCAGATAAACAGCAAGTCGGGCAAGAAGGGATCTTACAAGAACTCTGCTTATGCTGCAAGCAAATTTGGCGGCATAGGTCTTACGCAAAGCCTGGCGCTCGAGCTGGCACCGTATAATATAAGGGTCAATGCCATATGTCCCGGCAATCTGCTGGATTCACCTCTGTGGGTTAACAGCCTGTATGAACAGTATGCACGCAATCAGGGACTTACCAAAGAAGAAATAAGGCAGAAATACCTAAGCCAAGTTCCGCTGGGAAGAGCATGTACATACGACGACGTGACCAACGTGCTGGTATTCCTGGCTTCTGATGAGGCCAGCTATATGACAGGTCAGGCCATCAACGTAACCGGCGGTCAGGAGATGAGATAAAAAAAGGAGATATTGCCTCATTCCCAGGGCAATATCTCCTTTTTTATTTATTACTTGCAAAGTGCTCTCTTCATTACAATTGTAATACGAAGCCCGTTTTACTGCTTAAAACAAAAATTTGCACCTTTGTAACCCCAAAAATCAACTCTATTTAGCATTTTAGCGGCTCATATGCATCAGCCTATAGGCTTGGCGTGGGCCAAGAGATACTTCTCAGCCTCTGCGCACCACAGGCCATTGTTTTTCTCTACAATCCTAGCCAGTTCGGCAAACAGAGGATCGATCTTTCCCTTTTCTTTGAAATCCGATATAGCGGTCAGCTCAAGCTCGATGTTGGTGTATATGAGCTTTTTACCGCCTGGAATCTTGGGCAGGTTCAAAGTAGTATCAACCACGCTATTTAGCCCTCCAATATGGGTAATCATAGCAGCCGGATTTATAAGCCCCTTCTCCATCATCTGTAGCGCTTCTATCATGTCCTCGGTGTTACCACCGCTGGTGCCCACCACGTGAGTGGATGCATAGTGGACGTTGTAAAAATTGATCTGGGCTGAGAAATTCGGATCGGTAGGCCCTGCAAAGAAATTCAAACAGCCATCCCTTGCCAGTATCGCATCCCCTATTTCGACCACAGACTTAACCGGCGCAAATACAAATACGTCGTCATATCCTCTGCCATCCGTTAAGGACATGAGATATTCTGCCACATTATCCATTCCAGAGGTGTTTATATATTTCAGCGTGACGCCGTTGCGCACCGCTTCCTCCACCGTAATAATCTCGCTGGCCCTCTGTAGCCTTGCCTGATCGATATCGGTTACCACCAGCAACCTGGGTTTCTTATCCCTGTGTATGGCATAATCGATAGCACCTAAACCCATGGGACCTGCTCCAGCCAGTATTGCCATATTCCCGCCTTCGACGATGCCCATGTTATGCACATATTTGCCGGGCACGGTATGGTAACTTGCATGAAACGCGCCGATGATACACGACATGGGCTCAGCCAGCGAGCCGTAAAAATAAGCCTCACCATTGTACTCAAGCAAACAGTTCATCTCCATGACCTCGTTGGGGATGATGATATAGGTTGCACTGCCCCCGATATACTTGTATGAATAGCCAGGCGCCGCCAGGCTTCCTTTGTAATTCAGCGCCGGCTGTATAGAAAATTTCTGGCCGGGCTTAAACTTGTGCTGCCACTTTTTGCCCACTTCCAGGATGACACCGCAAAATTCATGGCCTATGATGACTGGATTTGTCTCCACATCGTCAGGAACCCGCTTGTGGTCTTTCCCCTGAATAGCAGCCTTATATGAAGACATGCATATGCTGTCAGATATGACCTGCGCCAATATTTCATCATCCTTTATAGGTGGGAGCTCAAACTCCTCCAGCCTCAAATCGTTTTTGCCGTAAAGGCGCACAGCTTTGGTCTTCATAAATATCTCCTTACTCCATCCAAACCGGACAAATACACCAGTTCAGACGGCTGGGGTATTTGTAGTCCGCCTCTCCCAGTTGCCCTCCCCCAGCAGGCGGTTTTAGGACAACCTTGTGCACAACGCAGCAAACCTGATGACGAGCCTGAATCACTTTACCTCGACGCCATATCGCTCAGCGGCTTGCGCTATATCCTCAGGTAAAGGTTTATCGCATATCAGCACGTCAATGTCCTTTAAAGTTGCAAAGGTAAAGGGCATATTCTTATCGATCTTGCTGACATCCATCAAAAGTATGACCTTTCGCGCCTTCCTGATGATCGCCTTTTTAAGCTCGCATTCGTTGTAATCCCCGCAGGTAAAGCCGTACTCAAGTGAAAACCCTGATGTGGCCATAAACGCAATGTCCACATTTATATCCTTTATGAAGCTCAGGGAATTGGCACCGGAAGCTGATAGATTGTTACGGCTGAGCTGCCCTCCCACCAAAGTCACCGACGGGTTATTGTTCTTGATGATCTCCAAAGCGATGTTGGGGCCACTAGTGAGTATAGAAAGGTCCTCATCGGGCAATACTTTAGCCAAACACATGGTGGTAGTGCCCGAGTCAATGAAATACGAACGCCCCCGTTCCACAAAGGCCAATGCCTTTTTGGCAATCTTCATCTTTGCATCCACATTCTCCATGGCCCTTAAATTATACATGTCTTCCTTTAAGCTGGAGAACAGATTGATGGATTTTGCCCCTCCACGCACTCGAACGATCTGCCCCTTGGATTCGAGGTAATTAAGGTCGCGCCTCAATGTCATGGTGGACACTTCAGGAAACAGCTTTTCCAGCTCTTTGAGTTTGACTTCACCCTTATTCTGTATATACGCGTTTATAATTTCTCGCCTTTGAGCGTTCAATCCCTATCACTTCCTTAAATGCATTGTAACAAATCTGCCGTTATTTTTAACATAGATCTTGTTACAATTGTTTTTATTTATCAGTGAATTATACTTCAATTATACTAATAAAAATAATCAATTGTCAACGTTACAGATATCACCATGGCCATTCATTCAGCCTATAATCCCTTAAAACCAAGCGGTCTTCATCTATATGTATATCCCCTTCTGAATATGGCGTACCACTCAAAAAATATTGCAAAGCATATACCGCTGCTTCTTCAGGCTCCATATCAGCCTCATAATTTTTCTCTCCCGACATGTAGGTGCGCATCCACCCAGGATGATACAGCCTGAAGGTATAGCCTTCCGGTTTTAACCTGTTAAAGGTTATCTTTACCGCCATATTGAGAGCGGTTTTGGACATGCAATAGCCATACCACGCCTTTCGTGTACACGCCCCAATGCTGCCAGCTTCCGAGGACACAAAACAAAGGCGCTTTAACCTTCCCTTATCCATCAATGGCAAAAACGCTTCTACCATTCGTATGGGACCTAAAGCGTTAACGTCATAAATGCGATGCATATCCTCATAATTCAACTGCTCCCTTATATCCAATTCGTTATACTGCGAAATGATGCCCGCATTGTTAATTAGCATATCGACATGGTCCACAATTGAAGAAACCTGCATAGCAGCTGCCTTTACTGATTCATTGGATGACACATCAAGCGGTATAACATGGAGCTTTTCAGGATATCTTTTACTTAAACCCGCCAGCTGTGGCCAGCTTGGCATATACTGGCCGGCAAATACGCACCATCCCTTCTCCAAAAGCCTTTCACACAGCGCAAACCCAAGTCCGCGATCAGCACCTGTTATAACAGCTATCGGCTCCATATCTGTTCAACCTCCCATCCTTAATCCTTGACCAGCCAATTGAGTGAATTTCGCAGCAATAACTGAAAGCTGGGATGAAGCCATACATCCAAATTATGACCTGGCGTCAATACACACACCTTCCCTTTGCCATGAATGCGCACCCAGCCGGCAGGCTGTCTTCCGTGTTGAGACGTTGAGGCTAAAAAGACACATAAATCGACATTATTATCAATTTCTATGAAATAGTGTTCATCCTTTAAGGTAAAAGGCTCAAATCCATGAGTAATGACGTGCCCGTCCACAGCTTCTACCGTAACCGGGCACTGTTCGGGATGATGTGTAAACACACCGCCCAATATACCGCGAATTATGTTAGCTTCCATGTAACCCGCCGTACCCGAATGTATGGCCAGAAGGCCACCGCCATTTTGTACATAGCTTTCAAAAACGCTTTGAGCTTCTTCTGTTGCCCATTCCGTTGTATCTGTCGATGAAAAATTATTTGACTTTGCCAGTATTACCACCGGAAACCCTTTAATCATATCAGGTGTCCAATCGGCCATATTCTCTATATACGTGAACTCAAAACCATCATCTACAAGAGGATCAAGCCCGCTTTTTACCACACTTGCTGGGTGCCAACGGTCATCGCAAAAAACTAAAACCCGCATCTTGCACGCCTCCATTTCAAGAGAAATTTTTCACAGAATGGCTTACTTATTACTTATATGACAGCAACTAAGATTTAACAATAAAAATGAACACAGAGTTGTGCAATAACCCCATTGCAGCCTTATTAATAAGTCCCCAACTCCAGCCCTTTTTCAACAAAATAACGATAAGTTTCATAATTGACCGTATTGGGTATAGACCAGGCAAAAAAGCGGTTATGCTCCTGCGCATGCCTTTTGGCCTTTCGATATGCTTCAAAATTAATGCGCCTGGGATCAGGGGTCAGCAATGGCTTTATGTATTCCTCCCATCCTTTGCGATCCTTGACCAAAAAATCCACATGCTCGGGTGTACTGTCATGAAGCTTGTGCCTTCTAAGCAAGGCTCCATTTCCATCCCTAATTAAAATAGTCTCTTCTGTCTCCTCCACCACTTCGGGAACGAAATCCAAATCCGCTACAAGGTTAAACGGCCAGCACAGTTCCATATCAAACCCAAAGTGGTCGATCAGATTTTCATCCGGTCCAATATACCCGTCTTCTTGCCATTTTTTGAGCGTATCGCCCCAAAAATGCTCAAATACGCCGATACGGTCCACCGGCTTGCGCTTGAGAATATTGTGTATACGCTCAACCCCCGTCATTGTTTCCATCTTTTATCCCCCTATCCATTTTATCTTTTAACGCCTCACGAAAATATTTTACCATATTTTATCAGCAAATTCACCTTCTCACTTGAAAAATACGACGGTCAACGCCGCCCTTACACTACGGTAACATTATAGAAAGCCATGCCTACTTCTACTTGACAATAGAGGTGAATATTAATGAAATCAGAATCTTAATTGTATCGGGGGAATGGCAAATTGAAGATAAATCCCCGTTCTATGTTGTACGGAACGTTCATCTTAGCTGGGGCAAATGTCCTGGTTCGAATCATCGGATTTGTATACCAAATAATGCTGAGCCGACTGCTGGGACCTGAAGGCATGGGGGTATACCAGCTAATATTTCCTCCATATACCATTGCCCTGGCGTTGACGACCTCGGGTATACCGGTTGCCGCCTCACGGTTGGTGGCATCCAGCAACGCTACAGGTCACCGTGGGGAAATTAAGAGGGTCATATCAACAGCCCTATCGATAGTGATGGGGCTTGGTACAATCCTTTCCGCATTAATCCTGATAAACCTCGACTGGATTACCCATACCATATTAAAAGACCCACGTACCGCCATACCTCTATTCATTCTCTTCCCATGCATCATCATCACCGGCATGGGGGCGACACTTAAAGGCTATTTCTACGGCATAAAGCATACGCACCAGCCTGCCTTGGCTGAAATATTAGAACAGCTAGTCCGCATCACAACAGTCATATTTATGCTTTTATGGCTAAACCCGCAAGGCTATGAAGAATCAGCCATAGTCATCGTATTTGGCATCGTTATAGGAGAACTTGCAAGTTTATTATACCTTCACACCCGATATTATCACTCCATCAAAGCATTAAATGGGGATACCAAAACCTCATCCGTTTTTTCCTTAATCAAAAGCATTATTGCCATAGCTGTTCCCATAACCTCTACCAGGTTTATAATTACATCAATAAACTCCATCAACACCATCCTGATCCCTCAGCGCCTGATTGCCAGCGGCATGACGAACAGCCAGGCGGTATCGCTGTTTGGTATTATATCCGGGATGGTAATGCCTCTACTTTTCATCCCTTTTGCCATTACAAATGCGCTTTCCACTGTCATAATTCCCCACCTCTCGGAGGAGATGGCGCTTGGCGACTGGCAAGCCATACGCAATAATATTTCGCACGCCATCCAGTTGACATCCGTTGTCGCTTTTGCAGCTACTGCCCTTCTGCTATCCCTTGGGCAGCCCATTGGGATAGCGCTGTACGGCCAATCCCAGGTAGGGCAATTGCTAACACCCCTTACATTGAGTGTGGTCTTTCTTGCTCTTCAGCATACCTTAAGCGCCGTCTTAAACGGCCTCGACAGGCAAAAGCGCTCAACGCTAAACCTGTTTATAGGAGGAGTCATTCAAGTCTGCTGTACCTACTTCCTCGTTTCCCATCCAGCCTTGAGGATATACGGATTCATCGTTGGCTTCAACCTAAGGAACATCGCGGTATTCATGCTGAATTTTTCTGCAATAAAAAAGTTTACCGAGATTCAGATGAGATGGGCGGACTGGTTTTTGAAATCCGGCTTTGCCGCCCTTGTCATGGCTTCATTGGGACAATGTGTCTTTAACCTATCCGCACATGCCGGCTTTCCCCTCATCGTATCGCTGGCCCTGGCTACAGTAACCGGTGTAGCCTTTTTCTTAATCTCTCTTTACTCGGTAAATGGAATACCAAGCATAAAAAACAAGGCCCCTCATTCAACAGTACGTCTATGAGGAGCCTTAAAAGCTTACACCTTTAAACCATATAACTCTTCACAATATTTCGATTAATCTTACCTCACTTCGTCTGCTTTCCCAGCGCAACCCAAAACATTTACCAGCTTGTGCTTCACAAGCTCCTTAATGGCTTCTCTAGCGGGCCCTAAATACTGCCTCGGATCAAAATGGCTGGGATTCTTTGCAAAATATTCCCTGATGGTAGCAGTCATTGCAAGCCTCAAATCGGAATCGATGTTTATCTTGCAGACAGCCATGGACGCTGCCTTCCTCAGCATGTCTTCCGGCACGCCCTTTGCCCCCGGCATCTGCCCGCCGTACTTGTTGATCTTCTCCACAAATTCCGGTATTACCGAAGAAGCGCCGTGCAAAACAATCGGAAATCCGGGGAGCCTCTTTTGGATCTCCTCAAGAATATCAAACCTCAGCCTTGGCTCACCCTTAAACTTGTATGCCCCATGGCTTGTACCTATAGCAATTGCCAGTGAGTCAACCCCTGTCCTCTCAACAAACTCAGCGGCCTGGTCAGGGTCGGTAAAGAAAGCCTCCTCCTCAGACACATTTACAGCGTCTTCAATTCCAGCAAGCCTTCCCAGCTCGCCCTCTACAACTACACCTCTCTCATGGGCGTAATCGACTACCTTCTTGGTCAAAGCGATGTTCTCCTCAAATGGAAGGTGCGAACCGTCGATCATAACCGAGGTAAACCCACCGTCTATGCAGGCTTTACAAAGTTCAAAGCTGTCGCCATGGTCCAGGTGAACGCAAATGGGAAGGTCGGTCTCAATGAGGGCAGCCTCAATGAGTTTCATGAGATATGTATGTTTGGCATACTTCCGCGCACCGGCAGACACCTGCAGAATTAGAGGAGCATTTACTTCTTTTGCAGCCTCGGTAATACCTTGAATGATCTCCATGTTGTTTACATTGAACGCGCCAATAGCATAGCCACCTTCATAAGCCTTTTCAAACATTTTCTTTGACGTGACCAATGGCATAATGCAACAACCCCTTCTTTTAGCAAAATTTTTAATCATATTAATTTTATCACATCCGTTCTCAAAATCAAGGTTAATTTCAAAATTCGACTTCCAAATTCTGTTAATTTAAATTAGCTCAAAATAATTCGCTAGATTTTTGTCTACAAAAATTGCTTTTTAAAATCAAATATGGTATATTTTATAAGGTATGATGAAGTGCAGGTACATAACAACAAAATATTAACATAAATTAACATTAAAGCTTAAAAAGGGAGGTTTACCAATGGGCGAATTGAAAGGTGCTTGCATACTTGGCCAATCAGGTGGGCCTACTGCAGTCATCAATGCCACCGCGGCTGGAGTAATCCAAGAAGCTTTAAAACAGGACTGTATAACAGCAGTCTATGGAGCCGCCCACGGCATCCAGGGCATATTAAATGAGAAATTCTACGATATGAGCAAAGAAGACCCCTACGAGCTGGAATTGCTCAAAACCACTCCTTCGTCCTTGCTGGGTTCTGTGCGCTACAAGCTCAGAGACCCTGATGAAGATGATACCGATTACAAAAAGCTGCTGGAGATATTCAAAAAATACAACATAAGGTATTTCTTCTACAATGGCGGCAACGACTCCATGGACACCTGCAATAAGATAAGCAAGTACATGCAAAAAGTAGGTTATGAGTGCAGGGTAATGGGTGTACCCAAAACCATAGACAACGACCTGTGGGGTACCGACCATTGTCCGGGTTACGGCAGTGCAGCTAAATATATAGCAACATCCACAATGGAAATTTACCTCGATGTAAGGGCATACGATACAAAAATGATCACGGTATTGGAGATAATGGGTAGAAACGCAGGTTGGCTTACCGCGGCATCGGCTCTTGCAGGCGTACAGGGATATGGCCCGGATCTCATATATTTGCCTGAGATACCGTTTGACATCGACAAATTCATAGACGAGGTAATATCGGTATACGAGAAAAAGAAAAACATCATCGTGGCCGTATCTGAGGGTATAAGAGACAAAGACGGGAAATACATCTTTGAATATGGTGCCGCACTGCACAAACACACCGACGCATTCGGGCACGTTCAATTGGGCGGCCTTGCAGCTACCCTGGCGGGAATATTGAAGGAGAAAACCGGAGCCAAGGTGCGCGGCATTGAATTCAGCCTGCTCCAGAGGTGCGCAGCCCATGTCGCTTCACTGACCGATGTAAACGAAGCCTACCTTGCCGGACAAGCCGCTGTACAGTACGCGGTACAGGGTATAACCGATAAGATGGTGGCGTTTGAGAGGGCAGAAGGGCCAGAATACAAGTGCAACATCAAACTGGTCAACCTGACCGATGTTGCCAACGTAGAGAAGAAGGTACCGCGCGAATGGATAAACAAAGATGGCAACGGCGTCACCGAAGAGTTTATCAAATACGCTATGCCGCTCATTCAAGGCGAATCCAGACCGCCCTTCGAAAACGGATTGCCAAGATTTGCAAGACTGAAAAAGGTTTTAGCAACAAAATAAGACATATGATCAAACGAAAAGGGGAGTTCAATGCCCCTTTTCGTTATTATTTTATCTTTTAAAATGCTAAATAAATTTTGCTACCCAAAATGAAATTCGCAATTTTGAGGTAAAAATGGCTGTAACGAAAACAAGTCTAAGTATTAAAGTAGTCTTAAGAAAGAGGGGGCCAAAACGTTGAAATTTGAGCTGCTGCATCCAGCCGACCAAATAGTGATGATCATGGAGAGAATATATCGCTATGGTATGACCACCACATCAGGCGGCAACATATCAATCCTTGACGACAATGGCGATATATGGATCACTCCCAGCGGAATTGATAAGGGCTCACTACGCCGAAATGACATAATACGCGTGAAACCCGATGGGACCATAGAGGGAATTCACAAACCTTCAATTGAACTTCCTTTTCACGAGATGATCTATCAAAAAAGGCCTGATATAAAGGCCATTATTCACGCCCATCCGCCTGCGCTTGTGGCCTTCAGCATAGTGCGTAAAATCCCAAACACAAGGCTAATCCCCAATGTTCATTTAATATGTGGCCAGGTTGGAATAGCAGAATACGGCCTGCCAGGGAGCAGAGACCTGGGCAAAAAGATTGCGGCCCAATTTGAGAAGGGCTTTAAAACCGTTATACTCGAAAATCACGGGGTGGTGACAGGTGGCAAAAACCTGTTTGAAGCATTTATGGCCTTTGAAACCCTGGATTTCTGCGCAAAGCTTGAACTAAAAGCCCGAAGGCTCGGGAACCCCAGGAGCTTAACCGACAGGCACATAGAAATATCCAAGAACAAGCAGGATGTCACGCTGAACGAATTCATCCCCAAAAGGTTTACCAGCGAAGAAAGGGAAGCCAGGCGGAACATGTGCCAGCTCATACACCGCGCCTATGATCAGCAGCTCTTCACCAGCACGCAGGGTACATTCTCTCAAAGGCTAAGCGACGGTTCCTTTATAATCACACCCTATGGGCTGGATAGAAAATATCTCCAAGAGGAAGACCTGGTACGCATTGAAAACGGATGGAAGGAGGCAGGGAAAACCCCCAGCCGTTCGGTGCTGCTTCACAAAGCTATATACGACAAGCACCCCCACATCAATTCGGTGCTCATTGCGCACCCGCCAAACATCATGGCCTTTGCCGTCACAGATGAAAACTTTGAAACCAAGACCATACCCGAGAGCTATATAATGCTGCGAAACATACCCAAACTGCCATTTGGGTGCACCTTCAGGCAGCCCGAGATGACAGCAGATGCATTTTCCAAGGAGATATCGGTGGTGCTGGTAGAAAACGACTGCGTCATCGTAACCGGAAGCAGCCTGCTCAATGCCTTCGACAAGCTGGAAGTAGCCGAATACAGTGCCAAAGCCATCATAGCAGCCAGGGATTTGGGAGAGCTGGTAACCATCAATGATGAGCAGGTAGCTGAGATCGAAAAGGCATTTAAGCTGTAATACCATAATTTTTTGCCCCTGGCGAAATTGGTACCCAAACCGGTCATTTTCGCCAGGAGCTTTTACCTGGTCATCATTAAAGGTACTTTATATAGCACCTTCTCCGCTTGTGTTGCCTAAAATTGAAATATCGCCACTGGGATCGAACCTTCACATTAGATTCCAGCTGGGGGTTGCACTCCGCTTTGACTATGCCGTTTCTGATGCACGCCTTGTGAATCTCGCTCATCAAAATGGCATTCACGCCCTTCCCCTGTAGTTCAGGCTTTACCGCTACCAGGCACAAATCGATGGTATCGTTCTTCTTTAAAGCCTTCAAAATGTGTATGAATCCGAAGGGCAAAAGCTTTCCGCTTGTTTTCCTCATCGCCTGAGTCAAAGACGGGAATGCAATGCCAAACGCCACTACCTCACCATTTTGATCCAGAATTACTTTTACATAGTCCGGATTTACAAAACCAAAATATTGCTTGGTGTACAGCTCTATCTGCTTATCGGTTAGCGGCACCACACCATAAAGGTCCTTATAGGCCTCGTTCAAGAGGTTAAAGATGCCCTTGACATAGGGAATGAAATCTTTGGGCCTTTTTGCGTCCAGTACCTTAAGGTTAAACCTCCTTAAGGCATCCTGTGAAGCCCTTTGTATAACCTCGGGTAGCTGCAGCGGAACCTCCAATTCGTATTCAAGCCAATCCACGTCTTTAACGTAACCGTTGTTTTCCAGATGAACGGGATAATACGGATAATTATAAATAGTGGTAAAGGTGCCCATCTCATCAAATCCTTCTACCAGCATACCCTCCCTGTCAAGGTCACAAAAACCCAGAGGCCCATGCAGGCCTGTCATCCCCTTTTCCCTTGCCCAACCTTCCACAGTTGCAAGCAAAGCTTTTGATACCTCAGGGTCATCTATAAAATCTATCCACCCAAACCGCGCATTCTTTTGCTCCCATTTCTCTATGTATTTGTAATTTATGATGCCGGCAATTCGCCCTACAACCTCGCCATCCTTAAGCGCCAGCCAGTACCTGGCTTCACAGTACTCAAAAGCGGGATTTTTATCCTGGCGAAGGGTATTCATCTCATCCATCACAAGAGGCGGGACCCAGTATTTATTTCCGGCATACAGCTTATAAGGAAAATAAACGAATTTCTTTAAATCTTTTCGCGTCTTAACTTCCTTTATCTCGACCACAGTATGACCCCCTCATCATTCTTAGGTGTCCGGCTTGTACATTTAGCAGCTTTTATCCGGATTCCACTGTTCAAGCCGTTGCATGAACATAGAGTAAAGCTCCTCTTTGCTGTACTGGAGATGATAAGCCTCGGTAAACAGATAATCCAATATCCTGTTCATAAGCTCTGAACGCTGCTGGGCCGAAATCCTAAGAGTTGGTTTGCCAACAAACGCCCCGATTCCACGGGTAGTCCGTATGATACCCTCCCTTTCCAGTTCCTGATATGCCCGTGCTACAGTGTTAGGGTTTACCCCCAGCTGGCGGCTGAGCTTTCTCACAGAAGGCAGCTTATCCCCGGGTGCAAGTACTTTACTTGCAATTAAACCCTTTATTTGAATGATAATTTGCATATAAATGGGTATAGGCGCATCAGAGTCAATGACGATATTCAAGGCAGCCCTTTTCAACATCATGTTGATTTCCCCCTTCAAGTTACCAGTCCTATCACCTTGTTAAAATAACCCTTGCAATATCCATAAACCTTATAAAACGGCCCGCAATTCTCGATTGTGTATTAGTGAATTGGTACACTATTACACTAGCATGACATTACAGCAATGTCAATATTTTTTATCATCGAATATTCGGTAGCATTCGAGTAATCCAAGTTGGAGCTTTAAATCTAAAAAATAAACGCCCATGCAATTACACATGAGCGTTATAAAGAAAAATCCAATCTACTGATGTAAATTTATAAAGAGCAAATGTTCAAAAGTTAATCCTAAAGATTTAAAAATGCTGTCCCCAGCACAATGAGTAAAACCTATCCACTCCGCCTTTTAAACTCTCAAGCTGATTCTTTGCATTATTATTTCCTTATTATATACTCAATCATAAGGTGACCTTCATTTTAAATATTCCCGATTTACTATGTAGGGGCACTCCTTTCCGGTCAAAACATCGATGAGGTTTTTGACCGCCAGATTTGCCATGGCTTTTATTGCCTCCACCGTGCTCGAGCCCATATGGGGCGTTGCCACCACGTTTTTAAACTCAAACAGAGGCGAATTTCCCGGAGGCTCAACCTCAAACACATCCATGCCAAATCCCCCTAATTTGCCCGACTTCAATGCCTGATACACCGCTTGTTCGTTCACCAAGCCACCCCGTGCCGTATTGATCAAAATAGCGCCATCCTTCATCATGGAGATGGTACTTGAATTGATGATGTGTTTGGTTTGTTCTTTGAGCGGTAAATGCAGCGATATGAAATCGGAATTTGACAATACCTCTTCGAACGTGGAAATTTCAACCCCGTATTGCTGGCAAAAATCCTCATCTATCGCCGGGTCATATGCCAGCACCCTCATGGAGAAACCCTTTGCCCGCCTTGCTACACCCTTACCTATGGCTCCCAAACCTACAATCCCAAGGGTCTTGCCGTACAACTCAAGGCCCGTTATGCGCGGCCAGCCGCCCCCTTTTGTCTGTTCATCAGCATAGGGAATCTGCCTTGCAACTGAAAGCATGAGCCCAAACGCCAGGTCTGCCACCGATTCGGCATTGGCTCCCGGCGTATTTGTGACTACAATTCCCCGTTGCCCGCAGGCCTTAATATCCACCTGGTCATATCCAACCCCATACCTTGAAATCACCTTGAGCGTTGAAGGGGCCTTTTCTATCACCCTGGCCGAAACATCATCCACACCCGCTATATATCCGTCAACGCCCTCAAGCAGCGGAATAAGCTCATCGGCCGTCAGCGGACGGTTATATGGGTTACAGACAATCTCACTGGTAAACTGTTCCAGCATATGCCATGCCTCAGGGCACACCTCTCGGTTAAAAGACGTGGGTGTAACCAGTATCTTCATCATATCCGAGCGCAGGAGACTCCATCTTCTTCAAGATGGAGAGGAATGCGCTCTTTCCTCCTTTCTAACATTAACGTCTTTGCCCTCTCTATAAGTCTTAGCTTGCTATGTTTTGCACTGTCGTGTATCTTCCCCCCCTGAAAGACTTCTTATAGCAAAATACCCGCTATTATCCCAACCCTGTCTTTGAGATTACATACACCATATGATGACACAAATCAATCAATATCCATTCAAGAATAATTTACTTTTACATATTACCATATTTATTGAGCAGCTCCTGTTTCAATTCCCACAAGGGCTTAGAGAGGTCCACGTAATAATTGTGGGGATTTTCAAACCTCAATACCTCTGGCCACAGGGTATTTACCTGTTCCTGACAGTATCTCCTTATGCTGTGGATATCAGGGCTCTCATACACACACCTGCCCTTATCAAATATCTTGACAAGGAGCTTCCGTGCAATGAAGTTGGTAACTGTCTTTCGCTTCCAGGTGTGTATGGGGTCAAAGATCTCATACGGCTTGGTATCATCTATCACCTCGTCGTGCAGAGTAATCACATCCGCAATGGCCTTGCCTGTCTCTCTATCATACAACCTGTACACCTGTTTGAAACCTGGATTGGTTATTTTCTCAACATTTTCGCTTATCTTTATCTTTGGTATGACCTTACCGTTCTGCTGCACCGCCACCAGCTTATATACTCCTCCAAACACCGGCTCGCTGCTGGAGGTAATAAGCCTTTCACCCACCCCAAAGGCATCGACGGCAGCTCCTTGTTGTAACAGATCCCTGATTATATATTCATCCAGCGAGCTTGAAGCGATGATCTTGCAATCATTGAAGCCCGCTTCGTCAAGCATCTGCCGCGCTTTTTTTGACAGATACGCGATGTCGCCACTATCTATTCGTATACCCTGAGGCCTGTATCCCCTGGGAACTACCTCCTCCTTAAACACTTTAATCGCATTTGGCACACCGCTCTTCAGTACGTTGTATGTGTCTACCAACAGTATACATTTATCGGGATATGTCCTTGCGTATGCGCGGAACGCTTCCAGTTCAGATGGGAACATCTGCACCCAGCTGTGGGCCATGGTTCCCACCGCTGGCACTCCAAAATCCCTCTCGGCTATGGTGCAGGCAGTGCCCACACACCCACCTATATAAGCGGCTCTGGCGCCCAGCACCGCGCCGTCATAGCTCTGTGCCCGGCGGGAGCCAAACTCCATAACCGGCCTTCCCTGTGCCGCCCGTACGATACGGTTGGCCTTGGTAGCAATAAGGCTTTGGTGGTTTATGGTGAGAAGCACCATGGTTTCTACAAACTGAGCCTGGATGACCGGCCCTACAACCGTTACAATGGGCTCATTGGGGAATATGGGCGTACCCTCCGGAATTGCCCATACATCGCACTCAAACTTGAAGTTTTCAAGGTATTTTAAGAACTCTTCGCTGAACATCTTCTTGCTGCGGAGATATTCTATATCCTCGGGAGTAAAGCGCAGATTTTTTAAATATTCGATCAGCTGTTCAACCCCCGCCATGATGGCAAAGCCGCCACCGTCAGGCACTTTCCTGAAAAACATGTCAAAATATGCTATCGTGTCCTTAAGCCCATGCTCAAAATAACCGTTGGACATGGTAAGCTCATAAAAGTCGGTGAGCATGGTGAGGTTTTTCTTTTCCTTCCAATCAATCCTAACCAATTTCTTCATCTCCTAGCACATAAACTTTTTATAAGGTTATCGCACCTCTATTTAAGGAGGTGAAACGTGACCTCACAAATATCCATTAAAATCTACACAACGTTACTGTAATCCCATTCGGGATTGAACATATACAGTTTATCTTTTCCAGCGTATGTGCATTTTTCTTCAGCCCTAACTTCAATGGCCATGCCCGTTCTCAAAATTTTCTCAGTAAATTGGTCCGTCTCTATCTTAAACGTTGTACCCAATATGGCTTCATAAGCTCCCTTAAGCTGAGACATGGTAAAACATCTTGGCATGATGCTGAAAACCGCAGGTGTAAACCATATCTTTCTTCTGAGCTGCAGAAGCCCGTAGGTAATTATTACAGCATGGTCAAAGGCAATACCCTGCGCTTCTAGGAGTTTATACCTGGTCTTTACCACTCCATTTTCCACGCTCTTTATGGCTTTGACTACGCCATACAGCTGTTGCTGGTCATCGGAAAGGACAAGCCTGTACTTGACCTCTAGAGTATATCCATTTGATCCATTTTGAGCGGCAGCCCTTTTTTTATCCACAACCTCAAGGTTTACTTTGAACCACCTGGCATCGCTGGCATCGTCGCCGGCACTGACTTTTAACTTTGATCTATCAACCAAAGCCATGTAAGAAATGCTGACCACATGGGTGCGCGGATCACGCCCCGGCGCACCCCAGGTATAAAGCTGTTCCATATAGACCTCATCTATACCAGTTTCTTCTTTGAGCTCACGCAAGGCCGCATCTTCCGGATCTTCATTGCGGGTGACAAATCCTCCGGGGAGAGCCCATCTGCCCATAAAAGGGTGATCTCCCCTCTTTATCATCAGCACCTCTACATGCTTGGAAGATTCTCCGGTTGCACCAGCTTTTTCGTCGTCCTGCAATGTAAAGAGAAGCATATCCACCGTAAGCGCGGGATTGCTGGTAGCGTATTTGTCCGGATCATACTGCTTTAAAAACTCCTCTTCGGTCAAGCCCTGGGCGTTGACCATCTTATCTGTCATTATACCTCAGCTCCTATTTTGCCGATTCGACTTAATATCCAACTTAAAGCATAGTATTCTTACAAGTTTTTGTCAAGTTACTATAAATACAGGGGGCGCATTTTCAATATATGAGGTAACATTTGCCAATACACTAAAATTAAGCACTTTGTGGTTGTCTAAAAAGTAAAAATATTTTGCCTAGAAGTACAAGTGGTTTTAAAACGTTTGATATAACCTCGTTTGGTAATCATTTCTTCAAAAATATTAAATGCGTCCAAATACAGGCCACATAATATAAATAAATTGACTGACCTCTTTAATAGCATTATAATTTTAACAAGTTTAAATGCTTTTTAAATCCATAATATCAACCTTTAAGAAAGAAGGTGCAAAACAAGATGCTGCAGATTTTTAAGACCATAGAAGACAAACTCGATGAATTACAGGATTTTGAAGAGGGAGTGTGGGTTCACCTGACAGATCCCAGTGAATATGAGATTCAAAAGGTCTGTGAAGCCCTTCATGTAGATCCTGATTATGTCAGAGCACCATTGGATGAAGAAGAAAAACCTCGAATAGAATCAGATGGCGGAAATACCTTGATTATAGTAGATATACCCATAGTAGAAATGGAAAATAATTCATTAATTTATACCACTATCCCCTTAGGAATAATAATAACCGAAAAAAGCATTATCACTGTATGCCTCAAGGAAACATCCATTATAACCGATTTCATAGAAAACCGGGTAAAGACTTTCTACACGTACAAAAAAACGCGATTTATTCTCCAGATCCTATACAAAAACGCAGCCCAGTATCTCATGTACCTGCGTCAAATAGACAAGGCCAGCAGTATAATTGAGCTGGAACTTCATAAATCAATGAAAAATAAGGAATTAATCCAACTTTTGGCGCTGAGCAAAAGCCTTGTATACTTCACTACATCCCTTACAGCCAACGAAATAGTAATGGAAAAAATACTCAAAGCAGATTACATAAAGAAGTACCCCGATGACACCGAGTTGCTGGAAGACGTCATAGTAGAAAATAAGCAGGCAATTGAAATGGCCAATATATACACCAATATATTAAGCAGTACCATGGACGCATTTGCCTCAATTATTTCCAATAATTTAAATATAGTTATGAAATTTTTAACCTCTGTTACCATTGTGCTGGCTATTCCTACTATTGTTTATAGCTTTTTTGGTATGAACGTCAAACTTCCCTTTGAGAACAATCCAATGGCAGGAGGAATTATATTTTTGCTTTCCATCGTACTGTGCATAATTTCAGTATTCATCCTAATGAAAAAGAAGATGTTCTAGTAAACGACAGCCCTCATGGTGAGGGCTGTCGTAATTCCAGCTTAATTTCAATCCGCACTTGTATAGCAGCACATTATAAGCTCGCATTATCTATTGCAATACTTGTTTGATGCTTTTCACAAACCGGCTTACGTTTTCGAGCATTTCATCCTTGTTTGCCGCCTTATCTATAAGCGACACTATAGCGCTACCCATGATTATGCCATCGCAGTAGTCCTTAAGCTGTGATACCATGTCCGGACTTGATATACCAAACCCTATGGCTTTGGGCATATCGGTATATCTTGACACCTCTTCCATGTAGCCCTTTATGTTGGTTTGAATCTCGTCCCTTTCCCCGGTGACACCGGTTGTGGAAACGCAGTACACAAACCCACCTGCATTTTCAACAATCCTCGCTATGCGCTCATGGGATGTGGGCGCGACCAAGGGAATAAGGTGTATGCCGTATTGTTTTGATAGGTCAAAAACCTCTCCCCTCTCTTCCAAAGGCAGGTCAGGGACTATAATTCCATCTATCCCAACATCGTGTGCTTCTTTCACAAACCTCTCTATACCGTATTTAAACACCGAGTTATAATAGACCAGGTATATCAGAGGAATCGGGGTGACCTGCCTGACTGACCTTACCATGTTCATTATATCAGCTATTTTTATACCATTATTGAGCGCCCTTGCCGATGCTCTTTGAATGACCGGCCCATCAGCTAGAGGATCGGAATAGGGTATGCCCAGCTCGATGATATCTGCCCCTGCCTTCTCCATTTCAATGATCAAGTCGGCAGTGGCCTCAAGGTTGGGATTCCCGGCTGTGATGTAGGTAATAAGCGCCTTCTGGCCTCTTTTTCGCAAATTATTGAACGCCTTATCAATTCTGTTCATGGTCAAATCAATGCTGTTCATAGTTCCACCTCCGGTAAGCTGGCAACCGTCTCGACATCTTTATCCCCTCTACCCGAGAGGTTTACGATTACTATTTTGTCTTTTGGAAGCTGTGGAACCAGCTTCAATGCATAAGCCACCGCATGGGCGCTTTCCAGAGCCGGGATTATCCCCTCTGTCCTGGATAGCTCCACAAAAGCCTCCACCGCTTCTCTATCTGTCACGGCAACATATTCGGCCCTCCCTATCTCTTTGTAATACGCGTGTTCTGGCCCTACCCCCGGATAGTCAAGCCCCGCCGAAATGGAATGGACAGGCATAACCTGTCCCTCGCTGTCCTGAAGGAGCAATGTCTTCATGCCGTGTAGCACGCCCACGCTCCCCATAGCCATTGTGGCGGCATGCTTGCCGGTCTCCAATCCCAAACCCGCTGCCTCAACGCCAATCAACTTCACTTCCTTATCATGATAAAAGGGATGGAATATTCCCATTGCATTGCTGCCACCACCCACGCAGGCGATGACATAATCGGGCAATCTACCTTCTTTTTCCAGTATCTGTGCCCTGGCCTCTTCCCCTATCACCTTTTGAAACTCTCTTACGATGGTTGGATAAGGATGAGGCCCCACCACCGAACCTATCACATAGAATGTATCCTCCACTCTGGTTACCCAGTCCCTTATGGCTTCGTTGACAGCATCCTTTAAAGTGCCGGTACCCGACTCTACGCTGTGCACCTTTGCTCCTAAAAGCCGCATTCGAAATACGTTCAAAGCCTGCCTCCTTACATCTTCTTTACCCATGAAGATCTCGCACTCCATGCCAAACATGGCGGCTCCGGTTGCGGTGGCCACGCCGTGCTGCCCGGCCCCGGTTTCGGCTATCACCCTCCTTTTGCCCATTCGCCTTGCTAGAAGTATCTGCCCCAAAACGTTGTTGATCTTGTGTGCACCCGTATGATTTAAATCCTCTCGCTTCAGGTACACCTTGGCGCCGCCCAACTTTTCAGTAAGGTTACGGGCAAAATACAGAGGAGTGGGTCGCCCTGAATATTCCCTAAGGTAATAGCGATACTCCTCCATGAAATCCTCATCCTGTATGGCAGCATTGAACTCCCTCTCAAGCTCGATCAAAGCGTTCATCACCGTTTCGGGTACATACTGCCCCCCAAATATGCCAAATCTACCTGGTATGTTTTTCACAGTTCCTCACCCTTTCTACAAATTCTTTCATCTTGTAGTAGTCTTTAAAACCATTGGTCTCCACACCGCTGCTGACATCCACAGCATACGGCTTTATTTTAGCTATAGCCAGGCAAACGTTTTGGGGATTAAGCCCTCCCGCCAGGATTATTTTTTTACTAAAGGATACACCATCTAATAAATTCCAGTCAAACGTTTGTCCTGTCCCTCCATAGATTCCATGCACCGCTGCATCCAGCAGTATGCCATCCACTGGGTATTTTCCGGCATACATCAATACATCTTGGTCTTTCACCCTTACAGCTTTCCACACTTCAACGCCCCACGCAGCGTATTCGGCCACATCATCAGGGTTTTCGTCCCCGTGAAGTTGGATCACATCAAGACCTAAAGCGCTGCAAACCTCTTTTATAAATTCTTTGCTCTGGTTGACAAATACACCAACTTTCTTTATGCATTTGTCAAGCCGGGCAACAAGGCTTTCAGCAAGCCTTAAATCCACCCTTCTGGTACTTTTGGCAAACACAAAACCCGCATAGTCGACTTTTAGTTCATTAACGTAGTCAATGTCCTGGTACCTCCTAAGGCCGCATATCTTTATCTTAACCACCTGAAGTTCCAACCTCCTTAAACTCTCTCAGCGTCCCTACCACATCGCTAGCCATCATCAGGGTCTCCCCTATCAGGAAGGCATCCACACCCATAGACTTAATACGCCTTATATCCTCAGCCGACTTTATACCGCTTTCCGAAACCTTTACTGTATGAGCAGGAATCAGCTTTACAAGCCTTTCAGTAGTGTCCAAGCTTACCCTGAGGCTTTTAAGGTCCCGGTTGTTTATACCTATCACTTCGGCTCCACAGTCCAGTGCAATTTCAAGTTCCGCCTCGTCGTGCACCTCCACAAGGCATTCTAGGCCTAGAAATTTTGCCAGGCCATAAAACTCTTTCAGCTGCCTTCCCACAACAGCCACTATGAGTAGGACGACATCGGCCCCCAGGGCTTTGGACTGGTAAATCTGATAAGTGTCCACTATAAAGTCCTTTCTAAGCACAGGACACGAGACCGCTTGCTTCACCTGCTGAAGGAATGCATCACACCCCATGAAATATTTTTCCTCGGTTAAAACCGAGATGGCATCCGCCCCACCTTCCTGGTACATCCTTGCAACATCAGCCGGAACTATATTTTCTTTTATGATGCCTCTCGAAGGGGAAGCCCGCTTTATCTCGGCAATAATCTTCACTCCATCTTGAGGCCCACGGCTACTTCGGCGCAGCGCTTCAGCAAAATTTCTGTGTGGAGATGCAAATTGAAGCTCCTTTTCCAGCACTTTTAATGGCTTCTGCCGTTTTTGTTCCTCCACACACTTTTTCTTGTAAGCCACCATCTCGTCAAGAAACATAGGCTACCTCCTTGCTCACCCTTATAAATTCTTTTAGCTTTTCATAAGCGGCACCTGAATCTATCAGATAGGCGGCTTTTTCAATACCTTCCCTCATGCTCTCGGCGGCATTGCCAATATACAGCGCAGCAGCAGAATTCAGCAGGACTATATCCCTTGCCGGACCCCTTTCGCCTTTTAATATCCTTATTATCAACTCAGCATTATGCCTTGCATCACCACCTGCAATGTCTTGAAGCTTTGCATAAGGAATACCGTATTCATCAGGATCTATCTCATAATCAATTATCTCTCCATTCTTGACCTCGCTTACCTTCGTCCTCGTCGTGGTGGTAATCTCATCCAGGCCGTCTAAACCGTGCACCACCATTGCCCTTTGAGTGCCCAAGTTGCTTAGTACCTCTGCCAGGCTGTGCACCAGCCGCCCATCGTACACGCCTAAGACTTGACCCTTGACACCAGCAGGATTAGTAAGCGGTCCCAGTATGTTAAAGATAGTTCTCACGCCCAACTCCCTTCTTACCCCAACTACATTCTTCATTGATATATGGTAATGAGGAGCAAACATGAAACCTATGTGCACCCTCTTGATACACTTGACGACCATCTCTGGCGACATCTCTATATTTACTCCCAATGCCTCAAGGACATCTGCACTCCCGCTTTTGCTGGATACCGCTCTATTGCCGTGCTTAGCGACCTTTACCCCGGCAGCCGCAGCGATAATTGCCACAGCCGTTGATATATTGAAGGTTCTGCCACCATCACCACCGGTACCGCAGGTATCTATGGCATAGTCGCCCAGCTCTACTCTTTTGGCCTTAAGCCTCATTGAAGCCGCACATCCGGTTATTTCGGGGATGGTCTCTCCCTTCATGCGTAGAGCTATTAAGAAAGCACCTATCTGCGATGGCGTAGCGCTGCCATTCATTATATCATCCATGGTCAGCGCCGCCTCCTCCTCAGTTAAATGCTGGCCAGACACTATCTTTTTGAGAGCTTCACTCAACACTTACGATCCCTCCCATGAAATTTCTCAATATCTTTTTACCGTGCTCTGTTAAAATTGATTCAGGATGGAACTGTATGCCGTATACCGGCAGACTTTTATGGCTCACCGCCATAATTGTGCCATCAGGCGTACGGGCTGTAACCTCCAGTTCTGGTGGAAGACTTTTCTCATCTAACACCAGAGAATGGTATCTGGTTGCGCGTATGGGATTTTTTATCCCACATAGTATCCCTTTACCGTTGTGTATCACCATGGAAGTCTTGCCATGTAAGATTTTGTCTGCCTGTACCACCTTTGCTCCATAAGCATATCCTATAGCCTGATGCCCCAGGCAAATGCCGAGAAGTGGAACCCGCCCGTTGAGCCTTTTTATAAGCTCAACGCATATGCCGGCATCCTCAGGCCTGCCAGGCCCCGGAGACACCACTATCCTTTTGGCACCAGAATTAATAACCTCATCCACCGTCACCTCATCGTTTCTTACCACTTCTATGCGTGGATATATTTCACCAAGATATTGATACAAATTGTAGGTAAACGAGTCATAGTTATCGATTAAAATTACCATTTTAAAGCACCTCCTTGAGCACCATAGCCTTGTTAAGCGTCTCCTGGTATTCAAGTTCAGGGATAGAGTCGTAAACAATCCCTGCACCTGCCTGGATATACGCCTTTTGGCCTTTAAAAACAATAGTCCTTATGGCTATGCACATGTCCATGTTTCCCGTATAAGCGAAGTATCCAACCGCTCCCGCGTATATGCCGCGCCTTACATTTTCCAGCTCGTCAATTATTTCCATAGCTCTCACCTTGGGGGCACCTGACACTGTACCTGCTGGCAAACAGGCCACCAACGCATCAAAGCAGTCCTTGTCGTCCCTAAGCTGGCCCGACACTGTGGAGACTATATGCATAACATGGGAATACATATCCACTCCCATAAATCTGTCAACCCTGACTGAGCCGAATTTGCTTACCTTGCCGATATCGTTTCTGCTCAGGTCCACCAGCATGACGTGCTCGGCCCTCTCCTTTTCGTCCGACAAAAGCTCCTCTTTCAGCCTATCATCCTCTTCCTTGGTCTTGCCCCTGCGCCTTGTGCCAGCTATGGGGTTGGTTCTCACCGTTCGTCCCTCAACTCTCACCAGGCTTTCGGGAGATGAACCCACTATCTGAAAGTCTTCAAAGTCTATATAGAACATGTAGGGTGAAGGATTGAAAGACCGCAGTTTTCTATAAGCATCAAATGGACTGGTACGAGTAGTTGCAGTCAACCTCTGAGACAAAACCACCTGAAACACATCACCAGCAACTATATATTCTTTCGCCTTTTGGACAATTTGGCAAAAGCTATCCTTATCATAATTGGAAGCGATGTCTTCAAGATTGCTTGACATCTCAAGAAGATGTACGTTTTCCGTTGAGAAGATTTCGTCCTTCATCCTATTCAATCTATCCACCACATCGCCGTATTCCACCTGATCTTCTGGCAATACATTGCAAACAATGGATACAGTGTGGTAAAAGTGGTCGTATATTATGATATCCTTGTAAAACATCAGATAAGCCTCAGGTACCTGAATCAAATCCGGGTTTTTGTCAGGCAGTTTTTCATACTGCCTCACTACGTCATAACCCACATATCCCACAGCACCCCCCGTAAAAGGAGGAAGTTCCACACCCGATACCACATTGTACCGTTTTATGTGCCTTTTCACCTCGTCAAGAACCTTGCCCGTGACTGTCTCGGTTTTACCGTATTTTTCTATAAACACCCTTTTGCCATAACTGCTTATCATCATGTAAGGGTTACAGCCCAGAAAAGAATATCTACCCCAATTCCTACCATTTTCCACGCTTTCAAGTAAAAACTTCCTCTTACCCTTTAAGGTGTAAAACAATCCAATGGGAGTAAGCTCATCGGCATTCAGTTTCAACAGAACAGGTACAACGCCGCCCTGTTGCCTTAATTTTCTAAATTTTGGTTCACTGGGAAATATCATTGTTTTTCTCACTCCTTTCGTTTTCACTTAAAAATGACTGTTATTGACCTGACTAAACCAAGCTGAATCGATAAAAAATTAACTTTGTATAACTGAAAAGGGGTACCTCATCCCCATGGGACGAGGTACCCCTCGCGGTGCCACCCAATTTCAGCCGATTTAGACGGCGGGATATCAAAAAAGGCATTTCACCCTTTAGGGCGAAATGCCTTAGCACTCCGCTAGCCACCTAAATACAGCCATCTCGTTCCAGGTACGGAAGCTTATGCTTCGATACCCTGTCCTTTTAACGGTGGACTACCGGTTTATGCTACTTAAAGTTCGCACAACTTCTCCCGGGCCCATTCAACGGCACCCAACAGTACCGGATCCCACCATCCCCGGCTCTCTGTGACCTGGCCATGCCGCCTACTCTTCCCGTTCATCGAATTTGGCTGACTTTATACGTTCTTTTTTATAAGAATACAATGTATCTTAAAATATGTCAAGAGATTTTTTATTTCTTTGCATAGGCAAAGATATTTATTTTATCCCAATGCCAACTCCCCAAAAAACTCAGGCCTGTGAAAATCAGGATGGGGAGTATCAATTCTATTTCCAGCAACCCCAATGTGGATATTTTGTTTTATCCCCACATTTATAAAAATTGGCCTTTATCCTCTTACCACAACGAAAATCCTGCCTTCCATAATATTCCCCTATAAAATAAAAGTGAATTGAATACTCGACTGCCCACAGCGGTCCCTTGTAGCTCTGAACTGAATCCTTGGTTACTGAAGTAGTGATATCAAATATTTCAGGGCTAACGTCGTTAATCAGCACGCGGCTGTAGCGATCTGCACCTATCCCCAATAAAAAAGTGCCAATGGGATTTATCTCAAAGTTTATATACCTATCATCATGTTCAGGGTCTGGATTGAAAAAGAATTCAACGCAGCTATCTGTGCACACAGGATCATTAATGTTTAAGCATTCAGCACGTATTTCCTGTTCAAAAGCTTTAAACAATAAATAAAACCTTGTTTCAGAATAAAAGATACGCACTTCTGTTCTGAGCCTATAACCATTTTCATCCCAAGGGAAATTATCAACGACCAAAGGAGATATTTCTTCCCACACTTTCGGGTCTACTTTTGAATCCTCAACATAGCGCACCTTCCAAACCTGAGCATTACTCATAAAGCTTCACCCTTATACACTATCCTTCCTTCAACCATCGTCAAATGAACGTCTATATCATCATCAAATATGACCAGGTCAGCGTCCTTACCAACGGCGATGCTTCCTTTCCTATCATCCACCTTTATGATTCTCGCCGGCGTGGCAGTCATCATCTGAACAGCTTCCATCAAGGGCACCTGTGCCAGTTGCACCATAGTCCTGACCAATCGATCAGCGGTTGCCACGCTCCCAGCAAAGGCAGTTCGATCCGGCAGTTTTGCTATCCCATCTTCCGCGATAACCTTTTGCCCTTCTTTTAGGCTGCCCAATATATACTCTCCCTCAGGCATCCCTGCAGCCCTCATAGACCTTTTCTTTTCCCGTATTTGGTAAACTGATTTAGCTTAATTTCCCTTATTCAAAAGATGTTTTAAAACATTTGTTCTTTAAGTCTTATCGTGAAAGGATAGATTCTGTGAATTACTGCCTTTCCTTCTTCGAGTAATTTCCTTTCAGGACTGTTTAAGTCTGCACGACAGTATCTGGAGCTTGGGATGCACCCTAGAGTGTCATAATAGGAATAACGTAGGGTTATCATCCACTTGTCCTTCGTGTCAAACCCTCTGGCTGGTCAACTATGGCTCTTACAAGCCACCACCTATACAGGTGGTCGGTAGTTGACCTTTACAATATACGGGACAATTTTATCGTCTGACATCTCAATAACTCCAGCCGTTGGCCCTGTACTCCCCCTGGGCAAAGAAACGCTACCCGGATTCATAAAGACGGTTTTACCCTTCCAGAAAACTTCAGGCACGTGGGTATGCCCGAAAAGCACCACATCAAAGCCATTTTTACTTGCAAAGTCCACAAGGTAGCTTGTCCCCCATTTTACCCTGTAAAGGTGCCCATGGGTTAAAAATATTCGTTTGCCTTCCACTTCAATTTCTCTTGAATAAGGGGCTTGTCCGGAAAAATCGCAATTGCCCCTGACATACACCACCGGCACTTCTAATGACTTTTCAAGATACGCGGCATCGGAACATAAATCTCCAAGGTGGATAAGCAAATCTACTTCTCCTATGTTCTTTAAAGCCCTGTCAAGGGCAAACCTTTTTCCATGGCTGTCGCTAATTACTCCAATCTTCATAGTTCAGTCCCATCCTCGTAAGCATATCAATAATTGATGAAGTGACATTGGCTGTTAACCGTAACCCTTCGCAATAAAAAACGACTAAAAAACGACGCAACTTCTTTCCCTAGTTTATAAATTCCGTCTATGCAAACTAACCATCAGAAATACACCAGCAAAGCATGTATGTAACAAATAATAAAATAAGCGATGAAGTAAACTATACAGTCACTGGCTTTTGTCAGCACCGAAATTACAAGCAGTTCTGTATGATCATTTCCTTGAGCTTTCTCAGCGCTATTCCGCGATGGCTGATCCTGTTTTTTTCCTCGGGGGTAAGCTCTGCAAATGTCTTTCCGACACTGTCCACAATAAAAAGCGGGTCATAGCCAAATCCGCCGCTGCCCGAAGGATTAAAACCTATCCTACCGTAGCACTCTCCCGTAGCCTCAAGCATCCTCCCGTCGGGATAAGCCAAAACTACCACACATCGAAATACGGCTTGCCTCTTTTCATAGGGTATACCCTCCATCATTTTGAGCAGCTTGGCGTTGTTTTGCTCATCTGTTGCATTTTCTCCCGCAAAGCGAGCCGAATACACTCCCGGCTGGCCGCCAAGCGCCATGACTTCCAATCCAGAATCGTCTGCCAGGGCAGGATATCCTGTATATTTGGCAATTTCCAGCGCTTTTTTCCTTGCGTTTCCTTCAAAAGAATCCTGGTCCTCTTCCACCTTTATATCAACTCCAGCATCTCGCAGAGATAATAATTCAAAGGGCAGGTCGCCTAAAATCTGGCGAATTTCTTGTACCTTGCCGGGATTATTGGTTGCAATGATTATTCGCTTCATTTTCCCTGCCCCACCAGGCAATTAAGCTCACCCAGAGCTTCCATCTGATATTGAATGAGCTGGTTAATTCCCTTTTGCCCCAGCTCAAGCAAAACATTCAAATCCTGCAGCGCAAAAGGCGAACCTTCAGCCGTACCTTGTATCTCTATAAGCTCGCTTTTCTCGGTCATGACCAGATTCATGTCAACCGTTGCCACCACGTCCTCATCATAGCACAGGTCAAGCATTATCTCATCGTTTACTTTACCTACGCTCACAGCGGCAGCATAGCTGGTAAGGGGGCTCTTCTCAATAAGCCCCTGCTCCAGCAAAGACTTCATACAGTATACCAGAGCAACAAACCCACCTGTTATGGAAGCAGTCCTGGTCCCTCCATCGGCCTGAATGACGTCGCAATCTATCCAAATCGTCCTTTCTCCCAACAGTTCGGTATTGATGACCGAACGCAGCGAACGGCCTATCAGCCTTTGAATCTCCTGGGTGCGGCCCTCAGGCCTACCCCGAGTAACCTCACGTGCCTTCCTGACCTGGGTGGCAGCCGGGATCATACCATACTCGGCTGTAATCCACCCTTTGCCCGTGCCCTTCAAGAACGGCGGCACCTTATCTTCAACGGTAGCGGTACATATCACCCGGGTGTTGCCTACCTCGATGAGGACAGAACCGCTGGCATTTCTTATGTAATTGGTAGTCATTTTAACAGGCCTTAACTCGTCATTTCTTCTTCCGTCTATCCTAGCCATCAAGATTCCTCCTACGTTTATGATTGCTCTAAAGGCTATAGCGCAAGACACTACATTTGATCAGTATTCGTTGGCAAAGGCAGAGACGCTTACCTCTCCTCCCTCATATTCTTTGCCCTCAACCAGTATTTTCACCTCTTTCACCCCTGGAAACTGCTTCGCCGTCATTATTATCGACTTGAGCACCAACGGCTCACTCTGCGGCAGCTGTGCCAGATGCCCAAATTCCTTGCTGAAGTTTATAGAAACGACGCCGTTATCTGTTTCAACCCCCAGCAATCGTGTCCCCGCGGGTATATCCATGCTCAGGCTGTCATCGCTGGGCCCATTTAAAATCTCCTGAATGGCCGTCTCAATGGATGCGCTGTCAGCCGAAATTATTCTGGTAACCGGTACTATGTAATCGTAAACAGCATCGGGATTCGAATGGAAAAACACGGTAACCTTTGCACCATCGCTGCTGGCGTTGGAGCCGATCTCAAGGTTTACGTCTTGGGGTTCAATCGGTTTGCTCACATCGGTTCCATATTTCAGCCGGTCGACAACCTTTCCTTCAAACATGAACTGAACCCTATCAATGGAATCAAACTCGGCCAGCGTCAGCGTCACTCCCTGAATCATGTTATGCTCAGCCACCGCGTTTTCGCACTCCATCGCCTCTTTGCTCAAGTCGAGCTTTGCCAGCCCATCCTTTATGGACATGCCTCTTATCTGGGTACCTGCAGGGAGCAATGCCTTAAGCCCCATCGCCATGAGGTCCTGCTGTATTTCAGGGCTATCTATCGTCATCCTCAACGTAGCTTTGGCTATACCCTCTTCCCAAGGTATTCTGCGCATTACCGGCACCAGATATCCAGCTTCATTCTGATAATATACGACAGTCTCACGCACATTTTCGTCCTCGGCGTCTTCAGCGTCTTCAGCGTCCTCAGTATCTCCTTCTGACACAACATCCTGTGGCAGTTCCTCTTCAAATTCCTCTTTGGTCTTTATTGAGTTACAGCCCACCGTAAACAAAAGCATCAGGACAACAATAATTGCTATTAAGGCAGCGTTTTTTCCGTTCAACATACTCTCCCCCCCAACCAATCTCTTGATATTAATTATATTAGGGGGGGATTTTGAGTATGTCTCTATCGTCAAATATTTTACCACATATCCATCGGGTTTTGTATTTTTTTATGGGGTTTTGTCCAAATTTTCTTTTACCACACCCATTTTTACTCATTTTTTGTATTGACAAATCGGTATTACAATAGTAATATATTAATGTATTGTATTACTATTGTAATACATAATATAGTGTTTTGGGGGAGCGCATTGGAGGTGCAAAACAGTGAGAAAGGTGAAAATATCCGATTCGGAGCTGAAAATAATGCAGGTGCTGTGGGATAATAATCCAATCTTTTCTTCAGATATAGTTAAAGCATTGGATGATACCGGTTGGGATCCGAAAACCATTCACACATTTTTGAGAAGGCTGGTTTCAAAGGGCATTGTAAAAGCAACAAAGAAGGGAGCTTTTTATGAATATACTCCTCTAATCAGCAGAGATGAATATATTATTAAAGAATCAAAATCATTCCTCAATAAAATTTTTAACGGCTCTCTGTCCAACATGGTATACAAGTTTGTAAACGAGGGCGAGCTATCGGCTGATGAATTTCAAAGGCTTAAAGAAATGCTTGATGCAGTCGAGAACAATTTACCGGGGACAAATTCTGCTGAAAACGATTCTATCAGGAAAAATCAGGCTAAAAGCAATTCAGACAAAAACAATGCTACTCGGCTTGATTTCAGGAATTCCATAAGGGAGGAATAACTTATGGGTATTTTGGCAAATATCTTTTTGTGCATACTAAACATTTCTATTATGGGAACAATTACCGCGGCTTTTCTCCTGCTTGTTAAATGGATATTCAGAAACAGATTAAATCCAACATGGCACTACTATATATGGATTATACTGGTTATAAGGCTTGTAATACCCATATTCCCGGAGAGCCCGTTTAGTTTGTTTAATCTAACAGGGATGCTTCAACAAGAGCTTGATGAAAAGGGACTCACTACAAGCAATCTTGTAATAAGCGATTCCACGCTGGGCAGCAGTACGGTCATTGATGATGTAAATACACCTTTGTCGGATAATAAAACAGCTTTAAGCTCAAAAGTTAACAATGATGTTTCAAACGGTTCTGATACCGGTTATAATCTCAACAATACTGATACCAGCAATGACATTGATACCCACCCTTCTAATCATACCAATGCAACTCCTTATGCAGGTAGTGCACAAAAAAGTCGGCCGAATAATGCTATTTACCTATTAAGCATTATATGGCTTTCAGGGGTCATCGGATTCCTGGCATATACATGTGTATGCAACATTCATATTAACCGAATGATAAAAAAGTGTCCTGTTTTTACTAATACCGCCAATACTAGGATGCTAAACATTTTTAATGCGTGTAAGGCATACTTATCCATCAACAGCACTGTAACGCCACTAATCTGCGACAGTTTTGGTTCTCCCTGCCTGTATGGATTGATAAAGCCAAAACTGCTGATACCCAGTATTCTAATGGAAAATATTGATGAAAGGCATATAAGATACATCTTTCTGCATGAACTGATGCATTTAAAAAGAAAAGACCTGTATTTGAATGCCGTATTAATCGTATTAAAGGCAGTTTATTGGTTCAATCCATTATTTTGGTACTGCTTTTCTATAATGCATAGTGACTGCGAGGTATCATGCGACGAATCGGTAATGCTGAGGCTGGAAAATAAAGAATGGATTGAATACGGCAAAACTATACTTGAAGCATCAGGGTATTGTTCCGGGTTAAAGCCGTCGTACTTCGTTGTTGGGGTGACAAACAAAAAAAGTAATACTGAAAAGAGGATTTTAAAAGCCATAAATTTTAAGAGGCCGTCTTTCTTATTAACGTCCCTGGCTGTTGTGGTTACTTTAATCCTGGGATTCGCGCTATTGACCGATGGCGTTATTAAACCTCGACAAACGGCTATTACTGAAAATGAAACGGCTATTGTTGAGAATAGTCCCAATGACCCTGAAACGGGAATAGATGAAAACGCCAACACCGTAGCCGATAACGATGCTGAGAAGAAATTGAGTGACGCTTTCGAAAAGCTTTGCCTCCATATTTTGGCGGGATATTCGCAGGAAGCTACCAAGCAAAAGCTTTCGGATGAATATAATTATATAATCGCAGCGGATGAAAGAGCCGTTGAATTCCTAAAAGCTCAAATCGCAAATATCACTGGGAAGCTGAACCATAGGCCGGGCGAAGATCCTGATAATGAAGAACCGTTATCGATAAGACAGGAGATGGTGAGACGAAAGACTACAGCCGAATGGTTAATTTCGGACATCTTTAAAAAGCGAGGCGGGGAGGAATATAAGCCCTACAAAAACGAGTACCCAGTTACCGTGTTGAAACGGGATTGCATCGGCAGAACAGGACCTGGTGATGGGTTTGATCAATGGTGCGTGATTCCTGAAAACACAATAGTTCAATTGACCGGAAACCTGGGTGTTGAATGGTGGACGGCAAAAAGAATAGAGCCGCTAATACTGCCAGAAGATGAATCGGGAGCAGGGGATGCACACGCATATTCTGTGCATTCGGATGGCGTTGAATTCTGGATAAATATACAGGATTTTGAATTTCACCATACATTAGATAAACCCCTCTACATAAATTCCACCAATATAAACGATGCATTGGAATATACATGGGTGATACAAACCGGTAAAAAGAGTGAAAGGTTGTTCAATCCGGATAATTACATTGAAATATTCGATTTTCCTGCAACTGATGGAGTTGTAGTGGGGCATGCATTTAACAATGACTTGGTCAGACTTAAAAAAGACGATGAAAAAAATATTATCAGACATGGTGAATGGGTATTGATAGAAAAAATTCCCTTCTATGGTTACAATTCTTCAAACGTCGGATGGATCAAAGAAGAGTACGTAGTTGAATTAACCGAGGGAATGCAGCCTTTACAGGGCTTTATACTTAATGATACTTTAATCTATACTGAACCTGACGAGAATTCTGAAACGCTCAATGATACATACCCCGGACTTGAAAACCTTCTTAAATACAATCCCATTGCATGCATCCATATCACTAATACAAAAGGCGACTGGTTGCAGGTGAGCGCCGGCGTAAACTCTTTTACCGGCTGGATACAAAAGGATAAAATCTTTTACCGCATTACCGACGAAATAATAAATAAAGCTTATCACCCCGAACCTGATCTCGATAAATTTGTTTCAAAACTCCAGGAGGAAATTCTAAATAATCCTTCTTTTATCATCAAAGCCGAGGATACGGGTGATATATTTAAACCCACAGCACAGCAGAGAAACGCCCTCGCAAGTTCTCTTAAAAGAGTTTTCGAACCTGTAACGTGGGACGGCAGTGTAATGGATTACAGAGAGGCAGCGTACCCTTTTTACAGATTGGAGTTTGAGAGAAATAATGTAGCACAATATGATACAGCCAACGAAAATGAGGCTCGGTACAGTATGGTGATTACCACTCAAAACAGCCTTTTGCTCCTGATGGATGGTGATATCTGTTACGACTATGGCATTGGAAGAGCAGGCCCCCCAATAAGGCTTATAACCCCGAATATTGAGTTCATTCAGAAGATCAAAGAGTTGTTTCCGACTAAGCCAAACAACTCAAAAAGCAATATCAATTATCTCTTAAACGCTAAAAAGCTTAGATTTAAGGGGGATTACTTTGAAGAAGAAACCTACACAGAACAAGTTCATATTAACAAGTGTGTAAGAGCCATAAGAAATGCGATGGGGCAGGAAATCCCCAGGGATAAAATCGCAGAAAATATAAACGGCTTAAATAGTGATGGTATAGATAATGGCGGTGATAATAAGAGAAAAACCTACCTATTTGAATTTGAATTCGATGACGGGAGCATTATAGTGGTAACCTATACCGATGATTACATAGAATATAATGGCAAATACTATCAGCCTTTGAAACCGCCTCATCAGTTAATTCTAGAATTGTTTATAGCATATTTTTAATTCTCAAATATTTTGAAATTAAAGACCAACATATAGTATAATGGATTATCATAATCAGACATCATAATCCAAAGAATATCTAAAAAACCTGCCAATTGGATGTGGCAGTTTACGGTGGAGTTGAATCAATACAACGATAGGGATTCAATTCTTCAGGAAAACAACACAACAGGAGGCATAAAATGGCTTACGACGGTGTTCTATTGAGTTGCGTTATCGAAGAACTGCGCAGCAAAATACTCAACAGGCGCATAGACAAAGTTTATCAGCCAGAAAAAGACGAAATTTACCTGCACATTCGCTCCCGGGATGAAGAGCTAAAGCTGCTGCTGTCTGCCAGTGCAAATCATCCTCGTATCCACCTTACAAGGTCCACAAAACCCAACCCTTTAACGCCGCCCATGTTTTGCATGCTTCTGCGCAAGCACCTTACCGGCGGCAAAATCGTGGATATAGTTCAACCTCAAATGGAGCGAATAGCCGAAATACTCATCGAAAGTACAAATGAACTGGGAGACCTGACCATAAAGAGATTAATCATCGAAATAATGGGACGGCACAGCAACATAATACTGGTAGACGAAGACGGGAAGATAATAGACAGCATAAAGCATGTAAATGAGTCAATGAGCAGGGTTCGCCAGGTACTTCCCGGCCTTGTGTACAGTCCTCCTCCAGCCCAGGATAAAAGGAATCCTCTATCAGAAACGCCGGAGTCCTTCAAGGACCTTTTAAAATCGATGCCAACAAACAAGAAGGTCGAAAATGTCCTCTTGAACAATTATATGGGAATCTCTCCCACCACAGCCTTTGAAATTGTATATCGGGCTTTGGGCGATAAACCAATTGGACCCCAGGAGCTTTCCGAGCAGCAGCTGGAAGCGCTATGCCGATCGTTCATGTCTTTTTTTGATGAAGTAAAAAACAAGCAGTTCAGCCCCACCATGTTGAAGGATGAAACGGGTTATCCTCTGGATATCTTCCCGTTTGTTTACCAGCAGTATCCTGCCTCTATGCTGGAGAGATATTCATCGGTATCTGAAATGCTGGAGGCGTTTTATTCAGAACGGGACAAGTTGGAACGTTTGCAGCAGCGTACCTCCTATCTCTCAAAGCTTATCAAGGCCAACCTGGAGCGCTGCCAGAAGAAGCTGGCTCTGCAGCTGGAAGAGCTCCAGCAGGCCAAAGAGGCCGACAAGTTCAGGCTGTGGGGTGAACTTCTTACAGCAAACGCCCATTCCATACCAAAAGGGCTGAAGGAGGTCAGTCTGGTCAACTACTATGACCCAAACGGCTCCACCATAACCATACCGCTGGATGAAAAAAAATCGCCCATACAGAATGCCCAGGAATACTTCAAAAAATATTCCAAAGCGAAAAACACTTTGGACAAGGTTTCCAAGCAAATAGAGGAGAGCAGAGAGGAAATAGATTATTTGGAGGCACTGCTCGAAAGCCTGGAAAAGTGCACCGAAGAGTCTGATGTGGAAGAAGTGTATCAGGAACTGGCCGAGCAGGGATACATCAAAAAGACGACAAAGGAGAAAAGGCAGGCCCCTGCCCCTTCAAAACCCCATCATTTTATCTCCTCGGATGGGTTTGATATCTTTGTCGGGAAAAACAACTACCAGAACGACCGTCTCACCCTCAAAACGGCCAGCGCTAATGATATTTGGCTTCATACCAAAAACATCCCAGGCTCCCATGTAATCATAAAAACAGGTGGGCGACCAATCCCCGAAAATACGCTGGTAGAAGCCGCGTTGCTAGCGGCCTATTTCAGCAAAGGCAGGAACTCCAGCAACGTACCCGTGGACTACTGCCCGCGCAAAAACGTCAAGAAGCCCAGCGGTGCAAAGCCCGGAATGGTAATATATGAAGGATACAATACCATATACGTAACGCCATCCGATGAAAAAATACAGAACATCAGGAAGGTTAATTAACCTTCCTGATTCAATACTTCAACTGCATTGCCACACGAAAAATCGTACTATTTACAGCTATGCCTGTCATCTTCCTATATTCCGGCTGCCCGGCTTTACAAGAGGCAATCCGGTCTTGCATATCGGGCACTCCTCAGGGGCATACGACTTGACATCCATGGATATCACCGAGTGAAACTTTACCCCGAAATCTACGCTGCCCCCGCTCCTGTCCACTACAGCTCCAACACCCACTACCTCTCCGCCGCAGTTTTTCACAACCTCCATGACTTCCTTGACCGACCCGCCAGTGGTGACGACATCCTCCACCACCAGCACCCTGCTCCCCTCGGGTATTTCAAATCCCCTTCTCAAGGTCATCTTGCCATCTTCTCGCTCTGCAAATATGGTCTTTACGCCAAGGCACCTGCCCATCTCATACGAAAGGATGATGCCACCTATAGCCGGGCCCACCACTATGTCTATGCGGTCATCGTTGAACTTATCAGCCAGCGCCCTGGTTATCTCCTCGGCGTAGCGAGGATATTGAAAAACCTTGGCACACTGAAGATATTCGCCGCTGTGCCTCCCGGAGGTGAGAAGGAAGTGACCTTGAAGCAGTACCCCCGTCTCCTTAAATATCTGCAGTACCCTTTCCCTGTCCATAAATCTTTTCCCCTTTCGTTATCGTTTTGTCTTAAATTGCGCTTTTGGACTCAATTTTGATTTTACTACAAACTTAACTTTCTTAAATGTAGCTTGATAAAGTAAGGCTTATGTATGTAGTTTTCCACGCGGCAATTGATCATCCTGTACAAATTCCGCTAAAAATGATGACCTATCGTTTTTAACAAAATTTTTCTCCCATCGCCAAACTCGACTTTGCCGCCAACTTTTCTGTCAGCAAAAGCTTTTAATCTCCAGCCCGCCTATCAGCTCGTTTACATCTTCAATGCCGTTCTGTACCATATACTCTTCCAGCTGATTGACGATGTCGATACAGGCAGTAGGAGATATAAGGTTAGCGGTACCCACCCCAACGGCGGTAGCACCAGCTAAAAGAAATTCCACCACATCCTCGCCAGTGGTTATTCCCCCCATGCCAATAATGGGGATGCTGACCACCTGCGCCACCTCCCACACCATCCTGAGTGCAATGGGCTTTATCGCAGGCCCTGAAAGCCCCCCTACTATGTTTGCCAGTACCGGTCGGCGCTTTTTGGCATCTATAGCCATACCCAGCACCGTGTTGATAAGCGATATGCCATCTCCGCCAGCCTTTTCAGCTGCAATGGCAATCTCCTTTATATCGGTGACATTTGGCGTCAGCTTGACCAGCACCGGCTGTTTAGCATGCGCCTTCACGCTGCGTGTGATGTCATACACCACATCGGGATGAGTGCCGAAAGCAACGCCTCCTTGCTTGACATTGGGGCACGAGATATTGAGCTCCAGAAAATGTATTGGCACGTCCCTCAGCTTTTCGGCTATCCTGCAGTATTCATCGATGGTATTGCCGTTTATATTTACAATGATGCGCGTGTCGTACTTGAGCAGCTTGGGAAGCTCATGCTCGATAAAATAGTCAACGCCAGGATTTTGAAGCCCCACGCTGTTCAATATGCCAGAAGAGGTTTCAGCAATCCTGGGTGGCGGATTGCCCTTCCTTGGTAAAAGCGTCAGGCCTTTGACAGCTATGCCGCCCAGCATGTTTAAATCCACGTATTCGGCATACTCCCGGCCAAATCCGAAGGTACCAGAAGCAGCAATAACGGGATTTTTAAAGGAAACGCCGCATATCTTAACGCTCATTCGGGGCTTCATCCAACATCACCTCTTGGCTCCAGAACACTGGGCCGTCCTTGCACACCCTTTTATATTCGAAACCGCCATCCGGCGTACGAACAGCACACGAGCAGACAAGGCATCCCCCTATCCCGCACCCCATTCTCTCCTCCAGCGACATCTGACAGGGTACACTGTACTCCCTGGCTAATTGCTGGACAATCCTCAGCATAGGTGTCGGCCCACATGCAAACATCATATCGGGTAGCTGCTGGAGCTCTTCCCCGAGCACCTGGGTGACCAGCCCTCTTCTGCCCAGGCTGCCGTCATCGGTGGTCACCAACACGCGATCCGAAAGCATCTCAAACTCTTCAAGCCCATACACCGCCTCGCGGCTGCGAAATCCCAGCAACGCCTTAACCACCACCCCCATATCTTTCAACCGTCTCATCAATAACTTAAGAGGCGCTATGCCGCAGCCGCCACCCACCACAAGCGCGCTTTTGATTTCCCGGGAAATGGTAAAGCCGTTGCCCAGAGGGCCAAGCACATCTATAAACTGCCCGGCATTCATCCCTGAAAGAATGCGTGTCCCCTTACCCACTACCTGATACACTATTTCCACCATTCCGGTTTGTGGATGCACATCGTGTATGCTTATGGGCCGCCTGAGAAGCAGCGAGTTATCGCCCGGCACCTTTATATGCACAAACTGACCGGGATTGGCATTTAAAGCAATACCTTTAGAGAGAAATGCCATTTTATACATATGGGGTGCAATCATTGTATTCTCCACAATTTTGCACATATCTGCCCCTTTCATCATGCTAAAGGCACAAGAGGCTCCGGCTTTTATGAAAGCCGGGAGCCTCGGCACTTACCCCCTTTCATCACTCTATATCCTCCAGGGCTATAAGCTCGATCCTGGATTCATCAATATTCTGTTTCAAAATGCTCACAAAGGCGCGGGCCGTATCCAGGGAAGTCAAACAGGGGATAGAGTGTTCCACAGCCATCCTTCGTATCTTAAACCCATCGCGCTGTGGGATATGCCCTTTGGTGGGCGTGTTTATTATAATGCTTATTTTGCCCTGTTGTATATAATCGCTGATATTGGGATGGTCCTGGCTTACCTTATTCACAACGCTGGCCGCCACATAATTTGAATTGAGCACATGGGCCGTACCGCTGGTGGCAAGTATGCCAAACCCTAGATTCTCAAAGTCAGCAGCTATGGGCACAACCTCCTGTTTATCAGCGTTTGATACGGTGATCAGCACATTGCCTTCCTTTTTCAAGTTGTAACCCGCCGCCAGCAGGCCTTTGAACAGAGCCTCGGGCAACGTCCTTCCTATCCCCAGCACCTCGCCGGTGGATTTCATCTCGGGCCCCAGGCTTACCTCTACCATAGGCAATTTTTCAAACGAGAACACCGGCACTTTGACGGCCACAACGTTTTTCTCGGGATACAAACCCGTACCGTATCCTAATTCCTTCAGCTTTTGACCCATCATAGTCCTGACGGCCAGATCAACCATCGGTACCCCCGTCACCTTGCTGATATAAGGAACTGTACGGCTAGAACGTGGATTTGCTTCAATTACATATACATCTCCATTATGCTCAATGTATTGAATATTGATGAGCCCTTTAATGTGTAACGCCTTAGCCAACCTGTAAGTATAATCAAGTATGCGATCAACGGTAGATCTGGAAAGGCCTTTTGCGGGATATACGGCAATGCTGTCGCCGGAATGAATACCCGCCCTCTCTATATGCTCCATGATGCCCGGTATCAGTATGTCTTCCCCATCGCATATGGCGTCCACTTCGATTTCCTTGCCCATCAAATACTTATCCACTAAAACCGGATGCTCCTGCTTAATGCGGTTTATGATCTCCATGTATTCGACTATGGTGTCACGGTTGTAGGCGATCTCCATTCCCTGGCCGCCCAGCACATATGAAGGCCTTACCAGCACCGGATATCCCAGCTTTTCAGCTGCAGCCACCGCTTCCTCTGCAGTGAACACGGTAGTCCCTGGCGGTCTGGGAATATTCAGCTCTTCCAGAACTGCATCAAATTCCTTCCTATCTTCGGACTTGTTTATATACTCGGGCTGGGTTCCCAGTATTGTGTATCCCGCCTCATGCACGATACGTACTAACTTGATGGCCGTCTGCCCACCGAACTGTACCATAACCCCGTCTGGTCTCTCCATGTCCAGAACGTTCAGCACATCCTCAGGAGACAGGGGTTCAAAATACAGCCTATCCGAGGTATCAAAGTCGGTGCTGACTGTCTCGGGATTGTTGTTTATGATAATGGCCTGATATCCCATCTTCTTCAAAGCCCACACACAATGAACCGAGCAGTAATCAAACTCGATGCCCTGTCCTATCCTTATAGGCCCGGCACCCAACACTACAACCTTTTTGCTTTGACCTACATTAACAGCATTTTCCTGCGCGTTGTAGGTGGAATAGTAGTACGCCCCAACACCGGAGTTATCGCCGGCTCCAGTATCTATGGGCCTGTATACAGGATATATTCCCCATTCTTTTCTTTTGCTTCGCACTTCGTCGGGCTTCATACCAGTAAGCCTGCCGATGGTCGCATCAGTAAAGCCCAGTTTCTTGGCCTCAAGCAGTGTGGACCTATCCAGATTTGCTCCCTCTTGCCTTATCTCGTCTTCAAAGCGGATAATGTTGAGAATCTTGCTCAAGAAAAACGGGTCAATGGCGGTTTTTCTGTAAATCTCCTCAATTGATATGCCTCTTCGAAGCGCCTCTGCCACCACAAAAAGCCTCTCATCCGTCTTGTAATCCAGCTGCTTGACGATTTGGTCATCGTCCATCTTAGCGATGTGTTCCATATATAGATAATCCACACCCAGCTCCAGCGAGCGCACAGCCTTCAAAAGCGCCTCTTCAAAGCAGGCACCAATGGCCATGACTTCGCCGGTGGCCTTCATCTTTGTACCCAGGGCTTTATCGGCCTTCACAAATTTATCGAAAGGCCAGCGCGGGATCTTGAGCACTGTGTAATCCACCACAGGCTCGCGCGCAGCAAAAGGTCTGCCTGTTATGCTGTGCCTTATCTCTTCAAGCCTGTACCCCAGTGCGATTTTGGTTGCCACCCTTGCAATTGGGTAGCCCGTAGCTTTGGAAGCCAAAGCGCTTGAACGGCTTAACCTGGGGTTGACCTCTATGACGTAGTACTGCTGTCCGTCGACGCTCAATGCAAACTGGATATTGCACCCGCCCCTGATGTTGAGCGCATTGACTATGTTTATGGCAGCACGCCTCAGCATGGCATCTTGCTCTGGAGTCAGGGTCTGCGCAGGAGCTACCACTATGCTATCCCCTGTGTGGATGCCCACAGGGTCGACGTTCTCCATGCTGCACACGATGACGCAGTTGCCTTCTGCATCCCGTACCACCTCATATTCGATCTCCTTCCAGCCGGCCACCGATTTTTCTATAAGCACCTGGTGCGCCCTGCTCAATCGCAAACCTTCGGAAGCGATGCGCCTCAGTTCCTCGCTGTTGCTGGCCATGCCTCCACCCGTTCCCCCAAGGGTATAAGCGGGTCGTACAATGACCGGGTAGCCAATTTTTTCGGCAAATGCCAGCGCGCTGTCAACATCGTGTACCGTAAGGCTTTCGATTACCGGCTCTCCAATGGACTGCATGGTGTGCTTAAACAGCTCTCTGTCCTCGCCTTTGCGGATGGACTCCACATCGGTTCCTATGATTCTCACACCGTATTCATCTAAAAATCCTGATTCGGCCAGCTCAACGGCCAAATTAAGCCCTGTCTGCCCGCCTAAAGTGGCCAGCAGGCTATCGGGCTTTTCCTTGGCAATAACCCCTTTAAGGATTTGAGAGGTTAAAGGTTCAATATACACGTGGTCGGCCATACTGAGATCAGTCATGATTGTGGCAGGATTGCTGTTTACCAGCACAACCTCCACATCTTCTTCCTTCAGAGCCCTGCAAGCCTGAGTCCCCGCATAGTCAAACTCTGCTGCCTGTCCGATGATTATCGGTCCCGAGCCTATTACAAGAACTTTTTTGATGTTTGGGTCTCTTGGCATAATCCATCATCTCCTTTACCGTCTGCTATTTTTTGATTACCATGTCTTAATCCCATTATGTGATAGGGCAGCTTCAATTTCCTCCTTCATGCGGAGCACCTCTGCCAGTGCGGCATCTGCAAAGCACTCGGGAGAAAACTTCTCCTTCCACGGGCTTCGCCGATAGGCACATATCACGCTGCGCGAGGCATTGATGACAGCACCCAAACCATGCTCATCAAAACCACCCATTACATCCTGGATACTACCTCCCTGCGCTCCATAACCCGGTATTAAAAAGTAGGTGTGAGGCATCTCGCCCCTCAGCTCCTCGAGCTGCCGGGGGTAAGTGGCTCCTATGACGGCACCTACATGGCTGTAACCTTTTGTGCCCATGAGCTCTTTCCCCCATTCCACCACCTTCTCGGCCACCTTGTTATATAGCCTTTTCCCTTCAACCGGCAGGTCCTGGAACTCCCCCGACGAAGGGTTGGAAGTCTTAACCAGTACAAATATGCCCTTATTGTACTCCTTACAGGCCTGGATAAACGGCATCACGCCATCGGTGCCAAGATAGGGATTAACCGTTACGAAGTCCAGGTCAAAGGCTGGCATTCTACCACTTTTGAGCGGAGTTTCGCCAAGATAAGCGCTGGCATAGGCCTCGGCAGTAGAGCCGATATCGTTTCTCTTGATATCCCCTATGACTATCAGGCCTTTTGACTTGGCGTACTGCGCCGTAAGCCTGAAGGCCTCCATCCCCGGTGGGCCGTACATCTCATAATAGGCTACCTGTATCTTGACGGCAGGAATATGCTCATATACCGCGTCAATGATGGCCTTGTTGAATTCAAATATGGCGCTGGCGGCCACCTCAAAGAGCGATGCCCCGCTACACCTTTCCACCACGTGGTCAGGAACATACTCAAGCCGTGTATCCAGCCCGACCACCGTGGGATTCCTCTTTTTAATAATCTGTTCTATGAGCTTATCTATCAAATGCATTCACCCCCCATCTATCTAATTTCGTTTTACCGCATCACCAGGGTGTTTTATAGACCTTTAAACGATTACTCTCTCATCCTTCATGACTATCCTGCCATCCACGATGGTATGGATAACTTTGCCTTTTAAAGTATGGCCATGGAAAGGCGAGTTCTTGCCCTTGGAATAAAATTTCGAAACATCAACGGTGTATTCCCTATCGAGGTCAACCACTATTATGTCTGCAGGTTTTCCAACCCCTATGGTGCCCGCATCTATATTCAATATATCAGCTGGCCCTTTACTCATCTTTTGTACCAGCTCCACCATAGAAAGAATCCCCGTCTCGACCAAATTGGTATAGGCAAGCGAAAATGCCGTCTCAAACCCCGATATGCCATTGGCAGCCAGGCCGTACTCCACTTCTTTGTCGTCCCGGTGGTGAGGTGCATGGTCGGTGGCGATGATATCGATGGTCCCGTCCTTTAGCCCCTGTTTTATGGCCTCCACATCGTCATCGGTACGCAGAGGAGGGTTCACTTTAGCGTTGGCATCGTATCCATCCACCCACGCATCAGTTGCTGAGAAATAGTGAGGTGCGGTTTCACAGGTAACCCTCACGCCTCTTCTCTTGGCCTGGCGGATCAGCTCCACCGAGCCTCTGGTGCTCACATGTGCGATGTGTATGGGAGCGTCCAGCGTCTCAGCCAGTATGATGTCCCTTGCCACCATGACCTCTTCTGCAGCCCGGGTTATGCCTTTGAGCCCCAGCACCGTCGACATATACCCCTCGTTCATGACACCGTCCCCAACCAGCGATAAATCCTCACAGTGCGAGATTATAAGCATATCGAGGCCTTTGGCGTACTGAAGGGCCAGCCTCATCAGGTGGGAATTCATGATGGGCCTGCCGTCGTCCGAAAGGGCTACAGCCCCTGCCTCTTTGAGTTCCCCCATCTCTGTGAGCTCTTCGCCTTTTTGTCCTTTTGTGACGGCTGCTATGGGATAAACCTTGACCACGCCTTTAGCCATGGCTATTGACTTTATATAATTTACCATAGCTGCACTGTCTACCACGGGGTTGGTATTGGCCATACACGCAACACTGGTAAAACCACCTGCGGCGGCGCTCCTGGTCCCCGAACCTATATCCTCCTTGTATTCAAATCCTGGCTCTCTTAAGTGACAGTGAGCATCCACCAATCCCGGCAGCACCCATTTGCCAGCAGCATCGATAACTTCATCAGCCGTATTTTCTATATCTTTCCCTATATTGATGACCTTCCCTTTGTCAATCAATATATCCGCTTTATAGGGTACAGCCAAGATCCCATCAACCACCATCCCGTTTTTAATGCACAGCATCATGATTCCTCCTCGTCAAGAGATATAGAAGCGCCATGCGGATAGCCACTCCGTTGGTCACCTGTTCATTGATTACAGACTGCGCTCCATCCACCAAATCTGACGATATCTCCACACCCCTGTTTACCGGACCAGGGTGCATAATCAGGGCATCCTTCTTGGCAAGCCGTATCCGTTCCTCGGTTATGCCAAACAGATGCATGTACTCCCTAAGAGAAGGCAGCAACCCTTTCTGCTGGCGCTCTCTTTGAAGCCGCAGCCCCATGACCACATCCGCCCCTCTTATGGCTTCCTCGACTCTGTAAAAAACCTTAGCTCCCATTTTTTCAATATCAGGCGGCATAAGAGTGGGAGGGCCGGCCACCCTTACCTCGGCTCCCATGGTGGTGAGCCCCCATATGTTGCTGCGCGCCACCCTGCTGTGCAGTATATCTCCTATTATGGCTACCTTCAAACCATCTATGGCCCCTTTCTTTTGCTTCATGGTAAACATATCGAGCAGCGCCTGGGTTGGGTGTTCGTTGATTCCGTCGCCGGCATTAATAACCGACGCCAATACATGTTTTGCCAGAAGGTGAGGCGCCCCCGACATTGGATGACGAATAACGATGACGTCAACCCCCATGCTTTGAATGGTTTTCCCCGTGTCTATCAAGCTTTCTCCCTTGGCAACGCTGCTGGACGAGACTGCAACGCTGGCTGTGTGTGCTCCCAGATATTTGGCCGCAAATTCAAACGAGAACCTTGTCCTGGTGCTGTTTTCATAAAACAGCGTTACCATCGATTTGCCCTGTAGATGCGACACCTTTTTGACGTCGCTCAAAAGAATGGATTTCATCTTTTCAGCCGTCGTCAGTATTTCCTCAATCTCCTCTCTGGTCAATCCTCTAAGGCCCAGCAAGTCCTTTCGCTTTAATGCCATTATCTCACCCACCAAAATTCAAGATTTATTTGATTTACTGTCGCCCGCTTTTGGGCATCAAAAAATGCCTTGATAGAAGGCTATCAAGGCATGTAAAACCCGGTGCAATTCCCTTGACAGCCTCACAGGACTGTATTAAAGGGAATTTTTAAGGTTCGGCTATGATAACTTTGTTTATACCATCAACCTCAGCAACATATACGTATACCTTTTCGTTTATTGATGTGGGAACGTTTTTCCCCACGTAATCCGCCCTTATAGGCAGCTCGCGATGTCCCCTGTCCACTAAAACCGCAAGCTGGATGGCTTTGGGCCTGCCCAAATCAATCAGAGCATCCATGGCTGCTCGGGCCGTCCTCCCCGTAAACAGCACATCATCGACCATTACCACGATTTTGCCATTCACATCAAACGGGATATTCGTGCTGTTAATTACGGGCTGTTCTGGTTGTAAGGATAGGTCATCGCGATACAGCGTTATGTCCAGTACGCCAACGGGAATTTCCTGACCTTCATATTGTTGTATCTTCTTGGCCAACCTCTGAGCCAACGGTACCCCCCTGGTCTGTATACCCACCAGTACCACATCTTCGATGCCCTTGTTGCGTTCTATGATCTCATGGGCTATTCGCGTAAGAGCCCTGTTCATGGCCGCTTCATCCATAATCAGCGCCTTTTGAACCATGGTCCAGCTCACCCCTTTTTACAAAAAAAGACATCTCACCGATCGGTAAGACGTCCTTTGCACACGTACCATCCCAGATACAATTTTGCGCAAACTACACCTCAACACCTTACCGACCTCACAGGATCGATTTAAAGGCCAAATCAATTTTTTATAGTATAACATAAACACACCCGAGTGTCCATACCCTTTTTAATTTTTTGTATAATTTCTTCGCAGGATATCAAGCAGGTTTTCAAAGTATTCGGGCAGGGGCGCTTCAAACTCCATATACTCTCCAGTAGAGGGATGGATAAGCCCTAGCTTCTTTGCATGAAGGACCTGTCCCTTTAAATTAAATTTTTGCTTTCGAGAACCGTAAACGTTGTCGCCCACCACGGGATGGCCTATATACGCCATGTGCACCCGTATCTGATGGGTTCTGCCAGTTTCAAGCCTGGCCTCGACAAGGGTATATTCGCCAAACCGTTCAAGCACCTTAAAATGCGTAATCGCCGGTTTTGCAGTAGGCGCATTCAGCACTGCCATCTTTTTGCGGTTGGTGGGATGGCGCCCTATTGGAGCATTTATAACCCCTTTGTCCTCTTTTATGTTTTTTTCCACAATGCACCAGTAAATCCTCTTTAAAGTTCTGTCTTTGATCTGTTGCGCCAGGCTGCGGTGCGCAGCATCATTCTTGGCAACCACCAGCAAGCCCGAGGTATCCTTGTCCAGGCGGTGGACAATCCCCGGCCGGATCACGCCGCCAATCCCGGACAGCTCATCGCAAGAGTAGAGCAGCGCATTGACCAGTGTACCCGAATAATTCCCTGGTGCGGGGTGTACCACCATCCCCTGGGGCTTATTGACCACCACTATATCATCGTCTTCGTATACTATATCCAGCTCCAAGGGTTCGGGCTGAAGGGATATCTCCTGCGGCGGCGGTATGGTCACATCTATGATGCACCCGGACTTTACCTTAAAATTAGGCTTTACCTTTTCGCCGTTTACCAGCACAAGCCCGTCCTTTATTAGCTTTTGAATGTATGAACGCGAATGTTCAGGAATCTTTTCGGTCAAAAAGACATCGATTCTCTTTTTGTCATCTGCTTGCGCAATTTCAAACCTCAAAGTTTCCATAAGCGAACACCTAACTGAGCTGCCTTTCTCTTGAATCTGCCATAAACAATATATAATAGGCAAGCAATATGGTACCTATCACCACGAATGAATCGGCCACATTGAAGACAGGGTAATCTATAAGTACAAAATGCAGCATATCCACCACATATCCCAACCGCAGCCTATCAATTAGATTGCCTATAGCCCCACCCAGTATCATGGAAAGCGCAATGGTGAGTACTATGTTCTCTTGCCTGCGTGCAAATAGATAATATGCTATTACTGCACTGACTACAACCGTCAATACTATAAAAAGCCATCTCTGATTTTGCAAGATGCCGAATGCGGCACCCCTGTTTTCCACGTAGGTAAAATGAAATACATTTTGTACCAAAGGGATAGACCCCACTGGCTTAAGATAGGTCTTGGCGAGATATTTGGTAACCTGATCAAGGGCCACTATGAAAGCCACGATAAATACCTGCAGCATGGTGCTCCCCTTCCATAGACTTCTTTACACTGTATTACATTATACCATAAGGTGAAGCACCTTTCATAGCAAGTTTTCATAAATTAGGCCCAGTTGGTATTAATCTGCTCTTCAGCCTCTTTCTTCTGGCAGTTGATACAAAGCTTGGCAGTTGGATAGGCATCCAGGCGTTCAAAGCCTATCTCCTTGCCGCAGTATAAACATATCCCGTAGCTTCCCCTCTCTATCCTTTGTAGGGCATCGCGTATATCGCCAAGGTATTCTAGTTGGTGATTGCGCAAGGAGACGTACTTTTCCTGCTCAAAGGTTTCGGTCCCTAAATCGGCAGGATGATTATCGTACTTGGATAACTCCTCTATGCTGTTCCCTATGGAATCATCCACCCCAAAATTGTTCTTCTTAAACTCATTAAGCATAGACTCAACTTTTTGCTGTTCGTCCAGCAACTTTTTCTTAAGGTATTTTATTTCATAATCCTTCATAAGCCTCTTTTCCCCCTTCTTCTAGGTCTCCTTTTTAGGTTTTACGTTGTAAGTTTCTAATTGTAGATTACAGACACATTGCTATTTTCCCCGACAAATCCGTACATCAGTCAATACTCCTCAATTTTAAATCTTGAACCTTTTAAAGCCGTTCACAGGTGTTGCTTGACGATTTTAACTATTTCTGCTATAAATCCACCTATTATAGGCAAATTTTCATTAGCCAGCCGGGTCAAAAAATACAGTGCCACGGCGCCAAGCAGGGTAAACCCCACAGCCATTCCAAACCCTCTTGCCAAGCCGGCTATGAAATTGGTGCGTATCACCCTCCGGGTATCATTTAGATATTCTATATACTCTCCAAACCTCATCTTCTCAAGAGTCCTGGCAATCTCCTCTATCTTTGAATAAGCTTGCTGCTTTGTGTCCTCCTCATTATTTGTCCGACAATCCCTTTCCATGTTGTATCATCTCTCCAAAAAACATAAAAGGGGATACTGAAAAAAGTATACCCCCTCGTAGCACTTTTTATCCTCGCCATATTACTTCATCAACAACGATATAGCACGCTGATTTTAAGCACCAGCCTGATCCTCAACAGATGGCAATTCTGTTTCCCTTTCTATCGTTTTAAGATACTCCTGCAAAAGCGTTTTAAACCTGGTTTTGAATACCTGCATTTGCTTTCTGGTCTCTTCATATTCCATTCGTATTTTTACCACCTGCTCATTGGCGTCCTGTATGATCTTCTGCGCCTTCTGTTCGGCCTCTCTGATGATCAGCTCGGCATTCTTATGCGCCGAGGCCGTCACCTCCTCTGCGGTTTTTTGTGCCGTAACCAGTGTCTCCTTCAGGGTGCTCTCCATGGACTTGTAGTATTCCAGCTGTTCCTTTAAAAGGCCAATACGCTCCTTAAGTTCAAGGTTTTCTTTATAAAGCTTTTCAAAATCCTGTACAACTTCATCCAGAAACTGATCTACTTCATCCTCGTCATAACCTCTGAAGCTTCGGGAAAATTCCTTATTGTGAATATCCATAGGCGTCAACGGCATAATCAATATCCTCCCCTCTTAGATTGCCACAAAAACGTTAAAAAAACGCTGCCCTGTACTTCAAAAAGTTTTCCACAACCTCTATGATCTGCTGCAGAATCATTATTGCCAAATAGGCAAAAAGTGGCGAAAAATCTATGGGAAATCCCGAGGTATTCAGCCTATCGGTTAGCCTGCGAAAAGGGCTGACCACAGGTTCTACTACCCGCATAACGAAGGATCGAACGGGATGGGTTGGATCTATAAACCACGACATAAGGGCATTGATGACAATTAACCACGAAAGTATGTTCAGGAACCATCGTATGCCCCGCAGTACATATATGATTCCCCAGTATATCAATGTCACTCCCCCTATTCTGTTTCCTCTTCCTTGATGTTTGCCAGCGTATAAAAGCTCTTGCCCTTCAATTCTTCAGGAATGTTACCCACAATGTCGATATTGCTGGGCGCCAGCACAAATATGCCTCTGGACACTTTTTGAATGGTCCCATCGAGAGCATACACCGCCCCACTTATGAAATCCAGCACCCTTTGGGCCAGAGCTGTATCCAGCGCCTCCAGGTTAACTACAATGGGCTTTCTGTTCTTTAAATTATTGATAATAATCTGAGTATCTTCAAATGAGGTAGGCTGATATATGACCACTTTTACATAAGACGAAGTATGTATATTGACAACTTTGCCTTTCTTTTGTCTAGACCAAAATGACGGCTCCTCCAACTCCTGATCTTGATTTTGTTCCTCAGCTTCAGGTTCACCGGCTTCCGGGTTTTCCTCTATCACGGTTTCTTCCAACCCAATTAAGTTTAAAATCTTGTTAAATATACTGCCCGCCATAAAAATTCCTCCTCTTCTCTAAACATATCTTTCCCCAAAGATTGCCCTGCCAATCCTCACGATATTGGCACCTTCTTCAATGGCCACCTCAAAATCATTGGTCATCCCCATCGATAGATATTCCATATCAATATAAGGATATCTCCTCTCCTTTATTTTTTCGAACAGCTCTTTGAGCCGTGCAAAATAAGGGCGTGCAGATTCAGGGTTACTTGACAACGGCGCTATGGTCATCAATCCCTTTACCCGTATATGCTCGAACGGTTCCAACCGCTCGATAAAGCTTTCAAGCTCCTCTTCAAAGATGCCCGACTTTGTGGATTCCTTGGATACGTTAACCTGTATTAAAACAGGAATGACCCTGTTTACTGTCGCCGCACGCCTGTCCAGCTCCTTTGCCAGGGAAATGCGATCAAGCGAATGTATCAAGTCTACCTTGTCTATTATATATTTCACTTTGTTTGTCTGCAACGTTCCAATCAGATGTCTCTTTACCTCGGCGGGAATAAATTCGTGCTTTTTTACAAACTCCTGCACCCTATTCTCGCCAATATGCCGTATGCCGGCATCGATTGCCTCCATTATCCTGCCCACCTCAACGGTTTTAGTGACAGCAACAACCGTAATATCTTCGGGTGCCCTATTTGCCCTATGGGCAGCTTCGGCGACTCTATCCAATACCCTCTTCACATTGTATTGTACGTCCATTGCCAAATCACCTCTCAATGCGAACTTTGGCATGAAGCTCCAGCTGTTTGGATTCCCCTTTCTCGGAAATTATAGCATTATCACCATCAGACGCCACCATTTCTACCGGAACAAAAGCTTCTGAATCCTCCTGAATCACCCTTATCCCCTTTTCTCCCCGCCGAGTAACAACAGCGCCGGCAGGCACCATAAACCCCTGAAAATTCTTGCTTATCTCTACTTTTACGCTTCTCTTATTGATGAAATCCTCGACCTTCTCATTAAACTCCACTATCACAAGGGTTTCACTTTTCCCTTGGACAATGCGATGTACCCTGCCTGTGATGGCTTGCATCTGAGGGCCTATAAAGCTTACATCCACCTCTTGCCCTTCTGCATAGTTGATTCGCGGCTTTGATATCAGGCACGCTGCGTACCACTTACCGGGCTGTACGATTTTGAAAAACGGTTGATCAGCTTTTGCATCTTCTCCGCTATCTACTTGTTCCACCACATCTTTACCATAAAAGCTCTTGAAATCCTCAATTGTAATATAATTTACTGCTTTTGCCCCCAGAATGTCCTCCATACCGTCCAAAGAAAAGCTTATGAAGCCGGACTCCGGAGCCACCAGTTCCACTTTCCACTCTTCAAGCTGCTTGTTAAGCTCAGCCTCTTCCTTGTAAAGCCGTTCCAGATAAGGGTCGGATCCCATCTTCTGGTCGAGCACCTTTTGCCGGCTGGCAAACAGCGAACGAAGCCTTTTTTCGTAATCATCCAGTTTGTCCAGCTGCAAATCCCTTACCGCAACCTGAATAGATGCAACTGTACCGACTATATCCTTCTCCACCTTCTCCAAATCCTTATCGATGATCTCCTGCACTATATTTTCCTGCTGATAGAGCAATATCTTCTCCTGCACGTTGTAGAGCTGGTACACCAGCTCTTCCTTGTAATTGGCTTTATATAAAACGGCCACAGGAGCCTCTTTCTCCACTGATTCACCTTCAGCTACCAAAAAGTTAACCCGCCCGTACTCAGGAGCATCATACACGCTTTCCTGCCGGATTACCAGAGCATCGCCCCTATCCTTTAACAATATTTCTCCATACTGCACGATACCGTAAACCGGCGTACGAGTGGAGGCATGTATGAGGTAATAACAGCCCATTATGACCGTAAACAAAAAAACAAAAAAGCGAAAGCGTACCCTTCTTCTGCCAATTACAAGGCCCTTACCCATAACTCCAATCCCTTCAAAGTTATTCTACTATATTTTCTATTTCTCCGCAAAACAAAAAAATCCTCCAAAAATAAAAATATTCTGATTGCAGCGAATCAGTTTATATCCCCTTATGACTTTATGGATTTCTTTACGCTAATCCAGCTGCCATTCTTGCTGAATTTAATATCATCACATATGCTCTGCACTATTTTAAGTCCCCTCCCCCTTTCCAAAAGCAAAAAAGAATCACAGGGGAAAATACCTCTTTCTATTTCCCTGTAATTAAAACCCCTTCCCTGATCCCTTATACATATGGATACGGTATTATCATCCAGCGCATGGACAATCACTGTCAATACCTTGTCATCAAAGCACTTATTCCCGTGGACAATGCCATTGACGATAAGTTCATTGATTATGAGGCGGAATTCATAATCCTCTTCTTCCTCCAGGTGATGCCAAGCCTCTATACAATCCATTATTTCCCTTACCAGCCCTCTGACCATCTGTGGATTAGCCCCTACAATTTCCTTTTTAAACAACAACATCTCCGGCACTACCTCCAAAAACTGGTGCTGCTCAAATTCAATTGACTGATTTAAATCGTTTTACTCAATAAAACGTGGCTCCTTAATTATATAACTACCCTTCTTTATAGCATTTAAACAAAACAATTGTAATCATTTTACATCAAAGCGATCACTCAGATGCTGTTTTTAAACATGTGTTTGAGCTTCCTCAAAATTTTTCGTTCAAGCCTGGAAACATACATCTGCGAAACGCCCATCTCTTCCGCTATATCCTTCTGGCTTCGCTGATTATAAAAACGTTCGTATATGATCTTTTTCTCCACATCATTTAGCTTGTCCATGACGCTGTCGATAAAGTCTCTATTTTCAACGTTTATATAGCCATTCTCCTCATGACCTATTACTGCTGACAGGTCAGTTTCATTATCTTCGTCTATATAATAATCCAGCGAAAGAGGATTGGTCTTTTGATTGGATTCCATCAGCTCCAAAACCTCTTCAGCGGTCACATCCAAATACTCGGCAAGCTCCTCGGGTTTGGGCGAACGCCCAAGAGTAGCTGAAAGATGTGCCCTGGCTTCCTCCAGCTTTTTGAGCATCTCGCTCTCCTTCCTGGGCAGCCGGATTATTCTGCTTCTGTCGCGGAAATAGTTCTTTATCTCTCCAATTATGGTAGGAGTTGCAAAGCTGGAAAACTTATAGCCCTTGTTTATATCATAACGCTCCAGAGCCTTTATCAAAGCCAGCGAAGCCACCTGATACAAATCGTCAAAGTCGATTCCCCGGTTGGCAAACTTCTTGGCTATTATTTCGGCAATATATAAATATTTCTGCACCAAAAGGTTTCTCAGCTCTATGTCCCTGGTCTTACAATACTCCTTCAGCAAAGCTTCCAAATTTTCGGCACCTGACTTTGTAGATGTCTGTACGCTCATTAAAAACTAACCCCCAAATTTTTTGTACATCTTTATACCCCTTAAAAATCCATTATCGATTGCTTTCTCTACTCCATCCATAAGGGACTCCATTATATAAAAGCTGAGTTCTGACTGCTCATTGTTCGAAAACAGCACATCTTGATGAGCGGCTTCAGATGCAAATATATCAATCCATATGCCCTCCTCCTTGTCCACCTTAAACTCAAGCTCCAACCACTCTATGCCCTTGTCATGGTTCATCATAAAGGTCCCAGCCTCAGACACCGCCAGCTTTATATCCTCAATCTCATCTACATCAAAACCAGCCCGGCTGGCCACCGCTGAAGTCGTCAACCGTATGACCAGCATATACTCAGGCTTTGCTGGCACCCTTAAATAGACGCTGTCCATGTTCATCATTCCTGCACCTCAATCAAAAATATTTTATCAAGCCCGGTGATTGTAAAAATTTTCTTAATGTAAGGTTTCAAATTCCTTATGGATATACTGCCGTTGTTGTCCTTCACTCTCTTCAAAACCCCGATCAGCACGCCCAATCCAGTGCTATCGATGTACTTAAGGCCCTGGCAGTCTATCACTATGCTTGAGTTATGCTGGTCCAAAAGGCTGTGAAGGACCTCCTTCAGCTGGGGTGCATTGTATACGTCCACCTCGCCTGATAAAGAAACTTCCCACGTATTGGTAGAGGGATTGTAATTGTGGGTTATGTTCATGCAATCCTCCCCTTTCTTCCAAAGCATAGTTATCCGTCTGTAATTATACCATATCGGAACAACAAAAATAAAAAAATTTTTCCCTCTTGACAGAATAATTTAAATGCTGTATATTAATATTTGCCTTCGGAAAGTGACTCAAAAGAGTCGGGGTGTGGCGCAGCTTGGTAGCGCACGTGCTTTGGGAGCATGGGGCCGGGGGTTCAAATCCCTCCACCCCGACCAGAGAGCGGCCCCTTGGTCAAGTGGTTAAGACACCGCCCTTTCACGGCGGTAACAGGGGTTCGAATCCCCTAGGGGTCACCACAAATGAATAAAACAAGAGATTGATATGGGCCTTTAGCTCAGCGGTCAGAGCAGCCGGCTCATAACCGGTTGGTCCGGGGTTCGAATCCCTGAAGGCCCACCATAAATGCGGCCCGGTAGTTCAGCTGGTTAGAACGCTAGCCTGTCACGCTAGAGGTCGAGGGTTCAAGTCCCTTCCGGGTCGCCAATTAAAAAGCCTCGGTAGCTCAGTTGGTAGAGCAGCGGACTGAAAATCCGCGTGTCGGTGGTTCGATTCCGCCCCGAGGCACCAAACGTGGAGGGGTGCCCGAGTGGTCAAAGGGGGCAGACTGTAAATCTGTTGGCGCAGCCTTCGGTGGTTCGAATCCATCCCCCTCCACCATAATAAATAAATAGCGTGCGAAAGTGGTGGAATTGGCAGACGCGCTAGATTCAGGGTCTAGTGGGCTTCAAGCCCGTGGGGGTTCGAGTCCCCCCTTTCGCACCAGTAAAATCAAGGGTTCCGGGGTTTTCAAAATCCCGGAATTTATTATATTCAGGACTATAAATGAGCAAATTTACTAGAAATATTTACCATTACAAGAAGCTAGTATACCCTTATGCAATCTTTAGTAATTGGAAAATCTGATCTAAGGGGGTTCCCGCCTGAACTTGCATATAAATCCAGGCTATTTGGTTTTGTTTAATCTCCTTGCGAGAGAGCTTAAGCCGCTTAGAAAAGTTGAGTACATCACCGCTTACTTCAAGTTCACAATAAACATAGGTAAGCATGAGTAGTACAAAGTATCTCCTTATGCTTCTTTCATTTTTTACCTGACAATCATCAAGGCCCAGGTACCTCTTGCTTTCTCTAAAAATGTCTCTATTGGCCACCTGTGAACGTAATGATTTAGCAAGCTTTGGGCATCTATATTAGGATCAAGGCTTATAAATGCTTTCAATGCTTTCTCGTTGAAAATGGCATTCTTATTAGCATCATAGCACATATGAAAGCTATAACATGTTTAATCTGACTTTTTGTTTTTTTGTGATAATTTAATTATAACAAAGAATGACATAGATATTTTAATTTTTATATACCTTTTTATGTGGTTTATTCCTGTGATTTTGCTCATTTATAGTTAATAGGATTAATCAGAGGGATAATTCGCCAGGGGGTGGGTCAATTCCTTTTCGTTGCTCCTGGGTCAATTATACACCGGCGGTGACATCCTGGATGGAGGATACTGGCAGAATATAAAGGGCAAAGTTCAATAGAGCAGGCATTTAAGTTTTTAAAAAGTCCAGTGTACTTAGGGCCAGTATATTTGAAGAAACCTGAGCGAGTAGAAGCGCTGGGATGTGTATTTATACTTGTTTTACTGATAGCGAGTTATTTAGAGTACAGAGTAAGGAAGGCATTGAGGGAGAGGGGAGAATATTATATTCAGCCAAATGGTCAAAAATCGACTCGACCATCGGTTAGGACTATACTTGAGGTATTGGAGACAGTATTGGTTATATATTTCAATGGTGATCTGTATTTGCCAAATGATACTTCACCAAAGATATTGAAGATGCTAGAATGGTTGGGATTTAGTCCTGACATTTACACGAAAAAGATAAATCCCATTTTTTAACATGCGAAATGTGGGATTTAAAAGTCCCACATACAGGACAATTTTGAAGAGAAAGAGGTATTTCCAGCCCACAGCTCTCCAGCAATTCTTTGTTGAACAAAATCTCCTCCGTGATTCCATCCGCCGCTATTTCACCTTCATTTAACACAATCACCCTTCTGCAGGTCTCAAGCACCATATCCAAATCATGGCTGGCGATTATCTTTGTATGTTCAAAGTTTTTTAGCAAATTTATTACTCTCCGTCTTGATTTAGGGTCAAGGGCAGACGTTGGCTCATCCATTATCAATATATCGGGTTGCATAGATAAAACAGATGCAATTGCAGCTACCCGTTTTTCTCCACCTGATAATTTAAAAGGCGCTCTATCCCTAAGATGAGGTATCCCCACCATTTCCAACGCTTTTTCTGCTCTAATCTTTACTTCGTCCTCATCAAGCCCGTAATTTCGCGGCCCAAAAGCCACATCATCATAAACAGTGGTCATAAACAGTTGATCATCAGGGTTCTGAAAAACGAACCCTAATCTCTGGCGTATAGCGGGTAACGTCTTTTTTGTCAACCTAACATCTCCAACCAGCACTTCTCCGCGACTTGGAAACAAAATGCCCATAAGCAGCATCAATAGCGTAGACTTTCCAGCCCCATTAGCACCAATCAACCCTACAGATTCTCCGTGATAAATAGTAAAAGACACGTTTTTCACGGCCTCATGTCCATCCGGATATGAAAAATACAAACTTCTAGCTTCAAGTTTATGATGACTCATCTATCTACCCACTCCTGTAAACAACGCTCCTATTAATACGGCGATATTGTAGATCCTAGCAATAATAAAGAACAGGCTCCATGCCGCAAAGTATACGAAATCCCTAAACTTTATCTTCGGTACATCACCGGCATTATACTCACCCGTAAAGCCTCTTAAGCTCATTGCTTGATATATCCGCTGTGCCCTGTCAAAAGCCCTAAGCAACATCTGGCCTAAAAAAGAACCTAAATCATTTATCTTTACCCCTTTTTGGCCTGGCGCCCTCAGGGAATACGCTCGCACCATCCTTAGAGACTCTTCAATCAGCAACCATATATATCGGTAGGTCAATAAAAGCTGCAGAGCAAAAATTCTAGGAATTTTAAGCATCCGCAGTGCAATGGCCAGTCTGTCCATCCCCGTGGTTGCTACCAATAAAATGCTGACCGTCACCGCTAAGCTGCATTTTATGAAAATGGACAAAAAAGTAAGCCATCCCCTTGAAACAACAATGTCACCAAACACAACTATATAATTGTCAAATAACGGATTTAATATTCCAATCCCTATAATCAAAGGCTCAACAAGCAATACTCTTTTCAGAATCGGAACCACCGGTATCTCGGCAAAAGAAAGAATGAATACAGGATAAAAGACAAAAGGCAAAAGAGCGCTAACCTCATGCCTTTCAAACGATGCAAGCACAGCCACATAAACAATGGTGGTAAGCAGTTTTATCAGCGGATGAATGCTATGTATAAATGTCTTTTTTCTAGCCAGGTCATCCAGCAACCTTATGTTATATAACGAATTTATGATGTTCGACATACAGACCATTCCCAAAGGTAAAATATTAAACAGCAGCCCTGTTAAGCAACGGCTTTGCCCCTCTTTTTCTTTAAGATGTTTATAATCCATCCCATAAATGCGGCCAACACAAGCGTCATAGCTCCTCCTACTATACCCGAAACGCTTGTTCCGGCATTAACCGAAGGCCAGGATTCTTCATCCTCTACAGCCGGTTGATTTTGAACATCATCTTGATCTGTTTTAAAGCCATAGTCAGGCAAAAACGCAGTCCTGCTTTGGATCTCAGAAAACACCTTGTGAATACCATCGGGAGTTTCCAGTTCAGTTGTACCCATTACTCTTTCAATAGACCATTCCAAACCATCAGGATTGGTGGAGGCAAACCAGGAAAGCAAACCACCTACTATAACCACCGCAACCACAAGCCCTGTCAGGACCTTCTTGATGGGCACACCACCAAGCGATTTCCCAAAAGCTACTCTTTCTAATATTTCGGGTCTAGCTCTCCATATAAAGGTAACTATTGCTGCAGTAGCCAGCCCTTCAATGACTCCAATGGCAAGGTGTATAGGCTGCATAAGCAACAAGAATTGGCCAAAAGGCAGTTCAGTCTTCCCTGACAAGAGCGTCTGAACCACAACGCTGAAAGCCCCAAGCTGCAAGCCAACCACCGATGAAACCATAGAACCAACAAAAATACTCCTTGGATTAACGCCTTTACGCACAAGCTTTTTGTAAATAAGCGGATAAGCTACAAAGCAGGTATAAAAGCCAAGGTTAAAAACATTACACCCATAAGCTAGCAATCCACCATCACCAAAGAACAGTGCCTGTATCAGCAAAATCGATGCCATTGTAAGGAATGCCGCATAAGGCCCCAGAAGTATTGCCAGCAGCATTCCCCCGCCAAGATGTCCGCTGGAACCGGTGCCGGGTATCGAAAAATTGATCATCTGTGCCGCAAAGACAAACGCACCCATGACTCCCATCAGAGGAATTTTGCTTTCATCCATATCATTTTGAACCTTTTTAGCGGAATAAGCCGCAATTCCAGCAGTAGCTGCCAGCATGGTTCCACCAACGGCCGGTGAAATCAAGGCATCAGCCATATGCATAGCACCAACTCCTTTAAAAAAATAAAATAACCCATAAAAGGCAAGACTCAACGTCTCTATAACCCTTCATGGGTTTTCCCTTCATGGGCTCAATTTAAACAAAATTTTTAATATGCCTCTCTGAAACCTTCCTGGTTTCAATTCTAGATAAAACTTATCATAACTTACCACATGTTGTCAAGACCCTACTTTAACTATTTTCATCCAGATTTGATCTAACCTTCAGTCGTCCAGCGGCTTCTTGCACTATCTTCATACAGAAGATTATATACACCCTAATCTTGATTTATGTAGGCATTCATGACTGGCCAGGCAGCATTTGCGCATAAAAACGGTGTACACCCTCTCCAATGACAAGCTTGCGATGATTCTCTCCACCATCAGCCTTAAACATTGATTTGATAAGCTCAAACCTCTTTTGCATAGACAATTATCAGGTTTTTCTTTTATAATTCATTAACCACAATTAACAACGTGAACTATCACCTACCTATGGAGGTGGTGGCTTCCTGTACCATCGACCAGACTTGCTACAGAAAAAACTTCTTTTTCTCGCCCTACCTTCCACCCAATATAGTAAGGTCCATGACTTTGCTTTCTATCTCCAGTAAACTGTTGTTGATCTTTCTGTACTTTTCCATATCCACGTTATCGCTGTTTAGATACTCTTCGATGAGCTTTAAGGCATTTTCAATTAAGTGCCTTATATTCACAATCTCATTCTTCAGCTTTTCTATATATGCTCTTTCAACCTGTCCTGAAACCTCTAACTCTTCTCTACCCGCAACATCTATCTCTTTCACCTCGGTCTTGCCTCTTACTTCGTAGGCCGTATTGTAAGCCGGAATTAGGCATTCGATTCCTAAAATATCATTTATCTCTTTTGCAAGCCCTTCCTTGGCTTCAGACTCTCCGTGTACTAAAAACACCTTTTTGGGTTTCTCGTTAAAATTTTTGAGCCAGTTTACCAACCCTTTTTTATCGGCGTGGCTAGAAAAACCTTCCACATCATATATCTCAGCGTTTACACGAATATCCTCTCCCAGTATCTTGACCTCTTTGGCGCCATCCAAAATTCTCCTTCCAAGGGTACCTTCAGCCTGATATCCAACAAATACCACGCTGCACTCCTTTTTCCACAGATTATGTTTCAGATGATGTTTAATTCGTCCTGCCTCACACATGCCGCTGGACGAGATGATTATCTTGGGTTCATTGGAAAAATTGAGCATTTTAGATTCCTCAACGCTTTGAATAAAATGGAGATTTCCAAAATACAGCGGATTATCTCCTTTCATCAGATAATCCCTTGCTTCCTCGTCAAACACATGGGCATTGCGAGCAAATACTTCAGTCGCCCTTATGGCAAGTGGGCTGTCTACATATACTGGTATTTTCCTCAATCTATTTTCCCTTTCCCCCGCTTCACTCAATTTTTTGTCATAATACTTGTTCAGGTGATATATTATCTCCTGGGTTCTGCCCACCGCAAAAGAGGGTATGATGACACTGCCTCCCCTCTCAGCAGTTTTCAGTATTATGTCGATCAGCTGCTGTTCCGCTTGCTCAACGTCCTTGTGTTCCCTGTCCCCATACGTTGACTCCATTATAACATAATCTGCACTATCGATCGCTGCCGGGTCCTTCAGCAAAGGCTTTTCCTTCGTGCCCAGGTCTCCTGAGTAGACAATCTTGATCACCTCATTCTCATCTTTAAACCACATCTCGATTATGGAAGAACCCAGTATATGCCCGGCATCGCTGAACCTCACTGTCAAATCGTCATCCACCTTAACAATCTGGCCATACAGTACCGGCTTAAAAAATCTCAGGCTGTCGTGTACATCGGCTTGGGTATAAAGCGGATCAACCAGCGGCTTGCCCGAACGCTTTGCTTTCCTGTTTTTCCATTCCGCCTCGGCTTCCTGAATGTGTGCACTGTCAAGCAACATAACCTCGCACAAATCATAGGTAGGCTTTGAACAATATATGGTTCCCTTAAAGCCCTTCTTGACCAGCAAGGGAATTCTTCCGCTGTGGTCTATATGGCTGTGGCTTAAAAATAAATAGTCGATGTCAACCGGATTGAACTCAAATTCCGCATAGTTCAGCCCCTCATCCTTCCCCTGATACAGGCCACAGTCAAGCAGTATAAGCTTATCATTAAACTCGATTATATGGCATGACCCCGTTACCCCATCTACCGCGCCTAAAAACCTTATTTTTATCATCTCATTATACAGTAACGCAGAAGACCCCTTAAAAAAGAGCCTTCTGCGCCACTCCTCCTTTCTTGCAAAATTTTAGCTTGTCATAAAATCCAACTGTCTCATTTTACAAATCTCGTCCTTCTACTGCATCTATCTCTCAAAGTATCTCTTTATATCTCTCAAAGCATCTTGAAACACTTACTTCAAAGCAAATAATACTTTACAAGTATTTACATTTCATAGCTAATCGCAGGTCCCCTACAATGTTATATATTCGACAAAAACTCGAAAATTCCTTCAAAAATGGTAAATTTTCTATAGACCGAGAAAATCTAGCAACCGTTCCCATAAATTCATCTTGGGCTGGATATCCTGAACATCCTGTACTTCTCCTCTATCCTCTTCATACTCTATTTCCCTGGTTCTCATGATAAACTGAACGCTGCTGTTCTTGTTTCTTTCGTTATCCATGAAGGACCTGTAGCCGTCAGCCAGCTCCTCCATTCGCTGCTTCAATGCCTTGGCAAAGCGCATGTCATCAATTGCCTGTATGATTCCCTCTTCCATTTCGGAGAGGCCCTGGGAATCCATTGCACTTAAGCCCTCTTCCATCTTCTCCAAAACCTTGACCAAAGAATCCATTCCCGTAAACATACTTGTCAAATTCCCGCTCAAGGCATTCAATCCAGCGGTAACATTCCCCACTCCCTCAACATACTTTACAAGGCCTTGCCTGTAAGCTGTTTGCCCTTTTTGGTATTCTTCCATTCCATCAAGGGTAGCCTTAGCACCCAATGCCAAACTGGCAATTGAATCGTTTACGGCCTGAATTCCGGGAATGAACTGGCTGTCTAACCCTTCTTTTAATTTATCTACCGCTTCTTTCACCTCATTTATTGCCCCTAAAAGCTGCGCACCATTGTTTATAATGCATTCCGGGCCACCCATACTCTCTATAAGCCTGTTTTGCTCAATGACCATCTGCCCCAGCTTATACAAATCAGAACCTTCAGGCTGCTCCTGCACCAGCTTTTGGGCTATAGTCAACATTTCCTCGTTTATATTCACAAGCTGTAACAGTCCAGGCGCCATGTTATTTGCCTAACCACTAGCAGCATCCTGTAGCTGGCTGGCAGCCTGCGCCAGAGAATTTACAGCAGAAGATACTTCCCCTGCAGAATCAACCAGACTGTTCATCCCGGCAGCCACTCCATTAAGGCCTTCGGCCAGCTTTGTCACCCCATCATTTAACTCATTAAAACCTTGAATGCTGGCATCAAAACCTGCTACCAACTCATTGGGGCTTTTATCTAATTTTTTGCTTCCTGCAACAAGATCAGAAATCCCTTTCTCAAGTGCCTGTTTGCCCTCAGCCATTTGCTTGCCGCCGCTCGCCAGCGGTTGCGCAGCAGCGCCAAACTGCTTCAAGCCATCGCGGATCTTTCGTACACCTAAATTCGGTTGACAACCCTTTGTTCCAGCACCTTACCGTCATGGTCAAGAATCACGTAGACGGTCTCATCTTTGGCAACAAAGCCCGAACCATCATCCACGTTTTGGCCAGATGGTTGAGCCAATGCTACTTTTAAACCTCTATAAGCATAGGTCACACCCATTGGCATCAATACGAAACAAAGTATAACCGAAAACAGCAGTGTTCTCGATAGTACCCTTTTCATCATATTTTTAACATTCATAAACTCTCACCCCTTCTTTGCATATTTATTTACATCTCCCTTAAACCTATTTACTGGCATTTTTTATTTGCTCGACTTTTCAGCTCTTGCCCAGTTTTTTGTGGTCCAGCCAATCAGCCTGTCGAATATCAGAAACACGGAAGGCAACCCGAGGAAGATCACCGCCATGCTTATAGCCGCACCCCTTCCGATCATCATCGTCAGCTCTCCCGTTGCCTTTATGCTGGCAATCAATGCAATGCCCAGCGTGGCAGCTATCATGGTCAGGGCGCTGGTCAGTACAGAACGTCCGGTATCTTCTATTGTTTGCCTTATGGCCTCTAGCCTATCCTTCATCCTTTCACGGTTTTCCTTGTAACGGCTGGTAAACAAAATGGCATAGTCCACTGTGGCTCCCAGCTGAATAGCTCCTATAACTATCGGCGTCAAGGATGAGACGGTAACCCCCTGAAAATACGGTATGCTTAAGTTTATCCATATGGCCATTTCAATCACCAGCACAAGCAAAAACGGAAGAGAAAGCGACATATAGCTGAAACCTATAATGGCCAATATCAGGCCTATGGATATTATGGAGACCGTCTTATTATCCGCAGCCACCAACCCGGCCAGATCCCTTGTCAGCGCCGGAGACCCGGTCACATAATACTCGCCAAACATCTCGCCGGCAGCTTCCCTTATATGGTCAACCGCTTCAAACGTCCGCGGGTCATCCGAAGGAGTCTTAAGGCGCACTTCGAAATACCTGTAACCCCCTTTTACATATTTTTCCCTTATATCGCGGGGAATAAAGCTTTCAGGTATGGTCACGTCAATCTGACGGGATAAAGCAGCTACCGAATCCACCGCATCTATAGTCTCAATCCTATTTATCAATTCCTTTTCCTTTATTGCTCCTTCATCAGGAATCAACACATACACAACTTCGGTATTCATAAAGCTTTCTCTAATCTTGTCGGTATCTACCGCAGCCCGGGAGTTCTCGGGCAAATAATGCTCCATGCTGTAGTAATACTGAAGATTTCTCTGAGCTAAAAATGAAGGCACAGCCAGCACTATTATTACGACAAGGAAAACCCATCTAAATTTCACAACCCACTGCGAAACCCGTTTGAAGGTGGGAATGATGGGTTTGTGCCTGTGCCTGTCTGCATATTTGTTAAACATCAGGATCAGGCAGGGAAGAACAGTGATATTCATCAAAAGGCTGAATATTATTCCCTTGGCCAAAACAAATCCCAAATCGCGGCCTATGCCGTTCTTCATAAACATCAGCGCCACAAACCCCGCAATGGTGGTAAGGGCACTGCCCATCACCGGCACACCCGTTCTCGACATGGCCGCAACCATGGCATCATCTATATTGGGATGTTTTTGCTTTTCTTCCTCAAACCTATGTAGCAGGAAGATGGAATAATCCATGGATACGCCCAGCTGCATGACAGCAGCTATAGAGGCTGTTATAAATGATATTTCGCCTTTTATAACGTTGGTACCCATATTGAGCAAAATGGCAATTCCTATTGAGGCAAGAAATAGTAACGGTTCAATGAACGAGGTCATAGAAGCCGAGAGTATGAGGTATATAGATATTACAGCAATGACCATGTAGTATACCATTTCCTTTGAAGTTATGGCTTTAAGGTCATTCATAATGACCGGTTCTCCGCCAAACAGCATATCCCTGTCTATGATTTTCCTTATCTCATTTATTGCCCGCATTGTGGACTCAGACCTGGCACTGTCGGCAAACTGAATCTGCAAAATGGTAGAGCTGCCAGAAAAGAAATTTTTTCGGATATCAGGGTTCATAAACTCGGCCGGCAAAGTTATATCCTCAAAATCGTCAACCCATATTACATCTTTCACTCCATCTACAGCCTCGATGCGGGATTTTATATCCTTAACTTCCCACATTTCCCTATCCTTAACCACCAGAAAAGCCTGCCCCGAAAGGTTAAAATTTTCCTCTAAAATCTCTTCTCCTTTCCGGGAGTTCAAATAATTGGGCATATACGATAATATGTCGTAATTTTCTCGCGTTAAGAATATGCCGAAAACAGACGGAATCAAGAGGGTCAAAAACAGCGCAAGTACTGCTTTTCTATGCTTCACCACAAACCTGCTAAATGCAATCATGATAGTATCTCACCTCGTCATATAGATCAAAAAAGTGCCTAATAAACGCTTATATTAAACAACTGTTTAATATGCATGTTTAAATATAACGCTTAAAAAAGCGTTTGTCAAGGCAAAAAAACGTTCTTTATTCAACAATTGCCGACAAACACCTGCTTTGCACACGGAAACCACGCTTACCGATGGTAACGCTGTATTCATCATGGAGTTGATATTTGGCAATCCATTCGCCCAGCAAGTACATCACATATTTGCCTAAAAATCACCCTGACTTTAAACAACGGCAAACAAATAGGATCAGGCTGTGTGGCATAAGTCTATAATATACTTTCGATCAGCGACTCAACGTACGCTTCCCTGTCCTTACTGCTTCGCATGTCTATATTAAACGTGCGCCCGGCTCCATAATAAAAAAGCACAGGTGCTACAACGCCTGAGAATAACTGCATCAGCTTTACCGAAGCCGTAAAATCGTCAGCGACCCCCGTCAACTCCTTAACGAGGGGCATAATGCTGTGTTCCAAAGTATCAATCAATCCAACGATTCCCACGTTTTTGCCCTTGTGGTGAAGCAACTTGGTAACAATCAGATATATAATGCCTGGATATTCCATTATGTGTTCCATGGTCTTCATGGCCCAGAATTTTATCTTTTCCCTGGGGCCGGCATTTAAGCGGGCCACTTCCTCATATATGCGATGGCTTTCGAGGACAAAATGCTTTTCAACTTCATTGAGAAGATTATATTTTGAACGAAAGTAATAATTAACCGATGCCAGGTTTACATTGGCCTTTTCGGCTATCTCCCTTACGGTAAAATCTAAATTAATCTGACGCCCGACCATGTCTATAGCTGTGGCTATGATCTTATCCTGTGTATCCATTCTGCCTTCCATTTAAAAGCCTCCCAAGTTTTGCAAATTTAAACACTCTAAATTGAACTTCTAATTTTACTAGTATAAAAAAAGTACACTAAAAGTGTACCACAAACATCCTGTCATTTGAATACCTTAATCCTTGTTTCTCCCGTTACTTACGGTATCTTTAACATCACCGACCTTCGCAGGATTTGTAGTTCCCTATTTGCCGGACCGATTACCGCGGTTCGCATTGTTTCCCCGTGCATTTCTGTTTAACTTTTCCGTTTTAGTTTCATGGTATTCATTGACATTTTCATTCCTCCCAGGATTTTTATCCTTACCCCCTACAGGGAATTTTTTATTATTACCGTAAATTTGGCCCTTCTGGCCGCTGTCATCGTTTCCTTTATTGCTGCTGTTATTTGTGCCGGTTTTGTCGCTGCCGTTTTCTTTTTTGTTCTTGTTGTTTGTACCACCTTTGTTGTCGCTGTTTCCTTTATCAGCGGCACTGCTGTTGTTTAAATTTTTATCTGCCTTTGGACTAGTACTTCCTTTCTCTGTGTTTTCCCCCGTATTACCTTTATTCTGTGCATCCTCTTTGTTGTTTTTTCTTTCCTGGTTTTCATCATACCCATCATCATGCTTAGTACCATCATCCGTCTTACCATCCATGTTGCCTTTATGATTTCCAATACCATCACCCTTGATGTTTTCCTCTGCAGCACCTGTCTCACGGCTATTTATTTCAGGGCGATACTTCTCAGCAGATTGCTGTTTTATCTCGTATTTTACGTTTACCGTGGTAAGATACCGTTCAAAACCCGACAGGTCAACTTTCTTTCCATCGCCGATATAGTAAATATTTACACTTATGCTGCTGCCATCCACAGCACGATCACCATCTATAAACTTCTGCTTTATTGACTCATCGACAATCCTTTTTAGCCCTGCATCCAAAGAAACGTTGGTCAACTCGATTCTCGACAGGATTTTGTCGCCATCCTCATTTAGCGGCACAGCCTTTATTATCCTCTCCCATCGGTTGATCACAAGCTCTATGGAAGGGTTTATATCCACCACAACCGAGGCATAGGCCGTGTAATAAAGCTTTATCGCAGAAAAGGAGATCAGCACCAGCGCCACAGCTGCCGCCATGGCTACACATCTGATAAATGTTTTGCTGCTCCCCAGCGCTTCTCCGCAATACAACTCTCCTACTGCGGGAGGACGCCCTTTAACCCTCACTTTTACAAATTGTCCACCCGGAGTAACTATAACCGCTGTTGTGCCTTTCACCTTGAGCACTATACCCTCATGTTTCAATCCTTTTCACCTACCTTGATATTTAAATAGGATTTGATATATGGATAATCCCCCGCAAGAATGATGACCAGGGCAATTATGTATTTTCTCCACCTCTCTAGCATCTTTCTGTTTATACCAAGCCTTTCCACAAGTTCTTTTACAGGTAATGCTTTTTTAGTCCTTATACTGTCAAGAAGCTCTGTATCCCTTACACAATATAATGCTATATTTAAAAGGGCATCTCTGGTATCCTTATGCTTTGGAGAGCAGGAAACCAACGATTCAAAATCAATCCCATATGCTTTTAGCTCTTCCGACAGTTCATTGATCTCCTGCGTCCTCAACTCACTTTCTAACTTCAACTCATAATCCGTCATAGACACCCTGTAATCTATGTAATCCAGCTGGTTATCATCTGAAAACACAGCTACAGGAGAATTTTTAGACTTTCTAAAATAGTCAATAAGAGCGTTGCGTATCACCACTGCAGCGTATGAAAAAAAGTTTCCATACTTCTCATCATAGCTGTCACAAGCATTGTTAAAGGCAATCATCGCTATTGATAATTCATCATCGTTATCAAAATCCAGCTTTCTTTTGCATATGCTGCACGCCGTCCTGTATATAAACCCCTTATTGTTTTCTATAAATTCATCGCGGGAGCCATTTATCACATCCTTGTTCAAGCTCATTTTCCCTCCCGATTATGTATACGATTCAATTTCCGTTTTTAACGGTGGCGTTAAACTTTTTTTATTTTTGATAATATAACCCCCCAAAAATATTATACAGCATTCGTATATATGGACGAAAGGCAAAAATAAACTATGAAAAACGGGAGGGTCTTCAAATGAGAAAACGTTTAGCTTTGGCATCAGCGTTTATATTTATGCTGGGACTGGCAATACCTGGTTTTGCCCAGGAAGATGAAGTCGTTTCTTATGCTGATAAAGCGGGGATAACACCCGACAGCATCTTTTATCCCGTTGATGTTGCGCTGGATAATCTAAAAGTCTTCTTCACAATAGGAGACGAAAACAAGGCAGTTGCAGTTACTGATGTCGCCGAAGAAAGGCTTGGTGAAAGCGAGGTCATGCTTGAAAAAGGCGACGAAGAAAAAGCATTGGAGCTTGTAGAAGAATACAGCCAAAAAATGGAGCAGGCATATCAAATATTAGAAAAGGTAGCACAAGAAAATCTAGAAAACGAAAATAAAGTTGAATCTAGTGACAAAAACACTTCCAACGAGGCAGATCAAAATGAACAGCAGGATGCACAAAATACCGATACCAAACAAAACACAGAAAGCAGTGAAACAGAACAAAGCTCCCAGGAAGAGGGATTAGAAAACCAAGATAGCCAACAAACTCCAGACGAAGAAGGCAACAGCAATACGGATATTCCTGAGGACGGTTCTACAAATAATGAAAACAATGAGCCAAATACCATAGAAGTAAGGCTGAGGCTGAGGCAGGAAAACGGCATAAGGGTTTTAAACGCTATAAAGGATAAACTGCCGGAACAGGCCAGGGAAAGAATAGAAAAAGTAATAGAAATGCAGACGCAAAAGAAAGAAGCTGTAGCCAAAATGGTAGAAGCAAGGCACAGATACAATACCGCCAAGCAGGAACTTAAAAAAGCAGAGGTTCAGCTCAAAAAAGCCATGAAAACTGGAGACCAAGAAAAAATTGCGGAAGCGCAAAAGCTGGTCGAAGAGAAGCAGGCTGTTCAACTCCAAGCTAAAGAACAGCTAAACGATGCAATAACGCAAAAGAAAGCAGCTGTAAGGAACAGGGTCCGCAACCAAAACAATCAGGATAACGAAGAGGAAAACCAGGAAAACAATGACGCAGCAGATGAAACCGACCAACAACAGCCCCTTGATGAAGATGCTAACAGGGAGGAAAATAATGAAAATGAGGAAATAAACGCACAGCAGCCTGTCCAGGAAGTTGAAGAAGAGAATATTGATGATGGTAATAATGCTCAAAACAGCCAAAACGATAAAATAAAAGACGAAAATAATGATGGACAGGGTAACAATAACACCCAAAAAGCAGAAAATATCCAGAATACAGTAAAAACTATCAATTACAAAAACAGCAACAACAACGGAAGAGCTTTGGGACGCAAAAAACAGTAAACATTAAAAGTAACTCATACATAATTGTTAATATTTGGTAAAAAGTATTTATAAAAACAAGCGCTCTTTCTGGCAACGATAAAACTTGAGCCGAGACTGTCCAAAGTTTTGTGTATGGATGAATGAAAGAGCTCCTTTCTGGATAAAATTAACAACATAAAATCAGAAAGGAGCGTTTTATTATGAGTGTTCTACCAAAAGAATTGTTAAGAGAAATAATCAAGGAAAACAATTTTCAAACTTCTCAAGAGATTATGAAATTCTTGAAGGACTCCTTTAAAGATATCCTTTCAAGAAATGCTGGAGGCAGAAATGGACGCAGAGATACCATAATTGGGACCAGGTACTGAATCAACTGTTGATAATGTACGGGAGCCGAATAGAAGATTATGTTATATGAGCAGTCGCTAAAACATTTTTAGAACAGTAAAAAATTGGTTTTTATGACAGAAGACATTTGTAGAAAGTTTTTTGAAATTTTGCAGATGAAGGAGGAGGGCATACTACACCAATATAAAAAATTATCACCAAAAATATTCTATTTTATGCATAAAATACAAAGAAAAAGGTAACAATAGTAATGTACGAAAGATATTGTTACCAGGTTAAAGTGATACAACCAACAACACCAGAAAGGAGCCAAAAGCTCCCATACACAAAAATATTTACACTCCCTATCTTTCCAAAACACGACGCTTTGATGAGGAAATTATATAACACTTATATCCACAAGAGTATCGCCATTTTCTACTCGAACCAAAGGATATGATCTACACCGCCTTAACGCATCAACCAATCTCTTTATATCTCTGCTTTCTATTTTCTCCAAAATCTTGTATACCTTTTCCAAATTATCATTTTGCTTATCCTTTGGAATAAGTCTAACTATTGCTTTGCCCAATGAAAAACCTGATTTAATCAAAAACAACGGTATCACTATAGGAAAACATCGTTCTCCATCCTTAATGTTGATCTTTAAAAAATGTCCCTTAGCAGTATTTACAGCTTCCCGATTCTTTTTCATCAAAGTAAAAGCCTCATTAAAATCAATTTGTCCTTTATCCAATTTCTCTAAAATCTCAATGTCATCCATTTTCTATCATCCTCAAATAAACTTTTCTCAATTCAGACGTTATTCAACTACAACGCTTACATAAGTCTCATCATCTTCTATTTCGACAAGCTTTCCTTGTGCTCCATTTTTAATAGACTGTATAATCTCGTTAAAATCAATATTCTTTAAAGCTTCCAATTTTGGCTCAAATTGTGCCCCAACCTGTGTCCCCAGTTTTAACCCCACCTCAATTAATGAGAGCGGAATATTTACATTCACTTTATTAGCCCCGTTTTCAACCACTTTAACCCTCAAAAATTTCTCGTAATTCCCATTTGCGCTTGAATCATACTGTGTTAGACCTGTGTTTTCTGGCTCAATCATATCAATAAGTTTTTCGGCCTCCTCTGCAGTAATCTTCTTCTCCTCTACCATCTTTAAAATCTTTCTTATTTCTTCCTTCATCATGCCCATCCCATCCTTTTATTAATTTATTTACTGTTCTCCTTCATCATCTTTATTGCCTCTTCGTAGGTAATCACCCCTTGGCTCAGTAGCTCCAAAACCTCTCTTTTGCTGGTCTGCTTTTTTTCATTGCCACCAACATCGTAGCCCAGACTACAAATAACATCATCAAGTTTGCTACGAACAGTTGGGTATGAAATGTTAAGTTCCTTCTCTACTTCCTTGATGTTCCCCCTGCATTTTAGAAATACCTCGATGAAATATTTCTGCTCAGGTGTTAAATAGCTGAACTTATCTAGTTTAAAATGCCCTTTATATGTTGTGTCACACCGGCAACAATGCAACTCTGTTACTTCTAACTTGGTACCACACACTGCGCATATTGTTATGATATTGTTTTGCAACTGCTAATCCCCCTACAAGTAAAATTCTTATATTACTATCCAATTACCATTATATCACCAAAATTAATTTTTTCAATATGTTTTTTAATAATTTTAATTTTTTCTCGTGTTAATTTTATAAAGTTTAATATTTTTATTAATTTTTTGTTTCAGACCGTACTATCTCGCTAATAACCCCCTAGAAAGTTAAAAACTTGAACTTGATGTGCAATCTCACTTTTCATCTAGAAACTTCTTTGCTAAAGTATTCATTTATAAAAGTACTCGATATGTCGCGGAACAGCAAGAACCAGCCTTAGAGATGCTATTAGCTGGAAAATTAAGCGTGGTTTCAAAGGGAAACATCAGGTATGTACCCATCGTCTAGGTAAATAAAATTAGCGCCTGTACATTTTGGGTTTCATAAACAAATGTACAGGCGTTACATTTACCAGTCACAAAAGTTTACATAAAGATTTTAATCGTTCACCGTTACCTTTGTAGTAAACTTCTTGTTATTCCCAATGACCAGCTTCTCTCCTACAAGATTGAACTGCCCTGTAGCCCTTATATCTTCGGAGGAACTACCAACATACACATCAACCTTACCCGGTTCCACTACGAAATCCATGTTCTCATCATAAAATCCCAGCAAAGCAATTGGCAGTTCAAATACAACGGTTTTCGTTTGACCAGGCTCAAGATTGACGCGCTTAAATCCCTTAAGCTCCTTCACGGGCCTGGTCACATTTTGTGCCGGAACGTGGACATACAGCTGTACCACCTCATCCCCTGCCATTTTACCCGTGTTGGTCACATCCACCTGTATGCGGACCTCACCGCTTACACCAACATCCTGAGGTGTTATCTGCAGGTTACTGTACTCAAAAGTGGTATAGCTCAATCCATAACCAAATGGATACAGGGGTTTTGTGCTGCACTCTACATAGTCACCCAGCCAGTGAGAGCGTCCACCCGAAGGCTTATGGGCATAGTATACCGGCACCTGTCCTACCGTGCGCGGAAAACTAATCGGTAGCTTGCCACCCGGGTTGTAATCGCCAAACAGCACATCCGCGACTGCTCGACCACCCTCCTCACCAGGGAGCCATACTTCAACTATCGCAGGAACATTCTCATGGAGCCAGGTGATCGAAAGCGGTCTCGCATTGACCAGTACAACTACCACCGGTGTCCCAGTAGCATGTACCGCCTTTATAAGCTCTTCCTGTTTGCCTGTTAAATTCAAGTCAGCTCTGTCTCTGGCTTCACCGGATGTACATCCACGTAAAAGACCGGACCTGTCGCCAACAACCACAACAGCGACATCAGCTTTCTTAGCCGCTTCAACAGCCTCAACAAAACCGCTGGTATCGTCGCCTAGTACATCACAACCCTTTGCATACAGAACCTCAGTATTTTCAGACACTTTCTCTTTTATCCCATCCAATATACTGACCATTGGCACAAATAGTTCTTTGTCAGCCAAATCAACACGCTGCGGTCTTGCTGTATCAAAAGCATCAGCCATGTTTTGCAATGTCTCAATATGGCAGGGGTAAGCATAGTCCCCTATCATATGGCGAATATTGTGGGCATTGGGGCCAATAACTGCTATTGAACGCAGATCTTTACTTAACGGTAAGAGATTATTCTCATTCTTCAATAAAACTATTGACTCTTGCGCCACTTTTCGCGCAAGCTGACGCTGCTCCGGAATATCAAACACCGCTTTAGTCTTAGAAGGCTCGACGTACGGATTCTCGAATAATCCCAACCTGAACTTGTGCTCTAAAATTCGTGCCACAACCCTATTAATAACTTCTTCAGAGACAATACCCCGTTCAACTGCAGTCTTCAAAGGCAAGCCATAGCAATCGGTGCTTGGAAGCTCTATATCCACTCCCGCTTCAATCGCTTTTTTAGCCGCCAATACCTTATCTGGATTAAGCTTATGATATTCATATAACATGTTGATAGCAAAATAATCGGAAACTACTAAACCTTCAAACCCCCATTCATCGCGCAATATATCCTTTAGCAATCGGCTTGAAGCGTGACATGGTATTCCATCTATTTCATGATAAGCCGGCATGATTGAAGCCAGCTTGGCTTCTTTGACAGCTGCTTCAAAAGCAAACAAATATACTTCGCGCAATTCTCGTTCTGGAATATGCGCTGGTGCCCAATTCATCCCGCCTTCTGACATTCCATAGCCCACAAAATGTTTCCCCGTAGCTATAATGCCATCATGCAAACCATTCCCCTGCAGGCCATTAATATACGCAATACCCATTTGAGCCACCAGATAAGGGTCCTCTCCAAAAGTCTCCTCTGTTCTACCCCATCTGGGGTCCCGCGTCACATCCAGCAATGGCGCCAAAGCTTGATGTGCCCCTGCTGCTTTCATCTGCGTCCTTATCACTTCTCCTATCGCCTTTGCCAGTTCAGGGTTCCACGTACTTGCTACACCGATTGTTTGAGGAAAACAGGTAGCTCCCTTTGCCATAAAACCGCTGCACGACTCTTCATGTACAATGGCCGGTATTCCAAGGCGGGTATTTTCTATTAGATATTTCTGGATCTCATTTGCTATTTGGGCGCATGACTCAGGGTCCAAATTGCTGGCCCCCGCAATACGCGTAATCTGACCAATACCATGTCCGATTTTGGAAGCAGCTTTATCGGGCGAAAATTTTGTATCATCCAGCACTTCATATACCCATACAGCACTTAGTTGGGCTATTTTCTCATCCAATGTCATCCGCGAAAGCAGATCCTCAACCCGCTTTTCAATCGACTGGTTTTTATCCTTATACAGAGCTTCAGCCATCCCAGTCCCTCCCTCATTTTGATTACACTACAACGCATCTGCCCTTCTTTGCATTATCCAAAATCATTTGACATTAAACAAATATTCATTAATCAACGTCTTTATCACTTCTTGTCTTCCGGAGCGGTTTTTAATTACGGGATTTTGCATTGCATACTGTTCTAACGTCCTGAAATTGGCTTTTCCGCTGACAATATCCAGGCCGATACCGCTCTTGTAACTGCTGTAGCGCTCTTCTATAAACTTGTCTATCACCTTATCCTCGATCAGCTTTGCCGCAACCTTTAAACCTATGGCATAGGCATCCATGCCTGCGATGTGGCCATAGAACAGATCCTCGGGTTCAAAGGATCCACGCCTTACCTTAGCATCAAAATTGACACCACCAGTTGTAAACCCACCTGCCTTTAGTATCTCATACATTGCCAGGGTGGTCATATAAAGATCAGTGGGGAACTCATCGGTATCCCAGCCTAAAAGCAGATCCCCTTGGTTTGCATCAATAGAACCCAGCATACCGTATATGCTTGCGACCCTTAACTCGTGCTCAAAGGTGTGTCCAGCCAGCGTAGCGTGATTTGCCTCAATGTTCAGTTTGAAATAATCCTTCAGGCCGTAATGCTGCAGAAATGCAATGGTTGTAGCCGCATCAAAGTCATACTGATGCTTTGTGGGTTCTTTGGGTTTGGGCTCAATCAAAAACTGCCCTTTAAAGCCGATTTCCTTGGCATAGTCAACCGCCATATGCAAGAACCTAGCCAGATTGTCAAGCTCCAATTTCATGTCTGTATTCAAAAGCGTTTCATATCCTTCTCTGCCACCCCAGAATACGAAGTTTTCAGCCCCCAGCTCTACAGCAATTTCAAGGCTTTTCTTAACCTGAGCCGCCGCATATGCAAACACATCGGCATTACAAGATGTAGCAGCCCCATGTACATATCTGGGATGACTGAATAGATTGGCTGTATTCCACAAAAGCCTAACTTTGCTCGTCTTCATATACTCTTTTATCATAGATACTATTACATCCAAATTCTTATTGGTTTCCGCTAGGGTATCACCTTCGGGAGCAATATCGCGATCATGGAAACAGAAAAACGGAACATTTAGCTTTTCGAAAAACTCAAAAGCCGCTTCCACTCTAGCCTTGGCCAAATCCATACCTGTATACTTGTCCCAGGGACGAATCATGTTCTTTTCCCCGAATGGATCCGCGCCGCTACCGGTAAAAGTATGCCAGTAAGCCACCGCAAATCTCAAATGTTCTTCCATCGTTTTCCCCATAATAACTTCGGAAGGATTATAATGCTTAAATGCGAGAGGATTCTTAGAATCAGGGCCTTCATAAGTAATAGGCTTGATATTCTCAAAATAAGCCATAAGTGTACACTCCCTTCATATTCGTTTGTTTACTCTACAAATTATGTTATTATATTAAATAATATTGGTCAATACGAAAATAACATTAATCAACCTCAATACAAAAAATTGTGTCGTTTAAGCTATACTCAATCCCAAAATTTGTATATATTGCACAAAAGCCTGCTTTATATTGAAAAAGGAGCCCCTGCCATAGATCTAGTAGGGGCTCCTTTACTGGCTCAGTCCGTTTTATTAGATTATTATAAATACTTCTTTCTCGGCACATAGTGGGTATGCAACAGCTGGTGGGCTTTATGGCTATTGGGCTGGCCTAGATACTCCTCATACAACCTCTTAACCGATGGATTTTCATGTGACCTCCTGAGCGGCAGATTCCTGTCTTCCTGATAGATGGCAGCCGCCCTTACCTGCCTGGGATCCACATCCATCCTGTCCTTGGCCTTGACTATTGGCTGACCGCCTCCGTTGACGCATCCACCAGGGCATCCCATTATTTCGATAAAGTGATATTCCTTCTCACCAGATTTTACCTTTTCAAGAAGCGCTTTTGCGTTGGCAGTGCCATGGGCTACCGCTGCTTTTATGGTCATATCTCTCAAAGAAATCTCCGCTTCTTTTACCCCTTCCAGCCCTCGTACTTCCGTTATTTCGATGTTGTCCAACGGCTTGCCGGTTACAATCTCAGCCACCGTCCTTAAGGCCGCCTCCATCACGCCACCGGTTGCACCAAATATGACGCCGGCACCGGTGGAATCGCCAAAGAAGGGATCATACTCCTCATCCGGGAGATTTACAAAATCTATGCCTGCCTGTTTGATCATCCGTGCCAGCTCTCTGGTGGTCAGCACAACATCGACATCGGGATAACCTGTAGCGCTGAGCTCGGGACGCGTGGCTTCAAACTTCTTGGCGGTACACGGCATCACCGAAACCACAAATATCTTCGAAGGATCAATGCCGTTCTTCTCGGCGTAATAGGACTTGATCAAAGCACCCACCATTTCATGAGGGGATTTGCAGGTTGACAGATTATCCAGAAACTCTGGGAAATAGTGCTCGCAGTATTTGACCCAACCTGGGCTGCAGGAAGTGATCAAAGGAAGCCTGCCGCCGTTTTTGATCCTATTGAGCAGCTCGGTCCCCTCTTCCATTATAGTCAGGTCGGCTCCAAAATCGGTATCAAACACTTTATCGAATCCCAATCGCCTGAGTGCCGCTACCATTTTACCCTTTACGATGGTGCCCATCTCCATGCCAAACTCTTCGCCCAGGGCCACGCGCACCGCCGGTGCCGTCTGTACCACCACAAATAGGTCGGGGTTGTTGAGCGCATCCCACACCCTCTCGGTGTCATCCTTTTCCCTGAGAGCACCGACGGGACAAGCTTCAATACACTGACCGCAATATATACAGGGCACATCCCTGAGGCTCATGCCAAATACCGGCGAGATGATTGTGTCGAAGCCTCTCTCGCTTACCCCGATTACGCCTATGCCCTGCACATTTCGACACACCGATACGCAGCGGCGGCACAATATGCACTTGTTGGGGTCCCGCACTATTGAAGGCGAAAAATCATCCAAGGGATAATTGATGCGCTCTCCCTCAAATCGTATCTCATTGACGCCCAGCTTTTGCGCCAGCTCCTGAAGCTCACAGTTCTGGTTGCGCACGCATGTTAAACAGTTCCGGTCATGATTGGATAAAATGAGCTCCAGGTTCACCCTTCTGGCTTCGCGGACAGCTGGCGTGTTCGTTCTTATCTCCATCCCATCAGATACGGGATAGACACAGGCGGCCTGTAGGGCCCTGGCTCCCTTCACTTCTACAACGCACATCCTGCACGCTCCGATTTCATTTATCCCCTTCAAATAACACAAGGTGGGTATATCTATATTGGCAAGACGGGCAGCTTCCAGGACAGTGCTCCCTTCTGGAACCTCCACCTGGATACCGTCTATAGTAACTTTGACCATTCCCATGACTCTCACTCCCTTTCTCCTCAAAATGCGCTTACTGCTTTTTCACAGCATTAAACGGACATTTCTCAATACATACGCCGCACTTGATGCATTTATCCGGATTTATGCTGTGAGGCTTCTTACGCTCACCGGATATAGCGCCCACCGGACAGTTCCTAGCACACAGACCGCAGCCTTTGCACAGCTCGGGAATAATGACGTAACGCAACAGCGCCTGACAAACGCCTGCTGGACAGCGCTTCTCCTTTATATGGGCTTCATACTCGTCCCTGAAATAGCGTATGGTGCTGAGCACCGGGTTGGGCGCCGTTTGCCCCAGGCCGCACAGAGCAGCAGCTTTGATGTTCTTTGCAAGAAGCTCCAGCTTTTCTATATCCCCCTCCTGCCCTTTACCGCTGACTATCCTGTCCAGTATTTCCAGCATGCGCTTGGTACCGATACGGCAGGGCGGGCACTTTCCACACGACTCACTCACTGTAAAATCGAGGAAGAACCTGGCGATATCAACCATACAGGTATCCTCATCCATTATGATAAGGCCGCCCGAACCCATCATGGAACCGATTTGAACGAGCGATTCATAATCGATGGGCGTATCCAGGTGCTCTGCCGGTATACAACCGCCAGATGGGCCACCCGTTTGAGCCGCTTTAAACTTCTTGCCTCCGGGAATTCCTCCGCCGATATCATATACGATTTCGCGGAGGGTTGTCCCCATGGGCACCTCCACCAGCCCGGTATTGTTGATCTTCCCGCCCAGTGCGAATACCTTGGTTCCCTTGCTCCTTTCCGTCCCAATAGAGCTAAACCACTCGGGCCCCTTCAGGATGATAGGCGGAATGTTGGCATAAGTTTCGACGTTGTTAAGAAGGGTAGGCTTGGAGAATACACCTTTGACTGCTGGGAAAGGTGGCCTGGGCCTGGGTTCGCCTCTTTTCCCTTCGATGGAAGCCATAAGAGCTGTCTCTTCACCGCACACAAATGCACCTGCTCCCAAACGCAGCTCTATGTCGAAATTGAAACCGGTTCCGAAGATATCTTTGCCAAGCAAGCCGTATTCCCTAGCCTGAGCTATGGCTATGGCCAGCCGTTTAACGGCTATTGGATATTCCGCACGGACGTAAATATACCCCTGATCAGCTCCTACTGCATATCCCGCAATGGCCATGGCTTCGATGACGCTGTGCGGGTCGCCCTCGAGGATGCTTCGATCCATGAAAGCACCGGGGTCACCTTCGTCAGCGTTGCAGCAGACATACTTCTTATCCCCTGGCGCTTTTCGCGTAAACTCCCATTTGAGCCCCGTCGGGAATCCAGCACCGCCTCTTCCTCTCAAGCCCGATGCCTTGACGGTCTCTATTACCTGTTCGGGCGTCATCTCGGTAAGCACCTTGCCCAGGGCTTTATAACCGTCCAGAGCAATGTACTCCTCTATATTTTCTGGGTCAATGACGCCGCAGTTCCTCAGGGCTATCCTCATCTGCTTTTTATAAAATCCAACTTCGTCTAGCGATTTGATGGTCTGATCCTGGGCTACGCTGTCGTGATACAAAAGCCGCTTTACAATTCTTCCCTTTACCAGGTGCTCTTCAACGATTTCAGGCACGTCCTCAACCTTGACACGGCTGTAAAAGGCACCCTCGGGATAGACAATTACAACAGGGCCCACCTCGCATAAGCCAAAACACCCTGTTCTTACCACCTTGACCTCGTTCTTTATGTTATGCTTTTCAAGCTCTTCATTGAATTTATCTATAATAGCTGGAGAACCCGATGATGTACATCCGGTCCCTCCACAGACCAGTACATGAGCGCGATACAGTTCCATGTTACCTACCTCCTCACAAACACATCATTGCTTGTCAGCAGCGCCGATGGTGAACTCAGTTACCGGCCTACCATTTACAATGTGCTCGGCCACGATCCGCCTTACCTTTTCAGGCGTGAGCTTAACGTAAGTTACCTTCTCTTCACCCGGCCTGTAAACCTCCGCCATAGGCTCAAGACGGCATACGCCTATACAACCCGTTTGAGTCACTATAACATCCTGAAGATTACGCTTTTTTACCTCTTCTAGAAACGCCAAAAGCACCGGCCTTGCACCCGCAGCAATCCCACAGGTTCCCATTCCAACCACTACCCTCGTGCCGTTTCTTTCTTTTCTTAAATTAACGGACTCCAAAGCCCGTTGCCTTATCTCCTCTAACTCTTTCAAAGACTTCATACTCCTCCACCTCCGCTTATTTCATCAATGCCTTCCCTTATATATTCCCTAATCCACTCCACCACTTCGGGATGGTCGATGCGCAAATCGCCTATCCTCTGCCGGACCTCCCTGGAGTCAAAACGCAGCCTCCCCACAGGAGTAATATGGGTATATACAAAATCTATTGATGGATTGCAGGCCACCAGTGCTGCCACAGTCTCATCAATTTTGCCTACAGGTGGCCGGTCAATATGATTATATTTGAATTCCACCTTCACCTCGGTGCCTTTGCCGGGCTGCGAAAAGATGTAAACCCCTCCCCCGCAGGCCTGAGCGGCTGCCTCCACAAGCGCCAACCCCAAGCCCACCTTTCGCGTTGTCCGTGTGGTATAAAAAGGATCTGTGACCTTTTTAACCGTTTGCGAGTCCATCCCCTGGCCGTTATCCTTGATGCTCAAGATGAGCTTGTCATTTTGTACATCCTCGATTACCGATACTTCGATAAGGGTGGCTGCAGCAGCAATGGAGTTTTGCACTAAGTCCAGTATATAAAGCGAGATATCTTCCATCCATTATTCATCCCTGTATTTTGCAATTATCCCTTCTACATCCTCTGGCTTAAGCCTACCGTATACATGGTCATTTATCATCATAACCGGAGCCAATCCGCAGGCCCCCAGGCACCGCGTGGCTTCCAAAGTGAACTTGCCATCGTCGGTGGTATCCCCTACCTTAATATTGAGAATTTCCTGCAGCTTGTCCAGCACCTTTTGTGAACCTTTTACATAGCAAGCCGTCCCCAGGCAAACGCCGATTTTATACTTTCCCTTTGGCTTTAACGTAAACTGGGCATAAAAAGTAGCCACCCCATAAATGTCGGTTATCGGAATGTTTAATTCCTCGGCTATATAGTTTTGTACATCCAAGGACAAGCAGCCAAATATCTCCTGGGCCTTCTGCAATATAGGCATAAGCGGCCCTTCCTTGCCCTTGTATTCCTCAATTACCTTCTTAAATTCTTCAAACTTTTCTTTATTTTCTGTCAAAACAGATACCGCCATGGTTATTTCCCTCCCCTGTTACTTTATGTATGTTAAAATCCACTCAGCCGAAAATCCTTGGCTATGTTATGTATACTTTGGTTGATTTGCTTCAATATTTGCCCTATTAATAAACTGCGATTTTTTCTATAATAAAATAATTAAAATTTATCGCAATTTATATATTAAACAGCACCTTCCCAATTATCGATGCTGTTCAACAAGAGTTATTATCTCATATAATCGTATCATAATCAAGAGTATTTGCTATTATTTTAACGAATTTTGTTACAAATTTTTTTGTTATAATTCTGTTAAATAACAGTCAAACCTTTTAACCACTGTATAATAGCAGCTAATGAGACATCATATACGTCAATTAACATTTCTCTTTCCAGTATTTGACCCAATTGATGGGCATCCGAGGAATAGATATGTTTAAATCCTTGAGAATATATTGTGTAATTCGTGTCAATCTTTGAAAATTCTAAGACGCTGAAAGCCAAGTTTTTGGGGATGAATCCAAGCTGAGAAATGATGCTGTAAGAAGGGCGATTGACGTGAGCCGGTACCACAACCCCGCCTCTTTGCAGGACCAGCTGTACTACCTCCTCGACAGACAGGTCAAGCGAAGAGAGCAGCAAGTCCTCCCTCTTTCCTATGATTTGATCATTCTCATCCATTATATACTGGTTGCCGAAAATATGTGGGACATTTGGCACTTGAGGCATGAAATTACGGATATATGCATCAAAGTCAAGCAGACATTTTATATCTTCAAAATAGCACAGCAAATGGACATCCTCTCTTGTCTGTACTTCCATGCCGGGCAACACCAAAATCCGGCCGCCGGCAATCTTCATGACGGCTTCAACGTTGTCACAGCTATTGTGGTCAGTTATGGCTATGGCATCAAGCCCCTTTAGAATAGCCATATTTACTATATTGTTTGGCGTCATATCATCATCGGCACAGGGAGACAGCGCCGAATGTATATGAAGGTCTACTGCTATTTTCATGAAAAGTCTCTCCTCAACAGTATTGAAAGGCAGCTATACACGCAAGGGGCTACCTCTGACCTTCGATTCAGTGACACCACATCGCACAACCGGTATAGCACACCCACAGACCGCGCCCTTTGTCTACTTGAGATACCGAACACGCTATTTTACAGATATTTACAGCCTCATCCAACGAATTACAATAAGATCATCAAAACACAGCAACTCCCCAAAGTTATCTATACCAAACCTCATGGTTTACATGGTATTTTTGTATCATAATCCAAAAATCAATCTACAACCTTACAGACAGGCGCAATACCCATTTGATACAGTTTTCCCGCCAACTCAAAAGCCGTCAAATGAGATGAAAGCATTATTACCCCTTCCTCTTCAGCCTTGTCCAAAACTTTGCGTTCCACCTCTATGCCTTCGGGGATTATAATACAGGCCATCTCAACCAATGCAGCCACAGCCACTACGTTCATGTGCGTCTGCACGGTAATCCATGCCATTCCCTTTTCCCCTTTTGCCATTACCCTGCTCAAAAGGTCGCAGCAATAGCCGCTGCACACCTCCCGTTCCAAAAAACTCTCTCCAGCCAGCACCTTAAGGGATAAAGCCTCTACCATTTGCGATACCTTCATCGCCGTTCACTCCTGCCCTTCTGTTTCTTTTCTTCCCCCTGGAATCTTTTCAGAAAGCTCTATCATCTCCTGCGCAAGCTGTTTTACCTTTTCCCTCAATTTAAAGACGCAATCCATCTCAGAAGCATAACCCCTTACTATATCCTCGGCCAGCGTTCGACAGCTGGGTGACCCGCAGGAACCGCAGTCAAGCCCCGGCAGGCTTTCGTATATACTCTCTATGGTCTCCATCTTTTTCATGGCCTCCACTATATCGTCATCCAGCTTCATAACGGGTTTGGGCAGTATCTTCTCATCAAGCCGCCACTGTATCTTTTGCGCAACCTCACGCAGCTCATCTTCTGATACCGGCCTACCTCTTGCCTTTTCGGACAGCTTCCTTATACGGTTTTTTGCTACAAACCCGTTTTCAACGGTAAGCGGGCCGCCCACACAGCCACCGGGACAAGCTAGACCTTCAAAATATTCCAGGTCAGTCAGCTTCTCATCCTCTATCTCTTCCAACACCCGTATGACGTTCTGTATGCCGTCAACCGCCAGGTAACTATCAATTCCCAATGAGAGGCATGCTCCCCCGGAATTGGCCCATCCCACTCCAAAGGGCGATGCCATCTGCGCAACATCTTCCTCTTTCAGGTTGCTTATTTGACTGTAGAGTGGGCCGTATATCTCCTGGATGGAAATGGCACCATCCACCGAGGATTCCTTCCTGCCCACCGGATTCCGTATGCTGGTCATCTTGGCAGCACAGGGGGTAATGAAAAATACCCCCACCTCTTCGGACTTTACGCCGTACCTTTCACAAAATTCGTTCCTGGCAAGCTGCGCGGCAATTTCCATGGGCGAATCAACATTCACTATATTATCTATCAGCTCAGGAAAGCGCACCTGAATGAGCCTGACAATGGCCGGGCAGGCTGAGGATATGATAGGCCTTTTGCGATTTGGGTCCTTAAGCGCCTCTTTGACAAAAGCGGTCACGTAATCCGCTCCTCTGGCAACCTCATATACGTAATCGAAGCCAAGTTTTTTGAGGCCCGTCAGAATTACCTTTATATCGTCTACATTCTTGAACTGCCCGTACAGAGTTGGAGCCGGCAGCGCTATGCGATAGCGAAACCTCTCTATGGAAGACAAGGGATCTGTAACGGCCACCTTTGCATGATAGGGGCATACTCTTATACACTCTCCGCAGTCTATACACCTCTCTGCAATTATCCTGGCCTTGCCGTCCCTCACCCTTATGGCCTCGGTAGGACACCTTTTTATACAATTGGTACATCCCCTACACTTGTCCTTCCTCAAAGTAACCGAATGGTAATATTCCTTCAATTTCATCACCTTGCTTTTATGTCAAAATATATCTCCAGCAGGGTTCCCTCTCCCACCTTAGACTGAATATTCAAACGATCAGCGTTACGTTTAATATTGGGAAGCCCCATCCCTGCACCAAACCCCAGCTCCCTTGCTATTTCAGGAGCTGTAGAGTACCCTTCCTGCATGGCCAAATCTATATCAGGAATGCCAGGGCCTTTATCTTCGGCCGTCACGATAATGGACTGAGGAGTTACTTTCAACTTCAGTTCTCCGCCGATTGAGTGTATTATCAAATTCATCTCGGCCTCATAAGCTGCTATGGTAACCCGCCGCACCAGGGTGGAATCAATCCCCAACTGCTTTAATGTTTTCTTTATTTGGCTGGAAGCCTCTCCTGCTGAAGCAAAATCACCGGCTTTAATATGAAACACCTGTTCAATGGAATAATAGCCGCCCGCCATTTATGACTCCCTCGTACAGCCTGGTAATCCCGCACTGTAGAGCCTTCCGCATGCCTCATACATGGTGTATTCGGTTGTAAGCACGGCAATGCCCATCTTTCTGGCCATATCGACCACTTCATCAGCAGGCCTTCGCCCACCAACAAACACTATGGCGGTAACCTCCAGGATTTCAGCCATTTTAATGACGTGAGCATTGGTAAGGCCAGTGAGCAACACCGTTTGATTTTTTACATAGGATAATATATCGCTCATAAGATCTGATGCGCAGGCCGAAAACACTTCTCTGTCCAGCAATTCTTGGCCTGTTAAGAGGCTGGCATTCAGCAAATCGCGTATCTCTTCTATTTTCAAATTATTAGCTCCCCCTTACTTACCGGTTATGCTATCTATATACTGCTTGTACCTGTAAACCATATCAATATAAGTATACTTTATTTTTGACGAAATTGCTACCCTGTCCAAAACATTTCCAGCAAATATTCCGTTTAGGCTTTCGATGCCCTTTTGATAAAGTTCCTGAAGTCCAGCCAGTATATGGTTGCTTTCCTGCGTAGCTGAATACGCTTTAAGCTGTTCAAGGGTAGAGTTAAACGCACCAATCGTCGCTTCAATGCCCTTTTTGGCATCCTCTACCGATATGGCCGAAGTATCAAGGTTTTTCACCATGTCTTCCAGGGCCTTGGTTTTATCAATCCACATCGAAAAAGCCGATTTAACGCTGCTCACTTTATCCGCAGAGGCAGTTATCTCCATGTTCACACCGGGTACCAAAATGGAATATATCTGGCTTTCTATTCCTTCTTTTTCCAGCTGTTGCTTTACTTTTTGAGCATCAGCTTGGGAAGCATAACCCATGGCCAAAAGACGAAAATACTTGTCATTTAAAATGTACCCTGCTCCTCCTTTTGCCTGAAGTTCTCTGGCAGCCACTTCGGCATTTTCTTTGCTTGTAAAAGCGCCCAGCTGTATGGCATACAGATTAAATGGAGCTATGTCGAGCTGTTCCGTCACCTTCTGGCTCGAGCTAGAACCTCCATTCGGGCTTTCATCCGGGGATTCGGCGGCTTTATCAGGGACGGTAAGCTGGGTATCAGTTACCCGAACAGAAGCATCGTCTTCACCCTGGTTAGTGTTGGCGAAGCTGCCCAGGAAGGATGTGACTATCCGGCTTATAAAATTGCCGGCCGCACTGGCAGAGCCTATATATACAGCCAAAAACAGTAAAAGGCCCAGAAGAAGTACTGAAGTATAACGCCGCCTGTTTTTCCTCTTTAACCGCGAGTAACGCATAAAGATTCCTCCTTTGATTTATAAACTGCTTAAGGTAAACTTCATACTTATATCTATGGCAGGTCCACTTGATTTATGATAAAATGATACCCAAGACGTGCAACTCTATTTAATGGAGGTTACCCATGAAGTACCATATTGATACCATTCCTGTATGGGATGCCTACCACCAGGGAGGAGAGTGTCCCCTGTGCAACCTAGAGAACAGGCTGGAGAAAAGCTATGTAGATTCGTTCCTGGGAGCCTCGGTGATGGAACCAGACACCCGGATAGAGGTCAACAAAACTGGGTTTTGCCCCCACCACTTCAAATTGCTGTATGATGCTCAAAATCGTTTAGGCCTGGCTTTAATGACTCATACCCATCTCAAAGAGTTTATGGAGAAATTCGAGCAACGCTGCAATGCGGTTTTAAAGACAAGCAAAGCCAGAAGCGCTTTTGCATTAAGCAGTATAATTCGAGGAAAAAAAGACATGCAGCAGCTCACAGCCGAATTGGAAGAATGGCTTACAGTGCAACATCATCAATGCATAATCTGTAACCGGATGTCAAATACCATGAACCGCTATGCCTACACCATTCTCTATCTGTGGGATACGGATAAGGAATTCAAAAAAGCTTTTGAATCTTCAAAAGGTTTTTGCCTTAAACACCTGACATTGACCATAAAAATAGCCAGAGAGACGCTACCAGCACACAAGCAAGCTCTCTGGCTGGCCGATGTAATCCCGCTACAGATTAAATCTTTTCATAACCTGGAACAGGAACTGTATCAATTTATAAACAAATTTGACTATCGCAATCAGAACAAACCACTGGGAAGCGCAAAGAATTCTCTTCCCCGCACCATACAGAAGCTCACGGGAAAATTTATGGATTAAGATGGATGGCTTATAAATAGAATACCTACTCTTCCTCGTACTTCTCTAGGCTTACCCCAACCGCAGTCAGTATATGCGTCGCCAGCTCGTCAGGATAAGGGTATTTGTACACCACCCTCTTTATGCCGCTGTTGATAATGAGCTTGGCGCATATGACACAGGGTTGGTGGGTGCAGTACATGGTGGCCCCGTCAATCGATATCCCCATCTTGGCTGCCTGAGCAATGGCGTTTTGTTCGGCGTGGACCGCATAGCAGTACTCCTGATGGGTGCCGGAAGGTATGTTTGCCTTTCTCCTCAGACACTCTCCCCTCTCAACGCAGCTGGTATAGCCCGACGGGGCACCGTTGTAGCCTGTGGTCAAGATACGCTTATTCTTGACGATGACTGCGCCTATCTTCCTGTTGGGCTGATAGCAGCTGGACCAGTTGGCAATAAGCTCTGCCAATTCCATAAACCTCTTATCCCATTTATCCACAAGACCCCTCCTCGAACGCTTCTTAGAATATATTCTACTTATAACCACAGGGTATTGCAACTTTTTTAGAGTGATATCGCCCGTTTTTTGTCAAATTCTGCAGATAAACAGCAGGGGGTATGGTATTTGTATATACAAACTGTAATGCTTATGAAAAAGTTTAAAATCTATATCTATTTTTAGATATAGCAAGCAAAAAGATGATTTGTTATTTTATTTTTCAAAATCCAAATTATTTAGCCAAAATTCGTTTACAACAGTATTTGCCATCCCCCTGGCTTTTATATAAACTATTTACTGTGATTAGCACTCACCGAGGATGAGTGCTAATAGAGTAGAGTACAGATAAGGTACAGATAATTAACACAAAAACATAACTAAAAGGAGGGTAACGGCATGAAATTAAGACCATTGGGTGATAGGGTTGTAATCAAAGCGTTGGAAACCGAAGAAACCACAAAGGGTGGCATTGTGTTGCCCAGTTCTGCAAAAGAGAAACCTCAAATGGCAGAGGTCATCGCTGTAGGACCTGGTGGCATGGTCGACGGCAAAGAAGTCAAAATGGAGGTAAAGGTAGGCGACAAAGTCATTTACTCCAAATATGCTGGAACTGAAGTAAAGCTGGATGACGAAGAATACATCATCGTTCGTCAAAGCGATATACTCGCAGTAGTTGAATAAAAAACAAGAAAAAGGAGGAGGTAATACATATGGCCAAACAGCTTATATATGGCGAAGAAGCGAGAAGAGCAATAGAGCGCGGCGTTAACAAATTGGCCGATACTGTAAAGATAACCCTTGGCCCCAAAGGGCGCAACGTCGTACTGGAGAAAAAGTATGGTTCTCCGCAGATCGTTAACGATGGCGTAACCATCGCCAAGGAAATTGAGCTGGAAGATCCATACGAGAATATGGGCGCTCAGCTCGTCAGAGAGGTGGCCAGCAAAACCAACGATGTAGCCGGCGATGGTACCACCACAGCGACGGTGCTGGCACAAGCCATCATCCGTGAAGGCCTGAAGAACGTGGCAGCAGGAGCCAACCCCATGTTGTTAAAGAGGGGCATCCAGAGAGCTGTAGATGCAGCTGTTGAAGCGCTGAAGAAGCTCAGCAAACCCATTGAAAGTAAAGAGGCTATTGCTCAGGTAGCTTCCATTTCTGCTGGCGACGAGACAATAGGCCAGTTAATCGCCGATGCTATGGAGAAAGTAGGCAAAGATGGCGTCATCACTGTCGAAGAATCCAAATCGCTGGTGACCGAAGTTGAGACAGTAGAAGGAATGCAGTTTGACAGAGGATACATCTCCCCCTACATGGTAACCGATACTGAAAAGATGATCGCAGAGTTGGACGAACCATTGATCTTGATCACTGATAAAAAGATCAGCAATGTACAGGACCTGTTACCAATACTCGAACAAGTAGTACAGCACGGCAGAAAGCTACTGATCATCGCCGAGGACATTGAAGGTGAGGCATTGGCAACGCTGGTTGTCAACAAGCTGAGAGGTACTCTCATCAGCGTGGGTGTAAAGGCTCCTGGGTTTGGTGACAGGCGCAAAGCCATGCTGCAGGATATCGCTATCCTGACAGGCGGTACTGTGATTTCCGAGGAGGTAGGTCTCACTCTCAAAGAAGCCACCATTGACATGCTCGGTCGTGCCACTAAAGTAACTGTTGACAAAGAGAATACCACCATCGTGGGTGGCGCTGGCGATCCGAAAGAGATTAAGAACCGTATAGCCTCCATTAAAGCCCAGATTGAGGAGACCACCTCTGACTATGATAGAGAGAAACTACAAGAGCGCCTTGCTAAGCTGGCCGGCGGCGTAGCCGTGATTAAGGTTGGTGCCGCGACCGAGACCGAGATGAAGGAGAAGAAGCTGAGAATCGAAGACGCCCTCAATGCTACCAGAGCTGCTGTGGAAGAGGGTATCGTTCCTGGCGGTGGCGTAGCGCTCATTAAAGCCATAGAAGAAGTGGAAAAACTCCAGGCTGAAGGCGATGAACTAACAGGCATCAACATAGTGAAACGTGCCTTAGAAGAGCCGCTGCGCCAGATTGCCATCAACGCCGGTATGGAAGGCTCTGTGGTAGCCGAAAAAGTCAAATCCAGCAGCGACAAGTACTTTGGCTTTGACGCGTTGAGAGGCGAATATGGTGACATGGTAGCCAAGGGTATCATCGATCCCACCAAGGTTACCCGTTCGGCATTGCAGAATGCTGCTAGCGTAGCAGCTATGGTTCTCACCACTGAGAGCTTGGTGGCCGAAATACCCGAGAAAGAACCAGCAATGCCCGGTGGCAAGAATCCTGACATGTATTGATGAAAAAAGCGGTTGCTTGATAAAAAGCAACCGCTTTTTATTTTCATGATACGCTCAGCAGGCCAGAATCCTCATCTTCCCTTTCTTTAGCGCAGTCAATGCAGTCTCCTTCTGCAAAAATGGAATCGCTCAATTCTTTGGATTTGAGGTAATTGATCTCGGAATAAAAGTTTTCCATGAGAGTGCATACCATGTGTTCAAACTCCAATAGCTGACGCCGTATCTCCTTACACCTTGCTTTCCACTTATTCTTCTCCATCTCCAGCTGGTACATCTCGGCTGCAATTTTTTGACGTCCTTCTTCTATAATAGCCTGGGCTTTTTGTTCGGCCCGGACCAATGCTTTTGAAATATAAGCCTCCCTCTCAGAAAATTCCTCCAATTTCTTTTCCAGTTCCTTAATCTGCGACTTTATCCTATTGTTTTCCTCCACAAGCTCCAGCATCCGTTCCTTTTTCTTAGAAAGCTCTTCCTCATAATCTCTGCGCATATCAGAAAGATATTGTTCAACTTGGCGCCTGTTGTATCCCAGTATGGCAATGCTAAACGTCTTCTTCATTTGTTCTAACCCCCCTCATAAATAATATACAACAATTGTCCTGTAAATTTTGTAAATTTGTGGGGTCGAATGACATCTTTTTATATCGAGAATATCTGATCTATGAAAGACATTGCCACCATATCTGATCTATGAAAGACATTGCCACCACTGAAAGTATTAGGTTAATTTATCCCAGCCTAAAGGTTCCTTCAATAAAGGTATTGACTTAGAGTTAACTCCAGCATGTATATTCTAATTGTAAATAAAAAATAGGAGGTGTTACATATGGAAAAACGAAAACTTGGAAAAAGTGGCCTTGAAGTTTCAGCAATCGGACTGGGATGTATGCGGATGAGTTTTGGTCAGAATCCTCTTCCTGACAGGAAGGAGATGATTGCGCTCATTCGCAAGGCAGTAGAACTGGGTGTTACCTTCTTTGACACTGCTGAGGTCTATGGGCCATACACTAATGAGGAACTTGTAGGGGAGGCTCTGGAGCCGTTTAAGGGAGAGGTGGTGATTGCCACCAAATTTGGATTTGATCTATATCCTGACGGAAGACCTGGTTGGAGGGGACTCAACAGCCAACCACAGCACATCAAAAAAGCCGTAGAAGGTTCTCTCAAGCGGCTCAGGGTAGAGGCGATTGATCTTTACTACCAACACCGCGTGGATCCAAATGTGCCTATAGAAGAGGTGGCCGGAGCTGTAAAAGATCTCATTCAGGAAGGTAAAGTGAGGTACTTCGGGCTCTCAGAGGCGGGAGCCAATACCATTCGCCGTGCTCATGCTGTCTGTCCGGTGACTGCAGTGCAGAGTGAGTACTCTCTATGGTGGCGGAAGCCCGAAGAGGAGGTGCTCCCCACCTGTGAGGAACTGGGCATTGGCTTTGTGCCTTACAGTCCTCTTGGAAAGGGATTCCTCACTGGCACCATCGATGATAAGACTGAGTTTGATCCCTCAGATCTGCGCAGCCGTATTCCCCGCTTCAAGCCTGAGGCACTACGGGCAAATCTTGCTTTGGTCGAGTTTGTAAAGGATTTAGCGCACAGAAAACAATCAACACCTGCACAAATAGCTTTGGCTTGGCTCTTGGCGCAAAAACCTTGGATTGTTCCTATTCCTGGAACAACGAAGCTGGAGAGACTTAAGGAAAATGTAGGTGCTGTATCTATAACTCTTACTGAAGAAGAGTTAAGAGAGATAAATGAAGCACTTTCAAAAATTCCTATCCAGGGTGGACGATATCCGGAGGAGTTAGAAAAAATGACATATCGATAAATCCCCTAAAAGTAGGTAGCAATGTTGCTGCGTTATAGTGTTTTTTACTTCAAAGCATCCTAGCTGAGGATATGAAACAGTAGTCATTTGAATTCTAAAATTAATAATGGAGGTAGGACTATGCAATACAGAGATTTTGGAAAAACAGGTGTGAAAACTTCCCTTCTGGGATTTGGTGCTATGAGGCTTCCTATCATAGAGGAAAATCCGTCTCAAATTGATGAAAAAAAGGCAATAGAGATGATTAGATATGCCATCGAACATGGTGTAAATTATGTTGACACCGCATATCCATATCACATGGGAAATAGCGAAAAAATAGTCGGGAAGGCTTTAAGAGATGGATATAGAGAAAAAGTCTTCCTTGCAACCAAATCTCCTGTATGGCAAGTTGAAAAACACGAAGATTTTAATAGATTTTTGGATGAACAATTAGAAAAACTCCAAACTGACTATGTGGATATGTACCTAATGCACGCTCTCAACAAAGAAAGATGGGAAAAAATAAAAGCTTTGAGGTTCTCAGAGTTTTTTGAGAGAGCAAAAATGCAAGGGAAAATTAGATTTGCTGGTTTTTCATTCCATGACAAATATCCTGTTTTTAAAGAGATAGTTGATGGCTATGATGGATGGGATTTTTGCCAAATCCAATTAAACTACGTGGATGTTAACTATCAGGCAGGTTTGAGAGGGTTAAAGTACGCTGCTTCCAAGGAACTTGCAGTAGTAATAATGGAGCCGTTGAAAGGCGGAAAATTAGTAAGGCTTCCACAGAGACCGAAGGACATTCTTCAAAGCAATGGGAGAAATTGGTCTGAGGTGGAATGGAGCTTCAGATGGCTTGGAAATTTTCCAGAGGTTTCTGTTATACTAAGTGGAATGAGCACTTTGGAACAAGTGAAAGAGAATGTTGAAATTATAAAGAATGTAACTCCAAATAACTTGACCGAAGTAGACCTTAAACTGATAGAAGAAGTGAAGAAAACCTTAGAATCATTTGCAGTAATAAATTGTACAGCATGCGGCTACTGCATGCCGTGTCCAAGCGGTGTGGATATTCCTGAAAATTTCAGGTTATACAATGAAGCTGTTATGTTTGGCGATTGGACAGGTGGAAGATCTACATACAGATGGTTTATGGGGCAGAAAATATCTGCGTCTTTCTGCAAGGAGTGTGGAGCGTGTCTTGGTAAATGTCCTCAAAAATTAGATATTCCATCTCTTCTTAAAAGAGTTAACATGGAACTAACAGAGGCAAAATGAGAAAAATCTTTTTGTTGCTGCAATATTAAATCAGTTTTATTTGCTTAAGAGAAAAAACTCTTATATAGTATTCATTAATATGCATAAATGCCTCAAAAAGACTTGTGTTGGAAGTGTTACCCATGATGAAATTTGAATTTTATAATCCAACCCGACTAATCTTTGGTGCAGGTTCATTAGAACAGTTAGGGAAAGTAGTTAGTCAATATGGCAAAAAAGCGCTGCTCGTCATTGGCGGAGGAAGCGTCAAGAGGAGCGGAGCATTTGACCGAGCGGTATTCAGTCTGAAGGCAGCAGGTGTTTCAGTGGTGGAATTCTCAGGTGTTGAGCCAAATCCCCGTTTGTCAACTGTAGTGCGTGCTGCAGAACAGGCAAAAAAAGAAGCATGTGATGTGGTCATAGGTATGGGGGGGCGGTAGCGTCATGGATGCCTCAAAAGTAATTGCAGCATCAGTCCTTTATGAAGGCGATCCTAAGGATATGCTTGTGCGGGCAGGAAAAGCGCCCAGACTTCCAGAGCGAGCTCTTCCCATTATCACTGTTCCCACCCTGGCGGCAACTGGCTCGGAAATGAACAACGGTGCGGTGATCACAATTGACGATGAAGGAGAAAAGCTAAAAACATTCGTTAAGGCTGAGGTTCTCTATCCTCGTGTAGCAGTGGTGGATCCTGAACTTACCGTGACAGTGCCCCAAAATCACACAGCTTTTGGGGTTTGCGACATAATAACCCATGTGACTGAGGGTTATTTCAACGGTATAGACGGGACTCCTCTTCAGGACAGATTTGCCGAAGGGGTAATCCTCACTGTCTTGGAATGGGGGCCAAAGGCAGTTAGTGATGGAAGTGACCTGGAAGCACGCGCTCAGGTACAGTGGGCGTCGATAGTTGCCTTAAACGGCTGGGTACAGGTTGGTACAAATTATATAGCACCGGTTCACATGATCGAGCATACGCTTTCCGCACTCTACGATATCCCCCATGGAGCAGGATTAGCAGTTGTGAACCCCGCCTGGATGCGCTTTGCTGCAAGATTCCGTCCCGACCGCTTTGCCCAATTTGCTCAGCGCATCTTTTCTTTCGGCAGCAGGTAAAGATAGCTTGAGTCTGGCTATGGAAGGTATAAATAGGTTTGAAGAGTTTTTGCGTTCCATAGGCTGTCCAACGCGTTTGTCGGAACTTGGCATTGGAGAAATTACCGAGAAAATACTTTCCCGCTGCGCAGAAGAAACGTTGAAAGTACTTCAAGATGAAGAAGGAAGGCTTCCAGGCCGTCTGCCTTTGAGAAAGGAAGATATTGTAGAGATACTAAGCATGGCAACGTAATTAATTCAGTTAGGAGGGATTAAAATGCAAAAGGTGGTTTTGAATAACGGTGTTGAGATGCCTATTTTAGGCTATGGTGTTTTTCAGATCACCGACCTGAACCAGTGTGAACAGTGTGTTTATGATGCAATCCAAATAGGTTATCGATTAATTGATACTGCAGCCTCTTATATGAACGAAGAAGCAGTTGGTAAAGCCGTTAATAGGGCAATTAAAGAAGGTATAGTAAGAAGAGAAGAACTATTTATTACTACAAAACTTTGGATACAAGATACAGGCTACGAATCAACAATAAAAGCATTTGAAAAATCGCTTAAAAGGCTTCAACTTGACTATATCGACCTTTATTTGATTCATCAACCGTTTGGTGATGTGCATTGTTCTTGGCGAGCTATGGAGGAGCTCTATCATGAAGGATTGGTTAGGGCAATAGGAGTCAGTAACTTCCAACCAGATCGTTTGATGGATTTAATAGTTCACCATGAGGTAGTTCCTGCCGTAAATCAAATTGAGATACACCCGTTCTACCAGCAAACAGAAAACATCGAGTTCATGAAGAAATACAATGTACAGCCAGAAGCCTGGGGTCCTTTTGCAGAAGGCAGGAATAACATCTTTCAGAATGAAATCTTAATATCTATAGCTAAAAAATACAATAAATCAGTAGCTCAGGTGATTTTGCGCTGGTTGGTTCAAAGAGGGATAGTTACAATCCCGAAAACTGTACACAAAGAAAGGATGATCGAAAACATTAGCATATTCGACTTTGAATTAAGTCAAGAGGATATGGAAAAAATTGTAACATTGGACACAAAAAAGAGCTTTTTTTTCTCACATAATGATCCGGAAATTGTGAAATGGCTTTGTTCGAGAAAGCTTGATATATAGTAGAAAAACGAAAAAAGTAATCCTAAGAGGAGGGATCCGAATTGGCGTATTCAAGGATTCTTATCGCTTATTTTTCTCGTAGAGGAAATAATTATGTAGGTGGCAGTATTTTAAACCTGCCGATTGGGAACACGGAAGTAATAGCAAAGAAAATACAGGAATTAACGGGTGGTGATATGTTTGAAATCAAAACAATAAAGCCATATCCGGAAGATTATACAGAAACAACAAAAGTAGCACAGGAAGAAAAACGGCAAAATGCCAGACCTGAGCTTGCAGCTAAATTAGATAATATTAATTCTTATGATGTAATTTTCCTCGGCTATCCCAATTGGTGGGGCACAATGCCGATGGCAGTATTCACGTTTTTAGAGTCCTATGATTTTTCAGGAAAGACCATTGTTCCATTTTGCACACATGAAGGCAGCAGAATGGGAAGCAGTGAGCGCGACATCAAGAAACTCTGCTCGAATGCAAAGGTGCTACCTGGTTTGGCCATTCGAGGAAGCAATGTTAACAAAGCAGACACAAGTATTGCAAACTGGCTTGAGAGACTTAATTTGATATCATAGGTGAAAGGAGAGATAAAGGATGAACAAAAACGAACCAAAAAACATAGACAGCAGAATAATTTTCCCGAAAGGGCAAAAAATTGAAAATGACTATTTTATAGGAACAGTCTGGGTTGAAACATTGGTTTCTAGCGACAGCATCTTTAATTGTGCAATCTCTAATGTTACTTTTGAGCCGGGTGCAAGGAATAATTGGCATAAACATCCTGGCGGACAGATTTTGCTTATTACCGGAGGAAAAGGCTATTATCAGGAGGAAGGCCAGCCTGTACATATAATCAAAGAAGGCGACGTTGTAAAAATCCAACCGGGTGTTAAACATTGGCATGGAGCGACACAAAATAGTTGGCTTTCTCATATTGCGATTACAACCAATTCTCAAAAGGGTGCAGTTGAATGGATGGAACCTGTTTCTGATGAATATTATTTGCAGCTTATGGTAGAAGAAAAATATGCATAGCCAAAAAAGTGTACAAAGAAAACAATGTAATTAACCTGTTGAAAAAATGTTTAAAGCAACATAAAATTATAATTAGCACAAATTATACTCTATTTCTTTAATAGTAGCACAAGTAGTGCTACTATTTAAACAACCCTTGACTTGGAGTTAGCTCCAGGTTCTAAATAGTATTGAAGATTGGAGGTAAAACCACATGACGATTACAGAAGTAAGCAAAAAATTTGGCCTTTCGCCAGATACACTCCGCTACTATGAGCGCATTGGGCTAATCCCCCGGGTAAATCGCAACGAAAGCGGTATCCGCGAATATACAGAGGAAGACTGTAAATGGATTGAATTTATTAAATGTATGCGCAGCGCAGGTGTTCAAGTTGAAACGCTCATTGAATATGTCACGCTACTCCAGCAAGGTGACACAACTATAGAGGCCAGAAAACAAATCCTTATGGAACAGCGTGATAAACTCATCTCCCGCATTGAAGAAATGAATAGAGCTTTGGCAAGGTTAAATTTCAAGATTGAACAATATGAAGCTAGGCTTGTTCCGGTAGAAAACAAGTTAAAAAGATTGGCACACAACATCTAGTCTATGAAAAGACGAGCTGTCGTGTGATGAGCTCAAGCAGAGCGTACGAGTAGGTTCAAGGAAACCATTATGGTTCAATAACAGCGAGACCAATTTTTACGTTTAAAAAGTTAATATCAGATTTATCCTCTCGACTATTCAAATTAAGCTGTAGCCACTATATTGTGTTATTGGCTTGTTCTTCTTTCATGGATTCTTTCTTCAGCCAGTAATACAACTGCCTTATGCTTATGTTGTGCTGTTTACAGAATGCCTTTTTACTTAAACCGCTAACCTTATATGCTTCAATCCTAGCTTTCCACTGCTGCTTACGCTCTTTGTGTGTCATAGATAACCCCTCCTTGACTTCTTTATGGAGGAATTATCTCATATCTGCTTACAAATTTTTAGGTGTACTCTATTTGACGTTTACCCTTGGTTTCCGGGTTTTAAAAGTTGCTAATGAAAATACTGAAAAAATTAAAAAATTTTTTAAGTCTATGTCACAAAAGCCTTCTTTGTTTTGTTATATATAATGGGAAGATGGATCACAGGAGGCGATCCCAATGGCCAACAAGATTCAATATAAGGGGTGAAGCTTAGAAGCTTAACCCTGAAACATATAAAAATAAAACTCTTGGACTTTTCGAGAGCGTATAAGCAATAAAAAATGAGGAGAATTATCTTGAAGGTGGATTTAATTGTCCTTTTGGTGTTTATATTCAAATCAAAGAAAATGGAGAAGTAGTGAACGAATTCAGGATAACCGGACCAAGCTATTTAAATGAGGATAAGTATATCGTACTCACAACGGATGGTATTAATGTAAACATCCCTGCTTTCATAGGTACACAACTTGAAAGCGAGCTAAAAAAGAATAATTATTCATTGAGTTATAGTAACTAAGGGTATTATGCAAAAGTCTCTTGTATGTTGTAAAGTCTTTGAATTACGGTTATTAGTTTGCCCAAGTTCAGGTTTATCCACGACTTCGCTCCCACCTTCAATGCTCTTTTTTAACCGGACATCGCCTTGATCCCGATCGCTTTCAGATGCAGTAGCGCTTTCATCCGCGCCTTTGTGCGCATTGCCATGGCTTTTTAAATTGCCCTCAAATGCGCTGGGTTTCGGCCAATGGCCTTCCCATATCTTTATCCTCGATGCCCATCTCCTCAATAAAGCCTCTACTTTAAGCCTTCTTAAGGTCACCTCCACCATAAACAACACAAGCGCGGCAGAAAGCAGGTACGGCCAGACCTCGGTTTCCACCCAAACCGGATGCAGGTCCTCGCGGAACACCTGTTCAGGCTCGTCAAGCATAATGCCACCGGTTTCTTTCACCAGCCTTTCAAGCAGCTCTTTAGCGCCCCGATTGCGGATATCGTACTCCGGCAAATAGCTGACCGCTAGGCCGCTTTCAAGCTGTCCAACCACGCTTTCACCATCTTTAAGCTCCACTCTAACAAGATACACGCCCGCCTCATCTATCTCAAATTCGCCCTCATATCTCCCTGGCTGAGTAGCCTGAAGCGATACCTCCTGCCTGCCACCGCCCAGCTTCATAACGACTGCATGGCTGTTTAAGGCCTCATCCCAGTTTTGGGATATATCCAAGGTTACATATCCCTTGTCCCCCATCCTGCTGACATCAAGAAGGCCATATTGTTCCTCCTCTATAGGCAGTATTCATGATATGACGTTGAGCCAGAAGCGCTGTGCCTCATCCCATGCAAGCCAGTCCCCTGTCCAGCTGCCACGCAGGTCGCTGGTCCATGCCACTACCCGTCCCAGACCATACTGCCACTCAGCCAATACCGGGTCCTGCCTATCGCTGGACAGCACCATGTTGGCCTCTACCTTTGGCAGGGTGGCGATATACCCGTGTAGCGACGGAAAGCCCTGATCAAACCCTTCTATTATGGGTGAATATCCGGTGACAACCGGATAAAACGTTCGGTTATGTATATAGCTTTGAGTTGCCAGATATGTTTCCTTGGTGAATATTTTAGGGATATTGGTAAACTCGTCGGTATAATAGTAGCGCCCTCCTCCTATATTTGCCAGCTCTTCTAGTAATTTTGTATCCGAATCCTCACCTACCGCCACCATTGAAACCGTAATCCCATGGTCCCGCATCTCCTGTACCAAGCCATGGAAATCGCCCTCCTGGGACTGCCCATCGGTAAGCACAATCACGTGCTTGAGCTGCACGTTTAGCTCTTTTAAAGACTCATAAGCCAACTTAAGTCCTGGATACATATTGGTACCCCCACCGGGCCTGATGGTGCCAATATCGCTCTTTATTCTGTCTACATCGTCTACTGCTTGCGTTTTCACAACCCATGAGGCCACATCATCAAAGGCCACCACGCCTATATAGTCTACCGGCCGCAAGGCCTCGGTCGAGCGAATGGCAGCCTCCTTCGCTAGTTCCATCTTGCTTACGCCGTACTGCCCTGCCGCCATGCTGCCTGATTTGTCTATCACCAGCACCAGCCCCAGGGAAGGTATATCTCCGCTTTGCGCATGAGGTCCACATCGACCGGCAGCATGGGCTCAAACGGCGTATCCATATACCCACCCAGGGCATAGCTGTTGTCGCCTCCGGTCACCAGCATCCCCCGTCCCAGATGTTTTACGTATGAATCAAGCGCCTTCATCTTTTCATCTCCCAGGTCATCGGCAGCAACGTTACACAGCACCAGGGCGTGGTATTTGCGGAGCTCCTCCAAAGCAGCCGGCAATACTTGAGGAGTAAGAACCATCGTTTCGATCCCCGCCTGATTCAGCATCTTCATAAGCTCCCGGCCTTCGCCCTCTCGTCCCTCCACCACCGCCACAGCGGGCAACCCATATACCTCCACAAAGGTGACCGCGCTGTTGTTCTGGTACACCGTATCCTTACTAACGTGAAGGTCTATCTCATAGGTCTTTATTCCGCTGTCCTGCGCCGTATCCTTAAACACAAAGGTGTTCTCTCCTTTTTGTATCTCCACCCTTTCCTGGCTTATGAGCTGGCGGTTGGCATACAGCCTCAACACGCCAGAGGTGCTCACTGTGCTGTCAATCTGTACCCGTATATCGTATGTCTCCCCTTTATACAGGCGGCCGGGAACATCCAGCGATGTTACCTGTACTTCGGCTGAGGGTGTGGTGTCAAAGTACACCCCGTCGACCACGATATCCTGCAAAGCCAGCGCTCTGGAGCTTTTTAAGGCATCGCCCACGTTCTCAGCAGCGTCGGTGAGCAACACTATCCTCTTCCGGGTATCGGCAGGCAAAAGGGCAGCCGCCATCTGAAGCGCACCCTCTATATCGGTAAAATGGGGATTGGGGAGGGTTTCAAAGCCGCCAAAGTAAGCGGTCCTTCCTGCCGGGTGCTCCACCAGTGCATCCTTCCCAAATGTTATAATGCCTGCATTCCAGTGAGGTGGCTTTCGCTCCAATGCTGTCACTATAAAAAATTCTATTTGCGCTTTGGCCCCTGCCGCGCTGTTTGACAGGTCAGCAACAAAAAATACGGTAGCGGCATGGGTATACTTCCTTATACTGGTCCCCGCCAGGGATAATATTATGAGAAGCACTATTACGCAGCGCAGGATCAAAACATACCTGTCCTTCTTGCTCCCGATTCGCCGGCTCCTCACAAATGAAAGTATCACAAACGCTACAGTAGGGACAACCATAAGCAACCACAGAGGGGCAACAAAGCCTATGCCGCCATTTCCAAAACTAATACCCACGTTGATACACCCACCACTCAAGCAGAATAACAGCCAACACAGCCCAGGCGAAGTACCTCCACAGCTCCTTCACAAGCCCGGATACATCGCTCCGCACATCCGCAGGCTGGCCCATATCGCTCATGACCCGTCCTGCCCTCAGGTCGGACTCGCTGTGAGTTGGAGCATGAACAGTAAAATGAGATTCCAACACTTCTTGCCTGTCGCCCTGCTGAACAACCTGCCGCACTGTGTATACCCCTACTTCATGGCTATATATAAAGGGGATCTGGCTGTGCGATGGTTCTAACGTCAGCTCCTTACCCGACGGTGTTATCACCCAAATCTCCTGAGCGCCAGGCAGCAAATTTATGAATACCTCCTGCCCGGCATAAAACCCTCTTTCCTGCCCTGAAGACTGGGGAAGTACCCATGCAAGTACATTTTGAATCAATATGGGGAAATCCACCTTGAGCGAAATATCCGAATGGTGTACATCAAACGAGAAAACGACGACCCTCTGAGCCCCCATTTCGCCTGCCATGACAAGCGGCCCCTGCCCCCCATCAAGCACAACTTCTGCCCACCGAGGTACGCTTATCCGCCCGGCCCTTGCAATATTGAACCCTTTATAGTTTACAAGATCAAAAAAGCGTGCGTAGCGGGAATGGGATAGAAGGCGCAAATTTTGTGGAACATATTCCCCTTCTACCTTCAAAAAACCGTTTTCAGGCAGAGGATTGAATATAATCATGTTCCCATCCCTGGGAAGTTTTGAAGGGATATACCCGTCAAATACATACAGCGCATATCCATTCACGTTCCCAGCATGTTCATAAGCTGTTTTTACAAGATTCACATCATCTCGAAGGGCTATGGCCTTCTCCAGAAAGACGTTGCGCTGGGTCACCAGCAACACCTTGTTTTCCTTGTGGAGTTCCATAAACGTCCAACCCCTGTTGTCGACAGCCAGGTCATCCTCATCCAAAATGGCTACCTCCACGCGCTTGGCATCCGCAGGTATCCCCTTCCAGTACACGTCTGCCTTGCGGCCAGCAGGCACTGCAACCTCCCTTATATCAAAGGTAGCGCCATCTACCAGGCATTCAACCGTAAGCGCAATGTCCTCATCAGAATAATTTGCGATCTTTGACAAGACCACCGTTCCATTGGGCGTCTGAGACCAGCTCACCAGCTCAACGGCAAAAATTTTCCCTTCATTATTAAAGACAATTGACTCTATGTCTTGGTTCCTTATCTGATATACCTTATCAATGGCTACTTAAGCCCTGATCGGCGCCATAGGCATTTTGAGCCAGGCGGATATCCTGTCCGGCTGCACTAGCTATGCTGTTCTTCATATTCTGTAACAAGTATTGAATATCGGCCGGGTTCGCAAAGCCTTCCTGAGCCATATAGGTAAGCATCTCCTGTAGAGAGCCCAGCTCTCTTGTTACATCGCCTAATTGGCCGGCAATAGCTGAAGCCACAGCCCCAGCCGCCTTCTCCAGCTGCTTCTTCAAACTGCCATTTGGCAGGGCATCGGCTGCACTTTTAAGCGCTGCCTCCAGCGACTGCATTGCCTCAGCATCCATATTCCCCTGCTTAATCTGCTCCTTTAAGCTCTCAAGCGCATGCTCTATTCCTTGCACCTCCATGGCTTTGGCTGCCTGGCCGAGGTCCCTGGTCAGCAAATGCCTCTCCAGAGCTTCACCCAGCAAACCCATCCTGTACTGCCGGAACCTCTTCACTAGTCCGGCAAGTTGCTGTTCAGCCTTTGAGACCTCCTTGATGGCTTCCTTGTAGTCGCTGGTTTGCCTGAGCCTCCTTGCAAGCTGGTTTACAAGGTCCATGAGCTCCTGCTTCTCCTCCGCAGTCAGCTCAGCCTGTGTTGTCAAATTCTCCTGTACCTTATCCTGAAGCTGCTCAACATGATTTTCTATCTCCCTCTGCACCCTTATTCGGCGGTCTACGATTTGGTTTTGTGGATTTAGTAGCATGCCTCCCACAAGGATCAATAAAGCCATGCCCACCAAGCCTAGCATCCATTTTTTGAGTGGTGTAACAGAGATAGCGGTGGTATCAAGCTCTTTGAGCCTGCGTATGGTATCCTCCCTTTGAATTACCGAAAAAGCATCGTCAAGGCCCATGCGCTCATACGCGGTGATGGCCCTCTCCTGCAGGCCTAGCCTGTCAGCCTCGCGGGCAACATCTTTGAACGAGGGGCGATAAAAGGCACTGACCACAACCGAAATCAATATGATTCCGAAGCCACAGGCGGCAACCTTCTGCCACATATAGGGTATGGGGACGAAGAACGATGCTCACAGCCATACCACCACCTGGGCCAATGCCAAAATAGCCCCAAGCACCACGTACTTTATGAAATGGCGCAACAATATGCGCCTCCTTGTAGGCTTTAAGGCGCCATATAATCTTTTATCAACCGCTTTGGCCATCAATTAGCCCCTTCTTTCACGCATTTTCATGGCTGTAGCTTTTCACCTGCACAACTGTCATCGCTTTTCTGGATAGCTTATTCATCCAATTTAATTTGCCTGTCTTTATGCCCGTATTTTTATACTCCACATTTCGTTTGTTTTTTAGGTAAACTTATGGATCAAAACCTGCTACGCCAGTATTTTTAAAATTTTATGCTAAGTACTATTAGAAAAACACAAATTCCCATTAGATACTTCTTTCTTCAGTGGTTGCCTTCTACTGCCATATCCCCGGCTATGCCTTATCCTAATAAATTTTTTACACGCTAAGAGTATAAGAAGGAGGAAATTGTTTTAAAACGCATGCATCAAATCACAATGATCAATACGCAATTCTTCTCGTCGGCATTTTAAATATCTGATCCCAACAGCTTAAGATTTACACCTGAGCCTCTTGTACGGCCTTATAACCCAGGCACTGGCACAGAGCAGCAGTACAGCTATACCTGATATCACAGCGCTGTTACCGATCCATAGAGGCAGCTTCTGAAACCACCCCTGTGGCGAACCCAGACTCCTGCTCACGCCGAAAAATAATCCCAATATCCCATAGTAGACGTTGGTCGTCGGATCGCCGGCCTGCCTGGCTAGCAGGTCACCTAATCCCACCGCAGGATTTATATAGAGTATAAAGGGGATATAATGATCAGTGGGGCTCGGCACCTGTGAATAGTGTACCGACATCATGTAAGCGCCCAGTACCACCGATACTATTCCCAGAAAGAAAATAGTAATATAGGTAACTACTGTGGACACCACCGTCCTCTTGAAAAGCGCAGAATAGAATATCCCTATGCTCCCAACAGCAAACGCCGTGATGATATAAAACAAAAACAGCATAGCAACATCTTCAGGCGCAATGCCCCCGAACAGGAACACCAGGCTAAAGAGCGGTATGGATGAGATTATGAGCAGCAGTATGAAGGCCAGCGATGACAGCAGCTTTCCAATTATTATCGAGAGAGGAGACATCTTGGTACACAGAAGCAGGTCAAGCGTTTGCATCTCGCGCTCGCTGCTTATCACACCAGCAGTCTGTGCAGGGGTGACCAGCAGAATAAGGGCAAACTGAAGAACCGCAAGCATCAGATACACCCGAAGTCCCGCTGACCGACTCGAACTAAAGGACAGGTAATACATCACCCCATTCTCAACACTAATTTTGAAGAATATATAAGCGATAAACAGCATAACCCCCAGATAGGCCGTCACTGCCGCAGCCGTCCTCCAGCCGCGCATCCTGGTTTTAAGGCTGCTTGCCAGTACGGGGTTATAAAGCCATCTCTTCATCACTGGTCACCTCCATAAATATCTGTTCGAGATTGCCTTCCATCTTGCGGAAGGATACCACCGGCACATCGCTGCTCACAAGAGCACGAAGGAGTTGCCACAGGTCCTCGTCGCTTCCCTTGCAGGCCACCTCCAACTCCTGGTCCTCCTGAATAACGCTAGTAACCATGGGCTGTTCCTTGAGTAGGCTTATAGCCCTGTCCATATCTCTCAGCACCCTTATCCTGACCACCGTCCTGCCCGTCATCCTCTGGATGATCTGCTCCACGCTCCCCTGAACCACCAGCTTGCCCCTGTCTATGATTCCCACGCTGTCGCATATCTCAGCCACCTCGGGCAGAATATGGGAGCTTATCAGTATCGTCTTGCCCATCCTTTTGAGCTCCTTCAGTATAGCCTTTATTTCAGCTCTAGCACGAGGGTCCATACCCGATGCCGGTTCATCCAGTATGAGAAGCTCGGGGTTATGAATCAGACAGCGGGCCAAGCACAGCCGCTGCTTCATCCCCCGCGACAGAGTATCAACGTAGGCATCCTTTTTATCGCTCAAATCCACCAGTTCCAGCAAGTCTTCAGCTATCTTGCGCCGCTCACGGTATTCAATACCGTATGCGCTGCCGTAAAAGTCCAAATATTCCTTAACTTTTAGATTGTCGTACACCCCAAAGAAGTCAGGCATATACCCTATCTTTTCCCGCGCCTTTATGGGGTCTTTGAACACGTCTATACCGTCCACCACTACCCGGCCTGAGGTGGGGGCCAGCAATGTAGCTATGATCTTCATCGTGGTGGTCTTGCCGGCACCGTTGGGGCCTATGAATCCAAATATCTGGCCCCGTTCAACCTCCATGTTGAGGTGGTCAACGGCAAGGAAATCGCCATACTTCTTGACGAGGTCGCGAACCACCAGCATCAGCGCCGCCTCCCTTCTATCGATAGAGTAGGCAGCTGTATGGTCCCCGGCATCTCGGGTTTCAACGAGGACGTAGAGCCCCTGGAGTTAGTAGACACCCTAACTTTTAATTCTAGTTTGCCGTGTGGAGTTATGTATCTCTCTACTGCACGGCTGTCTATCGATATAAGCCCCTGCGCATTGTCTATTGAAAGCCCCTCTCCAGCGTCTATATACTCACCCCTCGCTGGGTCATACACATACAGTTCAGGGACAACCCCCTGGTAATTCAAATATATATCTACTTTGGAATATTCCAAACCGCTGTAAGGCTTCATATTAAAGTAAAATACGCCGGATCCCTGACCCACATAACCCACCGTATTCCCCTCTGCGTAGGCTATTCCTTCGCTTTTGCCCCTGTCCAAAGCAGCCATTATAACTCCAGGTGGAATATAGACATTGCCTTCATCCTCATAAGGCACATCAAACTGCGTGGTTATAACATTCCTATGGTACATGATTTGTGGTGCAGCGCCGTTCACCTCAATATCCGGAACAATCCTCTGTGCGCTGAACCCCAGCAGGTTGAGCGTCCCTTTCAACGGCAAGGTTGCACTATAATCATAGGCCATCATCAATCCCTCTACAATCAGCCTCCGCACATACCTTTCGCGGATCTCATCGTCTAAATTCCTGTACCCTGCTGACAAGGTATGAGGATATGGGAATACCTGATCCAGCATGCTGTACAAATAAGGCATTTGAGATTGCCACTGGCCCGTTCTTGCAAATACCGGCACATCCACCTGTTTTGCCTCACCCGCTGCCAAGTTGCCTAACACCTGATACCCATACTGCGTATACGCGATAACATTTTCCAGCGGATAAGGCATATTGTTAATTATGCTTCCCTTTATCCTGTTGCCTTCAAAATACAGCTCGGCATCAATTGTGCCGAATTCATCCACCGTGTCAGCCATCATAAAATCCCACATGGTCCACACGTTGGTATTGTAAAAGGTTATTGAAGGATATCTGCCCTGTACCACCCGCGCCTCAATTAGACCCCTTCGTCGGTCATTTTGGCCGCTTGCAGAAGGCATGTTGTAATCATCATATACCCCCTGGCTTCCCAAAGCCAGCAACGAGTCGCCTTCAACCGTAACCTGGTAATCCCCCTTCTTGGGCACGAACAAGCCAATGTGGCTCTCCACATCTGCGCTGCCGCTTCCATCCAAGTTTACCACCGAAATGGCGTGGATTATGATATCACCCCCCTTGGCCATATACCCCAAACCATATATGATAGCCGAAAACACCATCACTGTAATGGGTATTGTGAACCACGTCCATTCGCGCCTATCCAATCGTTTGAGCACCAGGTAATTCACAGGCCCCACCACAATTAAATATGCAGCAAGTATTAAAAGCAGCTTTGAAAAAGGGGGAAGGTCCATAGCCTTCATGCCTATTCCGAGGGCTTCATGAATTAGCTCATTTCTTGCTGTCCCAACCCTCACGCCATAGGCTCTGCGCACTTCAATGTTTTTCAGAATGTTCACCTTATCGGCGCTGATATGAGCGTTCAAGATATTTTCCCACAGCATCTTATTGCCGGTCCAGCTTACAAATGGCTCCAGCCCCAAGTCGAAGGCCGACACAAAGATGTACCCTGCACCGCGATTTACCTTCCATACGATTCCCTTCCCCTCATGCTCAAGTATAGGCTCTGCACCATCGATGGCTAGGTTCATTACCTCAAAAGGCACATCGCCCTGTATCGTGCTTTCACCGACAGCTTCTAGAATAGGAATTCTAGCCACCTCTTCTGTCCCCGACATGCTGGCCGAAAGAATACCATCCTGCAAAGCAGACAGCGTCTTGTGTCCGTTGGGGCCGGTACCCACAATGAGAATGCCGCCGGCCTCCACCCACTTCCGCAAGGCCTCTACCTGCAGTTTCGAAAACCTGGTTGTATCGGCATTGTTCAGTATGAGTATCATAAAATTATCAAGGACCTCTTTTCTGTTCGGAAAATCCTCCATACCAAGATATACCGCCTCATACTGATAAAAGATGCGGTCACTGCCCAGCGAGGCCTTCCAGTAGCTAAGCGCCTCCCTGTCGTCCGTCACAAGGCCTAACATATAGCTGTCCCGCGTCACCGGCGCCACATCGTCGATCTCAACGCTATCTATTACAGTACCCCCTTGAGTTAGCTTCACCTCAAAATTCCTCTGCAGAGTATTTATTTGGACATAGAGTTTAAAGCGCTTTCGCGTACCATGGGGAATAACCACCGGCGTCGAAAACACGGCCGACGTGATACGATTTGGCTGCTGGACCTCTATCTCGAGGTCTCCCTGTACATCATCACCCTTATTCTTGATATCCACCGTAATAGGAGTCCAGTTCCCAAGCCTGAAACGCCCTTTAAAGCCCATTTGAACTTGCATTATAATGCCATCGTCGTCATTGGCATATGCTATGCTAACGTTGACCGAACCTAGCTGCATCAACAGCGCTAAAAAGGCTAACACTACTATCGTTGCTCTTTTCACACCATTCCCTCCACCCAAAATCTGTTTCCCGCAGTACATTTCTCAATCGCCCATTCGATACGGTCAGGCATACTACCTATTTCTCCCTTCATAGATTATATCATCAATTGAAACCGAAAAAATAAATAAATAACAACAAATTTATTAAAATTGATTTAAGACTAAAAATATAAGGTCCTAAACCATATATTGCCAGGAATTAGGACCTTTACCGTCGGCCCCGGCTCCAAAACCTCGGTGGAGGTGACGTTTTTCTCATCCATAATATTTATGCATATCCTGGTTTCCCCTTCTATTGGTACAAACTTGCTTATGATTCCGCTGTCTTGAACCTGATTGTGAATAAACTGGCCGGTGGCACCACCAATCAAACCGGTGGCCACCACCTGCTCTCCCAAAATTTTGGCAACTCTTGCCACGTTGAGCCACTTACCGCCTGCTGTTGCCGTCATGGCTTTAAGCCTGAATACGCCGCATGATAAACCACCTTAGCTCCCATTCCCTCCCTGAGAAAGGTGCAGAGTACTACATCCACGACCTTCTCACTGTTAGCTCCTTGCGATTGATGTATTCAAATTCCCTGGGTTGAAGTGTAATTGGCTTCGACGGCGTGCCTATGAACATCACGGTACCTTTATTGGCCGCAATCTCAAGGCAAAGCTTTTCTGTAAATTCAACGCCGGCGGCTTCCACCACAATTTCAAAGCCCCGTCCATCAGTAAAATCACTGATTGCTTCCTTAAAATTTTCATCTCCCGTATTTATGCACACATCAGCTCCATAACCGCTATCTTGCATCCCGATGTGCCAAGGTCTATGCCCAATAATAACCTTTTAGGCATAAAACCCTTCTCCTTACTCATTCGATTTTATAAAATTTCGAATCTTGATTGAAACCTTCATCAATTTTGTGTCTAGTAAAAGCGATCAACTCATAAGTACCCATCCGGTTCTATCAATTTCATAGTCACAAAAGCAGTCCCATCTATTGCATTAGGGAAATAGTACATATCCACTGCTCCACCTGCTTGAAAAGGTATGACTGAATGCCCTACAAACTCATGCATCTTTCCCAAAATGTTCTCTAACGATTTAAGTTTTAACTCGTAATGTCTCTTGTAATCTTCATCACTAAACCTGTTCTTTTTCCTAAACACATCTTTTATAAAATTCAACATGCGTTCACCCCCATTTTAGATTCCTCCTCAGCATCAAATGCAAATAGCACCAGAGATATGGAAAAAAACAGCCGTATGAATGAAGAATGACTCAATATAATGTTACCATTAATATGAACTACCAACCACCTATAAAGGTGGTGGCTTCGTGAGAAGTCTGGTAGCATTAAGCCACCCTTATTCTCATAGGGTGGTCCACACACCCACTACTGACTATTTGCTCAACCGCAGACTCGCCAGCTACTTTCTTTAGTTATACAGATTTTGGGGAAGATGGAACAGCACCCTCAACAGCTCATATGTTTGCTTATCACACCTTATATGATTTTTCTGAGTTTTATACATTAGCCATCACCTAGAAAATATTTATATCATATTTTTAGTAATTCATCTCCATCTTGTAGAAGATGAAGTTTTCTTGCAGTAAAAACGATAAAAAGAATGGCTGAACTTATAATTTCGTCTTAACATTACAGTCATAAAGGTACTGAACGAACTCAAGCCGACCTTACAAAAGAAATGAAATGAAAGGAAAAATATCATGCAGGTGCTGAGCAAAGGATTTATAAAAATAAGATGTAGAAGGGGTTGTGGATGCGGATCAATTTTTTAAATTAAACTCTGTACAAGAACTAGATCTACTGCTAGAATCCTTTAAGAGATCAGCTGACAAAAGGGTTAGGGTTGAAGTATCCCCCAATGGAGTTTCCAAAGTTACAATGCCTTCCAACAGTGCCTACGATATTGTGCCCTATTCATATACGGGCGTTCAGAATCAAACAAAAATGGGCACCCTCTTTATCTATACGGATTAGGCGCCCCTTTGACTGTTTGGAAGATGTGCACCATCGAATATCACTGGGATTATAACTCATATGGTTACCGTATCTTTGTATCCATCGACAGGATTACATCCGACATAGTTGGCGTATTCATTGACAACGGCTGGGTTCAGACTGGGGCTTCTGCAAATATCGTATATGGCGGCTTGGGCACAGATGTCGTTGTTCATGGATATGGTTACATAGGTGTTGATATAAAAGGATTCCCAACGGCCATTAGAATACCCGACACCTGGTACTGGTATTTCACCATGCGTCAATACTAAAGGGTAAGTGCTTTACACCTTTTATCCTCTTAATTTATAACGTACCTCTGGAAATGCCTTCTCTTCTACCAAAATGCAGGTTATTCCCTTTTTTGAAAAGAGGACTTATAGAACATCCTTGAGCCTCTCCAAAGGTTTGGACAGAGGCAAAAATATCACTGCTCCCACCAAAGCCTGGCCTATGTTGGCAAAGAAGTTGGGGATGTTGGCCCGCCAATCCACTATCCTGACTATGTACACCTCAAATACATAATACCCCACTGCCATCCACAGCCCAGCAAGGGCAACCCCCAGCAACTTTCTCCTCCAAGACACCCTGCCCTGTGGCACATACAGAAAATAGCCGGCAATACCACCCATTATGCCTTTTATAACGAAGGTGGCAAACATATAGAGCGGATAGCCAAGGTACAGGTCAGACAAAAACGAACCCAAGCCGCTTACCACCGCTGCCATATGTGGTCCCAAAATCAGACCGCTTAAATAGATTATGCTATCACCGGCATGATAATAAGCGGCCCTTGCAAAAGGAGAAGGTATCTTGGTAAATGCCGTCACCACAAATACCAACGCTGCCAAAATCCCTGCCAATACCAGTTTTCGTACGCTCCATGAGCCCATCTTTCATCTACCCCCTGTGCTTAATTAAGGCCTTAGTGTGGCAGGGACATCCATCAGATAAAACTCCTCTCAGGATAATCCCTGCCACCCCATCTTGTTGGTATTATACCCTTATTTGGGCTTATGGAGCAAATAACCAATACTTATACTCCATCGCAAATAGTATTATAACGATACAATTATTACCCTTCTCCTCAAGGCATAACCCTACACATAATCTTCATCAAAGCTATACAACCATCACTCCTCATCTCTTGTAGTATTGTATCCCAGCAGCTTCACAATCTCCACCACAACCAACCGTGCCAAAGCCAGAATGGCAACCCACATCCAGTGTTTAAAGTTAAGTGAAACCACATTAAAGACATCCGACAGGAAAGGCACCACCATTACCAAAATCTGAAGCAATCCCGAAACAGCGATAGCTCCCACCACGTACCGGTTTGTCATAAACCCTATCTTAAAAATCGAATACTTGTTGGAGCGCACATTTAGCACGTGCACCAACTCTCCAAAGGTGAGGGCTGCAAAAGCCATGGTTCGCCCAACATCTAGGCCATCTCTGAGGCCTATTGTAAAAGCCGTTAAGGTCAAAATACCCGTCAAAAAGCCCTGATAAACAATGCGCCGTACCATACCCCTGCCAAAAATTCTAGCATTGGGATCTCTGGGCTTTTTGTCCATGATATCCCGCTCAGCCGGTTCCATCCCCAGCGCCAGAGCAGGAAAGCTATCGGTCACCAGATTAATCCACAGTATATGTATGGGCAGCAGCGGTTCCTCCCAATTGAGCATGGTGGCAATGAATATTACCAGTATCTCACCCACGTTACACGAGAGCAGATACTGGATTGCCTTCAGAATATTGGCAAATATTATCCTTCCTTCCTCTACCGCCGCAACGATGGTAGCAAAGTTGTCATCGGTAAGCACCATGTCAGCAGCCTCTTTTGTCACATCAGTACCCACCTTGCCCATGGCAGCACCGATATCGGCGATTTTAAGAGCCGGAGCATCGTTGACCCCATCCCCCGTCATGGCTACTATCTCGCCCCAGGCCTGCCATGCCTTCACAATTCTCACCTTGTGCTCGGGGGAGACGCGGGCATACACGGAAAAGTCTTTAACGCGTTCCTTAAACTCCTCGTCGCTCAGCCGATCCAGCTCAACGCCGGTGATGGCTTCCTCATCGCTTTTCAAAATTCCCAGCTGACGCGCAATGGCCACAGCCGTTATCTTGTGATCGCCCGTAATCATAATGGGTTTTATGCCTGCCCGCTGACATATCTTTATGGCTTCCTTGGCTTCCGGCCGCGGTGGGTCAATCATCCCTACTAGGCCAACGAAAATCAAGCTATTTTCCAGTTCCTTTTCCTTATCTGTATAATTTAAATCGCCCAGGTCTTTGTAAGCCATACCCAGAACCCTCAGAGCGCGGGAGGCCATGTCATCGTTGGCCTTTTGAATCTGCTGCAGGTGGTCATCCGATATGTCCACAACCTTCCCATCCAGCAATATCCTGTTACACCGCAAGATGAGCCGGTCAGGAGCGCCTTTGGTAAATACGCGATAACCGTTTTCCAGCTTATGTACCGTGGTCATAAGCTTTCTCTCCGAATCAAAGGGCAACTCATCCACCCTGGGCATATTGGCATCAAGTATATCTTTATCCAGTCCCACTTTTAAGCCGAGCTGCACCAAGGCCGTCTCAGTGGGGTCCCCTATGGTCTTCTTCTTTTCGCCTTCCATCACTATCTGCGTATCGTTACACAAAACACCAGTTGTAACCAGTAGTTTAAGATGGTCATCTAAGCCATCTTGCCCTTCAAGTTTATTGACGTTTAAAAACTTGCCATTGTAATAAACCTGTTCCACAGTCATGCGGTTTTGTGTCAGCGTCCCCGTCTTATCCGAACATATGATGGTGGCACTGCCCAGCGTCTCCACCGCCGGCAGCTTGCGTATAATGGCGTTGCGCCTGGCCATGCGCTGTACCCCCACCGCCAGCACTATCGTCACTATAGCCGGTAGCCCTTCAGGTATAGCAGCCACCGCAAGGCTGACAGAGGTCAAGAACATCTGGAAAATTTCTTTGCCGTAGAGTATGCCCACAGTGAATATGACACCGCATATGGCGAGGGCCGCTGTACCCAGGGTCTTGCCCACCACCTCCAAACGCTTTTGAAGGGGCGTCACGGTCTCCTCGCCTGTCTGTATCATCTCGGCGATTTTACCCATCTCGGTGTTCATGCCTGTGCCTACCACTATGCCCTTTCCCCTGCCGTAGGTCACTATACTGCCTGAATAGGCCATATTCACCCTGTCGCCAAGGGGTACGTCCTCCTTTTCCAGCCTTTCGCTGTGCTTCTCAACCGGCACCGATTCGCCGGTGAGCGCCGCCTCCTCTATCTTCAAGTTAGAGGTCTCTATAAGCCGGATATCGGCGGGAACAAAGTCGCCGGCCTCCAGCACCACCACATCCCCTGGTACCAGCTGTGACGCCGGAATCACGTCGGGCATCCCATTCCTTATGACCTTTGCTGTGGGGGATGCCATTTTCTTCAAAGCTTCCAAAGACTGTTCAGCCTTGTTCTCCTGTACCACGCCCAGAACAGCATTTAATACAACGATGAGCAGTATGATGAGCGCATCGGTTATCTCACCAAGCAAACCGGATATAATGGCCGCCACTATCAGAACTGCAATCATAAAATCCTTAAACTGGTCCAGGAACATCTGAAAAATCGTTTTTCGCCCTTTTTCCTCCAATTCATTAGAGCCATACTGTTCCAGGCGGCGGTACACTTCGTCTTTAGAAAGGCCTTTCAAAAACGAAGTTGAAAGCTTCTCTTCAACCTCTTCTTTAGATAAAACATGCCATGCCATCTTCTCCATAAAAACTTACACCCCGCTTGCTTTAATTTTTGCCAATGTTAGTATCCTTCACTGTCCGTTTAACGATGCATCTCTGTACGTTTATCCCGGCAATCGCCCATAAGACCTGCAGACATACGTATAATGCGTAATATCACTTGATATAACAGATGCTTTGAGATTATGACAAAACCGAAGCAAAATTAAAGTGCTTTTAAAATTATTAAAGACCTCCATCTGACAGCCATTTGCCAGACAAAGGTCTCATCCTCAGACTTTACGTCTGCCTTCCAACCGGGCACTGCACAAATTCCCTCAAAATGCAGTGCCGTAATGACGATTGGAAGCTTTGCCCTGATGAAACTTAAGGGCAATGGATTACTCCCCTTTACTTTTAGCTTATGATTTTTAATTTTCTAATTCTTAATATTATAAGAAAAATTTAACACTGTCAAGACGCATGGCGCTGAAAATCACATAATTAAAAATTTTGACAAAATATATATTGACAATGATTATCATTTACATTAAAATGGATTTGAAAAACAAAGTGTTTTAGTAGGAATTTTTATTGATAATGATTATCAATGTCATAATATTTACTGGCACCCATGTACAATGGTTATTTGTGATAAAAAATTTTAAAAACCAAATAAAAAATGCCTTTAAAATACCAATTATGCGTTTAGAAGGGAGAGCTAACATGACGCTGGATCAAGTAAATAAAGGACAAATTTTCCAAATAGTATCAATCCCAGATAAACACGTCAGTGCGCAAGCCATACGTTTAGGCATATACCAAGGTGCCAGGCTCACCTGCGTGTATAAATTCCCCGCCGGGCCGGTAATCATCCAAAACGGTATGCAGGAGATAGCTATAGGCAGGGGACTGGCCAAGAAGATAGAGGTACAACTGCTAGACAAGGGGGATGTGAAGCAATGCAGTGCCATAATATGACAGAAAAAATCGATATAAACAAAGAAGCAAAGAAGATCGTACTGGTTGGAAATCCTAACGTAGGAAAATCGGTGTTCTTCAACGCCCTCACAGGGTCATACGTGGATGTATCCAACTTTCCTGGAACCACAGTAGACATAAGCTCGGGAAGATACAAGGACATGGTGGTAATGGATACGCCAGGCGTTTATGGGGTATCCTCCTTTAACGACGAAGAGCGGGTTGCCAGGGATGTCATACTGTACGCCGACATCATCCTCAATGTGGTTGACGCTCTACATATAGAGCGTGACCTGTTTCTCACCCAGCAGATCATAGACATGGGCAAACCGGTGGTAGTGGCCCTCAACATGATAGATGATGTCAAGAAAAACGGCATAGAGATCGACGTTGACAAGCTATCCCGGGAGCTTGGGGTACCGGTAATTCCCACCATTGCCGTAAAAGGCGAAGGCATTGAGGAAGTAAAGGAGGCGCTTGGCCGCGCAAGGACCGGCAACAGGCTCCCTATAGTTGAGGAAAATCTGCACGCTGTTCGCCATATGGTCGACGAAGACTCTGAAGCCCTGCTGGTGCTGGAGGAGGACGAAAATATCATTGCCCGCCACAACATAAGCGGAATTAAGGGGATGAGGGAGCAAATCTATCAAGCAAGGCGCGCAAGAGTTGATGAAATAGTCAAAAAGGTGGTACGCCATACCAACCGCGGCGCTTCTTTCTCTGTGAAATTAGGAAGATGGATGTTATCCCCTTTGACAGGTATCCCGATTCTGCTGGTCGTGCTATGGCTTGTCTATGAATTCGTGGGAGTATTCGTGGCACAGACGGTGGTTGGGTGGACCGAAGAAGTGATCATGGGCAAATATTATTATGAATTCATAATGAAGACGCTGGAACCCTTACTGGGTACAGAGAGCCTTTTGGCCCAGCTGCTCATTGGTGAATTTGGCGTTCTCACCATGACGCCCATCTATGTATTCGGACTTCTGCTACCTCTTGTAGTAGGGTTTTACTTGGTGCTTTCCATCATGGAAGACTCTGGATACCTTCCCAGGGTAGCAGTACTTACCGACCGAAGCTTAAACTTGCTTGGATTGAACGGACGAGCCATCATACCCATAATACTGGGGTTCGGTTGCGTTACCATGGCCACCATCACGACGCGCATACTCGGTTCAAGGCGTGAAAGGTTCATAGCTACCATGCTTCTGGGCCTGGCCATTCCCTGCTCCGCTCAGCTGGGAGTAATAGCCGGATTGCTGGGGCCGTTGGGCATTAAGATGGCCGCTCTTTATGTATCAGTAATATTTATAGTCTTCGCGCTCACAGGTACCCTTTTGAATAAGGTTGTTCCCGGAAAGTCCACCGACCTTATGATAGACCTTCCTCCGCTGCGCCTGCCGCGCATCGGAAACGTCCTTAAAAAGACATACGTCAAGTCCAAGGTCTTCATCACCGAGGCCGGTCCACTCTTTCTCCTTGGCGCCGTCATAATCACTCTGCTGCAGTACACCGGAATTTTAGACCTGATAGCCAACGGGTTTGCGCCCATCACAGAAGGATTTTTAAAGCTTCCACGTGAAACGGCTGTCGCCTTCATCATGGGGATAATCAGAAGGGACTTTGGCGCCGCTGGCCTGAACGACATGGTATCAAGAGGCCTGCTGAATTCATCTCAGGTGGTGGTGGCGCTTATAGCCATAACCCTGTTTGTTCCCTGCATAGCCGCCATCATGGTGATTTTCAAAGAGAGAGACTGGAAGGAAGCCCTTCTGATATGGATGGGAAGCTTTGTAATCTCATTTTTAACGGCAGGAATAGTAGCGCAGGTCATAATATGATCTTGTTAGTGTAAAAAGGCTAATGTGCTACCCAAAACGAAATTCGCTTTGCCTTTTTATACTTTTCATTAAGCTAAATTAATTTGTAATCGCAAATCAACAGTTAAACCAATTAAAAAACTTTGTGAGGTGTTAAATATGCATGTACAGTGTCCCACCTGCAAGATGCTGGTTGATATAGAAAAATACCATCGATGCCCCAGATGCCACACCCTTGTCCTGCAGCTCTCGGGCTGCGCCGGTTGCAATGGCTGCTCGTTTAAAGGGCTGTGCCCTTCTAAAAAACAAGCCAAAGAAAAATAGCGATCCGTTTCTTCATGACTCTTGCATGAAAAGCTAGAAAAAGTAAGGCTGGCACGATATGAAACTGGACTATGATATGCATTATGGCACTTTTATATGCAGGCCCAACAGGTTTATCGCCCACGTAAATATATCAGGAGCAGAAGCGGTCTGCCACGTCCCCAATACCGGACGGCTCAAAGAGCTACTGTACCCTGGTGCAGAGGTGGCCGTTTCTTACCACGCTTCATCCAACCGGAAAACCAAATATGAATTACGGATGGTAAAAAAGAAGGGAAGCTGGGTGTCCATAGATTCCCAGCTTCCCAATGCCCTGGCCGTTGAGGCTATATCAGCCGGAACCATCAGCGAGCTGAAAGGCTACAGCGCCATAAACAGAGAAATAATCTACAACAGCAGCCGTTTTGACCTGCAGCTTATCGGAAAGGACATTTGCTTTGTTGAAGTAAAAGGGGTCACTTTAGAATTAGACGGCTGGAGCTACTTCCCCGACGCCCCTACACAGAGGGGCCGCAAACACATCGACGAGTTGATATGCGCAGCACAAAGCGGCCATCGCGCGGTTTTGCTTTTTGTGGTTCAGATAGAATATGCAAAAGGCTTTAGCCCCAATGCCCTTATGGACCCCGCATTTGCACAAAAAGTCAGAGAAGCCGCTCAAGCGGGCGTAGAAGTTCTCGCCTATCGGTGTTCGGTATCGCCATATGAAGTAAAAATCACAGAAAAAATACCTGTCAAAATATGAAGGAAGTAAAAGCTCCGAAATACTCCAACATCTCACAGCCACTTGACAAACCAGTCATATGCTTTTCTCCCTGATATCTGATGCTGGCCTTCAAAGAAGTCCTTATCCAGTCTCTCCCGCGCTCCCAAAATTTCATATATTCTCTCCAATTTAGAGAAAGCCTTTTCAGCAGCTCCTATGGGAAATATAGGGTCCAGAGTACCTGACTCGATAAGCAGAGGCCTTGGAGCGATGAGACCAATTATATCGGGCATTTCGGCATATTGGATTATTCCGGGTATAAAATTGTCTATACAATGGTATATGGACATTACGCTGTCCTTAAATGTATTTGCATAGCCGCTGATGACCGCAACCTTGATCCTCTCATCTATGGCGCTTGTGAAGGCGCACACCAATCCTCCCCCCGAGATGCCCATGCAGCCCACTCTGTCAGTATCGATTTCGCTGCGGGTTAAGAGGTAGTCTATGGTACGCATGACCTCATACACTCGTATCCCAGCCATTGTCTTACCCATCATCAACAAATTGGTCGATATCTTGTAGCAAGAACTTTCACCCTTATGCGCTTTACGCGCGTCCTCCTCAAGCGTCCTGTCACCAAACCCAAGCAGTTCGGGCGCTATGACTAAAAATCCCCTCTTTACCAGCTCCACAGCAAAATTCTTTTGATATCCAGCATCGCCGGTCTTTTCACTGCCATCGAAATTGAGCCCCACCACATCCTTACTTCCGTACCCATGGCCATGGCATGCTACAACAGCCGGCAGCCTTCCGGCTACATTTTTGGGGATCAATACATACGCCAACATCTCTAAATCTTCCATAGTGGTAAATGCCACCCGCTGTCTTATATAGCCATCAAGCTCTTTTTGTTCCACAATTCGAGGATTTAAGTCCACTTTTTCCTCCGGAAATTCGCCCAGGCATTCCACAAACACCTTCTTTAAATTATTACGCCATATCTCCCACTCAGATATGGTTTTAGCATTAAAGCTGTATTTGGGCCTGATAGAGCTGTACAACCGTTCCAGAAATTTATCAGGTCTCAACGCCATATTCTAACCTCCTTTCAGTCACCATAAATACGTCTAGTTATCTCTCAATTCTAGCCGGTCAAACGCTAAATTAGCAAAGGCTAAAAATGCAGCTGATTCCAGAAACATCATAACTGCTGCCGCCAAAACCCCTATCCCCATGCTATCTGTTGCCATTCCTAGAGGTACCGCCACCGCTCCTGCTGGTAGAAGTATCACAATAAACCCTAGCCACTTCACCACAGGCATAATTGATATAAGGTCTGTTTTAGAAGGCAAAACAAGTTGTAACAATAAAGAAGAATAATTCTGCAGAGTTGCAACGCCCATTATAAACAGAATTGAAGCAATGATGTTTAACATGCCCGGTTTTATAAAAATTGAAAGAGGTACAATCATTGCAACAGCTCCTATAAATGTTTTTAATATAGTCACCGTACTGACTGCTACCAATTTTTTAATTCCATCACCCGGTATTATATATATGTACATCCTTTTAAGCTCCGAAACCACAGCCGAAATTGTACTCGTCCCCAGCCAGACCCCGTAGGCATACATGAAGGCACCAACAAATATCAAATCCTTATCATTTTTTGGAAGAAAATATCCTGCTATAATCGAAATCACGATTATTACAAGGTTATAGTAGTTAAATATCAGAGACCCTGCACTCCTTCTGGCCTCCACCAGTTTAGCCCATAAAAAAGCCCAGGGCCCTTTGAGTTCAAGTTTTACCTCTACCCTTCTTACCTTCTTTTTTTTCTTTGCCGAGCTTTTTTCTGCTTCATAATAATTTCCCTTCTTTGCCTTCTCCCTTATACGCTTCAATATTTCATTGTAACCTACAACCTCTTCATAATAGTCGGTCGCAAAATACAAACCTGCTGCAACCATGAATACTATGTTGGCCATTTGATACATAATAAAAGGGATATTGTTTGCTGTATCAGGTGAAAAATATAAAAATATAAGATGTCTAGAAGGCCCAATAACCGGAAGGTAATTCCAACCATCCAGCATAAGAAAATCGATTAACCCGCGCAGGCTTTGCTGTTTATAAACATGGTATACCGCTAATCCCACGGTTAAGACCAACAGTATGCCCAAACATCGCCTGATAAATTTTTCTGCGCCAAATTTCATTGTTATTGAATAAATTAAGAATTCCAGAGGAACCAAGCTCAATGAGAAGGTAAAGATGCCTATGTATGCAAAAACCAAATTTTTTGCGTAGCTTTCTATTCCTAACACTATGCTCAGGTATGGTAGATATATCACCAAAAGCACAGCATAACCGATATTTTTGAATGCAACCCTCAACATATGCCACAAAAATATCTTTCTCTCGCCTATGGGAGAAGACAGTAGGAAGGCAACATCACCCTCTCCCAGAATAATGCTCGGATGCTTTATAGAGCTGTATAAAGATATGACAAGCCCCAACAGTAAAAACACCATTATACAAACAAGTAGATATATGGTTTTTGTTGGATATACTACTTCTCCCGCCGTTTTGCCTCTTGTTAGTAAAACAGGAATAAGCCAGAATATATACCATATAAACTGTGAAAGATATAAAAATATCCTGCTGGGCTTTTTAATTATACCCTTTATAAAATTCTTCGCCCTTAAAACATCCAGCCAGAATAAAGCTCTTATCTCCCTCATTTTGTTACCTCCAAAAACAGGTCTTCCAACGTTCCCCCCGGACCAGCCTTTTCCATAATCTCACCAATGGTACCTTGATAAATCAATTTCCCCGCCTTTAAAATAAGCACTCTATCGGCTAGATTCTGCACCGAATCCAGCATGTGCGTACTCAAAAGAACAGCCTTGCCCTCGTCCCTAAGCCGCCGTATAGTATCTTTCAATTCCCTCATGGCCTTGGGATCAAGGCCTATAAATGGTTCATCAAACAACATCAACTCGGGATGGTGCAAAAGGCTACAGATCACCATCAATTTTTGCTGCATACCCTTTGACAAACTTGCTCCCAATTCATCTTTTTTGTCCAGAAGGTCGTATGCTTCCATGTATTTTAGCGCTTCACTTTCCCAATTATGTAGATTATAGGCCAATGCAATAAACTTCATATGTTCCCATACCGTAAGGATTGGATAAATATCGGGTGTTTCCGGAATATACGCAATTCTCATGCGAGCCTGTACATCTCTGTGGTCATAACCGCATACCCTTATCTCACCTTCAGTTTTTCTTAAAAGGCCCATTATGGTTTTAAGCGTGGTACTTTTCCCGGCACCATTAGGCCCTATCAATCCCACTACTTCTCCTGGATACAGCTCAAACGAGATTCCATCCACCGCTTTTACTTTGCTGTAATATTTCCTAAGGCCCTTTACAGATAGCAAATGTTCCATAAAATTCACCCTCTTTTTACATATCTACTCCATAGTCAGATTTTGACTTCTCCCCGCCCTGGAAGGGGCGAGGATTCTTGACAGCTCCGAATTTCAGGCCGTCTTCCCTACTGGGTGGATATTCCACTCAATAGGGCAACACAGGTGTGGTGTGTACCTCACACCTGTGGGGCAAGCCAATAGCCCTACTACCAGGCTTAAAGAGCCTGTATACTTTCTGTATATGTTTATCGCTCCCACTCCATCCCTGTGATATCTAAAACCACAGCTTTTGCATTCATAGTTCCTGTTTTCTGGCTTGTTTTTGCTACCACACACAGGACAACTCTGTGATGTCCCATTTTCTTTTATAAATTTGACTTCTATCCCCACAAACTCGGCTTTCTCTTCTATCCTTCTTGCTACTCTTCTAAACATCCATTGATGGATTTTTTGATTTGGTACTTTCCCATGTCTTGCCCCATTCCTTATACCCTTCAAATCACCTAATACAATTGTCCCTATACCATTTTTAATACAATACCCTACCAAATAAGATGTGTATTTTTCCAACACATCTCTAATTTGATTGTTAACTCTTTTCAATACTTCCCTCTTTGCTCTCAAAAGCTCTTTGAATTTTTTTGAATCTTTCTGACACTTAGATAGTTTTTGCTGAAATTCTGCAAGTTTTTTATTGCGGTATCTTATCTTTGAGTTCAGAATACCACCATTATAGATTAAAACTTTTCTGCCATCAAAACAAACCATCGGATGTATTACTCCAAGATCTATTGCCATGACTCCTGCGGTATTCTCAATTTTTCCTTCTTCTACTTCAACCACAATGTGAAGATAATATTTCTTCTTGTCTTGATGGAAAATCAGCTCTGCATACTTGGGAGCACCTTTTAAACAACACCCTTTTATAACCATTGGTGCTTGTTCCTTCCCATTTGACAAAATCAAGTCTCCATCTTTAAAATGAATTGCGCTTTTCTTAAAAACCACTTTATTATACTTCTTGTTCCTGAATGGTGGCCTTATCTTGGATGTATCTTGGCCTTTCTCCTTTGCCTTTTGTAATTTTTTCAGGTATGCCTGATATGCAGTCCAAAACTGCTGGTATGCTGCCTGTTTGCTTTGACTGTGAAGTTTAAAACTCTTTTGATGCAGCCACCATTCCATATACCGGTCAAATGTCTTTCTCGAAACATGTATCCCTTTTGTTTGTATTCTTTTAAAAAAATTTACTGCTTTAGAGTAGATTTTACCAGATACCATTGAAATTTCTCTCGCTAAATCTTGATATTCTTCTGGAACTGACAAAATATATGTCCTATCCATCCTTTTCTACCTTCTTCCATTGGCTCTCTATATACTTCTTGATGGTTTCGGCAGATACATTACCTGCAGTTGCCACAAAGTACGCTCTTGTCCAGACAGAATCTCTTTGTTTGTACTGGGGAAACTTTTGTCCTATCTTCCTGCCAGTAGCGCCCTTTATAACATTAATAAGTTCGCTTGGAGAATACCTTGGAAGTGCAGAAATAAATAGATGAATATGATCAGGCATTATTTCAAGTGCTAAAATATCAAACTTGTATGTCTTGGATAGTTCCCTGATTGTTTCTTCAACTGTATTTTTTACCTCAGGGTCTTTTAAAAAGTCTTTTCTGTACTTTGGTATCCAAACAAAGTGGTAGTTGATTAGGAATTTAGCATGTCGTGTGGATTTGTAGGTATTCATTCTAAACCAACCTTCTTAATTCCAAGATTTGGTTTAATTATATCATACTTGGTTCTCAGTTTCAACCCTTGCATTCATCCCCGCCCTACAAGGACGAGGCTTTCTGCAGAATTCTTGTAAACTATTCTACCAATATTTTTCAAATCAAACCAAAAATAAATGGATATCAAGGATATTCCCTTGATATCCATTTATGCAATTAATTACAATACCAATTGCGATACTCAACTGCTCTAAAATAAACGATGGCCTTCCTAGCTTTGCTGTGCACCCATGAAATCCCGCATCAACCAACCAATTCTACAGTCTCCCTTGCTATCATCAGCTCTTCATTTGTTGGAATCACCAAAACCTTCACTGTCGAGTCGGCAGTGGATATTTCGCCTTCTCGCCCCATTCTACCAACCATACGTTGATTCTTTTCCTCATCAATCTTTATGCCAAGAAACTCCAAACCTTCACAGGCTTTCTGGCGGATGTAAGGATTGTTTTCGCCTATGCCTGCAGTAAAGACTACGCAATCCAACCCACCCATAGCCGCGGCGTATGCACCAATGTACTTCTTGATGGAATAGGCAAATATGTCCAAGGCCAGCTGTGCCCGCTCATTCCCCTCTCGAGCAGCCGCTTCCAAGTCTCTGAAATCGCTGCTCACGCCCGATATGCCTAGTACCCCCGATTCCTTGTTCAAGTAATGGTTGATCTGCTGGTAAGTCATATTTTCCTTTTCCATCAAAAACATGATGATAGCCGGGTCAATGGTGCCGCAGCGGGTACCCATGGGCAGCCCTTCCAGAGGGGTAAATCCCATGCTGGTGTCCACCGACTTGCCGTTTTTAACAGCAGTGATGCTGGACCCGTTGCCTAGATGGCACGTGACTATTTTCAGCTCTTCTATCGGCCTACCCATGAACCTGGCAGCCTTTAGCGATACGTACTTGTGCGAAGTACCGTGGAATCCATAGCGCCTTATGCCGTATTTTTCATAAGCGCTGTATGGAATGGCATATATGTAGGATTCCCTGGGCATGGTCTGATGGAATGCCGTATCAAAAACGGCCACCATGGGTGTATTGGGCATAACACTTTTGCATGCCTCTATGCCGGTTATATTGGCAGGATTGTGAAGGGGCGCCAGCTCGCTGTTTGCTCTTATAGCCTCCATTACATCATCGTCTATTACCACCGAACCCGAAAACTTCTCGCCGCCATGAACAACCCTGTGCCCTACCGCCGAAATCTCGGACATGTCTTTGATCACCCCGTATTCGGGGTGCACCAGCGCATCTATGACCATTCTCACGGCCTGCACGTGGTCCTTGATGTCGGTCCTTATCTCAACCTTTTCCTTCCCAGCCGGTGTATGTGACAGCACAGAGTTGTCTATTCCTATTCGTTCGGCATTGCCTTTGGCCAAAACCGTTTCATCAGTCATATCGATAAGCTGATACTTCAGCGATGAACTACCGGCATTGATGACCAACACCTTCATCCCGTGTCCCTCCCCTTCACTGTTGTTGGGCCTCAACAGCCGTAATGGCCACCACGTTGACGATGTCCTCGGCGCTACAGCCCCTTGACAGGTCGTTTACCGGCTTTGCCAGCCCCTGGCTCAGCGGTCCCAACGCCATGGCCTTGGCCAGCCTCTGAGTGAGCTTGTACGCAATATTGCCGGCGTTAAGGTCAGGGAATATCAATACATTTGCCCTACCCCCTACCGGACTGCCAGGACATTTCTTCTTGGCCACTTCCATATCCAGAGCAGCATCAACCTGCAGCTCGCCGTCTATGAGCAGGTCAGGCATCATCTCTTTGGCTATCCGTGTGGCCTCTCTTACCTTGTCAACCGATTCATGCTCTGCGCTCCCCTTTGTTGAAAAAGACAGCATGGCTACTCGTGGTTCCATACCCACCAGCACTTTAGCGGTCCTGGCTGCAGATACAGCAATAGCCGCCAGCTCCTCCGCCGTAGGGTTAGGATTCAGACCGCAGTCGGCATAGATGAACACTCCGTTTTCACCGTATGGGCAATCGGGCACCTCAATGAGGAAACAGCTGGATGCCACCGATATCCCCGGCATGGTCTTTATGATCTGCAAAACCGGCCTCCATACATCCGGCGTACTGTGCACCGCACCCGCCACCATTCCATCTGCATCGCCCAGCTTGACCATCATGGAACCATAATACAGCGGGTTTTTCATGAGCTCCCTGGCTTTATCCGGGGTCATCCCTTTGTGTTTTCGCAACTCCACCAACTGATCGACGTAAAGGTCAAATTTATCCGAGCCCTCTGGCTCTATAATTGTAGCAGCCGCTATATCCAATCCTGCTGCGTTTTTATAAATCTCCTCTTTTTTGCCCAGCAGGATTATATCGGCTATGCCCTCCCTCATCACTATTTCTGCCGCTTTCAGCGTCCTGTCGTCATTACTTTCAGGAAGGACTATGCGCTTTTTGCACGACTTGGCCTTGCTAATAATAGATTCCATTACACCCATAGATATTCCCCTTTCAGCAAAAGATTTATTTTTTTGCTAATCACACACAAAAAAGCCAACCCATTTAATATTCTACATAAAACATTAAAATCCTTCATAAAATATAATTTCAGAATTTTCTGTATATATTTTTTTAGCTTAAAACAACCATTATCTATTCTAACCCAAATGACTAGCAAATCAATAGTTTTTTGAAGTTTTACATTGCACTGAGTTCAAGATAAAATAATAATATATCATCTATATCATCTCCAAAGCGAGGGGGAGTTATGGTGAAAGTATTGGGGATTATCGCCGAATACAATCCGTTCCACAACGGGCACATGTATCACCTTAAAAGCTCTTTAGAGCTCATCGATCCCGATTACACCATGGTGGCCATGTCGGGCCACTTCACCCAAAGGGGCGAAGCGGCCATAATCGATAAATGGGAAAGGACTGAGATGGCGCTTAGAAACGGCGTCGATATAGTAGTAGAGCTGCCGGCCGCATATTCATCTCAAACGGCGGAACTGTTCGCCTATGGCGGCGTTCAGCTTCTCAACCATACAGGGGTGGTAACCCACATTAGCTTTGGCAGCGAAATAGGGCAGATACAACCCCTTGCAGAAATAGCCAGGATACTGGCCGATGAACCACCACCTTTTAAAGCTCTGTTAAAACAATACCTGGATCAAGGGCTGTCCTTCCCTCAGGCCAGGCACAGGGCAATCAAAGAGCATGCAAAAAGAAGCGGGCCGGGCTTTTCAGAAAGCCAGTGGGAAAAAATAATCAACAGCTCAAACTCCATACTGGCAATAGAATACCTGAAGGCGCTCTACAGAACCAACAGCAGCATAATCCCGGTTACAATTCAGCGGATAGGTGCACCATACAACGCTCAAGAGATGAGCGGTGAGGTATCCAGCGCAACGGCCATAAGGAATGAGCTCCTGAGGCAAAAATGCTGGGATAGCATTTCCCAGGCAATTCCTCAGGCATCCTTTGAAATATTAAAACGCGCTGTAGAATCTGGGAAAGGGCCGGTCACCAACAATTCCCTTGAACAGCTCTTATTGGGAAAAATCCGCTCGATGTGCCTGGAAGACATCAAACACCTTATGGATGTAGATGAAGGCCTTGAAAACCGCATAAAGGAATGCGCTCTTAAAGCCTCTACCCTGGATGAATTCATAGCCCTTGCCAAGACAAAGAGATACGTATACACGCGCCTGCAGCGCATACTCATTCATGCATTGCTGGGTATAACAAGAGAAAGAGTGGAAAGATTTCGGCGCGCCGGTGGGCCCCAATACTTGCGAATTCTGGGATTCTCAAAAAGAGCCATACCGCTTTTGAAGCAATTAAAACAAAACGCCAAGGTGCCCATAATAACCAAGACAGCTCACTATGCTCGCATACTCGAAAGCCCCATAGCCCGCGAAATGTTTGATATAGACATTTTGGCCACCGATTTATACAGCCTGGGCATACCCGATCCACGCTACAGAAGGGGAAACAGGGACTTTACCGAGAAGATCAGGATTGTCTAACGCTGGTAGGTTTGTATGAGATTTTTTATGCGGTCCATGGCTTTCAGGGCCGCTTTTCTGCCCTCCTGTACGCATTCCTCCACCTTGTCGAAATAAAAGGGGTGTATATCCGAGACATCGGGATAGATTATCACATCCCCTTTTTCCACGTTGTTCTTCAAAATCTCCAGTTCCATTACCTCCAATGACTGCAAAATCACTTCCAGAATGTTTACAGGCGGACGATGCTGCCCTCGAAATCCTACGTCCACTCCTATGACCACATCGGCTCCCATGCGTTTAACGGTATCCACCGGCACCCGTGCCAGCAGCCCCCCATCCACCAGGATATAATCTCCCTGTTCAACTGGGGTAAATATCCCAGGGATGGATATACTGGACCGCACAGCCCTGTATACCTTGCCCTCGTTAAGCTCTATCAACCTGCAGGTCTTAAGGTCAACGGCCGTTACGGTAAGAGGAATGTTAAGTTCGCTAAACTCTTTATCGCGGGTAAGCAGCTTGATGAGTTCTTCAATCCTCTGTCCCTTTACAAAGCCGTAACGCGGAACAGTGACATCATAATACTTCTTTATGTCCAGGTTTTGTGCCAGGGCCTCCATCATCTTTGGGGAAACACCGGCGGCATACAAAGCTCCTACAATGGCCCCAATGCTGGTTCCGGCTATGTAGTCAGGGACGATCCCGTTTTCCTCAAGCACCTGCAGTACACCAATGTGAGCCAAACCTCTAGCAGCCCCCGAGCCCAAAGCCAACCCTATCTTCACCTTTTTCTTCATAAACTTACTACCTCCACAATATGAATTATACTGAAGCGCACTCTTTATATGCCTTATTATGGGAGGAAAAATGCATAAAAGATATGCCTTGATAAAGCTACAATCGATAACATTGGTAATGTTATGTCTCCTGGTCGCCTGTTTTATAATCGCCTTTCCGCGCCAATCGTTTCAAGCGGCCTTGACTGGCCTGGACACCTGGCTGAGAAACGTCTTCCCGGCACTGCTTCCTTTCTTCATCACCTCCGAAATAATGATGGGCATCGGGCTGGTGGACTTTTTTGCCATCCTACTCAGGCCTGTCATGAGACCCTTGTTTCGCTGCCCGGGTGAAAGCTCGTTTATATGGGCCATGAGCATCACCTCGGGCTATCCCGTAGGGGCAAAGCTGACCTCCTCTTTCCTCGAGAGAGGCAGCATAACCGTCCACGAAGCCCAAAGGATAATGGCCTTTTGCAGCACCTCCGGCCCGCTCTTCATGCTGGGCGCGGTGGGCATAGGAATGCTCAACAGTTCTGCAGCCGGCAAGGTCATCGCAGCAAGCCACTATATCGCTTCCATTATAGTAGGCCTCATATTTCGCCTTTATATGCCATCCGACTATAAAAAGGCCAAAAAAATAGATAATCCCCCTGGCTTTAAAGCGGCTTTTGCGGCCCTGCTGGCCGCAAGAAAAAAGAACAGCAGAACCTTTGGAGAAATGCTGGGCGATGCCGTCCGCAATTCCATGAACGCACTTTTGTATATAGGGGGATTTATCATCCTCTTTTCGGTAATCATCAATATTTTGTTAAAAACGGGCTTCATAAGCAATGTGTCCCGAATGCTGGCACCTCTCCTCCTGCCTTTGGGAATGGAACCACAACTGCTCCCTGGCTTAATCGGCGGAATATTCGAGATGACCACCGGGTGCAAGCTGATATCCCAGGCCGCCGCTCCACTGTCCCAAAAAATAATTCTAAGCGCATTTGTAATCAGCTGGAGCGGATTTTCTATTCACTGCCAGGCAATGGGCTTTTTAAGCAAGAGCGGCATCTCCATTGGCCTGTACACCATGGCCAAATTTCTCCATGGAATCCTGGCTTCCATCCTGGCCTGGACCATTATGAAAATATGGGTACAACCCGACCCGGGCGTATTCCACCAATTTTCTCCTCAAACGAGTACATCATTTTACACTCAGCTGCAAAGCGCATGGCAGCTGGTTGTATGCTCCATCTTGATTCTGTTTCTGACCGCCTTAATTTCCCTTATCATGGTACGCCTCAATCCATCCAGGCACTCAAACCGCCCATAGCGCCCTCACTTCTTACTCCCCTTTAGCTCCTCGCGGTTCTGCCTTATGACCTCCAGCTGATGTGCAAGGTAGCGTTCCACCTCCTGCAGTATCTCATCAGCGTACTCCCTTGCACCCAGCCGTATCTTCTTGGCGCTATCCTGTGCATTTTCGATGATCTCCCTTGACTGCTGATAGGCCATCTGCGTGATCTCGTGCTCGTCCACAAGGACTTTGATGTGCTGTTCGGCCTCCTTAAGAAGGGTTTCGGCTTCCTTTTGCGCTTCGGCCAGTATCCTCTGGCGTTCCTTGGTTATCATCTCTGCCTGTTGCAGTGCTTCCGGCAAGCTAAGGCGAATATCCCTGATGATATCCAGGCATTTATCGCGGTCCACCATTACTTTGCCCAGGAGGGGCACAGGCTTGCCATTCTCCAACTCATCCTCCAAAATATCCAGAAGGTTGAAAATATTCATCTCTCCTACTCCCCCTCATGAGTTAATCAATCTCTTTTGTATATCAGGCAGAATAACTTCCGGCACCAGTTCGCCTATACATCCTCCCAGCCTGCCGATCTCCTTGACAATGCTGGAGCTCAAATAGGAATACTTATAGCTGGTCATCATGAACAAGGTTTCTATATTGGGGTCCAGCTTTCTGTTCATAAGCGCCATCTGAAACTCGTATTCAAAATCGGATACTGCCCTCAATCCCTTTATGATAACGCAGGCGTTTTTCTTCCTCATGAAATCAACCAGCAATCCTTCGAAATGATCAACTTCCACGTTGGGCAAATCGCTCACCGCTTTTTTAATGAGCTCCATCCTTTCGGCCACCGTAAATGTCGCCACCTTGTTGGGGTTGCGCACAACAGCCACAATCAGCTTGTCAAATATCTTGCTGGCCCTTTTTATGATATCCATATGCCCATTTGTTATGGGATCGAAACTGCCTGGATAAACAGCCACCTTCATGACGCCATTCACTCCTTTTTATAAAAGCTTATCGCTGTATCACCGTAACGCCTGTCCTGCAGTTTAATCAAGCTCCCCACTCTATCAGGTTGATGGTCCCTGCTGGAATGCTCAAGCACAACTATGCCATCCTGACACAGTATATCGCTGTCGGCAATGGCATTCAGAAGCAGGGCTTCCAATCCTCTGCTGTAAGGGGGATCAGCAAATATTATGTCAAACCTTTCCCGGCCGGAAAGGCGTTTGATTGCGTAAAACACATCGTCGCGCATGACGGTGGTTTGTTCAACGCATCCCAAATTGGCACGGTTTTTGTTGAGCACATCGATGGCACGCGGGTCCTTCTCCACAAATACTACCCTTGAACAACCCCTGCTTAAAGCCTCTAGGCCCAGATTGCCCGTCCCGGCAAACAGGTCCAGCACGTTGCTGCCGGTAATGTACTGCTGCAGTATGTTAAATATGGCCTCTTTTACCCTGTCAGATGTGGGCCGGGTATGCATGCCCTTTACCGCTAGCAGCCTTCTCCCCTTCCACCGCCCTGCTATAACTCTCAAGCCGGTTTCCCCCATGATACCTAATTTTTTAATTATTATTCATTCTAGCATAATTTGCTATACCGGACAAGCAATCTTTAAAAAACAGGCTAATTTTCCTATACAAGCGGATGTATATTTTCAGCCATATCGTGCAATAATAGAAGTGTAACATCCCCCATAGAGCTCTTCCTTCAATTTCTCCTCTCCCAGCGCTGGTGGCTTAAAGGTCACCAGCTTTTTTTGTTTTATGCAGCAACCTTGGCGTGTGATCACGGCACAACTGAAAAGAGAAAACAGCACATTTAAAATGCTTTTCCCCATGCTGACCACTTTAACTAGTGCTCGCAGATGCACGGTTTTAGCAGCTACCAAAAATGATAAAAGGGAACGACTCAAAGCCGTTCCCTTTTATCATACATGTTATCTACCGCTGAGCTGCCTCTCGGCCTGCTCGATCATCCTCTTCACCATATACCCACCGATATAACCAGCCTCTTTAGCGGTCAAGTCTCCATTGTACCCCTGCTTCAGATTGACTCCCAGCTGGCTGGCTATCTCAAACTTCATGTTGTCAAGAGCCTGCCTAGCCTCGGGAACTACCTTCTTATTATTCCTGGCCACGTCTATTTCACCTCCTGATTTATCGTGGTATTATTAATTTAACCAATATAACGATTTTTACTCTAGTAATATATAGCAACTGTATATTAGCATCTCCATTTATATTTTTTCATTCTTTAAAGCGGTAAAGCTGATCCCTTATAAACGTCCACTCAGGGGTAACAAGGTTTTCTCCAAAGTTTAGCAATACATCCAATTCATTATTCTCATCATCCATTACATTACTTCCATTACCCCAATACGCCGTTATAACAAACGCGACAAAAATAACTCTTTTTAATTGAATGTTATCTCATTCAGCTGTTCATTAAACTTATCCATCGTATATTCAATCAGGGCTTTATAGGCAGGGTTGTCCCTTTGCTGTAAAACCTGCCTTACAGCCAGGTCAACCTGCTTTAATATACCTATATCCCTAACAAGGTTGGCAATTTTAAACTCGGGCAGGCCATGCTGCTTAACCCCGAGGAAATCGCCCGGCCCCCTGAGCTGTAGATCTTTCTCGGCTATTTCAAACCCGTCGTTAGACTTGGTCATGACCTTCATGCGCTCATAAATCTCCTTGGTCTTGGCATCGGCAATCAGGATGCAGTAAGACTGGTGCTCACCGCGGCCTACCCGTCCTCTCAGCTGATGCAGCTGAGCCAGGCCAAACCTCTCGGCGTTTTCAATTACCATGACGGTTGCATTGGGCACGTTCACCCCTACCTCTATCACCGTCGTTGAAATCAGCACATCGATCTGGCCGGCTGCAAAGGCCTCCATTACGCTCTCCTTTTCAGCAGGCTTCATACGCCCGTGCAAAAGCCCCAGCCTCAAATCGGCCAGCTCCCCGCGCCTTAATGTTTCAAACAGTTCAATCGCCGACTGCGAATCTATAGCATCCGACTCCTCCACCAAAGGGCACACCATGTATGCCTGGCGCCCTTCTGCCACCTGACGCTTGATGAATTCCAAAACCCGCCCCTTCATGGATGGGGGTACATGATAGGTCTTAACAGGCTTTCTGCCAGGTGGCAGCTCATCGATCACCGAGACGTCCAAATCGCCATAAAACATCAGAGCAAGGGTCCTGGGTATAGGAGTAGCCGACATGACCAGCATATGGGGCGATTGGCCTTTCTGCTGCAGTGCAGCTCTTTGCCGCACCCCAAACCGATGCTGTTCGTCGGTTATAACCAGGCCCAGATTTTTGAAGTTCACCCCGTCCTCAATCACCGCATGGGTTCCAACAAGGATATCGATGTCCCCTGTGGCCAGCCTGAATCTTATGCTCTCCTTCTCGACATTCTTCATCCCACCCACAAGGCACTCCACCTTTACACCGGTACCATCAAACAGCTCTTTGAGGGTTGCATAGTGCTGTCTGGCCAGTATCTCTGTTGGGACCATCATGGCTCCCTGATATCCGCTGAGCACGGCACAGTATAAAGCCAGGGCCGCCACCACCGTTTTGCCGGAACCCACATCTCCCTGTACCAGCCGATTCATCACTCTTCCGCTCTTCAAATCCCGCAGTATCTCGTCCACCACCCTCTTCTGCGCATTGGTCAGAGGAAAGGGCAGGTTTTGTACAAACTCTTCAAAAGCCCTCTGGTCCCACTCAAAGGTCAACCCCCGGTTGTCGCTCTGATTCTTCTCGCGAATCAGTTGTAGCGCCATCTTCATAAAGAACAGCTCTTCGAACACCAGCCTGCGCCTGGCCTCTTCCAGCGCCTGAAGGGATTGAGGAAAGTGTATATGGCGCATAGCAAAATTCTTTTCAGCCAGCTTAAACCTCTTTCGCAAATCTGCCGGAAACTCGTCATTCAAGCTTCCTTCTACTCTCTTCAGAGCCTCTGCCATCAAATTGCGCATGTCTTTTTGCGTAATCCCCTCGGTGAGCGGATAAATGGGCAGTATTTTGCTGCCATCATGTTTTTCGGGGACATACTCCTCAACAATGGGGTTCTGAAGCTGCACCATCCCATACCTGTATTCTACCCTTCCACGAACAAAATACAGCTTATCAGTGCTGTACATATTGCTGCGGTAAGGCTGATTAAACCATACGCACCACAGATAGCCGGTATCGTCTTTTGCACGCCATGTGGTTATGGTCAAGCCCTTCCTGGGCTTTTGAGTGTTTGCATTCCCTACAAAGGTCACCATAAAGGATGCGTCTTCCCCATCCACAGCGCTGGCCACTTTCTTTATACCGCGCCACATTTCGTAATCCCTAGGAAAATGATGCAGCGCATCCTCTACAGTCTTTATGCCCAGCTTGTTTAAACGGGCAGCCTTTTTGGGACCCACGCCTTTTATAAACTGTACATCCTGCTTCAATATGCTCATAAACCGTTTGCACCTCATCATGGTAAAAACATCGCTCAGCAATTGAAGATTAAAATATGCTATATAGAAAAATTATACCACAATATTTTGAGCATTTTTAAACGATCTAGCCCTCATTAAAACTGTTTGTCTGCAACCCGTATCTTGCTCTTCACAAAACGCCAAGCTTTGTAACTCAATGCTTTGCAGAACAAGTGAATTTGATAAATCAATGAACAAAACAAAAAGCCGGAAGGTGCTCCTCCGGCTTATCGTTTGAATTGACATCAACCCGCTCACTCTACTGATATGATGTAATAATACAATGGCTGGCCGCCAAAATGGACTTCCACCTCGACGTCGGGATAGCGGCTCGACACAAAATCCGCTATAGCTTCAGCATCCTGGGCGCTCACCTGCTCCCCGTAATATAGAGTGATTATCTCGCTCTCATCATCCATCATATTATCTATAAGGCCTCTGGTGACTTCGTTTATATCCTTGCCCACCACGCTTATTTTGCCATCAATCAGGCCCAAAATATCGCCCTTTTGTATGCTCATACCATCGAAATTCGAATCTCGTACGGCATATGTCACCTGTCCAGTCTTCACCGAGCTCAATGCCGCCGTCATGCGCTGTACATTGGTCTCGGCATCCACATCGGGATTGAACGCCAGCATTGCCGCTATACCCTGTGGAATGGACTTGCTGGGTATAACATAAATCTTTTTATCGCTTATCTGCTGTGCCTGGGAGGCCGACAAGATTATATTGCCGTTGTTAGGAAGAATGAATATCTCCTTTGCCTTAACCTTCTCGATAGCCTTCAGTAAGTCATCTATGCTGGGATTCATAGTTTGTCCACCTTCAACCACAAAATCGACTGCCAAATCCTTAAATATTGAAGATATCCCTTGGCCCATGGCCACCGCAATTACCCCGAACTGCTTCTCCACAGCATCATCCTGCGGTGCAGACTCCTCACTGCCAATTTCGTTTATGTGCCTGTGTTGCTCCCTCATATTGTCTATTTTTATGCTGGACAGCTCCCCGTACCTCAATCCCAGCTGCAACACCTTCCCGGGCATGTTGGTGTGCACATGAACTTTAATTATATCATCATCGCGTATGACCAGCACAGAATCGCCCAGCTTATTTAACCTTTCCCTTAAATTTTCCTCATCCCCTTCTTCCACATAAGGATACAGATTCTTTATGAGGAATTCAGTACAGTATCCATATTCTATATCTTCCTGGGGCCGTACCTCAAGCTTGGGCGCCGCAGAATAGTTCTCGGCAGCCAAAATGGCGCCGTCCAGCTCAAAAGTTCCCTTGAGTGCATGGCTGGCGCCTATCATTATATACAGGAGCCCCATGCCGCCTGCATCCACAACGCCCGCCTGCTTCAGTACCGGAAGCATTTCAGGGGTTTTATCAAGGACCCTCTTGGCCACCTTTATGATTTCTTTATAAAACTCATTGAAATCCTTTTGTTCTCTGGCAATCTTCCTCGCTTCCTCTGCCGTAACCCGGGCAACCGTAAGCATGGTACCCTCAACCGGCTTCATAACAGCCTTGTATGCGGTATCCACTCCCGCTTGCATGGCCTCGGCATAGTCGCTGGTGGTAATTTCCTGGCGGCTTTGTAATGCCCTGGCAAATCCTCTGAACAACTGAGACAGTATGACCCCTGAATTCCCTCTTGCCCCCTTCAGTGCACCACTGGCCAGAGCGTTTACCACTTCGGCCATGCTATCTGAACGGGCGCCCTGTACCTCCTTTGCCGCTGCCAGCATGGTAAGCGACATGTTTGTGCCGGTATCGCCATCGGGAACCGGAAACACGTTCAGAGCGTTTACAGCCTGTTTGTGCTTATCCAAAAACTGAGTGGCAGACAGTATCATCTCTTTCATCTTCGCTGCATCAATGAATTCGCACTTCAACTCCTTGTACCTCCTTCAGTCAGGGTAGCTTACACTCTCACGCCTTCTACGTTGATATCTACCCGTTTTACGCTCATGCCGGTAAAGTTTTCTATGTTATATTTCACTGTTTCCATAACATTTTTGGCTACAGTAGCTATGGAAATCCCGTATTCGACAATGATATATAAATTTATGTAAATCTCATTGTCCTGTGTGTGAACCTTCACACCTCTGGACAGATTTTCCAAACCCAGCAGCTCCACCAGGCCGTCAGTTGGGCGTTTAGCAGCCATTCCTACAATGCCATAGCACTCCATAGCCGATATCCCCGCCAGCGTTGCCAACACTTCGTCCGAAATGATGATCTCCCCCAACGAATTTCTTTTTCTAGCAGCCATTGTTGTGCCTCCCTTCTTAAATACCTTCACCAACGAAAATTCTACTACCATTCTATAATATGACGGCAAATCATGCAATAACATTTATTTTTTAGCTTTTTGCTTTCTTGAAAAACCACCAGCTTAATGGTACAATATTATTGTTTTTAAGCAACGGTAGTGGATGTAAAGGAGGAGGTGTAAAGTCCATGTCAAGAAGCTGTGATATATGCAAGAAGGGGCTATTGTACGGAAAAGCAGTCAGCCATTCCAATCGCAAGACCAACCGCATATGGGTTCCAAACCTTCAAAAAGTGAAAGCCATCGTCAATGGAACTCCCAAGACCATCAGGGTTTGCACCAATTGCCTTAAGTCGGGGAAAGTACAAAGAGCGCTTTAATGAAAGTTTATTGCGTTTCAGAGCGCATAAACGTTCACACTAAAAAAACGTGCGATTAAGCACGTTTTTTTAATTTTTACGAGAATATTCTCTTTTATGACCTTGAGCAATCGTAAGTAATCAGCAGCAACTTTTCAACCGGCTCTCATTTTCCTCAACCTTCTTATGAATTTCCCCAGCAACTTGGGTAGTTTTATAACGTATATCCTGGCCACTCCCATCACCTCACTTCCTCAAGAGGATGACGCCTATGGCTATCATCACGAACCCTAACAAAAACACCCACATCCATAGCGGTACCCATATTATTATCAAAAGTATCCCTGCAACGATGAAGAGCACGCCCAGAACAATCCTGGCCGTGTTGCTCTTCTTTTTCGGAGAAAATCTCACGATCAACCCACTCACTTCCCCGCCTGCATGAAAACTTAATGCTTCTTTTCCTCGATAAACATTATATGCTGGATATAGCAGGCAGGTGACTTGCCAAAAATCAATCCCTTGCTACCACCACCATTACCCATCCCGAGCAGACATGTACCTCTGCCCTGGGTTTTACCAACACATTGCTTACACCATACGGGAAATCCAGGGGCAAAATGCCGTCCACTATGGGGTATTTCAACCCGTCAGTGCGCAAAATGCGAACATCGCCGCTTAAGGGTAGCAATGACAGCGTCTGCCCTATTTCCCCCTCTATCTCCACTTTCCCGCTGGAAACCATCACAACGTTATGTGAGTCCAAAATCTGGGCTTTTATACCGCGTGTGGCAAGCCTGTACAGCATCAGCATGTTGGCATAGGAATGGTCCCACCGGCTGCCAAATGCGCCCAATAAGAATACCTGGCTGGCCCCCATATCCACGGCCGTATCGACTGCTATCTGCATATCAGTTTTGTCCTTATCAGCAGGATATCGCTTGATGGGAATCCCGGCCATGCTATACTCCCGTAACGCCTCATCGGGCAGCGAGTCGAAGTCTCCCACTATCAGATCAGGGACAACTCCCAGACCCCGCGCGTGCCTTACCCCTCCATCGGCACATATGGTATAATCCACCTGCGGCAGCATGGCCTTTACCTTTTGTATATCCCTTATCTCTCCGTTGGCAATTATTAGAACCTTCATAATTTCGCCTCTTGCCTCATAGCCTCTATAATGCCCTTTATGTCCTGGGCGCCAAAAACCGCAGAACCGGCTACTATAACCTCTGCTCCAGCCTTTACCACATCCCTTATATTGTGCAGTCCAATCCCGCCATCCACCTGTATGTAAAAATCAGCGCCGCAGGCGCTTCGCATATCTACCAGCTTCCTGATCTTGTCCATCATGGCCGGGATAAACTTTTGACCGCCAAAGCCCGGGTTTACCGTCATCAAGAGCACCATATCTACATCCCCCAAAACATATTCCAGGACGTTGAGGGGCGTAGACGGATTGAGAGCCACAGCAGCCTTTACACCTAGACCCTTTATGTAGCATATCGCTCTGTGCAGATGGTGCAGCACCTCAGCATGTACAGTGATGCTATCGGCGCCGGCCTCCACATAGGCGTCCACAAACTCCATGGGGTTGTCCATCATGAGGTGCACATCAAAAGGCAGCCTGGTGTAAGGGCGTATAGCCTTGACCACCAGAGGACCTATGGTGATATTGGGCACAAAATGGCCGTCCATGACATCGATGTGTACGATGTCAGCACCCCCATGATCCAGCCTTTTGATCTCCTCACCCAGCCTGGAGAAATCCGCTGAAAGGATTGAGGGGGCAATCTTTATCACCACCGCTCCCTCCTCTTTTCGTTTATATCCTCTATGATCCGGATGTAGCGTTCATAGCGCTGCCCGGGAATCTTTCCCCTCTGTACGGCCTCCTTCACCGCACAATGGGGTTCTCTGTAGTGTACGCACTTTGGGAACCTGCACTCCTCAACATATGGAATAAACTCGTCGTAGTAAAGCTGAACCTCCTCGGGCTGCATGAGATCCACCTCCAGCGCGCTGAAACCAGGGGTGTCGACCAGCATCTTGCCATCGGGCAGTACGAGGAGTTCTACGCTGCGAGTGGTATGCCTGCCCCTCTTGGTCTTGTCGCTTATATCCCCCACCTCACGCGATACATCCGGATAAAGCCGGTTGATGAGCGATGACTTGCCCACCCCCGACTGCCCGGCAAAGGTGGTGATACCACTGTACAGCCCCTGCTTGAGTTCCTCAATCCCGGTACCATCCTTACACGATATGCAAAAAATAGAACAGCCCGAAAGGCGATACTCCTCTTCAATGGCCTTTATCTCACACTCGCACTCTACAAGGTCTATCTTGTTTATCACTATAAAGGGCTTTACAGAGTTCATCCGGGCCGCCAATATGAGCTTATCCACCAACAGCAAATCCGGATTCGGATGTTTAACCGACATAACAATCCCAAGATTGTCAATATTAGCCACACATGGGCGCTTAAACTGGTTTTTTCGCGGCAGTATGGATTCTATCACCGCATCTTTTGTGTTGACCTCCACCATATCCCCAACCATAGGGGTAATGCCCTGTTTGCGGAACTTGCCCCTGGGGATACATCGCAGGAAGTTGCCACTCAAATAGACATCATAGAATCCACCTACTCCTTTGACTATAATCCCTCTCTCCATCAATCTACATCTTCCTTTTTCGTAAAATCGACTGCAATCTCCTTCACCGGCTGGTCATCTATATATATAATGTAACGCACAACGCCCGAACCTTCAAGATTTATGGATATAGTACCTTCAGATAGTGCATGCTCGGCATCATATACGACCTGGCCATCATCAACCCGCTTTACCGTAACCTTTATGCTGCTATTGTCATCATCCTCCTGATTCCCTTCATACTGGCTGAGGTCAATTTCCAGCACCTTGGGATAAGAGGGCACCGGCCCCAAACTTACCCACAGGTCGACTTCACGGCCGGGTTCCACCACATCGCCCGCCTGTGGGCTCTGCTTATATACAACCCCCTCGGGATATTCCTGACTATAATCCTTGACAACCTTGCCTATCTTAAGCCCTATGCCCTCTATGAGTTCTCTGGCAATCTCCTCTTTTAGTCCAACGTATTCCTGCACCTCAATCAGCTCTATCTCTGGCTTCTTGCTTATAACCAGCACAATCTCAGTGTTTTCCACCACCTCGGTATTGGGCTCTATGCTCTGTCTGACCACCGTACCGGCCGGCATATCGCTCTCAACGTACTCCGGTGGTCCTACCTTGAGCCCGGCATTCTCCAGCGCTATCTCGGCATCACGATGTGAAAAGCCAATCACATTCGGCACTTTTATGGTCTTAGGCCCCAGGCTCACCACCACATTTACCGTCGAGTGAGGTTTTACCTTTATGCCCTCGGCCGGCTCCTGATACAGTATGATTCCCTCTTCCTGGCTGCTGTTTTTCCTCTCGATGACTTTCATGGTCAGATTATGCTCCTGCAATATCCTTTCAGCATTCTGCTCATCCATTCCCACCACTCTGGGCACCTCGACGTCTTCCACCACAAAATGATTCTGGTATATCTGGCTGCCTATATAGAAAAACAGCGCCAGTATAGCAAGTAAAGGAATGGTGATAAACAGCAGCTTCAGCCATACGGGCCGCTTTTCTTTCTCAGCCGAGCTCTCCTGTTGTTCTTTTCCAACGTTAATGGGCCTGAAGACCCGCGTGGGCATATCGCTGTTGTCATTGCTGCGAACGACGAAATTGCCATTGGGCTCTTTTAGCACTCTCTGCAGGTCTTTTATCATTTCACCAGCGGATTGGTAGCGCTTATTTTGATCTTTTTCTATAGCCTTCTCTATGACATCCTGAAGGCTTTTGGGGATATCAGGGTTTAGCTCTCCAGGGGGTTTTACCTTTTCCTGAATATGCTTAAGCGCTACAGAAATAGCAGTATCACCCTCAAACGGAACAGTACCCGTCACCATCTCATACAGCACTATGCCCAGAGAATAGAGGTCTGATTTGGCGTCCACATGCCCCCCGCGGGCCTGCTCGGGTGAAAAATAGTGTACTGAACCCATTACATTGGCCCCTGCCATGGTGACGGTAGCAGAGGTAACAGCCCTCGCTATGCCAAAATCCGTAACTTTTACAGTGCCGTCTTCGCTAACGAGGATGTTTTGAGGTTTTATATCGCGGTGTATGATACCGTTCTTGTGGGCGTGCTTGAGCGCAGAGCATATCTGGATGGCAATGCGCACAGCCTCCTCCCAATCCAGCTTTCCCTTCTCGCGTATATATTCCTTCAGTGTTTTCCCCTTGATGTATTCCATGACTATATAATATATTCCGTTCTCCTCGCCAACATCATAGATGTTCACAATATTGGGATGGGAAAGGCTGGCCGCTGCCTGAGACTCCCTTTTAAAACGTGCCACAAATTCCTCGTCTTCCACCAGTTCAGGCCTGAGCACCTTCACGGCTACGTGCCTTTTTAGCAGATGGCACCTGGCTTTATAGACTATGGCCATACCCCCGCTGCCGATCTTCTCTTCCAGCTCGTATCTTCCACCTAAAATCCGTCCCAGCAAAGGCTTCACCTCTTTTCTGTCGCACAGGAGTACTTGGCCATAACTATTGTGACGTTGTCAACGCCTCCAGCTTCCAGCGCTTTCTTGCCTAGAGTCGAGGCGATCTCATCCAGCGATTCAAGAAAATAAAAAAGATCTATATTTTTGTTCAAATCCACGTGATTGCTCAAACCATCAGTGCACAAAACTATTATATCATTGTCTTTCAGCTCTATCTCATAATAATCGGCGATAACCTGGCTTGCTGTACCAAGCGCACGGGTGATGATGTTCTTTTGAGGGTGATTGTCCACCTCTTCCTGGGTTATCTTACCTTCCTCCAGCAACTCCTGAACCAGCGAATGATCCCGGGTAATTTTGGTTACCGACCTGTCGCGTACCAGATAAGCCCGGCTGTCTCCCACATGGCCTATACATACCCTGTGGTCGAAAAAATAAGCAAGGGTAAGGGTCGTCCCCATGCCCTTATATATGTCCCGGGCCTGGGACTGGTTATACACCTTTATATTGGCCTGCTGAATGGAATTCAATATGAGGTCCTTAGCCTGCTCCACCGATGTAACCCTGTGCGAGTTTTCTACATAGTACTCCACTATAGCCTCAACCACCATACGGCTAGCCACATCTCCTGCATTGTGACCGCCCATTCCATCGGCAACCATCATCAAGTTCTTTACTCGCGTTCCGTCGTTGGGAATGAAAAAATAGTCTTCGTTATTCTTCCTCACCTTGCCAGGATGGCTGTAAGCGCTAAATACCAGCCTCACGTCCCCCTCACCTCTCGTCCTGACGGGCTTCAACCCGCTCAAGATAACTCCTCCTGAGCTGACCGCAGGCGCCTTCAATATCCAGCCCCAGCTCCCTGCGCTTTGTAACGGCAATTCCCTGCGATTTCAGCACCGAAACAAACCTTTCCACAGCAGCTTGTGAACTCCTCTTGTACGCAAGCCCCCTGACGTTGTTCAAGGGGATGATATTAACATGGCACGGAAAACCTTTCAGCCTTCGGGCCAATTCAATGGCGTCCTTCTCACGATCATTCAAATCGCTGATCAAGGCATACTCAAACGTTACCCTCCTGCCGGTCTTTTTAAAGTAATATCTGCTGGCTTTGAGTATGTCGTCAATCGAATAGGCCGATGCAACCGGCATGATCAGCTTTCTAAGCTCATCGTTTGGCGCATGAAGGGAGATAGAAAGGGTAATCGGCAGACCTTCTTCTGCCAAATCCATCATCCTGGGTACAAGTCCGCAGGTGGACAGCGTAATCCTGCGGTAACTCATATTGAGCCCCATCGGATAATGTATCATCTTAATAAATTTAACGGTGTTATCATAATTATCAAGGGGCTCACCAATACCCATGAGCACTACATTGCCCACCCTGCGTTCCCCGACTTTTTCAAGGTCATCGTTCACCTCTATGACCTGCGCCAGCATCTCCCCTGCCGAAAGGTTGCGAACCAAACCTCCAATGGTGGAAGCGCAGAATTTACATCCCATCCTGCACCCCACCTGCGTGGACAGGCACAGGGAATTGCCGTACTTATATCGCATCACAACACTTTCAATTATATTACGGTCCTGCAGTAAAAACAAATACTTTGTTGCATCTCCTGCGCTTGATGTGCGTTTGTCCAGCATCTGCAACTTCACTATATAAAACCGCTCTGCCAGAAGCTCACGAAGAGCCTTTGGCAAATCGGTCATATCGTCGAAGCTCTTTACACCCCTGTGAAGCCATTGAAGTATCTGCTGAGCACGATAATGGGGCTGTCCCCATTCCTGTACCGCCTGTTGTATTTCTTCCAAAGATAAGCTCAAAATATCCCGCTTTTCTACCATGGTCACCTCATCCTCTTTAGCCTGGCAATGAAAAATCCATCTATTCCATCCCTGGAAGGGATAAGCTGAATCATTCCCGGCCGAATAACTGAATCTTTTAAGCCCTCCGGTAATAAATACGTAAAATCATCCAGTATAAAGTGGGGATTATGCTGCAAAAATTTCTCAATAACCATCTGGTTTTCGTCCACATTCATGGTACATGTGCTGTAGACCAGTACACCTCCTGGCTTTACATAACGGGAACAAGTGGAAATGATCTGGTCTTGAAGCTCATAAAGTTCATCAAGGTCTTCCCGCCTTATGCTGTTCTTTATATCGGGCTTCTTGTATATGACCCCCCATCCGCTGCACGGGGCATCGATGAGCACTCGATCAGCCTGCCCCTCAAGACATGCCTGAAACTTCCGGGCATCCTGCTGCTGTGGCTCAACGATGGTAGCCCCCAGCCTCTCGGCGTTAAGCTTTATCAACTCGACCCTTTGAAGGTGGACATCCCATGCCAATATGCGCCCCTGATTCCCCATCAGCTCGGCCATATGGGTGGCCTTACCGCCTGGAGCGCTGCACGCATCTATAATAAGCTCGCCCTTCTTGGGATCAAGAACGCGAACAACCAGCATGGAGCTCTCGCCCTGTACCGTAAAAAGGCCTTCCGCATACAGGAGGTTGTTCTCAATATCGCCGGCAGAACGGAGCCTTAAAGCTTCATCCTTTATATACAGGCCATCTGCACACTGGATACCCTGCTGCATGAACCGCTCTTTAAGCTCATCCTTTGTTATCCTGTTTCTGTTGACCCTTATTGTGACGTAATCGCCATCGCTCACGGCAGGCATCACCATGGCCTCTGCCACCGCTATGCCATAATCGTCAATCCACTTTTTTACCAGCCATACGGGATAACTGTAAGTAAGCGATAAGTTGAGCACCGGGTCGTCTTCCTTTGAGGGAAACGAAATGTCGTCCTTATGCCTTACGATGTTTCTGAGCACGCCGTTTACAAAGCCCGCCAGAGCCTTATTGCAGTACTTCTTGCACAACTTGACCGATTCATCGCAAACCGCAAAGTCAGGCACCCTATCCATATACATGATCTGGTAACAGCCCATCCTCAATATGTTTATTACCCAGGGATTGGCCCGCTTTAAACTGCAGAACTTGTTCAAAATCCAGTCAATGGTGATCTGCCGCTCCAAAGTGCCATAAACCAACTGAGTCACAAAAGCGGCATCCCTGTTAGGCAACCTGGCTCTCCTCAAATGGTGCTTCAAGCTTATGTTGGCGTATTTCCCATCACGGTTTATCTCTTTCAATATTCGCAAAGCGGTATCCCTTGCAACATCGGTTTTAGTCTCCATAGTATTCGCTCCACAATTCTCCTTAAGCAATACTTATACTAGGTCGTTTCTATTACTCTTTCTCTTCACACGATTGGGGCACTTCCGAAGATAGCTCACTTCGGAAGACAGCACCCACCGGTATCGGGTTACCCCTCAAGAACTCAATATCCTCCATGACCTTTTTGCCTTCCCCCTGTATTTTGACAAGCCGCAAAAAGCCATCACCGCAGGCCACCACCAGTCCCTGGCGCTGATCGGCCGCCACCACCTGCCCGGGGGTATAGGTTCCCAGTTTAGAGTATTCCCATTCCTGTACCTTCCATACTTTTATGCGCTGGTCCCCAAGGAAGGTAAAAGTTCCGGGCCAGGGCGTCAACCCCCTCACCAGGTTTTTGATGCGGACAGCGCTTTGGGTCCAATCGATATTGCCCATGGATTTGTCTATCTTTTTACAGTAAGTGGCCTTGTCATGCTCTTGAGGACGTCCGGCGGGTCGCCCCTTTTCAAACAGCTCCAGCACCTCTGCCAGCGCCTGCCCACCCAGCACAGCCAGCCGGTCATGCAATTCATCGGCCTGCTCATTGGGGTGTATGGGAGTGCTCCTCTGAAGTATTATATCACCAGTATCCATACCCACATCCATATACATTATGGTTATGCCCGTCTCAGTCTCCCCGTCTATCAATGCCTGTTGAATGGGCGAAGCGCCGCGGTACTTGGGCAGCAAAGACGCATGGACGTTTATGCATCCCAGTGGCGGGATATCGAGTATCTCTTTTGGCAGTATCTGTCCGTAGGCAGCAGTAACTATGAGGTCGGGCGCCAGCTCTTTTAATATCCTGATAAACTCTGGATCCCTTACCTTTTCGGGCTGATAGACCGGTATGGCTCTTGCAAGAGCCCATTCTTTAACGGGGGGAGGCGCCAGCTTCTTCCCCCGGCCCTTAGGCTTATCTGGCTGGGTAACCACACCTATTATCTCGTGGCCGCTGCTTACAATGGCTTCAAGAGACGGTATAGCAAATTCTGGTGTGCCCATGAATACGATCCTCAGCACATTCATCCCTCCACCAGCGTCCCCGGAACCACCTTATCGATAAACAGTATGCCATCCAGGTGATCGATTTCGTGACATAGCGCCCGGGCAAGCAATCCGGTTCCGGTGATTTCGATTGGCTCCCCTTTTCTGTTGAGAGCTTTTACCTTGACCTTTTCGGGTCGTATTACCTCTCCCCTCATTCCCGGGATGCTCAGGCACCCTTCTGCACCCCGTTGCTGTCCTGAGGACTCTACAATCTCGGGATTGATGAGCTCGATCAATCCTTCGCCCACATCGATTACCACCACTCTTCGCAGTATCCCCACCTGCGGGGCTGCCAGGCCTACCCCGTCGGCATGCCTCATGGTCTCGGCCATGTCATCCAGCAGTTCCAGAATCCTTTCATCGATTTTCTCTACCGGTCTGGACTTCTTGCGCAACACATCATCCTTGCCGTATATCATGATCCTCCTTATTGCCAAATCAATCATCCCTTTCTACAGCAGACTCAATGGATAAAAATCCACAATGGTGGTTTCCTTGACGCCCATCAGCCTTTCCAGACACTCATCCATGAGCCGATGATATGCCTGTTTGTATATGTCGTCAGGCCTGATGCGGATGAGCACCTGCCATCGGTACCTGTTGTTGATCCTCTCGAGAGGCGCCGAATATGCCCCTACATCAATCAACCCCTGTTTCAACACCGGGCTGCCGTCAATCCTTTGTTTCAGCCAATCTCTGGTGTCAATGGCCAGCCTTATGAGGTCCTCTTCCTTCTCGTCCATCATCAGTATTCTGATGATGTGTGAAAATGGGGGATACAAAAACTGCCTGCGTATCTCTATTTCCCTGCTGTAAAATCCAACGTAATCGTGCCTCGCTGCAAACTGTATGGCGTAATGCTGCGGCTGATATGTCTGTATGATAACCCTTCCGCCCCGCGGCCCTCGTCCGGCACGGCCGGCCACCTGGGTTATCAGCTGAAAAGCCTTTTCACTGCTTCGATAATCGGGCAGGTGCAGCGAAGTATCGGCTGCGATTACCCCCACAAGCGTCACCCTTGGAAAATCCAGTCCCTTGGCGATCATCTGCGTACCCAGCAAGATGTCATACTTTCCCTCTCCAAACGCCCTCAAAATCCGCTGGTGTGCCCCCTTGGTCGAGGTGGTATCCATATCCATCCTTATTATGCGGGCCTGAGGAAACAGCTTCTTAATCTCCTCCTCGGCCCGCTGGGTCCCAATCCCGAAATGCTTGATGTACTTGCTGCCGCAGCCCGGGCATACGTTGGGATATGGATAGCTGGCCCCGCAGTAGTGGCACTTTAGCGTTTTATCGTAAGCATGGTAGGTCAGCGATATATCGCAGTTGTGGCACTTTACCACAAATCCGCACGAGCGGCACGAGACAAACTGTGCATAGCCCCTGCGGTTGAGCAGCAGTATGGCCTGTTCGCCTTTTTGCAACACATCGGCCAGTGCACGGTAAAGCGCACCGCTTAGTATGCTACGGTTGCCCAGCTCTATCTCCTTGCGCATGTCCACAATCTCCACAGGCGGCAGAGGTCGATGATCCACCCTGTGCTTCATCTTTATCGTTTTATACATCCCCTTCTCTGCCAGGTAATAATCGGTAAGGGAGGGCGTGGCACTGCCCAGCAGAAGCACCGCTCCTTCCAGCTCGCATCTCTTGCGGGCAACCCCCACCGCATGGTACCTGGGCTGCATGTCCGACTTATAGCTGTCCTCATGGGCCTCATCCACGATGATAAGGCCCAGCCGCTCAAAGGGCGCAAAAATGGCCGAACGCGCCCCCACCACAACGTCCACTTGCTGGTTTCTAATCCTACGCCACTCATCATATCGCTCACCCAGAGACAAGCCGCTGTGCAGTATGGCCACCCGCTGGCCAAAATGGCTTTTAAATCGCTCCACCGTTTGAGGGGTCAAGGATATCTCGGGTACAAGCACGATGACCTGTTTATTTAAAGCCAGGGCTTTTTGTGCGGCCTGGATATACACCTCGGTCTTGCCGCTGCCGGTCACACCCTGGAGCAGGAACTTACCGCAGCCCCTGATGAGCGCCGCTTCCAGCGTTTCAATGGCCGATCTCTGCTCGTCGGTTAAAGCCTTGGGCTGAACGCCTGTATCCGGTTCATAATCCCAGGGATTGCGGTATACCTCCTGCTGTTCTATGCGAATCCATCCCCGCTTTTCCAGGCTTTTTATGCTGGACAACGGTGCTCCAGTAACTGCCCTTACCTCTTCAAGCGGTATACCGTCCTGCTGGGCCAGCAACCTCAATACATCGGTCATGTATTTAGACTTTCTGGCGATATGATCAATGCGCTCCTCCACCACATCCCCATAATCGTTTAAAAATACCAGCTTCTGAGCCTTCTTTTTGACATTGGCTCTGAGGCCGGGAGGAATCATACACCTGATGGCCTCTATTGACAGGCAGTGATACTCTTCTTTCATCCAGCCTATAAGAGGGATCATGGACTGAGGGAGCACGGGATAATCATCCAGCACACTGTCTATCGCCTTGATTTTATCATCTGGTACATCAGCTGCGGTATCCAGCCTGACTACGTAGCCTTCCACCATCCTGTTTGACGTGCCAAACGGCACCTGTACCCTCATTCCTACTTGAACTCTTTCTCTTAACTCGGGGGGTATTATATAATGGAATACCCTGTCAAGCGAGGGATGGGCCTGATCAATTATCACACCAGCATAGACGACGCCGCCTTCCACCAAACTCCCCCTCATCTGAACCGTATACCAAACAAAGCAGCTGTATATTGTAAACGCATTTTCCAAACCATCTTTAACAAATCATTAAACAATATTGCAATAAATAACTAAAGAATAACTAAACAAAAAGGGTACAAGCAAGGTACCCTTCAGTTCAGTTTGAACCCTGGCACAAAGCAGGACATCTCTTTATAACCTCATCGATTATCCTGTGCGCGAATTCCTTTTTGTCCATTTGAGGGATGGCGATGACCTCTCCCTCGCGGGTAACCAATAAGCCCTCATTTGTGTTTTTCTCAAACCCTGCGCCCTGCCGGGTCACATCGTTTGCCACTATGAAATCTAGGTTTTTCTCACGCATCTTCTTCATGGCATATTCCTCGATATTCTCCGTTTCGGCTGCAAACCCAACCAGTATACATTTGCCTTTGCGTTTGCCCAGCTCTTTCAATATATCCGGGTTCTTTACCAGCGTCAGGGTTAATCTGTCGTTGTCCTTTTTTATCTTGGTGGGGTAGTACGTTTCAGGACGGTAATCCCCTACCGCCGCAGCCTTGAAAACCATGTGACACAACGGAAAGATCTCCATCACCTTTTCAAACATCTCCTTAGCCGTTTCAACCCGGTAAAGCTTTACTCCAGGTGGCGGCGATATGGATACAGGGCCTGATACCAGCTCCACATCAGCTCCCCTTTCAGCGCATGCGGCGGCAATGGCATAACCCATCTTGCCCGATGAAGGATTGCTGATAAACCTGACAGGGTCCAGATACTCTCTCGTTGGGCCGGCAGTCACCAGTATCCTTAAACCTTTTAAATCGCTCTTTCTCGAGAAATAATTCTCGATTACGTCAAGTATATCCTGGACGTCGGCCAGCTTGCCCTCGCCATAGTCGCCACAGGCCAATCTTCCGGCAGCCGGCGGGATGAACATATACCCCTTGCTCTTTAAAAAGCTCATATTCTCCTGAACGATGGGATTGGTGTACATATTGGTGTTCATGGCAGGGGCAAATATGACCTGCGCTCTGGTGGCCATGATGGTGGTGGATAAAAGGTCATCGGCTATACCGTGGGCCACTTTACCCAAAATATTGGCGGTGGCAGGTACCACCACCAGCAGGTCAGCCCACTTTGCAAGGGATATATGGTCTATCTCCCAGGCCCCGGGCCTGGAAAACATGTCATAGTAAACCGGATTGCCCGACAGGGTTTCCAGCGTAAGAGGTTTTATGAACTCCATGGCATGAGCTGTCATTATAACCTTTACCTGTGCTCCCCTTTTGACAAGAGAGCTTACAACCTCGGCTGCCTTGTATGCAGCGATCCCGCCCGTTATACCAATGACGATCTTTTTATCCTTTACAGCATCCATCTCACTTTATACCTTCTTTTGTCCGTTTGTATAATACCTTGCCTGCGTTTATCTCTTCGGTTGCGATGGTGACAGGCTTGCTGGACTGGGTCGAAATCAAAGGCTTTGCCCCTGCAACCAGCTGCCTTGCGCGCTTTGCCACCGCCACAGCAAGGGTATAACGGCTATCAACCCTCTTCATGAGGTCATTCAGCGACGGATAAAGCATTCTCAACCCCTCCCTGTCAGCTCTAAATACAGCTCTTTGTTCCTATCAACACGGCATTTTTCGGCAAGTACAATGGCCTCCAGCTTGGCTACAGCGCTGTCCACCGTGTCATTTATGATAACGTAATTATAGCGGGAGATATAGTTCAACTCCTCATAGGCGCTTTGAAATCTCCTGTAGATGGTCTCTGCATCCTCCGTTCCACGCTTGACAATGCGCTTCTTGAGCTCCTCCATAGAAGGAGGAATTATAAACACGAACACCGCCTCGGGGAAGCGCTCCTTTACCTGCAGTGCCCCCTGTATATCGATCTCCAGTATAACATCCCTGCCGGCAGCCAGCTCTTCCTCAACGAATTTTTTGGGAGTACCGTAATAATTGCCGTAAACCTCGGCATACTCCAAAAACTCACCATTCTCTACCATTTTGAGAAAAGTTTCCTTGTCCCTAAAAAAATAGTTAACCCCTTCCTTTTCTCCAACACGGGGTTTGCGTGTGGTCACCGACACCGAAAGTATGGCATGGGGATTTCTTTCGAGGTACGCGCTGCATATAGTACCTTTCCCAGCACCCGAAGGACCTGATACCACGATTAACAGCCCTTTATTGAACATGGTGAACTTCACTGCTTATCTTTACTCCTCCTCTTCTTCAGATACTGTGGAAGTGGAAGGAACATTATCTTTTGCATTGACGCGATGAGCTACCGTCTCGGGTTGAACGGCAGACAATATAACGTGGTCGCTGTCGGTGATTATGACAGCCCTGGTCCTTCTACCATAGGTGGCATCGATGAGCATACCCCTCTCGCGCGCCTCCTGTATGATCCTCTTTATAGGCGCCGATTCGGGGCTGACAATTGCTATAAGGCGATTAGCTGAAACTATATTCCCAAATCCTATGTTGACCAACTTAATACTCATACCACACTCTCCTTTTCAGCTTTACTCGATGTTTTGAACCTGTTCCCTTATCTTCTCTATCTCACTCTTTATATCAACCACAAGGTTAATTATGGTCAAATCATTTGCTTTAGAGCCGATGGTATTGACCTCCCGGTTCATCTCCTGGACCAGGAAATCAAGCCGCCTGCCTATCGGCTCGGTAGATTCCAGAGCATCTCTGAACTGTTCGAGATGGCTGAAGAGCCTCACTATCTCCTCGGTTATGTTGCACCTTTCGGCAAAGTACACCACTTCCATATTAAAGCGGTTCTCGTCCAGCTCTGAACCCTGAAGCAGGTCTTTGAGCCGGTTTCTCAGCTTTTCGCGGTACTCATCCACAACTTGAGGAGCTCGCTGCTCGATGCATTTCAACATGGATTCTACTTTCTTTATGCGCTCCAGCAGATCGCCCTTTAAGTTTTCTCCCTCTTTCCTGCGCATCTCCTTTGCTTCGTGGAGTACCTGTTCCATAAGAGCCCTTGCCATCTGCCTGAGCGCTTCCTGGTCCTCTTCCACTTCGTTGACGACGAAAGCATCAGGAATATTGAGCAACGATGATACGGAAATATCATTTCGCAAGTTATACTCCTGCGCCAGTTTATTAAAGCATGCCAGATAAGCCTCCACAAGAGGTTGGTTGACCTGTACGTCCACCGCATCGCTTCGCTGGCTAGAGTAGCTTACGGTTACTTCCACCCTCCCTCTTGCCAGATGCTGCTGAACCATGCTCCTTATATCCTCTTCAAGGAACGACAGAGTGCGTGGCAGTTTGACATAGACATCTAAAAAACGGTGATTTAGCGTCTTTATTTCTATAGACATCTCTCTGCCCTGTTCTTCTATCTTGCCTCTGCCAAATCCCGTCATGCTGTAGATCATACTTACCGTCTCCGTTTCTTCGTTTTGTATTATAGTCATGAAATTCCCAAATTATGACGGATTTATAAGACCAGTTTTCAAAATTTAGACCATTCAATCTGTATAATACAGCTATCGCAGGTTCAATCAGTATTATAACACAAATTACATCCGTTAAAAACCGGCTTTTTACCCCGTTTTGAGGAGATTTATGTAAAACGCAGCGCTTTATAAAGCTGGTCGGCACCTGGTGGGTCAAGAGGAATGCGCCCCTCTTCGGTCAACAGCCATTTAGCGGTGTCATCTATAACCCTGCCTACAACAGCAGCCTCGATGCCGTTGGCGTTGAGAAACTCGACAAGTTTCTCCCCTTCTGGCGTCACTATAACCATGCAGCCGCTCGAGATAAGCCTCAAAGGGTCTATATCGAAGAAGCGGCAGATGGCTGCAGTCTCAGTAGCTACGGGTATCCGCCTTATATCTATCTCAACCCCTTTACTCATAGCCTCGCTGATCTCCCATATGGCTCCCAGCACACCGCCTTCGGTTGCATCGTGCATTCCGTGTACGCCAAAAGAACTGGCAAGCCTGCCCTCTTTCACGACGCTAATGCATTTTATAAAATCCTTGGCCCTTTGAACCAGCTTCTCAGGAAAATGGCGCGACAACAGGTCTTCTCTGTCATGCGCTAAAATGGCTGTGCCCTCCATGCCTGCTTTTTTGGTAATCACTATGTCGTCTCCGGCTTGAGCGCTTGCAAATGATACCACCTTTTCTTTCCTGACCCTGCCAATGGCTGTGAGGCACAGTACCATCCTGGAAACAGCGTCTGTAACCTCTGTATGGCCGCCCAGAATATCTATATCAAGCTCCCGGGCCGCACGTTCGGCATCTACCACCACCTGCTCAATGTCTGCAGCCTCAGCATCCGGTGGAGCCAAAACGGTCAGCGTCACCCCTACTACTTCGGCACCAGTGGTCACTATATCGTTGCAGCAAATGTGAACCCCTATGTATCCCACTTGGCTAGACGCCCCAGTTATCGGGTCACTTGAAATTATACACAACTCCTCACCAAAATCCAATATGCTGCAGTCCCTGCCTATACCCGGCCCCAGCAATACATCTTTGCGTTTAATTGTTAACTTCGAAATAATCTGATTTTTTAAGAATTCATTTGATATTTTGCCTATATTCACGTCTTTCCTCCGTTTAACACATTATATCTTTAAATATTTGCTTATAATATTGTACCACTATTTAACTGAAAGTCAAACAGTTTTTATTTTACAAAAAGCCTATGGTTTTTTCTGAAGTCAAAAAAAGAGCGGGCTTCTATCAAGCCCGCTTCCATAACTATCTCTTATAATACTCCACGATTCCCTTGTATATGCCGGCAGCCACGTCCTCACGGGTCTGTTCCTTTATCAACAATGCCCTGTCATTGGGGTTGTTGATAAAGCCTACCTCCACCAGTACCGAAATCACGTTATTTTCCCTGAGCACGCTGAAATCGGCCTTGTATGGGACGGTATATTTCTTGGAGAAATTGGTGGTAGCGTTGAGCTGCTGCAGTAAAACTTTTGCAAACCTCTCTCTTTCTGCGGCATTGTATCCCTTGTAGTACTCTACATTTACGCCGTATGTACCGTTATAGGCGTATGGCCCGTTATCCCTGTAAAATACGCTGATTCCTGACGCTGAAGTCTGGTCACCATCACCTGGAGTAGAGTTGCAGTGCAGGGAAATAAACAGATAGTTATCCTGGTATTTCTGGCGCGTAAGGTCGAACACCTCAACCAAATCGGGAGTTGCGTACCTCTTGCCGTTTACCATCTGCTCTGCGTATATATCCACTCTGTCGGTCATCCCTGGATTGTCCAAATATACCTTAAACTGCTGGATCCTGGTGCTTAAGATTGAAATTTGCTCCTCCTTAGCCGCTATCTCTTCCTCCAGGGCCTTTTTCTCTTGCTCGAGAACAGGGAGCTTGTCTTCAATTTGCGATATTATCTCTCCAATACCTTTCTCGATATCTACAAGGTTAGCTATATCTGCCTTCATCTTGTCGATACTTTGTTTAACACCTTCCAAATCTGCATTAATTTTATCCTCTTCTGCCAGCGCTTTATCCAAATCGGCCTGACTTTCAGGAAGTCCCAGCTCTTCGGCCAGCTTTTCTACATCTTGCTGCAATTGTGCTAATTGTTCTTCTAAATCTGAAATCTGGGCATCCACCTGAGCCAGCTGCTCTTCTAAGGATTTTTTACGCGCTAGAAGTTCTTTCACCTGCGGCAGATCTTCGTTGATGATCTGATTGATCGGGCCGATCACAGGTTCCTTCACTGCCTCATCAATTTCCAGATCATTCACCATATTTGCTAAATCACCAATATCCTGGCCGAACTTCTCTGCTGCTTGTGTAGCTTTCGCAACGTCATTCTCATTAAGAGCTGTGTTGACTGCTTCCAGATCCACCTTCACTTTATTGAACTGTTCAAGCAGTGCAGCTTTCTTCTCCTGCTCTACCTCTAAGGCGGTCAATGCAGCATTCAGGCTTTGAACATCCCCATTGAGCTTGGACGTATCGATGACGATGGCTTGGTATTCCTGCATAAGTGCATCTCTTTGTGCTGTCAGGTCCTCCAGCTGTTTCGCCACATCACTTACCTGCTGCTCCTTCTGCAAGTATTCCTCGTACTTTTCAATAAGCTCCAACTTACCTTGAAGTTCATTCAGCCGTACTTCATACTGCGGGAGGTTTGCCTTGGCAAACTCCAATTTGCTTATTTGCTCTTCCTTAACCTGCTTTGCCTCTACAGCTGCATCCCTATCCTTCTTCACTGCAGCCAGCTCGGTCTGAAGAATATGGGTGTTTACCAAAGCCGACCGGTAAAACAGGGAATAATACCTATCATCGGATCTGGTAAGTATCACCGTGGCACCGGCTTCTTCCAGTATACGTTTGAGCCTCAAAGCCATATCAAGAACCATGTCCTTTTCCTTCACCAGGCCATAGCCTTGATGCTCTTTAGTGGCACCTGGGTCGGTCCCACCATGCCCGGCATCCACAAATATTACCTTGCCGGTCAACGCCCCCGGCGTACCGTGGAACTGCGTAAAACCGGGTTCAGGCTGCGGTTCAGGTTGTGGCTGTGGTTGTGGTTCCGGCTCAGGCTTTGGTTCTGGCTTGGGCTCAGGTTGTGGCTGCGGCTGCAGTTGCGGTTGTGGATTCTGTGGCGGCTGTACCGGGAACAGCTTTGCAATGGTCTTAGGCCCTACTATGCCGTCCACTGCCAGGCCGTTGTCCCTCTGGAAGGCCATCACCGCTTGCCGCGTCCTGGAGCCAAACACCCCATCAGCTGCACCGCAGTTGTACCCCAGCTCGTTCAGCCGCCTTTGCAGCGTCACAACCTGACTTCCCCTGCTGCCAAGCCTCAACGTCGTGGTGATTGGCGGAGTAGCATTCTGGTTGCCATTTTCGCTGCCTCCGCTGGTTTGCTTATCATTAGACGGCGGTGCAGAAGGCTCAGGATTTTGATTCTGTGGCGGATTATTTACTGCAAACAGCTTTGCAATGGTCTTAGGCCCTACTATGCCGTCCACTGCCAGGCCGTTGTCCCTCTGGAAGACCATCACCGCTTGCCGCGTCCTGGAGCCAAACACCCCATCAGCTGCACCGCAGTTGTATCCCAGCTCGTTCAGCCGCCTTTGCAGCGTCACAACCTGACTTCCCCTGCTGCCAAGCCTCAACGTCGTGGTGATTGGGGCGCTTGAGCTTTCGCTTCGCGACGGCGGCTCTGGTGCAGGTGCAGATGATGAGCCACTGCTTCCTGTAGAGCCGGATAAAACCTCCACTAGCTTGCCCAGCGTTGCCGAACCGGCTATGCCATCCTGTTTCAGACCGTAGGCTTTTTGGAAGCTCCTGACAGCTGCTTCGGTTTGAGGCCCAAAAATACCATCAGCACTACCCTGCAAAAAACCCAGCTTAATGAGCTGCTGCTGAAGCTGCTGAACAGCCGCGCCGCGGCTACCTCGCCTCAACAGAGTAGCCCCCGAAGCTTGCTGTGGGAGTAGTGCTGATAGCATGAGTACAACCAGCAGACATGCCAAAACTCGTCTACCCAATACTTCACCCCCTTCCCCTCATTAAATTTGCAGATCATAAAACAAGAAATGACAAATTTACCATTGTTATCTCATATTTAAACACAAATTTGTCAAAAAATCAATGATTCAAAGATAGTAAATTAGGACTATTTTATGCCCAGCAGCTGTTTGAACTCCTCCTCATTGAGTATAGTAATGCCCAGAGCCCGTGCTTTTTCCAGCTTGCTCCCGGGATTTTCGCCTACCACCACGTAATTGGTTTTCTTGCTAACGCTGCTTGAAACTTTTCCGCCCCTTTCCTCAATAAGCCGTGTGGCCTCCTCGCGCGTATAGTTGCTCAAAGTACCGGTCAAAACGAATGTCAACCCTTTTAGCGACTCGTCGCGAAGCGACAAACCCGGCTGCTCCATCAATACTCCAGCTGCCTTGAGCTTCTCTATAATCCTGACATTCTGTTCCTCCTGGAAGAAGGCCACTATGCTTTCAGCGATCTTGTTTCCTATCTCCTCAATCTCCAGAAAATCCTCTTTCTTTGCCCTCATTATCCTATCGATGTGGCCAAAGTGCTGCGCTATCAGTTGGGCTGCTCTTGCACCCACCAGCGGAATGCCCAAGCCAAACAGCAGCCGTGCAAGTCCCCTATCTTTGCTCTGTTCAATGGCCCCTAAAAGATTCCTGACGGATTTATCGCCCATCCTCTCGATTCCGATTAAATCCTCGTACTTCAAATAGTACAGGTCGGCCACATCTTTGATAATCCCTCTATCAAGCAGTTGATTCACTACAGCCGGGCCCATGCCCTGTATATCCATGGCATCCCTGGAGGCAAAATGGATTACCAGGCGTTTAATCTGGGCCGGGCATGCATTCCCGGTACACCTGGTGGCTGCTTCGCCCTCAAGGCGTATGACGTCGGCACCGCATACCGGGCATCGTTTGGGCATTACGAAGGGTTTTTCGTTCCCGGTCCTCTTTTCCTTCCTGACCTCTACAACCTCGGGTATCACATCCCCAGCCTTTCGGATGACCACCGTATCCCCGATACGTATATCCTTTTCCTTTATGTAATCTTCGTTGTGAAGGGTGGCTCGCGAGACTATAGAACCTCCCACCGGCACCGGGTCAAACACCGCAGTAGGGGTCAAAACGCCCGTTCTTCCCACCTGCACGATTATGTCGCGTATCACCGTCTCCTTTTGCTCGGCAGGGAACTTGTAGGCAATGGCCCATCTGGGATTTTTGGTGGTGGCCCCCAGCATATCCCTCTGCCTCAAATTATTGACCTTTATCACAAGGCCATCGATGTCAAACCACAGCGAATGCCTCTTTTCATGCCACCCAAGGCACACGTCGATAACTTCATATATATGCCGTGAACGGCATAAAACAGGGGAGACCTTAAACCCTATCTCGCGCAGCAGCTCAAGGGCATCACAATGGGTTTCCGGCATTTGACCATCCTCTATGTACTGAAGGTTAAATATGAAGATGTCCAAAGGCCTGGAAGCCGTCACACGGGGGTCAAGCTGTCTTAAAGACCCTGCAGCAGCATTCCTCGGATTGGCAAATAAAGGCTGCCCCTGCTCACGCCGCTGCTCATTTAGGACCTCAAAATCCTTTTTGGACATAAAGACCTCGCCCCTCACCTCAAGGGTAAAGGGCTTGTTGATCTTTAGCGGGACGCTCCTTATGGTCTTTAAGTTTTCGGTTACATCCTCGCCCGTGTATCCATCTCCCCGGGTAGCCCCGCGTACAAACACCCCGTTTTCATACCACAGGGCAACTGACAGCCCGTCTATCTTGTATTCGACTACATACTCGACATCATCGCCTACCGCGTTTCTCACCCGACGATCGAAGTCTTTAAGCTCCCCTTCGCTGAAAGCGTTGGCCAGGCTGAGCATGGGTACCCTGTGCTGCACCGTACCGAACGCCTTCAAGGGTTGTCCACCCACCCTCTGAGTGGGCGAGTCGGGGGTCACAAGTTCGGGGAACACCTGCTCCAGCCAAATCAAGCGCCTCATCAGGGCATCATACTCATCGTCCGATATAACCGGCTGGTCCAGGACATAATAGTAATAGTCGTGCTTCCTTATCTCTTCCCTGAGCTTTTCAATCTCTTCCCTTGCTTGCTTGATATCCATACACACCACCACACCATCTTAAAGCTAAAATTATTTCGTCTTACCATTAAAGCTTTTTAAGTGGGGCCAGGTTGGCCATAAATTTTTTAATGCCACCCTGCTCAAAAGCGATCTGAATTCGAAGGTCGGCACCCTCACCGTCCATGGCAACTACGGTCCCCACACCAAACCTCTGATGGAGAACCTTGTCCCCCAGCGCAAACCTGGGAGATGGGCCGGTTTTCTCCTTTGTCACCTTCCCGGGCAGGTTAAAGCTGACAACCGGGTCAACGCTTGTACCCTTTTTGATACCAAAATCGCCAAATTTGAATGCATATCCTTCCGTGGCCGGCTCCACCAGCTCTTCAGGGATCTCGCTTATAAACCGCGAGGGCATGCTTAGCATCGAACTGCCGTAGAGGGTCCTGTTCCGGGCATAGGAAAGATACAACCGTTGCTTGGCCCGAGTGAGGCCCACGTAACACAGCCTGCGTTCCTCTTCCAGCTCATCCGGATTGTCCACCGACCTGGCAAGAGGGAACAGCCCCTCCTCTAAGCCCGCCATAAAGACCACCGGGAACTCCAGTCCCTTGGCGCTGTGCAGCGTCATGAGCACCACAGCCGATTCGTCCTCTCCCACCTGGTCAACGTCGGACACCAGCGCGATGTTTTCCAGGAAGTCCACCAGGTTAGCCCCCTGGTTGGCCTCTTCAAATTCCGTGGCAGCCGAGATAAACTCCTTTATATTCTCCAAACGGGCCAGGGCATCCATTGTGCCTTCTCTTTCCAGCTCGCTACGGTATCCCGTCTCTTCCAGCACCGTGTGGACAAAATCCACTATGCCCATGGTATCCTTCAAGGCTATAAGCCGCATTATGAGGTCGACAAACGCCTTCACGCTGGCAGCAGCCCTGCCCGAAAGCACTCCATTCTTATCAAGGTCTATAGCAACGCCAAATATGCTTTCCTCCATCTCTGCCGCCGCTCTCTCAAGCGCTTCTATCGTTGCAGGCCCTATACCCCTTTTGGGAACGTTTATTATGCGTTTCAAGCTCACGTCATCGGCCGGATTTACAATGACGCGCAGGTACGCAATCACATCCTTTATCTCTTTGCGGTCGTAAAACCGCAATCCCTTGTATATCCGGTAGGGAATGCCGTATTTTATCATGGCCTCTTCCAGCACGCGGGACTGCGCGTTCACGCGGTACAGCACCGCAAACTCTCCTGCTTTGCGCCCCTCTTGCTGCATCAAATCCTTGATCTGGCGGCATATGAAATCAGCCTCGTCGTGTTCGTCGTATGCCTGGTATATCCGCACCTTGTCGCCATGCTTGCGCTGTGTCCACAGCCTCTTGGGCTTTCGACCTCTATTGTTCTGAATGACGCTGTTGGCCGCATCCAGTATGGTCTGGGATGAGCGATAATTCTCCTCCAGCTTGATGACGGTAGCGCTAGGGAAATCCCTCTCGAATTCCAGTATGTTTCTTATATCGGCACCTCGCCAACCGTAAATTGCCTGGTCATCATCTCCCACAGCACAGACATTCCCATGAAACTCCGAAAGCATCTTTATAAGCATGTACTGGGCCATATTGGTGTCCTGATATTCGTCAACCAGTATGTACTGGAATTTCTTCTGATAGTAATCCAGTACATCCGGCCTCAAGCGAAACAGCTCTACGGTCTTGTTTATGAGATCGCCGAAATCCAGGGCGTTGTTCTTTTTGAGCTTGGTCTCGTAAAGCTGATATATGCGGCCTATATTCTCTTCCCTGAACTGCCCCCTTACCCCGTCCATGTATTCCCTCGGCCCCTCCATCTGATCCTTGAGGCGGCTTATCAAATTTCTGATCTCTTTGGGGTCATAGTATTTCTCGTTGAGATTAAGTTCCTTGATGCAATCCTTGACCACCGTCAACTGGTCGGAATCGTCGTATATAACGAAATTTCGAGAATACCCTATCTTATCGATTTCCCGCCTGAGTATCCTCACACAGGTGGAATGAAAGGTACTGACCCATATGTCATAGGCCGCTTCCCCCACCAGCTGAACTATTCTTTCTTTCATTTCTTTCGCCGCTTTATTTGTAAAGGTAATGGCCAGTATGCTGCGCGGAAAGGCAACCCGGTAGCGCAGCAGCGCAAAAAGGCGCTCGGGCAGTGGAATTACCGCACCGCTGTCCTGGCATCGGTCTATATATTCCTCCATATAAGCAATATCCTGGAGCGTCAAGTCTTTTGGTACATAGTCGCTCCCGTAAGCACAGCCGAACTTAAGCAGGTGTGCAATTCTATTTACCAGCACCGTCGTTTTGCCCGAACCGGCACCTGCCAGCACCAGCAGAGGCCCCTGTGTGGTCAGCACCGCCTTCCTCTGCATCTCGTTCAAATGCCGGTACTGCAGCTCGATTATCTTATCCCTCAGCGCACGAAATCTGCTTTTCATATCCTCTGACATAAAACCTTCACCCGCTTTTTATCTTGATTGCTTTTTGGATATCCTGTCCAGCACGATATTATATCCATCGGATCCGTAAAGCAAAAACCTGTTTACCCGGCTTATGGTAGCGGTACTGGCCCCAGTCTTTTCAGCTATCTCGCTGTAGGTCTTCTTCTCTTTGAGCATCCTGGCCACCTCCAACCTCTGTGCCAGGGATTTGATCTCGTTCACGGTACACAGGTCCTCAAAAAAGCGGTAGCATTCCTCCATGGTCTCAAGGCTCAATATGGCCTTAAACAGCTGGTCAACCAGTTCATCCTTGATTTTAGAACGATATTCCATTTCCCTGGCCCGTTCATCTAAACGGTGCAATAGCCGCACCAGTTTAGAAGGTTGGGGTATTTGTAGTCCGCCATTTAAGGCTGTCCCACCCCAACAGGCGGTATTTGGAACAGCCTCATATGCAGCGACAGTGCGCCACCCAATTGACACAACGACACCACGCGACGCTCTTGCAACCACCATTCCATCTTATGATAAGTTCTACACAATAAAATATCGAGAACATATAGCTGCCTATACTTCTCATTCATGTAAGCATTCCGTGAACTACTCCATCTTATAGAAGATGGAGCTTCCTGCTTCAACGACACCATTTGGTATCTCCACAGGCGTGAATTCGGGGCGTTCCGACCAAATTTGCAATTCATCTCCATCTTATAGAGAATGGAAACTTCTTGCAACTACTAGGTTAAAAAACTTCAGCTAGTTATACTAAATAGGAACTTTGCAATTTCCTTTAACCATTATATCCCCAAACAACCATCATTTCATAAAAAAACAGTAACATATTCCCGCCATACCGCATATAGATATAATAATACAGCGCCTAAAGGAGGGAAAGTTGATGACATACATAGTACAGCCAGGCGATACCCTCTACAAGATCGCACGGAAATTCAACACCACGGTAGAAGCCATTCTCGCCGTAAACAACATTCCCAATCCCAACCTGATCTATCCAGGACAGCTGCTGGAAATCCCCAAAGGGCCTGTTCCACCCGAAGAAGGATTCTACTACATCGTGCAGCCTGGTGATACGCTGTACAGGATTGCGCAGAGATACAACATATCGCTAACCGAACTCATAAGGGTAAACCAGATCCCGCCTCCATACATCATTTATCCCGGCCAAAGGATATTCATACCAGGCGTGGAACCCCCAAAGCCACCACCGGGCGGTAAGATATACATCGTACGGCCTGGAGATACCCTCTACAGCATCGCGGAAAAGTTTAACGTGCCGCTGGATGCCTTGATTCGCCTCAACAACATCCCACGCCCCGACCTGATTTATCCCGGTCAACGGTTGCTTATACCCGCTCCTACAAGCAACGCTCAAGAAGAACCCAAATCATAAGGGTTCTTCTTTTTTTATTTTAGCACAATATGTAAGCCTAGAAAAGAAATAAAGTGTCCGAAGACACTTTATTTCACCCGTTTATCAGTTGAAGTTTTGAAACCGACACCTCATAGGCTATCCTGTCCTGTATTTCACCGCTGGGCAGCTTTTTCTGGTAAGGCCGGCTCTGGATCCTGCCCCATATCCTGATGCGCTGGCCAACCGCCAGATTCTGTGAAAACCGCGCATTTCTCCCCCACATTATAACAGGAATATAATCAGATTTATTGTAGGGCCTGTTGACGGCCAGCAACACATCGGCTATCTCCCGATTAAGCGGCGTCGTCCTATAGACAGGTGGTTTACATATATACCCATCAAGATAAATCTGGTTTGGATTTTTTATCTCTTCGTTCTTCATGGCTATGTCCTTGGCAAACACCGTAAGTATCAACCTGTTTTTCCCGTCGAGGTATTTGTTATATGATCGGAACTGCCCCTTTACAATCACTTCGGTACCCACCGAAAGTTTGCCTATATCGATTAGCCTTTCGGAAACCGTAACAGGCAAAAGGTCTATGTATCCGCTCAACCTAGGCACCGCCAGGGTGAAGTTATAGAAACCTTCGCCGTATATCTCATGCGCAAAGGTGGGCGGGGAGTCTACTTTGCCGGCCACCAAAACCTGGTTGTTTTCTGAAGTGTGTTCTACCATTTTATCCCTCTCCCTTCCTAGAGTCATTTCATCCATAACGTTTTGCACTTCAATCCGGTAACAGCACATCAACATTATCTAAATTATAGCTATTCAACTGATGGACATTTTATTCGCCCTTCATGTGCCTATTTTCCTCTGGCGGCCCGTGTGATCTATATAGTAATTGTCCTTGTAAATAAGCTCCGATACCGGAACGATGGTATAGCCTTCCTTGAGAAGGTGATCCAGAATTAGAGGAAGCGCCTGTACGATGTATTTGGCATTGTTGTGAAACAGCACGATTGAGCCGTTGCGCACCTTCTTGGTTACCTGGTTGAACATGTGCTCAACGCCGTATTCCTTCCAGTCAAGCGAGTCCACATCCCACTGTATGGTATAGTATCCCATCTCTCTGCATGTAAGGATAAGCCTATCGTTGTAATCCCCAAAAGGGGGCCTGAACAGCTTAACAGCCCTGTCGCCAGCAAGCTCTTCTATCTTCTTCTGGGTGGTCTCAATCTCCATTCGGATCTGCTGGCTACTTAGCTGGGACATGTGTGGGTGGGTGGTGGAATGATTGCCTATCTCATGGCCTTCAGATGCAATCCTCTTCACCTTTTCGGGATACTTGTCAACCCAGAACCCCACAAGGAAAAACGTGGCCTTGATATTCCTTTTCTTCAATATATCCAATATTTCGTCAGTATATTCAGCCCCCCAGGCTGCGTCAAAGGATATGGCAATCTTCTTCTCATCGGTTTCCACCGAGTATATCGGCAGTTCCCGCTTGGTGTTTAAAAACACGCTTATGACGTCATACTGTGTGGTCTGAGTGTATATTATGGAGATTATAACCAGCACAAGCACCACAAGCATACGTATGGCCTGTATTCTGGATACGTATATGACCCTCATGTACAGCACCTCGCTTATAACACCTTGCTATTAATTTATTGCGATGTAACCAAGGATATGACAAAAAAAGAGCAGGAGCTGAACATGTGTTTTATTCAGCTCCTGCTCTATCTATTGCATAGTAGGTTATAATTGCTTCCTTCGACGGATTGTTAGGCATACTCTGTTTTTGTTGCCCCCCAATTTTTACTCTACCTTTTATTTCTTTACCCTCAATCGTTATTGTTATTATTCCTGTTTTGGCATTTATAACTTTATTTAATCCACATAATCCACTTCATGTATTCTGTAGCATGTTTGCCCATCCAATCCATTAAGAATAAAATCTTCATTATACACAATATTTGTGATAACATACTCTCCGTCATCTGTCCTGTCGTATTCAATTTTGAGTATACCGTCTGTAAGCAGGTGCACAGAGGTCAGATATATTCCCATTTCCTTATTCAGCTTAAGCACGTGATCCGTTGCTTCATCGAAAACTCTCCTGTACAACGGTATAACAGGGTCAATCTGTTCCACCTTCTGCAAATTATCACCCAGCCGTAATTGGGAAAAATCTTTATAAGCAAGCTTTTTTTTCATGACCACACAGACTAATCATACAAGCTCTCTATCATCTTCTCAATATCATGCAGTAAAGACCGCGGTATGACTTCATAATCTATTCTATTTATTCTGACACTCCATAATCCAGACGTAATAACTACGGATATATCTTCACCCCTGTAAAAGCTCAGGGAATATGAAAAGCCTGTAGAATCTTCTTTGGGCGGGGGCAGCTGCTTTATCACCAGCTCTTTAAACTTCTCAATGATATCGTTTATGGTTACCTGGTCATCAATAAACAGCTCTTTCCCGTGACCACTCATAATCCTTATTTTTGTTATTCCCTCAAAAGCATCGCTGTATACTTCACCCAGCTTCACTTCCTCATATACCCGAGGTTCAGCTTCGCGTGACCCAGCACTATCGTTCTGGCAGCCCGCTAGAAATAATAATACACAAATAACAGATATTATCCGTTTTATGCTCATCCAGCTCACTTCCTTCCCTCCAACATTAATATGGATTGATCCTTATAACGTTCATGTGATCCCTGCCCGTTTGATAGTGTATATATCTGTCGGGAATGGAACGCCAGCCGTCTGCCAGTAAAATATAATGACTCCTCCACGCCCCTGAGTATTTATATCTGATGTATCCAAACCCTACTACAGCATGACCACCTTCTTTATTGTAATATTGATCTTGCTGCAAGCTTAATATTACCGGCCTGCCATTATTTATTTCCGCCTTAATCCATGTATCAAAATCTGACACCGTACTCGCATTATATTTATAGCTTGATGTGGGACTTGTATGACATCTTGAATCAATGTAATTAACCAAGCCAGTCCTTAAATCTGAGTCATAAGTTCCTTTGTGACCTTCATTTGTCTTCATCAACACATACAGGGTGTTGTGCAAAGTGGCCCAGTTTCCAGGGTATAAACTGCTGAATGTAGATGGGTCCCTCAACGTCCAATACTTGCAGTAATTTGTTCCTGCTGTAGGCGCACAGTTATCTGGCCCCTGAAAACCAGGATAACCCGTTGTAAAGTAAGAATTTCCCATCCCGTAGCACCAGTCATACGTACAGTCTTCCCATCCACTTTCGTAATTTCCAGGTATATATATCGGTTCACCAACAGGAGGATTACTCCCCTGAGCAGAATCATCCAACAGCACTGCCCACTCTTTGGAAACATCACACTCTTCACTATAAGAAAAACTGTTTAATTCAATTTGTTGAAGTTCAGTTTTACTTTTGCTGATCGGTTGCGTGACTGTAATATCATAATATACTTCTTGTCTACCATCATTAAAACCAATTACATATGTTAATCCGCCCAAATAGTAAAATTTCTTTTTAGTTGCAGCCAAAATATTTTCTGTCTTTCTAATGTTTTTCTCTGCCTGGTATAAAAATGGTAACTGACTAAATGAAAACTCCACAATAGGGGGATTATTTCTATTAGTGTTTACAACTATATAGCCAGCAGGAACATTGTTTTCATATGATAATTCAAACAGATAAGCATTGATATTGTTATCTAACCCGTACAAAGGAGTTATGCTATTGAACCTTACGCCTTCTTTCTAGACAGAAAGTTCTTCTGTTACTCCATTGTTAAGAAGATCACTCTCTGAATCGATATTAAAAAGTAAAAGCCCTGCTTCAGAAAAAGCAAGGCTTTTTTATCAGTTAAGTCCATATAATTGTGTAAAAAGGGGTTGAGCCACCCCCACCCCTCTGGTTAGAATTAAAAATGTAAAAACCAAAACTAACTGGAGGGATGAGAAATGGCTCAATACAATATTACCATTGATTCTGAAATTTTGCACTATCTTTTTTTAAAAGGAGCTAAAGATGAAGGTATGGCTAAGTTACTAGAGTCTGTATTGAATCAAGTACTGCAGGCACAGGCTACCGAACAGATTAAAGCCGAACCATATGAAAGGACTAAAGAAAGAGAAGATTATCGTAACGGTTATTACAAGAATTCTGCAGAAAGCCTCGTCCTTGCAGGGCGGGGATGAATGCAAGGGTTGAAACTGAGAACCAAGTATGATATAATTAAACCAAATCTTGGAATTAAGAAGGTTGGTTTAGAATGAATACCTACAAATCCACACGACATGCTAAATTCCTAATCAACTACCACTTTGTTTGGATACCAAAGTACAGAAAAGACTTTTTAAAAGGCCCTGAGGTAAAAAATACAGTTGAAGAAACAATCAGGGAACTATCCAAGACATACAAGTTTGATATTTTAGCACTTGAAATAATGCCTGACCATATTCATCTATTTATTTCTGCACTTCCAAGGTATTCTCCAAGCGAACTTATTAATGTTATAAAGGGCGCTACTGGCAGGAAGATAGGACAAAAGTTTCCCCAGTACAAACAAAGAGATTCTGTCTGGACAAGAGCGTACTTTGTGGCAACTGCAGGTAATGTATCTGCCGAAACCATCAAGAAGTATATAGAGAGCCAATGGAAGAAGGTAGAAAAGGATAGATAGGACATATATTTTGTCAGTTCCAGAAGAATATCAAGATTTAGCGAGAGAAATTTCAATGGTATCTGGTAAAATCTACTCTAAAGCAGTAAATTTTTTTAAAAGGATACAAGCAAAAGGGATACATGTTTCGAGAAAGACATTTGACCAGTATATGGAATGGTGGCTGCATCAAAAGAGTTTTAAACTTCACAGTCAAAGCAAACAGGCAGCATACCAGCAGTTTTGGACTGCATATCAGGCATACCTGAAAAAATTACAAAAGGCAAAGGAGAAAGGCCAAGATACATCCAAGATAAGACCACCATTCAGGAACAAGAAGTATAATAAAGTGGTTTTTAAGAAAAGCGCAATTCATTTTAAAGATGGAGACTTGATTTTGTCAAATGGGAAGGAACAAGCACCAATGGTTATAAAAGGGTGTTGTTTAAAAGGTGCTCCCAAGTATGCAGAGCTGATTTTCCATCAAGACAAGAAGAAATATTATCTTCACATTGTGGTTGAAGTAGAAGAAGGAAAAATTGAGAATACCGCAGGAGTCATGGCAATAGATCTTGGAGTAATACATCCGATGGTTTGTTTTGATGGCAGAAAAGTTTTAATCTATAATGGTGGTATTCTGAACTCAAAGATAAGATACCGCAATAAAAAACTTGGAGAATTTCAGCAAAAATTATCTAAGTGTCAGAAAGATTCAAGAAAATTCAAAGAGCTTTTGAGAGCAAAGAGGGAAGTATTGAGAAGAGTTAACAATCAAATTAGAGATGTGTTGGAAAAATACACATCTTATTTGGTGGGGTATTGTATTAAAAATGGTATAGGGACAATTGTATTAGGTGATTTGAAGGGTATAAGGAATGGGGCAAGACATGGGAAAGTACCAAATCAAAAAATCCATCAATGGATGTTTAGAAGAGTAGCAAGAAGGATAGAAGAGAAAGCCGAGTTTGTGGGGATAGAAGTCAAATTTATAAAAGAAAATGGGACATCACAGAGTTGTCCTGTGTGTGGTAGCAAAAACAAGCCAGAAAACAGGAACTATGAATGCAAAAGCTGTGGTTTTAGATATCACAGGGATGGAGTGGGAGCGATAAACATATACAGAAAGTATACAGGCTCTTTAAGCCTGGTAGTAGGGCTATTGGCTTGCCCCACAGGTGTGAGGTACACACCACACCTGTGTTGCCCTATTGAGTGGAATATCCACCCAGTAGGGAAGACGGCCTGAAATTCGGAGCTGTCAAGAATCCTCGCCCCTTCCAGGGCGGGGAGAAGTCAAAGCACTGAAAACTCCATATTGCGTGGCTGCATAAATATGCTTTATAATGTATTCATTGTGTACACCTACGTAAAATCCATAAACAATCAGGAGTGATGGTAACATGGATATGGACAAGTTTCAGATCATAATCGCTATGGTAATCTATGTCTCAGCGGTTATTGGCATAGGAGTGTATTATGCCAAGCGGGCAAGCGAGAGCAGCCATAACTACCTCATAGGTGGCAGGTCCCTGGGACCGTGGGTCACTGCCATGGCTGCCGAGGCTTCCGACATGAGCGGATGGCTGCTCATGGGACTTCCGGGCGTTGCCTACTGGTCGGGCTTGGGAGAAGCGTTTTGGACGGCATTAGGACTGTGTATAGGCACCTATTTGAACTGGCTGCTTGTGGCAAAGAGGCTGCGCATATATTCCCACATTTCCGGAGATGCAATAACAATCCCCGACTTTTTAAGCAACAGGTTCAAGGAAAATAAAAAAGTGATAATGACCATTGCAGCACTTTTTATACTTGTATTCTTTAGTATATACGCTGCCAGCTGCTTCGTGGCCGTCGGGAAGCTCTTCAGCATGCTGTTTGGAACCAGGTATATCTACAGCATGATTGTAGGGGCTCTATTTGTAGTTTCATACACATTCATAGGGGGATTTCTGGCAGAAAGCGCATCGGATTTCATGCAGGGAGTAATAATGTTCTTTGCTCTTACCGTTGTCCTGGTATCGGGCATTTTTGTAGCTGGAGGAATCTCCTTGGTAATTGAAAAAGCAGAAGCCATCCCCGGCTTTTTTGACATATTTTCAATCGCACAGCCAAAAATTATAAATGGAGTGCAGCAAATTGAAAACAACATGCCCGTATTTACAGAGCCGGCTAAATACGATTGGCTATCGATAATATCCATCCTTTCCTGGGGATTGGGCTACTTCGGTATGCCTCAAGTGCTGGTAAAGTTTATGGCAATCAACAAATCAAGCAACATCAAATTCTCGAGAAGGATTGCAACCGTTTGGGTTATAATCTCGCTTACAGCAGCGGTTGTCATAGGAATAACAGGCAGAATACTCTATCCTAGAGCATTCCTGACACCCAGCGCATCAGAAAATATTTTCATACTGATGTCAACCGAGTTCTTCGTCTCACTAATCGCTGGAATCGTCCTGGCAGGAATACTTGCAGCAACCATCAGCTCGGCCGACTCCTACCTGCTCATAGCCGCTTCGTCATTTTCAAAAAACATATTCCAGGGTATCCTCAAAAAAGAAGCGGATGACAGGACTGTATTGCGCATGACAAGGCTAACACTGCTTGTTATCTCCGTAATAGCAATGATCATCGCGTTGGACGAAAACAGCATCATATTCAGAGTTGTGTCCTTTGCATGGGCGGGGTTTGGCGCAACCTTCGGGCCAATCATGCTGTTTTCGCTGTTCTGGGAAAGAACCACCAGGGCAGGTGCCATTGCCGGAATGGTTTCTGGCGGTGCGACGGTGTTCATATGGAAACTGTTTCTTAACCCCTTGGGAGGGATATTCAAAATATATGAGCTGCTTCCTGCATTTGTAACATCATGCATTGCCATATTAGTAGTATCATTGCTTACCAAAGAGCCGCCAAAAGAAGTGAAAGAAGAATTCAGGCTGGTTAAGAATTATAAGGCAGTCTAGTACAGGCTGCCTTATATTTTTAATTGCCGATATACAAAACTTCTACTTGTTATAGAAAAAGAATCGTATTTTTATTGATAAATCCTTGAAATAACAATATAATTTATTAATAAGTAGCATTAAACACTAATTTTTCAAGGGAATGAATAGTCTTATGAAGTCAGAAAAAACAATTAAAATTGACTCCTACATAAATGAAGCTGGATTAAACCAGATAAAAGAGATTTATAAAAAGATTGAAGAACGATACAAAAACCTTCTTCAGCAAGCCGGCCTAAGTAATATCAGATGCTTTACTGGCGGCAACCAAGATTTCTTAACAGAGCTGAGAAACGCGATAAAAAATGCTGTAGAGATAGATATCATCGTTTCATTCTTGTTGGAATCAGGGGTTAGACTAATCGTCGAAGATCTAATAGAAGCCAAAAAACAAAATGCTAAAATTAGAATTATAACCGGGAGATATCTTAGCATTACGCAGCCTTCGGCGCTTTATCTTATTAAAGATAATCTAGGAGACTATGTTGATTTAAGGTTTTTTAAGTATGACCATGTACCCTTTCATCCGAAAGCTTACATATTTGAATACAAAGATGGCAATGGTGAGATTTTTATAGGTTCATCAAATATATCTGAATCAGCCCTGACATATGGAATAGAATGGAACTATAAAATTGATAAGACTACCAATTTCCAGGATTTTTCTTTCTTTAAAAATGAATTTTACAATTTCTTATATCAGCACAGTGAAGAAATAACCGAAAAAGTTTTAAGGGAATACAGCCGAAAATGGAAAAAACCCAAAATACAATCCATCGAAGAAGAGTTAACAGAAGAAGAATTAACAAACGAATTCTATGCAAATGGAGAAGCAAACAATTACGCTGCTGTAGCAGTCGAAGCTACAGAATATCAAACACAAAAAAACAATTTTTTCGATATCACAAAAAGCAACACAAAAATAATTCCCTATTGTCAACCAAGAGGTGCGCAGATTGAGGCCCTTTACGAACTCAAAAAAACCAGAACAGAAGGATTTAACAAGGGAATAGTGGTAGCAGCAACCGGCATAGGAAAAACCTTTTTAGCAGCATTTGATTCAATAGGCTTTAAAAGAGTATTATTTGTTGCTCATAGAGAAGAAATTTTAAAACAAGCAGAAAGGACCTTTAAAATAGTTCGGCCTAACGATACAACCGGCTTCTTTTTTGCCGAAATCAAACAAACAGATAGAGATATAATATTTGCATCTGTCCAAACGCTGGGTAAAAAGGAATATTTGAATCCCTTGTATTTTTCTCCTGAATACTTTGATTATATTATCATTGATGAATTCCATCATGCTGTTGCAAGGTACTATTTGAATATTATAGAGTATTTTAAACCTCGTTTCCTACTAGGACTTACAGCCACTCCAGAAAGACTGGATAACAAAGACGTGTTTGAACTGTGTGATTATAATGTTGTTTATGAACTAAGGTTAAAAGAAGCAATAAATAAGGGATACCTTGTTCCTTTCCGGTATTATGGAATCTACGATGAAACCGACTTTACGCACATTCCTATTGTAAATGGTAAATACAAAGAAGACGAGCTTGAAAAGGCATTGATGCTTCACAAAAGAGCGGATTTAATTTTGAAAAACTATTTGAAATTTAACAAGAAAAGGACTGTTGCTTTTTGTTCATCGCGAAACCATGCCGAATTTATGGCAGATTATTTTAATCAGCATGGTATAAGAGCATGTGCAGTTTACAGTGGCGAACAGGGAAAAAATGCTCTTAATAGAGAAAAGGCCATTGATAAGCTTAAGAAAAGAGAAATAAATGTCATTTTTACGGTTGACATGTTTAATGAAGGAATAGATGTACCCGAAATCGACATGGTAATGTTTTTAAGACCAACAGAATCACCGGTAGTTTTTCTGCAGCAGTTAGGAAGAGGTCTAAGAAAATCCAAAGGGAAATATTACCTTACAGTACTGGACTTTATAGGGAATTATAAAAAGGCCAATTTAATACCGTTTTTGCTCAGTGGCGATAAATACGACACAGAAAAGATAAAGAAAATGAGCTTCTCACAGGATGAATTTGATTTTCCACAGGATTGTGTAGTAGACTTTGATTTCAGAATAATAGATATCTTTAAAAAACAGGCCGAGGCTGTAAAGAGAATACAAGATTTAATCTATGACGAATATAAAAGAATAAAAGATCTACTAGGGTATAGACCTATGAGGCAAGATCTATTTAAATACATGGATAGCTCAATATATGAAAATATGAAGCGATATAGTAATCTAAATATATTCAATGATTACATCTATTTTTTACATGTGAACAATGAACTCACAGAACGTGAAAAATCTCTTTACAACACAGTTGCACATGAATTTATCAGGTGCATTGAAACTACCGCTATGACTAAAAGCTATAAGATTCCGCTACTGCTTGCTTTTTACAATAATGGAAAGTTAAAACTTTCAGTAACACCAGATGATATATACAAAAGCTTCAAGGAATTTTATTCAAACCCCTCCAATGGAATCGACCTCTTAAGGCATAAAAGTACAAAGGAATATAAGCAATGGGGGAAAAAGGAATATTTATCACTTTCAAGAAAAAATCCTGAAAAATTCTTGCTATTATCCCATCCCAACCTTTTCTACCGGGATGGAGAACTGTTTTGTCTTACAAAAAAACTTGAACCTTTTATCGACAACGAGGATTTTATAAAACATTTTAAGGATGCAATACTTTATAGGGTAAAACGATATTACAAGGAGAGAATTGAAGATGAATCAAACAATTGATTATTACAACAGAAATGCTATAACATACTTTTTAAACACAAAGGATGCAAACATGCAACATCTATACGCATTATTTTTAAAGTATATACCGCAAGGTGGTAAAATACTAGATTTAGGTTGTGGTTCAGGACGTGATACCAAATATTTTTTAGAGAAGGGATATGATGTTTTAGCAGTAGATGGCTCTATCGAAATGGTAAAGATTTCAAGTAAATATACCGGTAAAGAAACACTGCACATGACCTTTGAAGAAATAAATTTCATTGAAGAATTTGATGGTATCTGGGCTTGCGCTTCATTGCTTCATGTATCAAGATCCGAAATCGACGATATTCTTGGTAAAATTTACAATGCATTGAAAAAAGGCGGAATATTATATGCTTCCTTTAAATACGGAAATAAAGAAAATACAGCTGAAGATGGAAGATTATTCAATTATTATGATTGTAACAGTTTTGTTGATTTGATAGAAAGACATCCTTATTTCCGCCTTCTCGAAATGTTGATAACCAATGATGTTCGTAAAGGAAGAGAAAATGAGAAATGGCTAAACGTAATAGTTCAAAAAATATGACTATCAAGGGGAGATTAAAACATCTCCCCTTCTGTTTCTGTTACACACTTATCGTATAATTTTACGTAGTCGTACTGTCCTGGATTTTTCAAAATTTTTTAAATTGTGATTTTAGTCTACAAATCTAAATATTGGTTTTGTGTAACCGACCTTTGAAAACTTAAATTGCTGGATTAGACTACAAAGTACCCCTCTACACCTTTTTTATGTTTTGTTTTCTAGTATTCACCAAGCATGTGGTGTATATACCTTTGTCATCTCTTTGTGAAAAACAATATCAACTGCACTGCTATTCCAGGCAACATACCTATTCCCATAATGAACATATACACCATAACTGCAACCAGATCAGTCCAACCTGTAGCCGGACGGTTTACAGCAAGATATAACATGTATACCATGCCTGCAATATTCGATAAAAAAAGATAAAAATAGACCTTAAAGCCCAAACAGCCCTCTATAGTTATTAATTTAAAGAAACAATTGCAGCCAGCAGTATAAAACCATTATATTTTTAAATATTTTTAAAACTAATATCAGCTTCCAATATCATTTTTAAAATCATTTTTAAAAGAATTAAAGATACAAATGTCAAAAAAATAAAGCCGCTAAAACAAAAAACCACTTTGCAGAGTGCCTGTCAGGCAATTTAGGCATGGCCGTATAACCTCACCTTTATTTTAATTTACTGAACACTTTAACTTTCACCCTAATCCTTATAATTCCTATACGCCGCGCACACCTCGTTGTCCATCAAAACCAGTACGGCCGCCTCTCCTGTCCCATCCCTTTCGGTTATAGCAATGGATTCGGTGCTCACCCTGGTCACCGTGCCATCCTCCTGCTGCAGGATGATTTCATAGGGCTCCTTAACGTAGAAGGCAGCAACCAGATATCGGCCGTTGGATTTATTCCTGGCAAAGCGGATGGTCTTAAAGCCGACGCCGCCCCGTCCCTGTGGCTGGTAATCCACCAGAAGGGTTCGCTTTACGAATCCCCTATCGGTGACCACCACAATTTCTCCTTCGTCATCCACTTCGGTGGCAAAGATCACCTCGTCATCCTCCTTAAGCCTCATGGCCTTGACGCCTTTGGCGGTCCTGCCCACACTTGGCACTTCATCCCCGTGAAAACGGATGCTCATCCCCTGACTGGTAATGAGCATGATGTCTTTATCCCCGCGAGTCAGTTCGACTGCCACCACCTTGTCTCCCTCATTGAGCCCGCAGGCCTGTATCCTGGTCTTTTTGGCATCGTACTCGATAAGCGGCGTCCTCTTTATCATGCCCATGGCTGTATAGAACTGTACATATTGATCCTCTGCAAACTCTTTTACAGAGAGTACAGCCACCGGCTTTTCTCCGCCCTCAAGGGAATTGACCAGCGTATACAGCGGCACGCCCCTGTCACGCCATTTTCCTTCCGGAATGTCACTGCAGGCCAGGGTATAACAGTTGCCTACATCTGTAAAGATAAGCACCTTATGGTCGGTGGCCGACTCAACCACAAACTCTATATAATCCCCGTCACCGGTCTCAACGCTTTCGACATCGCGGCTGGAGCGGCTGTACGACTTGGCCGGAACCCTCTTTATATACTGGTTATGAGAAAGGGTGATAACGGCATCCTCAACGTATATCAAGTCCTCGGCGTTTATCTCGGCTTCCTTGACATCCTCAATTATCTTTGTCCTGCGGGGATCTGCATACTTTTCCTTTATCTCAAGCAGCTCTTTTTTGATCACCTTGATCAAGGCTTGTTCCGATGAGAGTATGCTCTCCAACCGCCGTATCTGCCTGGTCAAGTCCTCATACTCCTTCTTGAGGTTTGATATCTCAAGACCAGTAAGCTTTTGAAGCCTCATGTCCAATATGGCCTGGGCCTGAACGTCAGTCAAATTAAATTTATCCATTAGCTTCTGCTTTGCCTTACCGGGATTCTCGGATGAACGAATAACAGCTATCACCTCGTCTATGTTCTGTATGGCCACCATGAGCCCTTCTAGTATATGCTGTCGAGCCTTAGCCTTGTCCAGCTCAAACCTGGTGCGGCGTGTCACCACATCCTTTTGATGGCGAATGTAGTAATCTATAATTGCTTTCAGCCCCAGCTGCTGCGGCTTCCCATCGGCAATGACCACCATATTAATTCCAAATGAAACTTGCAGATCGGAATATTTATACAGATAATTGAGGATCTTTTCTGGGTCGGCATCCTTTTTAAGCTCAATGACGGCGCGTATGCCCTGCCTGTCCGACTCATCGCGAATGTCAGCAATTCCGGTCAATACACCCTTTTTCTCCTCGCTCAAATTTAAAATCTTCTCCAGCAGTGCGGCCTTGTTAACCTGATAAGGCAGCTCCTTTATCACCAGCAGCTTCTTCCCGCCCGGAGCATTTTCCACCTCTACCTTAGCCCTCAGGAAAAACTTGCCGTGCCCGGTCTCATATGCCTTTTTTATCTCATCCTGACCTATTATAATCCCCCCGGTGGGGAAATCCGGTCCCGGCATGATTTTGAGCAGCTCATCAAGCGAAATATCTGGGTTTTCCATCTGAGCTATCACTGCGTCTATGGCTTCGCCCAGATTGTGAGGGGGTATATTGGTGGCCATACCCACGGCTATGCCCGAAGCGCCGTTGACCAGCACATTGGGGAATCTCCCCGGCAGCATGTCGGGCTCCTTCAGGGTATCATCAAAGTTCAGGCTGAACTTGACGGTGTCCTTATCGATATCCCTCAGCATCTCCATTGCCAGAGGCGTGAGGCGCGCCTCGGTATAACGCATGGCGGCAGCCGTATCCCCATCGATGGAGCCAAAGTTACCATGCCCGTCCACCAACAATGCCCTCATGTTGAAATCCTGCGCCATCCTCACCATTGCTTCATACACCGATGCATCGCCGTGAGGGTGGTATTTACCCAGGGTATCGCCCACGATTCTGGCCGACTTACGGTGTGGCTTATCAGGTGTGAGGCCCAACTCGTACATGGTATAAAGTATCCTCCGCTGCACCGGCTTAAGCCCATCCTCCACCCTGGGCAGCGCCCGTTCCATAATCACGTACTCGGCATATGGGATGATGGACTCATGCATGACCTCTTCCAAGGGTTTTTGAATCACGTTGTCCTGATTCTGCACAAATTCGTTATCCATCCTTTTCGATGCCATACCTCAACTACACTCCCATCTCTTGCAAAACGTCTACTTTATTGAAATTGGCATAAGCGCTTATATATTCCTTTCGCGGCTGAACCTTATCACCCATCAAAATGGTTACCAGCCTGTCGGCCTCGGCCGCATCCTCCACCGTCACTTGTATTATCTTCCTCTTTTGAGGATTCATTGTGGTCTCCCACAGCTGCTCAGGGTTCATCTCTCCCAAGCCCTTATAGCGCTGTATAGTGTACCTCTTGCCCATACTCTTTACGACTCTCTTGAGCTCCTCATCGTTGTAAACGTATTCCTCTCTCTTCCCATCGGTAACCCTGTACAAAGGCGGCAAGCCGATATACAGATGGCCGTTGGTTATAAGCTCCTTCATGTAGCGGAAAAAGAAGGTGAGCAAAATGGCCCGTATGTGTGCCCCGTCCTGGTCGGCATCGGATAGTATTATCACCTTGTGGTATTTCAGGTTGGCTATATTGAAATCCTCACCAATGCCTGTGCCCAGTGCGGAGATGATAGTGGCAAACTCCTCATTGCTCAGCACCTGATCCAGCCTCTTCTTCTCGGCGTTAAGCGGCTTGCCACGCAGAGGGAGTATTGCCTGAAACCTCCTGTCCCTTCCCTGCTTGGCCGATCCTCCGGCCGATTCGCCCTCCACGATAAACAGCTCGTTTAATTTGGGGTCCCTGCCGGTACAGCTGGCCAGCTTGCCAACCAGGGGCGCTCCTTCCAGATTGCTTTTCTTTCGCTCAATTTCACGGGCTTTTCTGGCCGCTTCCCTGACCTTGGCCGCTTTTATGGCTTTTTCTATGATCAGCTTCGCCGTCTCGCTGTTGGCCGGCTGTTCAAGGTAATTGCCCAGCTGCTCGGAGACAATGGCCTCCATGGCCGCCCTTGCCTCGGTGTTGCCCAGTTTGGTCTTGGTCTGCCCTTCAAACTGTACGTTGTTCATCTTGAGGGAGATAACCGCGGTAATGCCTTCCCTGAAGTCCTCCCCCGAAAGATTGGGGTCCTTATCCTTTAAATAATTGTACTTCCTGGCATAGTCGTTCAACACCTTGGTGAGGGCCGACTTAAAGCCCGTTTCATGTGTACCCCCCTCGGTAGTAGGAATGTTGTTCACGTACGAGAAAATGCTCTCGGTGTAAGAGTCGGTATACTGAATGGCAATCTGAACGAATATACCTTCTTTCTCACCTTCAATATATATGACATCGCTATGAAGCACGTTTTTATCCTCGTTCAGATACTTTACAAAGTCAACGATACCGCCATTATAACAAAAAGTGCGCCTGCTACCAGCGTCTTTTATGCGCTCATCGCAAAACTCTATGGTCACTCCGCCATTCAAATAGGCCAGTTCCTTAAGCCGCCTTGAAACGATATCGGCATTCATGCGCACGTCTTCAAATATGCGATCATCCGGAAGGAATCGCACCTTGGTGCCCGTTCCAGTAGCGCTACCCACTACCTCCAGGGGGGTAACGGGTTTGCCTGCAACAACTTTCTTAAGCTGCGGATCGTATACGCTCTCAAACCTCTGCCGGTAAAGCTTTCCGTCCCTCTTTACCTCCACTTCCAGCCATCGCGACAAGGCGTTCACCACCGATGCACCCACGCCGTGCAAGCCGCCTGAAAACCTGTAATTTTCGTTGTTAAACTTTCCACCGGCGTGGAGGTGGGTAAACACCACCTGCACTCCCGGTATCCCCAGGGCCGGATGTATGTCTACCGGTATTCCTCTGCCGTCATCCTCCACCGTTACGCTGTTATCCTCGTGGATTGTAACCGAAATCCTGGATGCAAAGCCATTGGCTGCTTCGTCGATTGCATTGTCCACAATCTCCCAAAGGAGATGATGAAGCCCCCGCTGGCCGGTTGAACCGATATACATTCCCGGCCGCATGCGAACGGCATCAAGGCCTTCCAATACCTGTATGCTGCTGACTTCGTAAGTCTGCCCCATTACAAACCTCCTACTTAAGAACATATGTTCTGTTTTGAATACTATTATATCATCCTTTTGTTTTTATTGCAAAACGATATTGGCATGTAGCTTAAAACGCCCTTACAATACTTGGTGAGCGTTAAACATTCCTTGAGCTTCTCTCTTCTCCAGCGTTTACTTTAATTTGAGCGTCTTTGAGGTCATCCCACCACATAAGACAATACCTTGCCTATGCTGTCGTGTATAACGATGTTGGCCCTGTAATCATAGGGCGTGGATGTCCTGTTGATGAGTATCAGCTTGTCCCCTTTATAATAATCCACCAGCCCGGCAGCGGGATATACCACGAGGGATGTGCCTCCCACTATCAGCACATCTGCATTGGAAACGTAGTGTATGGACCTATACAATACATCCATGTCCAGGCTTTCCTCGTAGAGGACCACGTCCGGCCTGACTATCCCACCACATTTCTCGCATTTGGGAACCAGTTCCTCGCTGTCCATCACATAATCCAGGTCGTAATTCTGTCCGCATTTCATACAATAATTCCTATGGATGGAACCGTGAAGTTCCAGCACGTTTTTGCTTCCGGCCGCCTGATGCAGCCCATCTATATTCTGTGTTATGACCGCTTTGAGCTTTCCCTGCTCTTCAAGCTTTGCCAGAGCGATGTGTGCCGCGTTGGGCTTTGCATCCCTATACACCATTTTGCTTTTATAAAACTCATAGAACTCCTCGGGGTGCTTGATAAAGAAACTATGGCTCAGCATCACCTCTGGCGGATATGATGTCTTTTGGTTGGCACTGTACAGGCCCGATGCACTCCTGAAGTCGGGTATATTGCTCTCGGTAGAGACCCCCGCTCCGCCAAAGAAGACTATATTACCGCTGCCCTCAACAATTTTTTTGAACTCGTCCAACTTTTTAAGTTCATCCACGGCACCTCACCCTTCCTAAAAATGAAAAATTTAAAACTTCTTAACATATGTATTATAGCACCCTGCTGCACATTTTACCATAAACGCCATTAAATCCTTGGAACAAAACAAAAAAGGGATTTTCATCAAAGAAAACCCCTTTTTGCCACCCTCATCGCCATCCTATTTCTCCAGGTAGAGTATGCCTACCGTACCGGGACCACAATGGCTTGATATAACCGCTCCTGCGGAGGTTATACACACTTCTTTTGGGTTCAGCTCGCTTTTCAGCTTTTCAGCAAGGTATTCTGCTCCTTCCTGGTAATCAGAATGGGTCACAAATATTCTCTCCAGGTCAACGTTTTCCCCATCTCCTACGTGACTAACATAGAATAAATCCAGCACTTTCTTGTCCTTACCCCTGAACTTCTCTCCCACTATCATTCCACCGTCCTTGACTATGATTTGTGGCTTAATCTTCAGCATAGTACCAGCAATCAGTTGAAGCGATGTGCACCGTCCTCCCATGTGAAGGTATTTAAGGGTGCTTATTACAAAACTGGTGCGCACTTTGGGTACCAGCGCATTTACCTTTTCTACAATCTCCTGTGCTCCCACACCCTGCATGGCCAGCTCCGCCGCTTTTACCGCCAGCAACCCTATCCCGGTAGACAGGTTCTGCGAATCCACCACATGCACCCTGCCCGGCTCGAATTCATTGGCCGCAATCAGGGCATTTTGAACGGTGGCCGACAGCTTGGACGAAATACCCACAAAAATGACGTCATAGCCCTGGTCTACCCAAGGCTTAAAAGCGGTAACAAAATCTTCCACCGGCGGTGCGGCCGTCTTGGGCAAAGTCTGAAACTCATCCACCATCTCGTAAAGCCGAGCAGTGGTTATGTCCACTCCGTCTCGATAGCTCTTATCCCCCATAGTCACGTAAAGGGGGAGCACAGAGATATTTAGAGCCTCAAGCTGCTGAGGAGAAAGGTCAGCCGTACTGTCGGTAAACACCTTAACCTTCTTATCCACCTAATAACCTCCTTTACTTCGCTTGTGCCAAAAATAAAAAATTGATATTCTTCGTTGATAATATATTCTACATAATTGCGAAAAATCCTTTAAAAAAGTAAAAGGACCTTAATCGTAGATTAAGGTCCTTTTACTCTCGAAGTACCCACATCTTCACATTTATTGTAATTTACGCTCTATAGCATCTTTTATTTCCTCAGGAGTCATTCCACTGGCCTCTATAAACGGAACATTGACTCTGGTATTTTGAATGCCCATAACATTATCATCAAGCCCAGTAAATACCACTGCATCAAAACCATCGAAAAAATCGCCGTGGTTTTTCTGGCTGGTATCAAATTCAAACACGCGATAACCCGCATTTTTTAAATAAGTCGCCACATGGCCTAGGCCTTTCTGTACTGCTATATTTTTCATGATCACGCAACCTCCTTTGACACTTATTATTTGTCAAAGGCTTTATCTATATACAACATCGCTAAACCGCTTTTCTCTACACAAAAATATACATCATGCCATGCTGCTCATGTCTTGAATCACTACATTTTGCACCCATTTACCCTTCTTCAATCTCGAATAGTACAGGACACCCCTTACCAGCCAATCGGTAAACATACCAATCCACACTCCTGCCACCCCCATTTTCAAGGGAACGCCAAGGATATATCCCAGGACAATCCTAAACGCCCACATGCCCAAGAACGATGTTACCATGGTGTATCTGGTATCCCCCGCCCCTTTCAATCCGGCGGGTAGCACAAAAGCAATGGGCCACAGGAGCGGTGTGGCTATTGATGTCAGGCGAATGAGGCGTGCAGATAAGGCTATAACATCCGCACTTCTGATGTACAGCCTGGCTAAAGGAACGGCCAAGGGGTAGGTAACCATGCACAGTATCAGCATGCAAAACGACGCCAGCTTGGTCAAATACATCATGGTGTCACTGGCTTCTTCCTTTTCACCCCTACCCATGTATTGCCCCACAAGGGTTGTGGCAGCAACACCCAGAGCATTTCCTGGAACGTTGACTATGGAAAACACCGAACTTGCTATATAGTTGGCAGCAATAGAGGCCGTACCCATGCCTACGATGAACACCTGGGTGATGAGTTTCCCACCGTTGAACAGCAAAGATTCAACGCTTGCAGGAATGCCCACATTAAATATGGCTTTCTGTACCGGTAGATTAAATTTAAACGAGCGCAAATCAGTAAGCTTTATGGCTTTAGAGCCTTTCACCAAAACATGTATTATCATAAAAGTGCCTACCGCTCGTGCTACCGCAAGGCCGATAGCGGCTCCCTTAACCCCTAGCGCAGGAATGGATACAGAAAAGTGTATATTGCTTATATTGAGCCCGTAAATCAATACATACCCCAAGCAGATATTGATGGCGTTCATCAGTATAGTAACCTTCATGGGCGTTCTGGTATCTCCGGCACCCCTTAATACGCCACAGGCGATAGAAGTGAGGGCTATAAAAGGGTAAGTGAGAAGTGTTATGCCAAAATACATGTTGACATTTTCCATGACGGCAAGTTCAGCTGCTCCATAAAGCACCAATATAATGTAGCGGCGCAGCATCCAGGTTACAAGCGTGATAAAAAGCGACAGGATCAGTCCCGAAAACATGGCCTGCTTTGTGGCATCGTTTGCCTCTTCGCGGTTGCCGTGGCCTACGTAATGTGCCACCACCACCGTGCCTCCCAGCGACAGAGCCACAAAAAAGGCTACGAAGATGTTGTTTATGGAATCCACCATGCCCACCGCTGAGACAGCTTGACTCCCTACCTGGCCTACCATTATGGCATTTATCATGCCCATAGACATGGTAAACACCTGCTCGGTTACCACCGGCAAGGTAAGGCTCAAAACATCGCGGCGTACAAGCGCTCCTATGCGCTGTTTAAAATGCATATAAATCATCTCTATTCCAGGTAATTTTGCCTTCTGTGCCAAGATTAATATTATCTCTTTCTAACAGACTTACATTGCGCCATTTCGCCTTTTCATACAAATCTTTTTTTATAACTATTTCTTCTATATTTATCAGAAGGCCGGAAACAGAAGTTTGCCTATCTATAGCTATATGCTTTACTTTTCGTAATAAATCTTTAGGCAGCAATAAAGTTATATTCTGCATCTTTTTCACAGTACCACCTCCACGTAATTAAGTGGATCACATTTTTACGTGTATATCAACAAAACAGCAGCATATAAAAGCAAAGCCCCGCCATACGGCGGGATTTCCCCACATGTGAGCAAGTCTGTAAGCCGAGTTCTGTCGAGGGCGATCATCTATCTAGGCCTACTGTTGCCAGATAGGCTCAAGCGACCTTACCCGGGACGTGGCGGGCCACCACATAATGTCCCCTATTCGGTCTTACTCCAGGTGGGGTTTACAGAGCCAATCCAGTCGCCTGGATTGCTGGTGAGCTCTTACCTCGCCTTTCCACCCTTACCCAGCATTTGACTACAAAGCCAAATGCCAGGCGGTCTATTTCTGTTGCACTTTCCTTGGAGTCGCCTCCACTGGGTATTACCCAGCACCCTGCCCTGTGGAGCTCGGACTTTCCTCAGCTGCACTTTTATAACGTGCAGCCGCGATCGCCTGACTTACTCACATGCTCTATTCCATTTGCGCAATATATAATAGCACGGATCAAGCGCTTTGTCAAATTATCAAACAGCGCTTTTGGCGTCAGCATCTGTCTTATTGGCCCAATACAGTATGCGTCCACAGTTTTCACACTCTATAATGTCATCTCCCTTTTTTAGCCTTTCAATGACCAGCGCCGCCAAACTCATATTACAGCCACCACAGCAGCTTTGCTCCACCATGACTATGGCAGTACCTCGGCTCTTCTTAAGCCTGTTATACCTTTTTATCAGTTCAGGATCAAGCTTATTTCTCAGCTCGCTTCTCTGTTCTTTGACTTCCTGATACTCCTTTTGAATCTTTGCAACCTCGCTGTCGTACTCTGCTTTGGTGTCGGAATACTCTTTTTTTGCTTTTACCATACAAACACGTATCTCTTCAAGCTTGCCCGAAAGGGCTTGGATATCATTGAGCAGGCCCTTTATCTCTTCCTCTTTCTTGGCCAGCTTTTTTTTCAGCTCCACTGCAGCCTTTTGCATTTCCTCCAGCTGCTTGACGCTTCGGACCTGACCCCCTTCCACCTTATCAAAGTCCGATTTAAAAGCCTTCAAAATATCCTCATATTCATGATTGATCCGGTTCAATATGTGGTTTTTCTTTTCGGCTTCCTCGTTAAGTTTCATCAGGTGTTCTTGCTGCTGCACCAAATAGTTTTTAAGCTCTATCAATTTATTCCTCAAAGGAGAATTTTTTCTCATTTTATCATATTTATCCAAAGCTAAATCAAGATTCTGGTACTCCCACAGCAGATCCAGCTGTCCCATCAGCACAACCTCCTTTCAACCTTCACATAAAGCGCTCGACCCCCGCGCAAAGAACATCTTTCACAAAATTTAAAAGGTGGTAAACTACTTCCCCACCGTCGTATAGATATCAGCCATAGTTTCGGCAGCAAATACCTCTATCTCATATTGTAAAGCATCAAAGGCTTTTTGTAAACGATAAACTAACTCTTCCACAATGAAGACCTCGGTGGCATAATGCCCTGCGGCTATGGCAGCCATGCCCAGCTCTCCTGCAGCCTGGGCATCGTGATACTTCAGCTCACCCGTCAAAAAGACCTGAGCACCGCTGGAATAAGCCTTGTTTATCAAGCTGGCGCCCGATCCCGCGCAAGTTGCTACCACCTGCACTTCGCCGTCAATCCATCCTGCTACTTGAATGCTTGAAACCCTTAAATCGTTACACACCTTCTCTATGAATTCCTCAAACGGCATCTTGTGCGGTAGTCTTCCAATCCTTCCCAGGCCATGCTTTTTGACGCGGTTTGCCAGAGGATATATATCATAAGCCACCTCTTCGTAAGGATGAACCTTCACCATAGCATTGATAACGCCGTCCAGCTGGCTAGATGGAACAACAGTCTCCAGGCGGACCTCGTTCACCCTTTCAAGGCGTCCCTGCTGGCCGATATAAGGATTTGTTCCTTCAAGGGGCATAAATGTACCCGTTCCGTTAATCTGAAAGGTGCAGTGACTGTAATTGCCTATCCACCCTGCACCCGCCTGAGCCATTGCATCCATCACCGCATCTTCATGGCCCTTTGGAATAAACACCACTACTTTGTACAGCTTATCCCGCTGGTCAAAGCTCAAAGGCTCAACATCTTGAAGGCCCAGGCGCGCAGCCAAAAGATCATCCACTCCTCCCGAGGCTTTGTCGAGGTTGGTATGGGCACAGTAAACCGCTATGTCGTTGCGAACGAGAAGGTGCAGCAGGCGCTCCCTGCCCGTATCGCTGCGCAGGCTCCTCAGTTTTTCAAATATAACTGGGTGGTGCGATATGATCATATCCGAGCCTTTTTGTATGGCCTCATGTACTATAGCCTCGGTCACATCGAGGCACACCATGACCTTGTGAACGCTGTCCTGCATCCCACCCACCAGCAGGCCTACGTTGTCCCATTCCTCTGCAAGGTAAGGTGGGGCTATCTCCTCCATCACCTTTACGACCTGTCGTACCGTGTTACCCATTGGTAAACCTCCCTGTAATCTTCAAGCTTGCGCTTGAACTCATCAAGTTCTTTTTGACACTCCGCCGTCCCTTGAGATTCCAACTGCTCTATGATGGCCGCCGTCTTAGCCATCTTGTGCTCTATAAATTCCTTAAGCAGCGGGTCATGCTTTTTGATGAGCACATATCCTATATCATAATACACATCCTTAGGGATGTGCTGCCTGCCATGCCGGGCCACAATGACCTCGTAGAACTTGTCCTTTTCGCGTACCAGCGACTCATCCACTATAGCATATCCATTATCGGCCAACCATTTTCTCAGCAAACTCTGGCTCCTCATGGGCTGCAGTACAAAGGTCTTAACGCTAGCTGTAACCTGTGGTGCGCTCTCCAAAATATCCCTTATCAGCAGGCCACCCATTCCAGACATGACCACCGTATCGGCCTCGCCTGGATGTATGACGGACAGGCCATCTCCTACCCTTGGTTCGATTATGTTTTCCAATCCATGGGTCTTTATAAGTGCCTCCGCTTTTTTAAGCGAAGCAGCGCTTATGTCGGTAACAATGGCTCTCTCTGCAATACCGCTCTTGACCAGCCAAACAGGGAGCCTTCCGTGATCAGTCCCAACATCCACTATGCACTTTGAACGTGGCACCATCTCGGCAACGCTGAGCAGTCTGCCTTTCAACCGCATTCTATCACCTTAACTAATAAAAAAACACCGTTTTTACCCGGCGTTGTTGTTACAACAAGACATCGAGCATTTTCCACTTTGGCAATTTTTTACAACCATTCACACTTCATTAGTCAACGCTACAACCAAATACCGTTACCCCTACATATTATAACTAATACCAACTGGTACCTCAACAATCCCTTTTATTCCCACACTTTATACTGGATATAGCTGACACTAGACGTTATATAAGCATCATTCACGCAAATAAAATGGTGGGCCTTCAGGGATTCGAACCCCGGACCAACCGGTTATGAGCCGGCTGCTCTGACCGCTGAGCTAAAGGCCCACAAAAAACCCCACAGCTGCGGGTAATATTATACCGCAATCCCACTATTCAGTCAATAGGTAAAAAATCTCAATGTAGTTATTCTATGATAATATCATGCCCTCTTTCTGGCCAAAGGGGTTAGATGGAGTTTTATTTGGAAGAAGAGTTGACCAACTCAATCAGCTCGGTAGGTTCCACAAACATCCCCACTGGGCCATTAAAATATTTTTCCTCATTTCCGAAAAATATCTCGGTTGCATTTGAAGGTCTATCCAAGGGAATAAACAATCTGCAATATTCACTGTTTATTTCACTTCTCCAATCTTTATAATGGAATTCATAAGTATCAGAATATATGAACTCCAATGCCAATACCTCTTTTGCCTGTTTTTCGTTATATTCATCAATGGCGGTTTTAGTTATACCTATATCCCGTACCTTTGCAAACATTTGATTCAATAACTGAATTATCTGATGGTAAAGCTGGTCCTTTTTATCAATCTCCTCTTTATTCCCATGATTATAGACAATGATCTTATGGGGCAATTTGTAATACTTGCCAAATAGATCAGCACTTTCTTCTTTTAATGAACATCCGGAAACAAGGCCAATCGTTAATAATATAATTATCAGGCATTTTATTATTTGTTGAGCACACATATCCAAATCCCTTCTCCCTTTTGGTTTCCCTATTCACTCACACAAAGATTATTACAGCTATCACACAACCCAACTTGAAATCTTTCTCCATCCGTTCCTTCACCAACATTTACTTGCTCTGGTATTATTTATTCTGTCCCATTTCTTATATTAATTGGGATTACTTTGATGCTGTATTCCCTATTACTCTATTGTGACGTCCTCCCCTTAATAAATTGAAGGGGGTTTACTGTTCTCTTGCGCTCCCCAATTTCTCTAATTTTACCCCTCACTCAAAACAAAGAAGGATTCAGCACCTCCTCTTATTTTAAGAGATGCTGAATCCTTAGTCCAAAAAGTCCTTGAGCTTCTTGCTTCTGCTGGGGTGCCTTAGCTTCCTCAAAGCCTTGGCTTCAATCTGCCGAATCCTCTCCCTCGTGACGTTGAACTCCCTTCCTACTTCCTCCAGCGTTCTTGCTCTGCCGTCATCCAGGCCAAACCTCAGCCTTAAGACCTTTTCTTCTCTCGGCGTCAATGTATCAAGCACTTCCTTCAGCTGTTCCTTAAGCAGGTTATAAGCCGCTGCCTCCGCAGGAGCCGGGGCATCCTCGTCGGGTATGAAGTCTCCCAGATGGCTATCTTCCTCTTCCCCTATTGGGGTTTCAAGCGAAATGGGCTCCTGAGCTATTTTCAGAATTTCCCTCACCTTTTCCTCTGAGATGCCCATCTCCCGGGCAATCTCTTCAGGCTGAGGTTCACGACCGTACTCCTGAAGCAGTTGCCGTGAAATCCTGATGAGCTTATTGATGGTCTCAACCATGTGCACAGGGATTCTTATGGTCCTGGCCTGATCTGCTATAGCCCTGGTTATAGCCTGGCGGATCCACCAGGTAGCGTAGGTGCTGAACTTATAACCCTTTCTGTAGTCAAACTTCTCCACCGCCTTTATGAGCCCCAGGTTGCCTTCCTGTATGAGGTCCAGAAACAGCATACCCCGGCCCACATATCTCTTTGCAATGCTGACCACCAGACGGAGATTGGCCTCTATGAGCCTTCTCTTTGCCTCTTCGTCTCCCTGCTCCATCCTCTTGGCAAGCTCTATCTCCTCCTCTGCGGTAAGCAAAGGCACCTTTCCTATCTCTTTCAAGTACATCCTCACAGGGTCATCTATGCTAACGCCTTCAGGAAGGCTAAGGTCTAAGTCTTCTTCGGGGTTTATCTCCTCAGCTACCACCTCTTCATCCAGCACATCTATGCCGAGGGATTCGAAAGTATCGTATATCTTCTCAATCTGCTCAGGGTCCAAATCAACGTCTTCCAGCACATCCATAATCTCCTTATACGTCAAAACGCCCTTTTCTTTTCCCCTATCAATCAGCTCTTTTATCTTTTTCAGCTTGTCATTTTTTTGCTTGTTTTCATCGTTTTTCATAATATCCCCTCCTTTCCGTGTCGATTTGCACTGACCTTTTTGGTCAAAACAGCCATCTCGCTCAGCAGAGCTTTATAGGAATCGGTCCCCTGTTTCCCCTCCTGTTCCATCTTCCTGATTAACCCTAATACCTCCTGTCTGCGCTTCTCTAAATGGCGATGCATTATCTCTTCTATACAATCTGAAATAAATTTATCAATATTATCGTACTTCACAGGCTGCTCAAATATTTCAACCATTTGCTGTATTTTATCTTGGTCCTGGACACAGCTTAGAACCTGCGGAACGCTGATCTCCTTGCCTGAATCAAGGAGACTAACAACTATGCCATAAATTTCCCTGTTTATGGGCTCTTCAAAATGCTCTTCTTCAACCTTCCCAACTATTTTTTTTGCCAACCACTCGCTGCTGGCCATCAAGTTGACCAGATACCTCTCTGCCTTGATATGACCAGGCATGGACTCCCTGCCAGCAGCCATCTTGTCGACATACCTATTATTACCAACCAAATGCCTTTTTACACCTTCCTTTTGCGCCGAACCCTCCAGCTGGCCAATTTGCTGGTACAGAAGCCTGGAAGAAAAACCTGTCTGAGCCTCCAGGCGCTGTATATGGACATCCCTTTCAAGCAGGTTGGGCACCTGTATCAATATTCTGGCAGCTTCTGTGGCGTATCTTGCCCGTCCATCGGGAGTATTCAGATCATACTGGCTGCGCAACTTATCCAGCTTGTAATCCACCAAAGACACAGCCTTGTCCATCAACTTCTTAAAAAATTCGGCGCCGTATTTTCTCAAGACCTCATCAGGGTCCATGCCTTCGGGAAACAGAATCACCTTCACCCTCAGCCCTGCATCCTGGAGTATGTCAAGCCCCCTCAGAGTAGCCTTCTGTCCAGCGACATCGCCATCATAAGCTATGTACACCTGCTGGGTATACCGCCTTATGAGCTTTGCCTGCTGCTGCGTTAGCGACGTTCCCAGCGATGCCACCGCATTTTTAAAGCCAAACTGGTGGAGGGTTACCACATCCATATACCCCTCTGCTATAATCATGTGGTCTAGCGAAGAACCTGCCCTGATAAGGTTTAAACCAAACAGAGTGCTGCTCTTGTGAAAGACAGGGCTCTCGGGCGAATTTAAATATTTGGGAAGCGAATCATCAAGCACCCTCCCACCAAAACCCACCACCAGCCCCCTGGGCTTGATGATGGGGAAGATCACCCGGTTGCGAAAACGGTCGTAGGTCCTGCCCTTGCTAGACACCACTATACCTGACTGGATGAGAAGTTCCTCCTCAAATCCCAGGCCCAGCAAATGCTGCTTTGCGTTTTCCCAGCCATCGGGTGCATAGCCTATACCGAATTTCCTGATGGTATTTAAGTCTAGGCCCCTGGATTTCAGGTAGGAAAGCGCTTGTCCTCCCTCAGGCGAAAACAGCATTTTGTGATAATATCTGGCAGCCTCACGGTTTATCTGATATATCCGCTCCCTCCTGCTTTTGGACCTTATAAACTCTTCAGCGTCTGTGGTCTGGGGTAATGCCATACCTGCTCTCTCTGCCAGAAACTTAACCGCTTCCACAAAGTCCAGCTTTTCCATGGCCATTATAAACGTAAAGACATTGCCCCCTGCACCACACCCAAAGCAGTGGTAAAGCTGCTTTTCGGGATTGACGTGGAATGATGGAGTTTTTTCAGCATGAAAAGGACACAGCCCAAAAAAACCCTTCCCCTGGGGTTTTAAAAGCATATATTCGGAAATCACATCTACTATATCGTTTCTTTCCCTCACCTCATCAATCCACTCATCCGGGAGGAACGTTCCCATTCTCTCTTCACCTAACCCAAAATATATTCGACATAACTCTTGATTTTCCTCTTTAAATTTTATAAAATTTTTTAAGGAGTTTTAAACCGTTCAAATAAGGTACATATATTCGACATTTAAACCAAAATTCCTTCTTTACCTTTTATTTTTTTGCCTTCAAACTACATAAGGGCATAGGCTCTATCTTTAGTATTCTCAGCTTTTGCCATGAATTTTATACGCCATCTTTAACATCCCGAGGGGATAAACAGATTGTAAAACATCTTGAGAGCATAGCGATCGGTCATGCCGGCTATATAGTCGCACACCACCTGCTCTACGCCATATACCTCTATATGCGAACGATACTCGGGTGGAAGCGCGTCTGGGTGCTTCATAAAATAATCATACAGGTTTTCAAGTACGTACCTGGCTTTCTCCTCCTGTTTTTTGGCCACAAAACCCATGTACACCTTTTCAAACATGAAAGACCTCAGCTTTTCGGTGGCCTGGCTTATCTCTTGGCTCATGCTTATTGACGGCCTATCCTTGCTGTTTTCAATTACATCCAGTATCATGGTGTTGATTCTCTCGCCATGGGTCCTGCCCAACACTTCAATGCAATCCTTCGGCAGGTCATCCATGGTGATGATGCCGGCCCTCAGCGCATCATCTATATCGTGGTTTATATATGCAATGCGGTCGCTTATCCTTACGACCTGCCCTTCAAGAGTGGCCGGCGGCTTACTCGACATGGTGTGGTTTACAATCCCATCCCTTACCTCCCATGTGAGGTTGAGCCCTTTCTCGCCCTCCAGTACATCCACTACCCTGAGGCTGTGCAGGTTGTGCTTAAAGCCGGTGCTGGTCACGCTGTCCAGAAACCTTTCGCCTATATGGCCGAAGGGAGTATGCCCCAGGTCGTGCCCCAGCGCTATGGCCTCGGTGAGATCTTCATTGAGCCTCAAAGCCCTGGAAATGGTCCGTGCAATCTGGGCCACTTCCAGAGTATGGGTAAGCCGCGTCCTGTAATGGTCGCCCTCGGGCGCTATAAATACTTGGGTTTTGTGCTTCAGCCGGCGAAAGGATTTACAGTGCAGTATCCTGTCGCGGTCTCGCTGAAACTCAGTACGTATCTGGCATTTCTCCAGTGGATATCGCCTTCCCCTGGTTCGACTGCTGAGACAAGCATACGGCGAAAGAATCTTTTCTTCCAGCTCTTCAATCCGCCGTCTGATCATAAAGTCTCAACATCCTTCTCAAAAAATCAAAATTTTTATATCTCCTATATTATATATACCACATTTATACCCGATATCCTCCTTAAATTAAAAATTAGCAGAAATTATACGGTAGTCAGCATCAGTTAAAAATAAACTTTATTTTAGAACACAGTGCTCCCTTGTACATTTTTCACCAAAATTCAACAAAAAAGCATGGGGTTTATCCCCATGCTTTTTGCTCTTTAATTTTTCATCCTTTACTTCTTCTCCTTCAGTTTTGCCTGTGCTGCGGCCAGTCGAGCAATGGGCACTCTGTAGGGAGAGCATGAGACATAATCTAACCCTATGCGATGGCAGAACTCAACCGAGCTCGGGTCTCCGCCATGCTCACCGCATATACCCATCTTTATATCCGGCCTTGCGGCTCTGCCCAACTCAACCGCCATCTTCATGAGCTTGCCCACACCCACCTGGTCCAGCTTGGCAAACGGATCGCTCTCAAAGATGTTCTTGTTATAATACTCTTCCAGGAACTTACCGGCATCGTCTCTCGAGAAGCCAAAGGTCATCTGTGTCAGGTCGTTGGTACCAAAGGAGAAGAACTCGGCTTCTTTTGCAATCTCGTCTGCAGTTAAAGCTGCTCTGGGCACCTCGATCATGGTTCCGACCTTATACTCAATCTTTACTCCTTTTTCCTTCATGACCTGCTCAGCCGTCCTGACCACTACATCCTTTACGTACTTGAACTCCTTGGCCTCGCCTACCAGAGGTATCATGATCTCGGGCAGTATGGTATTGCCTTTCTCTTGCATGACTTCGATGGCAGCCTCTATAATGGCCCTGGTCTGCATCTCGGCTATTTCAGGATATGTGACGGCCAGACGGCATCCACGATGGCCCAGCATCGGGTTGAACTCTTGCAGCTTCGCCACGGTAGCCTTTAGCTCTTCGAAGGTGATACCCATCTGCTCTGCCAGGCTACGGATATCTTCGTCGTCATGGGGCAGGAATTCATGCAGTGGCGGATCCAGTAACCTGATGGTTACCGGCTTGCCCTCCATTATCTCGTACAGGGCTTTGAAATCGCCCTTCTGCATTGGCAGCAGTTTTGCGAGAGCCTTTCTTCTCTCTTCCTCTGTCCGAGCAACGATCATCTCCCTCATAGCGGGAATCCTGTCTTCGTCGAAGAACATGTGCTCGGTACGGCACAGCCCGATCCCTTCGGCTCCCAACTTCAATGCCTGAGCAGCGTCTCTAGGAGTATCGGCATTGGCCCTTACTTTAAGGGTCCTTACCTGATCAGCCCATTCCATAAGGGTGGCGAAATCTCCCGTCAGAGAAGGCTCTTGAGTTGGCAGTGCCTCCCCATACACGTAACCGGTGTTTCCATCCAAAGAGATGTAATCACCCTCTTTGAACACCCTGTCGCCAACGGTGAAATACTTGCCTTCTTCGTTGATCCTGATCTGTTCACACCCTGCTACGCAGCAAGTACCAATTCCGCGAGCCACTACAGCTGCATGGGAAGTCATTCCGCCGCGTGCTGTCAATATACCCTGAGCGGCATACATGCCCTCAATGTCTTCAGGCGAGGTTTCAGCCCTTACAAGTATGACCTTCTTGCCCTGTTTGGCTGCCTCTACAGCCTCCTCAGCAGTAAAGTATACCTGCCCCGTAGCAGCACCCGGTGAAGCAGGAAGCCCTTTGGCAATCGGTTTGGCTTTCTTTAGAGCCCCCGGGTCAAATGTGGGATGCAGCAGCGCGTCCAGCTGTTTGGGGTCAATCCTCAATATAGCTTCTTCCTTGGTGATGAGCCCTTCTGCCACCATGTCTACCGCTATCTTCAGAGCAGCCGCAGCTGTCCTCTTACCGCTGCGCGTCTGGAGCATGTACAGCTTGCCGCGCTCAATGGTGAACTCCATATCTTGCATGTCTCTGTAGTGTTTCTCCAGCTTTTCGGCGATTTCGACGAATTGGTTGTATATCTCGGGCATGGTCTCTCTCAGCTTATCAAGCGGCTCAGGTGTCCTGATACCGGCTACAACGTCTTCTCCCTGGGCGTTCATCAAGAACTCGCCGTATATCTTCTTTTCACCGGTTGCCGGGTTCCTGGTAAAGGCAACACCCGTTCCTGAGTCGTTGCCCATGTTGCCGAACACCATTGCCTGCACGTTTACAGCGGTACCCCAGTCAGAGGGTATATCATTCATGCGCCTGTAAACGATGGCCCTGGGGTTGTTCCAAGAACGGAATACCGCCTTCACGGCCTCCAGAAGCTGAACCTTGGGATCCTGCGGAAACTCATAGCCCATCTCCTGCTTGTACAGCTCTTTGAAGCGCTTGACGATCTCTTTGAGGTCCTCGGCTGTGAGGTCAACGTCGTGCTTGACTCCTTTTTTCTCCTTCATTTCATCGAGTATCTTTTCGAACTTGTTCTTGTCTATGCCCATTACCACATCGGAAAACATCTGAATGAATCGCCTATAGCTATCATACGCAAACCTCTCATTGTTGGTCTGCTTGGCCAATCCTTCTACTGCCACATCATTAAGCCCAAGGTTCAAAATGGTATCCATCATTCCAGGCATGGATACTCGTGCACCTGAACGAACCGAAACCAGGAAGGGGTTGTCTATGTCGCCAAACTTTTTGCCCACTATTTTCTCCACTTTTGCCATGGCCTCATATATCTGTTCCTCGATTTCGGGAGCTATTACCTGCCCGTCCTGATAATACCGGGTACAGGCTTCGGTGGTAACAGTAAACCCGGGTGGAACAGGCAAACCAAGGTTTGTCATTTCGGCAAGGTTGGCACCTTTACCACCCAAGAGATCCCTCATATTGGCATTGCCTTCGTTGAAAAGATACACGTATTTCTTCATCCGTTTTCCTCCTGTTCTATGTATGAAATTTATTGTTATCAACCCTGTCATTGAGCTTCAGGCTAGAACAAGCCCTTGATCTTTTTATGCATCTCTTGATTTGATTTATGGATTTAACACACCTATTTGCATCTTATCCTGCACTATCTTATACCAAATTTACTATTTTAGTCAATATCCTTTTTAGCTTTTTACCGCAATATATCGCAAAAACATGCAAAAACGCTTATCCGCCGTATTTTAGCTGGTTTATAAACTGCCTGACCTTTATGCTCTTTTCCAGCCTATGGCTCAAATAATACGACAAAATGCTGTCCAGTTCGTCCCTTACAAACTGTGAAAACTTTAAGCCCCCCAGGCGCCTTATGTCCACATCCAGTATATACCTCATGGTTTGAAGGGTGCTCCTATGGATAGTGTATCCATCTTTTATGTCGTTATTGCATTGGGAACATATAATTCCACCCTGAGAAGCGCTAAAAAACAAAGGGTTGCTTTCCGGCTTTTCCCCGCATATCAAGCATCTATCGAGCACTGGGCGATAGCCAAGCACATCAATCAGCTTAAGCTCGAATATATGTGTCACATCCTCAGAGCTGACTTCTCCATATGCCAGATGGGATAAGGTGTGCAACAACATATAAAAGAGGCGGAAATTGCCTTCCTCGTAATTCACCGCCTCTTCGGTAAGGTTCAGAATATATGTGCCATACGCAAGCCTTTCCACATCGTTGCGGATATTATAAAAGGAATTTTTTACCTCGGCCTGGATAGCAATATAGATTTCCTTTGACTTTATAAATACGTAATCAGCGTAGCAGAAGACCTGGCTGGCTGCCAGGAGCCGGCTGCTGGGCTTGCGGCAGCCCCTTGCCAACACCTGCATCTTACCTCTATCTGGAGAAAAAACTGTAAGCATCCTATCGGCTTCTTTAAAATTTGTATATCTCAAAACCACGCCTTCGGTACGTACAATATTCATGATTCCCTATTCCTTCCCAACTTGATAGACTTTTTTCTCCTCTCCTGAACTGCTCACCGATGGGTCAAGATAGCTTTCCCCCTCAACCCGCTGCACAGCTTTATAAAGCAGATAACTGCCAACCGAGCCGGTCTTTTCAAACAGACTCCATAATAAATCCACCATAACTATAAACCCCCTGTCTGTGTAAAATATATTTATTACATTTATTAGGGTTTCCGCCATACTTGACCCATATTCCATGTAAAATCATCCGAATGCGTCAATCATAACCTAAATTTTTTAAATCAACGACATTGTTTCTCCAGTCCTCCCTTACCTTGACCCATAGCTCGAGGTACACGTGGGTACCCAGCAGGCGTTCTATATCGTGCCTGGCTCGCGTGCCTATCTCCCGCAGCATGGAACCGCCTTTGCCAATTATTATACCCTTGTGGCTCTTCTTCTCACAGTATATCGTAGCGTATATATCTATAATATTTTTATCCTCGCGCTCTTTGAAGGAAGTAATCTCAACCCCTATACCGTGGGGCACCTCTTCCTCCAGCAGCTCAAGCGCTTTTTCCCGGATAAGTTCTGCCACTATAAACCGCTCGGGCTGGTCAGTGATCATATCATCCGGGTAATATTTGGGCCCCTCAGGCAGATAAGACGCGATGGTACTCTCCAGCTTGCCCAGATTGGTGCCCTCCAGTGCTGAGACCAATACCAATTCGTTGAAGTCGCCCCACTCGCAGAAGTCTTCAGCCATCTTTCGCGCATCCTCAATCGACTCAACCCTGTCCACTTTGTTGGCTACCAGGATGACGGGCGTCTTAACCTTTCTCAGTTCCTCGGCTATAAACTTGTCGCCGCTGCCTATGCCCTCCCATATATCGACTATAAACAGCACGACATCCACTTCCTCCAGCGCACTCCTGGCTACCTGCACCATGTACTCTCCCAGCCTATTCTTAGGCTTGTGAATCCCTGGAGTATCGATGAAGATGATCTGATAGTTGGACCGGGTGAGCACGCACTGTATGCGATTGCGGGTGGTTTGAGGCTTATCCGAAATTATGGCAATCTTCTCGCCCACCATGCTATTCATAAGTGTGGACTTGCCCACGTTGGGCCTGCCCACGATGGCGACAAACCCTGAACGGAATCCTTGAGACAACAGCTAATCACTCTCCTTCTTACACACCGAATTCCTTGAACCCGTTGGGTAAAAGGTCCTCCAAAGTGTACTCCTTGTATGTTCCGCCGCTATCGGCTACAATTACCACGGGGATGTCAAATTCCAGCATCACCTGGCGGCATATTCCGCACGGGAAAGTAAAGCCACATGAATCCGACACCACTGCTATGGCTTTGAAGCTGCGCTTCCCGTCAGCTACGGCCGAAAATATGGCCACCCTTTCGGCGCAGCAGGTGGCGCCATAGCTCGCGTTCTCCACGTTACATCCGGTATAAATCGAACCATCCTGCGCCAGCAGTGCAGCTCCCACCCTGAAATTGGAATAGGGTGCATATGCCCTCTCTTTCGCTCTCAAGGCTTCCTCTATCAGCCTTCGCACGTCGATATCCGTCATCATCTTCCTCCCATCAGACCACAATTTGGAATAGCTCAAAAACTATTATGGTAAGCAGCATGCCCAAAAAAGCACCTATTGTTATTTCGGCCAGGGTATGGATCCCGGCCTCATATCTGCTGTGAATGACCATCAGCGCCATCAACATGCTAAGAGTGGATATAAGGGCACTTTTGCTCAGCAGGGTTATGGAGGTGAACAGCGAAAAGGCCAGGGCGCTGTGCCCGCTGGGCATGCCACCCTTTAAAAAATTTCCTCTAAAATTGAAGGATTTCAGCATTATGACGATAAGCACTATTATTATGAGGCTGATGACGGTTACGTGTATGGGGGCATTCCTAATCCTGCGTACAAAGGCCAATGAAAGCGAATTGATCCTGTTGTAAAATATGATATAGCCCACCATCATGGCACCCGCAGCAGTCACCAGCACCGCGCCGGCCGCCATATTCTTGGCGGCTTCTGCTAACGGGTGATAGTCGGGATGTACCATGTCTATCATGCGCTCTATAGCCGTGTTGAAAAGCTCTGCCGCAATCACCATGGCTACAGTAATAAAGAGCAAAATAACCTCTAGCTTGGAGAGGTCAGCCAGAACCGCGGCAATAAGCACCAGCAGCGCAATAATAAAATGTATTTTTATGTTTCGTTCGGTTTTAAATCCATGTATAAGGCCTTTTATGGCATTGTTGAAGCTGTCGATTATATTTCTGGATTTCATCCCCGCTCTATCCCCACATCCCAATAAAAGTGCCAGCTTAAGGTCTTACTTCCGGGCCTTGTGTATCACGTGAAAGGCCCAGCATTTCCATGACCTTTTCTTCCTTCTGGCGCATCTTAAGCCGCTGCTGCTCCTGCTCATGGTCATATCCCAGGAGGTGCAGCATGCCGTGCACTATCAGGTAACCCACTTCTCTGAAAAAGCTGTGACCGTACTCATGGGCTTGCTGCTGTGCCCTTTCCATTGACAGCACTATATCCCCCAGTACCAAAGCCTGTCCATCATGCCCTACTGCATTGAGCACGGCCTGCAAATCCCTGTTGCCTTGCCCGCCGTCCTCGAACTCCAGCATGGGAAACGACAGCACGTCGGTAGGGGCATCCACTCCCCTGTACTGCCTGTTAAGCTGATGGATTTGCTGGTCGTCCACCAACAGCACGCTCACTTCAACTGGGATATCTACCCCTTCCATTTTCAAGGTTTTGGATACACAGTTCTCTATAAGCCTTTCAATTTCTGGCGTTACCTCTATTTTATCCTGTGAGTTGTTAATGTCCACCATCATCGTCTTCATCTCGCTCCTCTTTCAAGTCTACATCTGGGTACTCAACGCGTTCATGAAATATGCCGCACAGCACGTCTTTAAATGCCATCGCGATGGAATCCAGGTCCTTCAGCGTCAAGTGGCACTCGTCCAGCTGCCCATCCTCCAGCCTCTCTTTTATAAGCCTGCGTATCAAGCCCTCTATCTTCCCTGGAGTGGGATCGGGCAGGGTACGTACTGCCGCCTCAACGGTGTCGGCCAGCATCACTATGGCCGTTTCAGGGCTTTGCGGCTTGGGCCCAGTATAACGAAAATCGTCCAACCTTACATCTTTGCTACTATTCTTTGCCTTGTGATAAAAGTATATTACCGGCGTGGTGCCGTGATGCTGCAGTATAAAATCCTGAATCACTTTTGGAATCCTGTACTTTTGGACCAGCTTAACTCCATCTTTGGTATGCGATGTGATAATGTTGGTGCTCAATGTGGGATTTAATTTATCGTGTGGATTCTCGGAGGTAAGCTGATTTTCTCTAAAATAATAGGGTCTGTTGAGCTTCCCTACGTCGTGGTAATACGCGCCTACCCTGACCAGCAATCCATTTGCACCCACCGCTTGGGCTGCGTTTTCTGCCAGATTGGCCACTATTATGCTGTGGTGATAGGTTCCAGGCGCTTCCCTCAGTAGGCGCTTCAGCAACGGGTGGTTGGGATTTGAAAGCTCTATCATCCTTATAGGTGTTATGATGCCAAACACGTTTTCCCAAATGGGCAGCGTCCCCACCGCTAGGACGGCAGCCAGCACGCCGCTTCCACCACCCCAGAGGGAAGAACGCAAAGCAGCCCACCAACTGCCCGATACAATCAGCTCATACCCAGATATGCTCAGCATGCTGGCGGCACTGGCTCCCAGCCCTGCCAAAAACAAACCATTCCTCTGCTGGGACCAATGAGCTATGAATATCCCCGTCATTCCTCCCAGCAGCCCTGCAACCACCACTCCCAACTGCCCCCGAGTCATTATACCTACCAATACGGCCAGGAGAACGTTCACAAAAAAGGCAATCCTGGGCTTTATCAGTACGGTAAGCAGCAGCGCAGACATGGCAACAGGCATAAGATACTGGTTTACAACCGACATCCCGTAACTTACTCCCAGTGTCAGACAGACCACCAGGCTGATCAGGATAAACATATGGGGCTGATCGACAAGCTCTTTTTCAAAGTAATGGATGTACAGCATTCCGGCAATCTCCAGTACCAGTATTAACAGCCCCAGCCCCACTACGAGCGGCACGTCAAACAGCTCATCCTTGAGGAGCCCCAGCTCTTTGAGCATAGCAATCTGCTCCTCGGTGACCGGCTGCCCATCTTGAACGATGTATTGCCCCTTTTTGTAAATCACCTTTTCAACATTTTGCGCCGCCTTTTGTCTCTCAGCTTCTGTTGCCTCATGGTCATATACCATATTGGGCTTAAGGAGAGTCAATCCAATAGTAGTACCCACAAGCCTCAGGTCGCTAGAAATAGGCAGCGTCAATACTTCGTTCCTCAGCGTATTTTTGGCTTCCAGCAGATTATCCTCTTTTATCTTTAAGTCCAGCAAGTTGATCAATATCTCAATCAAACGTTCCTGAAGCTGAGAAATTTCGGCCTCATCTGCTGTGATGCAGGCAAGCAGCTCATCGTTTGATAATTCAACGCTTATGCGCCCTTTGAGCTGTTCCAAAAACTGCCTGTCAAATACCTGCTGGTAATCTGTCTCCCCTTTTGCAGCATCATATATATCTTTCTGCCCGGTTCCCTTACTTTGACTGGCCTCATTGTCTTGCTGTACCTGGGCTTCCTGCGCAGCCTCTCCTCCCGGTAGCTGCTGTTGTGGCAGAGCTGCCCCTTGCTTCTCTTTCCACTCTTTAAGCCTTTGATTGGCAAGGCCCCGGACTATCCTTATCTCTTCAAATATCCTGTTGACCTCTTCAAGAGTCTCCACCTTCACATCTTGATTCAATCTATATATTGGTGCCACGCTCTGCTTGGCCTGCTCGATCCTTCGCTGTGTGGCAATCTTGTTCTCCACATCTCGAGGGGCACGGATGGATTCGGTGGCGATATCCCCCACCTTCAAATCGTACCTTTTGGGCGAAACAGCGGCCAGCATGATGGCAAACACGCTGACATATGCCAGCACCCCTATTACAACCTTCAACAGCAGCTCTGTATTAACCCCCTTGAAAGGCTGTATACTAAACAAGTAAGCCCTATTCCCCCTCTTTTTACCTGTTACTGTTAAATTCACGGATATCCTCCTGTTCAGCTCCCCCTTTGCCTGAGTAAAACTTTTCATAGGCCTGAACGATTTTCATCACCAGCTCATGGCGCACCACGTCCTGCTGCGTCAAGAACACGAATTCTATCCCCTTTATGCCCTTCAATACCTGTATGGCCTCCACAAGGCCTGACTTTTTACCCCGCGGCAGATCTATCTGTGTGATGTCACCGGTAATTACAGCCTTGGACCCTATGCCTATTCTCGTCAAAAACATCTTCATCTGTTCGGAGGTGGTATTCTGGGCCTCATCCAGTATGATGAATGAATCTTCCAGAGTGCGCCCCCTCATATAGGCAAGGGGAGCCACTTCAATAACCCCTCGTTCGACCAGCTTTAAATAGTTTTCCAGCCCTATCAAGTCATACAGCGCATCGTACAAAGGCCTAAGGTATGGATCCACCTTGTTTTGCAGGTCCCCCGGCAAAAAGCCCAGCTTCTCTCCTGCTTCCACCGCAGGGCGGGTCAATATGATGCGCCCCACCTCCCGGCTTTTGTAAGCCGTTACAGCCATGGCCATGGCCAGGTAGGTTTTACCCGTTCCTGCAGGGCCTATTCCAAAGACGATGTCATTCTGGGCAATGGCCGTAACATAACGCTTTTGGCCAAGCGTCTTGCAGCGGACCTGCTTACCCTTGTAAGTCAAACATATTACATCGAAGGCTATATCCTCTATAAGGTCCTCACGGCCCTCGGCCACCAGCTGTATGGCATACCTGACCTGAGCCTTGTCGATAACCTCCCCTCTGCTTATTATATCAAGCAGCTTTGTTATGAGCGCATAGGCCATCTCCACCTGCTGCGGTTTACCCATTATAACTACATTTGTCCCACGGGTCACTATCCTTACCCCTATTTCCTCCTCGATGACCTCCACATTTTCATCGAAGTTGCCAAAAAGTGTACGCAATTTTTCCATGCTATCAATTTCTATAGTCTTTTCAACTCTGAAGCTCTCCAATCAGACAATCCCCCTACTTAACTGTAATCTTTTGTTCCTGTGCTATATCTTCCAGTACCTCGACGTATACCGTAGCTTTTATTTCCTTACCTTCTATCATATCGTATTTCACCTGTTTGTCAACAACTTTAGCGTTAGATGGGATTTTTTTGTTTACATCCTCCATGGCCTTTTTTTGCGCAATTTCTTTCAGGTCCTGCAGCGTGGCATTGGCCGGCAGCTTTTCAACTTCATAATACTCTCTCACTATCATGGTAACAGGAAAAAATCGCCCTTCTCCAAAAAAGGGCACCTTCTTCTCCTCCACCTCGTAGTGCTTGAAAGGTATTTCCTTTTTTTGGTATTCCACCACCCACTGGCCCATGTCAATGAACTTGTGAACCACCTTTCTGCCTGTCCGCCGCGTGAGGCCTTCCTCGAGGGAACAGACAGCCTGGCCTTCATACCACGTACGGGCGGTAACCTGGGCCATGGCGTGCACAAAACGGGTTGCCAGGGTTTCGGGGTCCTCAACAACGCCGCTTACCAGAAGCTGCCCCTTCTTCACCGTATCGCCCTCTTTTACCATGGGTTGGCCTTCAAGTACCACCATTTCATGGATAATCCCATCTTTGCTGGCCACGATATTGCACGGCGTATCCTTATCTACCATTGGGGGAGGTTGTGCCGCTTCCACCACCTTCACTATAGCCCTGGTACCCTTAAGTTGGATGCTAACCCACCAGATATCTGGTATATCTATGACCAACCGGTTTTCAATTGCAGATATGTCCAGCCCTTTTTTGAAGGCTCCCGGCCTTATACCGTATTTGGCCAGAGCATTAAGCAGCTTATCCTCGGGCACTTCGACGTTCCCCTCCACATCTACTGTCCAGATAAACGAAGAGAGGCCGTACAGTATAATCAAAAAGGCCGTCAACCCCACAAGCAGCATCTTTCTGTGACGAAGTCGAACCAGCAAAAAGGGCAATCCCCTTTTATCCACTATCCTTACCCTGCACCTTACCTTTCGCACAATGCCTTTCAGCTTTCTAAAACCGCTGATGCTTATGCAGGCGGTCATGGTGGTATAGCCCGAACGCTTTATCCCCCACAGAAAGATCCCGTTGCTTATCGTCAAATTAATGAATTTTTCCAGAGACAGGCCATCCACCCTTATAACCAGATAGCCAACTATGTAGTTCCACAGCCTTAAAATCAGCAACACCTTTCACCCCGGACCGTATTAGAATTCCACCAGCTTTATCACGCCGGTTATCATGACATCATCAGCTGCAATGTTTTTAAGGTTCATATCCTGTCCCTCAACCCGGATCACCCCAATTGTTGAGTTAAGGCGTATTTTCTGAGGGGTATATTCTATCACCCCTCTATGGTTCTCAACCAGCATCTGATTGTTGCCAATCATGCTGATCCTGGGCAGATTGAGCATTATGTCCTTTGGAAGCTCGAACATTTCAGAAACGGTAGTTTTTACTTCCTGCAGCTTTCTTCTTCGCACCTTAATCCCCCCTTGATACAAAATAATATGCAAAAAAAAGAAAAACTAGAATGCATGGAACATTCTAGTTTTTTTGCCCTTGAGGCCATTTTACTATTTCACCCGGTTCAATCTTTTTTATGAAACGCTATAACAGCACGTTGTGCTGCTTAAACATGGATGTCAGTCCCAGACGGAATTTCATTACATCGGCCTTCTTCTGAGAGCCTTGGGAGGCTGCAGCAATTCGGACATTATAATGCCGTTTATTACGGCATGGCGGCTGAACGAAAGCACATGGCGTTTTGAATCAGACGGTATAATTTCCAGCTTCACAGCACCAACCCCAACATCATGCGGCGTATCCTTCAAGCTTTCCTGTCCCATTCCCTCAAGAGAGGAATCATGTGGGCTCTCAATGGAAAAACCTTCGGCTTGGGCAGCATAGCCGCCCGCTACAGGCCCTTGATTGGCTGAAAGCGTTTCATCCCTCTCTATACCTGACATCTGCACCTGCCGATTGCCGGGTCGGCGGTAGATGTCTCGCTCATTCACCGTATGACCTGTCATATCAGGTGCCCTGGGCATTACGGGCCTCCCCGAAGCATCGGGCTTTGGCCACTGCCCGGGGCTGCCCGTATGCTTCAATATATTGGCTACTACCATGCTGATGACTATAAACAGTATAATTATATCCAGCATTTGTCATCATCTCCCGGCTAGCGTCCGCCGCTACTTCTTATCCTCGCCGGATGCATCTTCCCTTCCCATCCTGGCTATGGAATCCCTCATCTGCGTATCGGCTATTATATTCTTCATAGTGTAATAATCCATAACCCCCAGCTTCCCTTCCCTGAGGGCCGCGGCTATAGCCTTGGGAATTTCTGCTTCGGCTTCCACCACCTTGGCTCGCATTTCCTGTACAGCGGCGCGCATCTCCTGCTCCTTGGCCACAGCCATGGCACGCCTCTCCTCGGCCTTGGCCTGTGCAATGCGTTTATCGGCTTCTGCCTGGTCAATTTGAAGCTGGGCGCCTATATTCCTTCCCACATCCACGTCGGCTATATCGATTGAGAGTATCTCAAATGCCGTACCGGCATGCAAGCTCTTGTTGAGCACCGTCTGCGAAATGCGGTCAGGGTTCTCCAGCACTTCCTTGTGGCTTTCAGCCGAGCCGACGGTGGTCACAATGCCTTCGCCTACTCTGGCCAGTATGGTCTCCTCTCCAGCACCGCCAACCAGCCTGTCTATATTTGCTCTCACGGTAACGCGTGCCTTGACCATCACCTCAATGCCGTCTTTTGCCACAGCTGATACCTTTGGCGTCTCTATCACCTTGGGATTTACGCTCATCTGAACAGCCTGCAGCACATCCCTTCCCGCAAGGTCTATAGCAGCTGCCCTTTCAAACTCAAGGGGAATATTAGCCCTTTGAGCTGCAATCAGAGCGTTTACCACCCTGTCCACATTACCTCCTGCAAGATAATGGGCCTCAAGCTTGTCAACGCTGATATCCAGTCCCGCCTTGGTGGCCTTTATAAGAGGATTAATTATCCTGGATGGAATCACCCTCCTCAGCCGCATACCTATCAAGTTGAATATCCCTATCTTGACCCCGGCTGCCAGCGCTGAAATCCACAATCCCAGCGGTACAAAAGTCAGGATTATGGCCAGCACCACTATGGCTACGATGACCAGACCCATTATAAACAAAATCGTCTCTGGCATATTACCATCTCCTTTTTTTTATTTTTCTCAGGCCTTATGGCTGATCAACACAGCGCCTTAAAGCCTGGTGACGACGATCTTTGAACCCACAGCCTCTACAACCTTTATCCTTTCTCCCGGCAAAATATATTCACCATCCGACACCACATCGTACTTGACCCCGTCGATCTCCGCAATGCCAGCCGGCCTTAAAGCCGTTATCACGGTACCAGTCTTCCCAACCAGCTGCACACTCTGCAGCTGCTGTGTGGGCCGATTGCTATCCCCCGCTACTACCTGCTCGGTCAGAACCAGCTTCCTCAGCAGCCGAGGCCCACCAAAGAATTTATACAGAATGGGTACGGCAACAAGCGCAGCCAATAAAGCTATCCCTACCGATATCATACCCTTTACAGGGTCTGAAGCCGAAAACACCAGCCCTGCCAAAATGGCGACAATTCCGGTTATCCCAAATATGCCAAACCCGGGAACGGCTATCTCAATGGCTAGCAAAACCAGCCCCATCACAAACAGCATTATGGCCCACCATTCGGTGTTTCCCGCCAGAAAATTGCCGCCAAAGTACAACCCCAAGCATATGATGCCGATGATACTCGGCAATCCAAATCCCGGGACGAAGATTTCGACGATGATGGCCACCATCCCTATCAGCAACAGGAGTGATGCCACATCAGTACGCGTCAAAAACTGGGACACTTTGACCTTCAAGTCAGGCTTCACTCTATATACCTGTACATCTGTCCACCCCATGTATGAAAGGGCTTCATCCACATCTTCGGCAATGGCATCGGCGTATCCATATCTTCTAGCTTCTTCGGCTGTCAGGTCCAGCAAAGAACCCTTTTCCTTTATGCCGGGTATGGCTATTGATCTGTCCACCATAGCGGCGGCGATCTGCGGGTCCCTTCCTTTCAGTTCGGCGGTGCCCCTGAATTCACCGCTTATTGCCGCCACGTTCTTTTCGGTATAGGGTATGGGCTCTGCCGACCCCATATGGCTGCCCGGCGCCATTATTATGTTATCGGCGGCTATGGATATCAGAGCTCCTGCAGACTCAGCCCTGTCGATGATATATACAGCAGTCGGTACTTTAGAGCCAAGTAAGGCTTCCTTTATATCAAAAGCGGCGTCCACCCTTCCTCCCAAGGTGGATACCACAAACAGTATGCCCTGAGCGCCCTCGGCATTGGCCAGCCCAACTTGCTTCTCAACAAAGGCGGCCATGGCAGGCGTTATCTCACCCTCTATGGGAACCACATAGACTTTATCGCTATCGGCCAAGGCCGACATACACGCCGTCAAAAGAGCCACAACCAAAAAAATCAAAACAACTCGGTACCTGTTCATGATAAAACCCCTTTACATTACTAAATACTGCATTTTTACTTGCATTTTATATTAATAATACCCCCGCCACCAAAATAAAAACACCTACTTGACGGTTTTTATACCTTTTTATGCCTTTACTGTTATTATTCTTTATTCTATGATTATCAGATAATTCCTGCTTTTTTGTTCTTTTTGTGCAAAATCAATGCAAAAACCATGGAATGGTCCGAAGTCTTGGAAGGCACGACGAAGTGATCTATCACTTCTATGTTGCCGCTCACGTATATACGATCGATACGGGTGTTGGGAAGGTCGCTGTAAAAGGCATAAGTGTTCAAATGCTCCTTTTGCTTGATGATGGCGGTATCCACCAGCTTATCGCTGATCGATTGCCCACCAGAGATATACATCTGTTCGTTGAAATCTCCCATCAAGATGACATTGCCTTCTAGAGCCTCCAGTATCGCATTGATCTCCTCTATCTGCTTGTGGCGCTCCTCTCTATTCAGCCCGAGATGTGTATTCAATACATGATAGATATCGCCATCTATGCTGATTTTGGCCTTTAAAATAGCTCTCTTCTCCAGTGCAGTAGAATACAATCTGATATTCTGATGTTCTATAATGGGATAAACGCTTATGATAGCGTTGCCGTATTTTATACCCAGCACATTTATGGTTTCACCGTATACATAATGAAATCCCAGAGCTGATGCAATCTCACGTGCCTGATTTTTAAACCCTGAACGGGGCATGTAATAGTCCACTTCCTGAAGTGCTATGATGTGTGCCTGGGAACTCTTTATCTCTTCTATTATAGACCTCAAACTCTCCTTACCCCTGTGGTCCACTCCGTGGCGTATGTTGAAACTCAAAAGCAATATCTCCTTCTCATCTCCGCTTTGCATGACGTCACCATCCATGAGCCTATCGTCGGCTTTGCCCCTTAACGCACCACCCCTCTCGGTGGGATTGGGTGGCTCCATATATACTGTCACAAAGTCCTCCTGCCGGATCATAATATCCTTCGCCCTGAAACCCAAAAAAGCCACAAGCTGGAATACCTCAAATACAGCGATCAGAAGAAAGATCCAGCTGTGTATGCCCTTTCGCTTCACAACCCCCTTCCCCCTTTATTGTATGCTTTGCCCTCAAAACTATTCGCCCAAACAGCTTAATCCTCCTGATTTTATTATACTACATATTCCGTCAGTTTTCATCATTATAGCGCAATTACATACTAATTAATTGTTTACATAAATGGTCATTAATGGATTATGCTTTATACTAAAAAACCTGGTGCATGTGCACCAGGTTTACAGACATTTGCGAATCATTTCCTCCCCTTTGTAAGCAATTGCCTTCAAAAGGACCTACTACTTTCATCGCTGTCATTCCATAGTTTGCACTTTCACAGCTTTTCTCCTGCCGACCGAGGGAGGGACAACCTCACATTTTCTTCAGCAGATTAACGATATCTTTTCTTTCTGCGAGCTGCTTCAGACTTCTTCTTGCGCCGTACGCTGGGCTTTTCGTAGTGCTCTCGCTTGCGCAGCTCAGCCAGAACGCCTGCACGAGCACACTGACGCTTAAAACGCCTCAAAGCGCTCTCAAATGATTCATTCTCTCCAACTCTGACTTCAACTTCTGCCATGCCTTCTCCCTCCCTCCGCCAAGACAATTAAGGATAATGTACATCGAGATTGAACAGCCGCCCCAAAACCTCATCCTTTGACCACATCAGCCATTATAAATGGGAAATGAGGCGCTGTTGTAACTATTATAACCCGTGCTTCCCACATGTGTCAACAAACAAAAATCGAAGGCATCAGCCCGGCGGCCAGGTAAGGCTTCTGCCACCCAGCACATGATAATGCAGGTGGTTTACCGCCTGTCCCGCATCTTTGCCACAGTTTACCACCACCCTGTACCCGCTGTCCTTTATGCCCAGCTGCTGCGCAATTTTAGGCATGGTAGCAAATATGTGAGCAATTACCTGGCTGTTCTCTTGGGTCACCTCATTGATGGAAGTGATGTGCTGTTTGGGTATTACCAGCACGTGTACGGGCGCCTTGGGGTCGATGTCATGAAAAGCCAGTATGCTGTCATCCTCATAAACTATTCTGGAAGGTATTTGTTTGTCCACTATCTTACAAAATATGCAGCCATCCATAAGACTACCTCCTAACGCCGTTTTAATTAAACCTGTACATAATTTTACCACATATTCGCAATCAATTCATCCCTTGCATTCTGTATGTCATACCCAAATTTACCGGCCATCACCCGCTCAATACTTCACCCACCATGTAATCATCCCTTACTTCCTTAAGCAACACATTCAGGATTTGCCCCTTCAAATCCCCTTGGCTATTTGCCACCACCCTTATATAGTGCTGTGTATACCCCTCATAGCTTTGAGACCCATACGGGCTTTCCTGCTCAAAATAGACTTCCTCAACCCTGCCCACAAACCTCTCCATATAGCGCCGGGCCATCCGATGCCCCACATCTATCAGTATGCGGCTGCGCTCCTCTTTAACCCTTGCCGGCACCTGATTGGGGAATTTCGCCGCAGGGGTTCCCTCCCTGCGGGAGTACTGGAACACGTGCAGCCTGCTGAACCCTATCTTCTGTACAAAGCTCACGGTTTCCTCAAACTCAGCATCGGTCTCCCCGGGGAAGCCCACCATCACATCGGTGGTTATGGCAGCATCGGGGAAACTCTGCCGTATCATGCCTATGGCCTGGCTGTACTGCTCTGTGGTGTACCGCCTGTTCATCCTCTTGAGTACAGTATCGCTGCCGCTCTGGAGGGGAACATGGAAATGGCGGCACACCTTACGGAATTTTTGAATGCCGTCTACAAATTCCGGGGTTATAAAGTTGGGTTCAATTGACCCCAAGCGTATTCTCGCCAACCCCTCTATTGAGTTTAAACCTTCAAGCAAGGAGACCAGGCTGATGCCCTCCAGTTCATTTCGGAGGTCCATTCCGTACGAAGCCAGGTGAATCCCCGTCAGCACTATTTCCTTAAACCCGGCTTCAGCCAAACGCCTCGCCTCTTCCAGCACCTCCTGTGGGTGCCTGCTCCTTATGGGACCGCGGGTATAGGGTATTATGCAGTAAGTGCAAAACTGATTGCAGCCCTCCTGGACCTTGAGAATGGCTCTGGTCCTTCCCTCATATGAGCTTATCGGGGTGCTCTCAAATTCTTTAGCCTTCATTATATCCTTGACGTCAACCACCACTTCTTCGGTGGACTGCGCCTGTTCCACCAGGTCCACAATCCTGTGTCTATCCTGCGTGCCCAGCACCAGCTTGACACCTGGAATTTTCATAGCTTCCTCGGCCGACCTCTGGGCAAAGCAGCCCACCACCACAATGGCGGCATCAGGGTTGGTCCGGTGCGCCTTGCGTATCATCTGTCTAGACTTCCTATCAGCCAGGTTGGTCACGGTGCAGGTATTGACCACGTACACATCGGCCTTTTCATCGAAATCCACTATGTGATACCCTCTGCTTTCAAACTGCTCCATCATGGCCTGGGTATCGTACTGATTGACCTTGCAGCCCAAGGTATAAAAAGCAACGCTCTTTCTTTCTACTCTGTTGTCCATTGCATCTCCCCTGTATAAAACATGATTGCAGATAATATAGCCACTCCCACCGTTTCGGTCCTCAATATCCTGGGCCCAAGGGAAACGGTATTCCAGCCCATTTCCCTTGCCGCTTCAACCTCCTGCTCTTCCCAGCCACCCTCGGGGCCTACCATAATGGCTATGCCATCCCCCCAGCTGCTTGAGGATTCAAAAAGATTTTTAAGCCCCGCCTTCCTTTCGTTTTCCCAAGGGAATATGCGAAGCATTTCAGGCGACTGGTGTATCGCTCGGCTAAACGGCACAGGCAACGATACTTCTGGGATAATGCCCCTTCTGCTTTGCTTGGCCGCCTCTCTGGCAATCCTCTGCCAGCGAGAAACCTTCTTAATCTCATCATCCGTCGAAGTTAACTTGACTATGGTCCTTGCCGTAACCACTGGGACGATTCTATGCACTCCCAGCTCCACGCACTTCTGTATTATAAGGTCCATCTTGGCGCTTTTGGGGATAGCCTGATACAGTACTACCTTGACCCTGGGTTCGCCCTGACTGGGAAAGTTCCTCTTTATATGAACCTCAACCCCATTTTTGCCCACGCTCTTTATCACGGCCTCATAGTCGTTCCCCTGGCCGTCACACAGCTCTATAGTATCTCCCCGGCGCAGGCGCAGCACCCTGTGGATGTGCTCGGCATCCTCGCCCTCAATCATCACCGTATCTCGCCTGATTTGCTCTCTATCTATAAAAAACCTATGCATGCCTGGCCACCACGACCGCCCAGTCATCCATGGTACGATGTTCAATCTGCCTGTAGCCTTCTCTTTTCATAGCTTCAAGCACGTCATCCAGCCGATCGAGTATGATACCCGAAGCTATAAAGACTCCGCCGGTGTTCAAGAAGTTCTTCACCGGCCGGGTGAGTGCGATGATGGCATCGGCTATGATGTTGGCCACAACCAGGTCGTATTTGCCTTCCACCCTGTCGACCAGGTTGCCCTGAAGCACATCCATCCGGGAAAGCACTCCATTTTGCATGGCGTTTTGGCGTGCAATCCTTACGGCATTGGAATCAATGTCCACCGCCACCGCATGCCCTGCCCCCAAAAGCAGTGAAGCGATGGCCAGAATACCCGTCCCGCATCCGACATCCAGCACGCGGCTCGAAGGAAAAACATGTCTTTCAAGCTCCTGTATACAAAGGATGGTGGTCTGGTGCGTTCCCGTTCCAAATGCCATGCCCGGGTCGAGCTCCAGCACTATCTCGCCTTCCTGAGAACGGTATTCTTCCCACGTGGGCTTGACTACAATCCTTTGGCCTATTTTAACAGGCTTGAAATACTTCTTCCAGCTGTTTGCCCAGTCCTCCTCGTGCATGCTGGCAAGGCTCAGCTCGCCCGATCCCACATCAAAGCCCAGGTCCTGCTCCTTCAGCCACTTTATCCTCTCCCTGATGTACTGGAGCTTGTCGTGAAACTCGGCATCGTTGGGCAGGTACCCCTTGAGGGTCACCTCATCGTTTAAATCCTTCAAAATCGACTCGTCCACCAGCTCCCAATCAGCATTTTCCTCAACGAAGGCGGAAATCTCCCTGGGGTCCTCGATCACAACCCCCTCAACCCCCACTTCATACAGGGGCTGGGCCATCACATCAACCCCTTCATGAGTCGCCTTTATGCTTATTTCTATCCAGTTCATATCTCATCCCTCCGCCTTCATTGAAAATGATAAACCGCTATACAACCAGTTAAACGCCAAAAGCGTCTTTCATCTTATCGAAAAAAGATTTTTTCTCATCTTGCTCCCTGTGTTCCCTGCACAGCTCCTCAAACTGCCTTATGAGCTCCTTCTGCTTTTCGGTAAGCCGCCTAGGCACCTCTATGTTTACCTTCACATACAGGTCTCCTCGCACACTACCCCTCAAATGCGGGATGCCTTTATTTTTCAAGCGAAATACCGTGCCCGGCTGTGTACCTTCAGGGATGCGGTATTTCATCTTGCCCTCAAGGGTGGGCACCTCAATCTCTGCACCCAGCGCTGCTTGCCCAAAAGTTATGGGCACCTCACAGTACACATCATATCCTTCCCGCTTGAAGATCTTGTGAGGCCGCACCGTTATATACACGTACAGGTCTCCCGGTGGGCCACCGCGCTCTCCTGCTTCACCCTCTCCCCTTAAAGTGATGACCTGGCCGCTGTCAATCCCGGCAGGGATATTTATGCTGATTTTCCTTATTCTCTTTATCTTCTTCCTGCCATTGCAGCGCTTGCACGGTTCCTCTATTATGGTACCCTCTCCATGGCACCTGTCACATGTCCTTACATTTACAAAGCGCCCAAAAGCTGTAGTCTGTGAATACGAGATCTCACCCGTTCCTTTACATACCGGACAGGTCACAGGCTGTGTACCGCTCTTTGCACCTGTGCCCTTGCATTCGGGACAGGTTTCCATGCGCGCAACCTCTATCTCCTTCTTGGTGCCAAAGGCTGCCTCCTCAAAGGATATATCCAGATCATAGCGGATATCAGCTCCCCGTACAGGCGCATTCCTTCGACGCCTGCTGGAGGTACCAAACCCGATATCCCCAAAGAACATATCGAATATGTCATCTATGCCGCCAAAATCAAACCCGCCAAACCCTTGCCCTGTTGGCCCTTCATGGCCATACCTGTCATACTGGGCACGGGTCTCGGGATTGATCAGCACATTGTAGGCCTCGTTGATCTCCTTGAACTTGGCTTCGGCTTCAGGATCACCCGGATTCAAATCGGGATGGTACTTCTTTGCCAGATTTCTGTAAGCTCTCTTGATCTCTTCCTCGGTAGCGTTGCGATCTACTCCCAGTATCTCATAGTAGTCCTTCTTTTCCAAGCCCACTCACCACCTTCCCGCCATGCCTCACACCGCAAATGCAATAAAAAAGAATTCTGGAAAAAGCCAAAACCGTCACGGTTTTGGCTTTTTCCAGCTTGCGAACACAAACTATTATACACCAATTATTTATTGTCGTCCATCACTTCATAATCGGCATCTACCACATCGTCATCCTTTGCTCCCTTTCCCTTGCCGGGTGCATCCTGGCCGGAAGACCCACTGGCAGCTCTGGCCTGCTGCTGATATATCCTACCGAATATTTCATACGAGACCTGTGTGAGCTTCTCTGTAGCTGCCTTGATTTTATTGATGTCATTGCTCTCTATGGCCTTTCTGGTAGCCTCGATCTCCTTCTGGATCTTGTCCTTATCTTCCTTGCTGATCTTATCCCCCATCTCCCTCATGGTCTTCTCGGTATTGTAGATGAGGGAGTCAGCGTTGTTCTTGGCCTCTACCAGCTGCCTGCGCTTCTTGTCTTCCTCGGCATACTTTTCGGCATCCTTAATGGCCCGCTGGATCTCATCTTCAGACAGGTGAGTAGTTGCCGTAATGGTAATCTTTTGCTCCTTGCCTGTACCCAGGTCCTTTGCAGAGACATGTACGATGCCGTTGGCGTCTATGTCAAACGTCACCTCGATTTGAGGTACCCCTCTGGGAGCAGGCGGTATTCCATCCAGTATAAAGCGCCCAAGCGTCTTGTTGTCAGCCGCCATCTCCCTTTCGCCCTGCAGCACATGTATCTCAACGCTGGTCTGACCATCAGCAGCAGTAGTGAATATCTGGCTCTTCCTGGTCGGTATGGTGGTATTTCTCTCTATAATCTTGGTAAATACTCCACCCAGCGTCTCAATACCCAGGGAAAGGGGCGTAACGTCAAGCAATAGCACGTCCTTGACCTCTCCCGCCAGAACAGCTGCCTGGATAGCGGCGCCGATGGCCACACACTCGTCGGGATTGATTCCCTTGTAAGGCTCCTTGCCAGTGGCTTTTCTCACAGCCTCCTGAACCGCAGGAATCCTGGTGGAACCTCCCACAAGGATTACCTTGTCGATATCGTCGGGGGTAAGCCCGGCATCCTTGAGGGCCTGTCTCAGCGGACCCATGGTCATCTCTACCAGGTCAGCCGTCAGTTCCTCAAACTTAGCCCTGGTAAGTGTCATGTCAAGGTGTTTGGGACCCGAGGCATCGGCCGTGATGAACGGGAGATTTATGTTGGTGGTAAGCGTGCTGGAAAGCTCTATCTTTGCCTTTTCGGCCGCCTCCTTTAGTCTCTGCAGAGCCATTCTATCCTTTCTCAGGTCAATGCCGTGTTCCTTCATGAATTCGTCGGCTATATAATCGATGATCCTCTGATCAAAGTCATCTCCTCCCAGGCGGTTGTTACCGCTGGTAGCCAGCACTTCAAACACGCCGTCACCGATTTCGAGTATGGATACGTCAAAAGTTCCACCGCCCAAGTCATACACCAGTATCTTCTGGTTGCCCTCTTTATCCAGACCATATGCCAAAGCTGCAGCCGTGGGCTCGTTGATTATACGGAGCACCTCCAGTCCGGCAATCCTTCCCGCATTCTTGGTAGCCTGGCGCTGGCTGTCGTTAAAGTAAGCCGGTACAGTAATAACGGCCTGGGTTATCTTCTCACCCAAATAGGCCTCTGCATCCTGTTTCAGCTTCATGAGTATCATTGCAGATATTTCCTCAGGCGAATACTCCTTATCGTCTATTTTAACCCTGTAATTGGTGCCCATATGCCTTTTTATGGAGATTACGGTGCGCTCAGGGTTGGTTATGGCCTGCCGCTTGGCAACCTGCCCCACCAAGCGCTCCCCTGTTTTGGTAAACGCTACAACAGAAGGAGTCACTCTGGCACCCTCTGCATTGGGAATTACCACCGGTTGTCCGCCTTCCATGACAGCAACGCACGAGTTGGTGGTTCCAAGGTCTATTCCAATCACCTTTCCCATATTTATTCCTCCTTTTATCCTCCAATTTAAAATTTCAAGGATTATTGCTTTCCAGCCACTTTGACCATGCTGTGGCGTATTACCCTATCTTTGTATTTATAACCTTTTTGAAAAACTTCAACCACAGTGTTATCCTCAACGCCTTCCTCGGCCTCGGCTCTCATGACAGCCTCATGAAGCTCTGGGTCAAAGGCCTTACCCAGAGCATCTATCTCTTCCACCCCCAGCTTCTTAAGTACATCCTTGAACTGCCGCACAACCATTTCAACGCCTTTGGCAATGGCTTCATGTGAAGAACTCCCCTTGGCCGAATCAAGAGCCCTTTCCAGGTTATCCAAAACGGGTAAAAACGTCTTTACAACATCGGCAGTTGCCGCATCATATGCTTCAGCTATAGCGTTTTTGTTCCTTTTTCTATAATTGTCAAAATCAGCCTGAATCCTTTGAGCCAGCGAGAGGTATTCGTCTCTCTCCTGCATGACCTTTTCAAGCTGCTGCTGCAGGCTCTCAACAGTAGGAATGGGCTGCTCATCCTGCACACAGCCCTCCTCCTGTTGCTGTTCTACCTCTCCTCCAGCATTGCACGCTTCTAAAGGCTTATCGCCCTGGTCACCTTCACTGGGAACAGCATCTTGGACATTTTGCTTTAAATCCCCATTCTCATTGATGGCTTGATCCATCAATTGGTCCTCTTTTGGCAAATCCTGGTTATTCATCATTAAAAAATTCACCGCCCTTAAGATATTTTGAAAATAGCGTGAAAATTATATTACTCCTCAAAAAGGGAAGTCAAGTACTTGCTCACCGTCTCGCCCACGTAGCGGACCACCGAAACTGCTTTGGAGTATTCCATGCGGGTAGGCCCTATAAGTCCCATGGTGCCCAGCACCTTGTCTCCTATGCTGTAGGTAGTCATCACTATGCTGCATTCCTTCATCTGTTCGCACTCGTTCTCGGTCCCTATAACCACGGTCACCCCTTTTTTATCGAACTTGCTCAGAAGGCTGTACAGCAAATCCTTCTGCTCCATAAGGCTCAAGAAAGCCCTGGCCTTCATAATATCCCGGTATTCCGGAAAATTGAATATATTTGTGGTACCTCCCAGATACACCTCAGTTTGTTCCTTCTGAGCAATGCTCTCGGTTAAAGCGTCTACCAAGGAGTTGAAAAACTCCTTCTGTCTCATCATCTCCTTCTGCACATCCTGGATGGAGTTTATATCCACCTCTGCAAACGTCTTGTTGCGATAGTGCACCGTAAGCATATTGGAAACTCTATTCAGGTATCCCGAATCGACATCGGCTGGTATCCGGATAATGGTATCCTTTATTATACCGGCAGAGGTTACCACCAGCAAAAGAGCATATTGCCAATCCACAGGTATCAATTCAATGCGCTTTATCAGTACCTTATTGAGCTGTGGCCCCAACACCACCGAGGTGTAATTGGTGATATCCGACAGTACCTTGGCCACCTGCTCTATGACCTTCTCTATTTCAGCAGTGCGCTGCTCGTATATCTTCTTGATGTATTCAGCTTCAGCAGCGGTGAGCATCCTGGTTTTCATCAATTTATCTACGTACAGCCGGTATGCCTTATCGGATGGGATACGCCCTGCTGACGTGTGCGGCTGATGTAAGTACCCCATCTCTTCCAGATCAGACATTTCGTTCCTTATAGTAGCAGGGCTGATACCCATGCCGTATTTTTTGGCTATCGTTCTGGAGCCTACCGGCTCTCCCGAACAGATATAATCGTCTATCACCGCTTGCAGTATCTGCAGCTTGCGCTTGCCCAGTTGCATAGATATCACCCTCTTTCTGTTAGCACTCTTAACCGTTGAGTGCTAATCTATATTTAAGTTAGCACTTCAGCAATTGTTTGTCAATAGGTTTTTGCCCTATTGCATAAATTCTAGCAAAACGACATTTTGGACATCCATTCCCTTTTCGGTAAGCCGAATGGAGACTTCATCATCTACCAACAATCCCTGCTTCATCAGCTTTTTTATGGTTTTACCATAGTAGAACTCTATGTCCCTGCCAAACCTGGCCTTAAATCTCTGTTTGCTTATGCCCTCTACCAGGCGGAGGCCCAGCATTATGGTTTCAAAGCGCTCATCCTCTTCCCCTATCTTCTCGCGGTAGTTTATCCTCTGTGTACCATCCATCACCGCCCGTATATACTCCTCTACATCGCTGGTATTTGAAAACCTTTCATTATTAAAATAGGAATGCGCTCCACTCCCGCAACCTATATACTCCTCGTTGTGCCAGTATATAAGGTTGTGGACACATTCCTTACCCGGTATGGCGAAATTGGATATTTCGTACTGTTTAAATCCAAACCCGCTCACGTACTCCCTGCCCTTGTAATACATAAGTCTGTCCTCTTCCTGAGTGGGAAGCGGGAACTTTCCCTGCTCATACCAGATATGCAATGGGGTACCGCTCTCCACCTTCAAGCTGTACATGGATATATGCTGTATCTTAAGTGAACACACCTTCTCAAGGGTCTCCAGCCAATCCTCAACTGTCTGATAGGGCAGTCCAAACATCACATCCACGTTTATATTTTCAAACCCTGCCTCTTTAGCGTACATCACGCTTTGAACAAAATCGCTGCTGCTGTGTATCCTCCCCAGAAACCTCAAATGCTTATTCTGCCACGCTTGCAATCCTATGCTCAAGCGATTCACTCCGGCACCCCTTAGCGCAGACAGCTTGCCCCGGTCAACAGTGCCAGGATTCGCTTCAATGGTGATTTCTGCATCTCCCCGCACATTGAAACTTTTAAAGCACACCTCCAGCACGCTGGCTATCTGCTTTCCAGAAAAAAGGGTAGGGGTTCCCCCACCCAGATATATGCTTTTAACGGCGTAATCGCAAACTTCACCCTTCCATTCGAGTATCTCCCTGAATAGGGCCTCAAGATAAGGTTCCATCCACCGCTGCATACCCTGATAAGACGGAAAATCGCAGTAATGGCATTTCTTGAGGCAAAACGGAAAGTGTATATAAACCCCCAGCTGGCGCATATGGCTCCCCTTCTCTCTAATTTATCTTGAGCACGGCCATGAAAGCCTCTTGAGGAACCTCTACAGAGCCGACCTGGCGCATCCTCTTCTTGCCTTCCTTCTGCTTTTCCAGCAGCTTTTTCTTGCGGGTGACGTCTCCGCCATAACACTTGGCAAGGACATCTTTTCTCAAGGCCTTTATGGTCTCGCGAGCTATAACCCTGCTTCCAATAGCCGCCTGAATGGGTATCTCAAATAGGTGGCGCGGTATGACCTCCTTCAGTTTTTGGACAATGGCCCGTCCCCTGGCATAGGCCTTATCCCTGTGCACTATGACCGAAAGGGCATCCACCACCTGCCCGTTGAGCAAGATGTCCAGCTTAACCAGGTCCGACTCCTTATATCCTATCAACTCATAGTCAAACGATGCATATCCCTTTGTCCTGGACTTGAGCGCATCAAAAAAGTCGTATATAATCTCGTTAAGCGGTAGCTCGTATGTGAGCATCACCCTTGTGCTCTCCAGATATTCCATATGCCTGTACTCTCCGCGGCGTTCCTGGCACAGCTCCATAATGTCTCCAACATACTCGGTGGGGGTTATGATTTGAGCCCTCACCACCGGCTCCTCCGTGTGGTCTATCTCGGCAGGCGGCGGCATTTCGGTCGGATTGGAGACTTCCACCATTTTGCCGTTTTTCTTGTATACGCGGTACACCACGCTGGGAGCGGTAGTTACCAGGTCCAGGTCATACTCTCGCTCCAGCCGCTCCTGGATGATCTCCATATGCAGCAAGCCCAGGAACCCACACCTGAAGCCAAACCCCAAAGCCGCCGATGTTTCCGGTTCAAACACCAGCGATGCATCGTTCAGCTGAAGCTTGGCCAAAGCCTCCTTTAAATCCTCGTATTTTGCCCCATCGGCCGGGTAAATGCCACAGTAAACCATGGGCTGAAGCTTTTTGTACCCGGGAAGAGGTTCAGAAGCGGGCCTGTCCGCACTGGTTATGGTATCCCCTACCCGGGTGTCGCCTACATTCTTTATCCCCGCAGCGATATAGCCTACATCTCCTGCCCTGAGCTCATCTACAGGAACGAGATGCGGCCGGAATATGCCCACCTCTGTGACCTCGAATTCCTTACCATTGGACATGATCATTATACGCTGCCCCGGCCTTACTGAACCCTCTTTTATCCTGACGTATGCGATAACCCCCCGATAGTTATCGTAAAACGAATCGAATATCAAAGCCCTTAAAGGAGCGTCCTCGTCGCCTTCGGGTGGCGGAATTCTTTCAATAATCCTGTCCAGCACTTCCTCTATGCCTATGCCGTTTTTGGCCGAAATGAGCGGCGCATCTTCGGCGTCCAGCCCGATCACCTCTTCAATCTGCGCCTTTGCCCAGTCAGGCCGTGCGCTGGGAAGGTCAATCTTGTTGATGACCGGTATAATCTCCAGGTCATGCTCCAAAGCCAGATAGAGGTTGGCAAGGGTTTGCGCCTGTATACCCTGGGATGCGTCGACCACCAACAACGCCCCTTCACAGGCTGCCAGGCTCTTGGAAACCTCGTAGGTAAAGTCCACGTGGCCCGGAGTATCGATAAGGTTTAATATATACTCCTCCCCATCCTTGTATTTGTACACCAACCTTACAGCCTGGGCCTTAATGGTAATGCCGCGTTCCCGTTCAAGTTCCATTGTATCCAGTACTTGATCCTGCATCTCCCTTTCAGTCAAAGTGCCGGTCATCTCCAGCAAACGATCAGCAAGGGTCGACTTTCCATGGTCTATATGGGCAATTATACAGAAATTTCGTATTTTGCTTTGTCTAGGATTGGGCATAGTATACTTTATTCCTCCTCCGTACTTCCTGGCTCTGCGTCAAATTGTTGCTTACCATTATAATATAATAAATGCTAAATCAAAAAGCAACACACAAACTCTTCTCGTTATAAGAAAACGTTTAACCGCACGCTTTTGAAATGCAATTATAAAAAAGTGAACTTTGAAAGGAATGTTTAAAAATTTTCTAATCGGAAACTTTGAAGCTGTCAAGATGCAAGGAACCTGGAGAAACATAAAAAAAATAGAAAAAGGATGTACCTGAGTATAAAATGTGCCTGCATAAAATGCAGGCTTGCATGAAATCACTCTATAATCTGGCTTAAGGCCTCAGCCAGGTATTTGGTGGTCCGCTTGGCCTCCTCCAACGTGGTCAAATTACTGCCCACCTCAATCAGTATGGCTTTTGTGGATACGTGCTGGTTATACCTTGAAGGCTTGACATAAACGGGCTTTGCTATGCCGGGATACAGTTCGTTCAACTTGTTTGTAAGCCGCAGAGCAAACTTGTAATTTTCCTTCCAGTTTGGCTTTTCGGAAAAGCCGCCGACATACCCTTGGCCAGTGCCGATGACTACAAAGAGCTTGGCAACCCTTTGGCCGTCTATAATCACCACCTCATCGTCGGGATTTTTCGCTCCCGGCTGATATGCATTCCTGTGCAAGTCTATAAATATTTGCAATGACTTATATTCCTCCATCCGTTTTTTTATGGTCTCCAGCGACCTTTGATAGGCGGTGGAATGGTCACCCTGTTCGTGTTCGGTACGGTCATGGAGTACAGGAATCCCCTTGGCCTGCAGGTGCTTTGCCAGCTCCTCGCCTACCTGTACCACCGTATAGTTCAAGTCGTTGCTGCGAAAAGCCTCAACTTCTTTATAGGGATTTTGGGGGTCTGGCCTGTATGCCTCACGGGAATGGGTATGATATATGAGTATCTGAGGCCCTTCCCCTGTCAGGGTAATGGTCCCCAGGTCGTCCTTTATCTTGGATATCTCTATCTTTATCTCCTCGGACATATCCGGATCATGCTTTAAAAAAACCTCCGGCGCATCGATATTTTGTTCTGTCTGATGCCGTGTGGGCTCTCCACGGGACACGCTGGCTTCAACAGTAGCTTTTCCGGCAGTTTCTTTTTCAGCCGAAATACCGCTCAAAAACGGCATCTGATACGTCAGGATGTTTCGTGGGTCATTCAATTTATTGAGCACCTTCAGATACAGCTGACGCCCCTCTCCCACAGGGCTTCCATCGCTTAACAGAGCAAAGAAGCTGCCCTTGCATACCCTAGCTATTAGCTGATAGGCGAAAAAGGCTATTAAACCTATGATCACTGCCACCAAGACGTAATACACAATAGTTCTCGCTCTAATAACCCGGATATGTACCATCCCCCACATCCCTCTTTCACCTTTTTATACTTTATATAAATATTCGCCGTCAAAAACATATATGCCACGTTTCATTAATCTTAATTTATAAAATGCTTTATATCCTCTATGGTCATGTTTTCGTGCAGGGCCAGGTTGAGCCCATCGGCCAGTACATCGGCCACATAGTCTATCAGCAGGTCTATCTCCTTGGGGGTCACCACCAAATCCCCCAGCTCCCGCGTTACCACCTGATGCACCAAGGCATCCAGCTGGGCTTCGTCCATTTGCTTGAGCATCTGATAAAACTGGCTGCCCGGAGTAGCCTGATCAGCAAACTGGTCTATCAGCATCTGTAGGGAATCGCGCCCTATGGTATATGCATAAACGACGGTGGGTACGCCAATTGCGATGGTGGGAACGCCCAGCGTCTCCTTGTTAAGCCCCATCCGCTTGTTGCCTATACCCGAGCCAGGGCTTATACCGGTGTCGGCAATCTGTATTGTCATTCCAATCCTGTCGGTCCTGCGCGAAGCCAGAGCATCTATGGCGATTACCAGGTCGGGCCTTATCTTCTCCACAATGCCCTTTATTATTTCCCCGGTTTCAATGCCGGTTATACCCAGTACGCCGGGAGCTACAGCGCATACCGGCCGCAACCTGTCATCCACCTGGTCAGGCATGTACTCCAGAATATGCCGTGTAACCAGCAACCTGTCGACAACCTTGGGTCCCAGCGAATCGGGAGTTATGTTCCAATTTCCCAGGCCCACCACAAGCGTCACACTTTTCTTATTAAGGCTTACCAGTTTACCTATCTCCTGTGCCATGAGTTTACTAAGCGTTTCCTGAAACTCGGGGTCCCTGTTCTTTATATCGGGGGCTTCTAAAGTTATATAGTTTCCTTGGGGTTTGCCCAGGCTTTCCTCCCCTAAAGGAGATATGATGTGCACCCGTGAAATCTTTACCCCTTCCACCTCTTCCTCATCAACCTTGACTCCCGGTATATGGCCTCTGTTCTGTTGCTGATAAAGCTCCCGTGCTTCAAGCGCCAAATCGGTACGTATGCTTCCCACTTGTCCACCATCCTTTCAAAATGATAAACTTTCAAGCAAAAAGCTGTCTTGAAAAATTTCAAGCAAGCCGTCACCTAAAAAGAACAAGCTCTTCTCTTTCACTTCTTATAATTTATCATCAGGATTCGATTTTATACCTGAACCCCTAAAATCAAAACATACCCTGCTACACGCAGCTTACGCCAACAGAGAATTAGTGCCAACTTAATTCTTGCATTAGCGCTTCACTCATGGTAGAATAATTACCGTTAAACTGGTAAAGGAGGTGAAATAGGTGGCAAATACCAAGTCGGCCCTTAAAAGGATAAGGATCATAAAAAAGCGTACCCTCAGAAACAAGATGATACGCTCCAACGTCAAGACCATGATCAAGAAATTTGAAAAGGCTCTAGAAGCCGGCGATATCGACGGTGCAAAAGCACTGTTCCCGCAAGTGGTCAAAAGGATCGATATGGCCGTTTCAAAGGGCGTTATTCACAGAAATACCGCCAACCGTAAAAAGTCCAGACTGGCTATCCGTCTAAATCGTGCATTGGCACAGCAGCAAGCAGCACAGTAATATCCTCCACTTCCGTACACCCTTGAAGGCATGAACTCATCCTTTAAATTTGTGGGGGATATATAGTATCCCTTCCATAAACGACGCAACCACTCGATCTTTAACCGAATTGTATAATGCCAAAAACACAAAAACCGCCATTTATCCCCGGCCAAAAAGAGGGATACTGTGGCGGCAATTTTGTAATATGACGATTGAGCCATCGCCTCAGCAAGCAGGGTTGGCTCATTTTTTGCACATGTTTATGATGAGCATTTCAATCCCCAGACGCTGTTGTATTCTTCCGCTCTTTATGCCGTAATCAACCTTCAAGCACTCCTTAAGCCCCCTCTTTAGCTGTTCCATGCTGAAATAACGGCTCTGCTCCAGCCCCTTTTTGACGACGTAGGGATGAAGGCCCAGTTTCTGCGCTATCTCTCCTGCCGAAAGCCCTTTTTCGGCAAGGCCCTTGCATTGAAATATTATGCGCACCTGCCTGGCAATCAACGCCAGCAATGCGAATATGTTTTGACCCTCGGCCAAAAGCTGGTGAAGCAGCACAAGAGCCTGGTCGGCCTTTTTCACGCCTATGGCCTCCACCAGCTGGAATACTGTGTACTCCACAGCAGGCGTCACTACCTTATCGATGTCAGCGCGGGTTATCACGTCCCTATCGCCTATATATACCATAAGCTTTTGAATGTCGTTGTATATATCCTCCAGCCTGTTACCGGCAATACTCACGTAATACTTTAGAGCAGACGGCTCCATCTGCTTCCCGTGGCGCTTAAGCGTGCTTCTTATCCATGTCGCTATCTCCTCGGGTTTCAGCAGCTCAAACTCGATTACCTTGCCCGCCTTATCTACGGCGGTGAATAAACCCTTTCGCTTGTTAACCTCCTCAGTGCAATAAAAAACCAGGCAGGTGGAGGAGGGTATCCTGGGCAAATAGCTCTTGAGCCTGTCCTCGTCAATATTGCTGCGCCCTCCCTGCAGCAGGGCAGGCAAATCCTTTACCACCACCAGCCTTCTATCCGACATAAACGGCAGGGTCTCACAGGCATTGATGATATCGTCGGTGCTGGCAGCCTCGCCATCCAGCACCTGATAATTTAAGTCCTTAAGCCCCAGAGCTACCAGCGCCTGTGAAAGCTGTGAAAGCGCCTGTTCCTTCACATACCCTTCCTGGCCGTAAAACAAATACAACCTGTCGATCCTTCCTTTTTTTATGTCCTCAAATATCTCCATGTAACCAGCCTTCAACTGATTCCACCCCTCATTATTTGGTCCTTTTATTGGTTCCACTACCCTTTATCCGCTTTAAAATAATTATAATTTATTTCCATCATACACACAAGCAAGTTGACAAACCGTCAGATTTTTTGTTATAGTGTTATCATTAAAAATGCAAATCGACTTTTTCCAACTTGCATTATGGAGGGAAAAACATGGAGAGCTATTACACTGAACACACCCGTTTTTATGGAAACACCAATCCCAAGCGGCTTCTTGAAAAATACGGAAGCCCGCTCTACGTATACAACGAAAACATACTGAGAGAACGCTGCAGGGAAATGGTAAAGTTGGTCTCTTATCCCAAGTTCCGGGTATGCTATTCAACAAAGGCCAATTCCAACATACACCTGCTAAAGATAATCCATGAGGAAGGCCTGCACGCCGATGCCATATCCCCCGGAGAGATATTCTTCCTCCAGAAAGCGGGGTTCAAGCCACAAGAGATCTTCTATATCAGCAACAACGTATCCCCTCAGGAGATGGAGTTTGCCATAGAAAGAGGAGTCACCATAAGCGTTGATTCGATATCGCAGCTCAAGCAGTACGGGACCCTCAACCCCGGCGGCAAGGTGGCCATTCGCATAAACCCCGGAATAGGCGCCGGCCACAGCGAAAAGGTGGTGACAGCCGGCAACAACACAAAATTCGGGATATATCCTGATCTCATTCCCCAGGTAAAGCGCATATTGAAGGAGCATAACCTGAAGCTGGTGGGCATAAACCAGCATATAGGCTCATTGTTTATGGAGCCAACGCCGTACGTTGAGGCCGCAAAAACCCTCCTCTCCATCGCCGAAAACTTTGACGAGGTGGAGTTTATAGACTTTGGAGGCGGCTTTGGCATCCCCTATCGCAAACAGGAAGGAGAAAAGCGCCTTGACCTTAAGGCCCTGGGGGAGCAGCTTGACGAAATAATAGGCAGCTGGACAGCAAAGCGCGGTATTTACCCCACATTCCAGATAGAGCCGGGCAGGTACATCGTTGCCGAATGCGGCGTGCTGCTTGGCGCGGTATATGCCGTAAAGCAGGGCTATAATACCACTTACGTTGGAACCGACCTGGGATTCAACGTGCTCATCCGCCCCGCCATGTACAACTCCCACCATGATGTGGAGGTGTATGATGAAAACGGCCAGTCCGTCAAATCGAATGAACACCAGAACACCACGGTTGTAGGCAACATCTGCGAGAGCGGTGATATAATTGCCAAAAACAGGCTGTTGCCAATCATCAAAGAAGGCTATATAGTGGGCATTATGGATGCAGGGGCTTATGGCTATTCCATGGCGTCCAACTACAACAACCGCTTAAGGCCGGCCGAAGTTTTGATAGACAAAAACGGTAATGACGTGCTGATAAGGAGAAGAGACACCTTTGATGACCTTTTAAGCACCTTCAACTTCTAATGACATTTGCGGAGGCTTAAGCCTCCACATCGATATTTTATCCTAAAAAACATTCGATGAAATATGAAACACAAAGCGCAAAGACCTGATTTAAAAATAAAAGCAGCCGTGCCACTGTACAAAGAAAGCATTGTATGGTATAGTAAAATAGCAGGCAAAATCTGTAATGAAAACATGCTACATTAGCCTCGTTGTTAATACCAGCTAATAATAAAATATAAGGACAGGGGGTAAAAGGCTCATGCAAACCGTTATCATTGCCGATACGTGCAGCGACCTCCCCTTTGAATACGTCAAGCAGCACAACATTCCTCTCATACATTTTACATACAACTTCAAAGGCGCTGAATACGCCGATGACCTGGGTCAAACGGTGTCGCACAGGTATTTCTACAACGCCATGAGGGATGGAGAGGCTCCCACCACTTCCCAGGTAAACGCTCAAACCTACGCCGAGGCCTTCAGAAAATACGTATCTGAAGGTAAATCGATAATATACCTGTGCTTTTCATCTGCTTTAAGCGGCAGCTACAACAACGCACTTTTAGCCCGAAACATAATAATAGAGGAATACCCGCAGGCCGACATAACCGTCATTGACACTAAATGCGCATCTCTTGGCGAAGGGCTGGTGGTGTACTATGCCGTGGAAATGCTGGAACAGGGTGCTTCCAAGGGGGAAATAATAAACTGGGTTGAGCAAAATAAATTGAAGATACACCATTGGTTCACTGTAGAAGACCTGCAATACCTCAAGAGAGGCGGAAGGCTGTCGGGGACGGCTGCGTTTATAGGCAACATACTGGATATTAAACCCGTGCTCCATGTGGACAGAGAGGGTCGTCTTGTCCCCATACTTAAAGTAAAGGGGCGCAAGAAATCCCTTCGTACGCTGGTGGAAAAAATGGAAGAGCACATCGTCAATCCAGAGCAGCAGGTGGTTGCTATAAGCCACAGCGATTCATTGGAAGATGCCCAATACGTAGCGGAGCTAATACGCTCAAAATTCCCGGTAAAGGATATAATCATAAATCAAATAGGCCCTGTGATAGGGTCACATTCAGGCCCTGGCACATTAGCGATATTCTTCCTGGGAGGAGAACGGTAAATTTTTTGATGGGGGAATCGCAAGCGCGATTCCCTTTTTAATGCATCTTTTGGGCGTATATTCATCTAATAAAAAATCAATTAATTCAGTGCGATCCCTTTTTAATGTATTTTTTGGCCGCAATAGGGGCAATATGCAAAAGAACGATGTAGTACCGCACCACAGTTTGAACACTGATTGCCAAAATAGGTCTGCACCTCTTCAAGCCTGTTTACATCCACATCGGTGCTGTCCTTCAACTCGTTTACGTAGTCGGGCGGCACCCTAAAAATCCTGTTGCAGCACCTGAACCTCATGTAGTACCTTTTGTTCCACCTAAATATCGGGATAAAGAAAAAGTGAAAATAGGTGTACTCCTCAATCAGTTCGCCCCTCGAGAGGCTACCACACTTGCATATGACATTGGGGTATTCCCTTATAACCCTTTGTTTGTCCTGTATACCGAATATTCCGATGAATATCATCTCTTATTCCCTCCCGAAAAAGCCAGCATACACGATCATATTATACACCTAAGCGGCCATCATGTAAATTATACCTATAGCTTAGTTTGTAGCAAGTAAAAGTTTGCTATTTTAATAAATTTTTCATTACACTATTTTCTCTTTGCTACTTCTTTAGATAAAACGCTCATAAATAAAATTCTCCTTTCTGATTTATATTGTCAATTGTCATCAGAAAGGATCTTTTTATTATTCAATCATATACAAAATTTTGGACAGCCTCTCTGTATGCCAACTGCCATTCACCTAGAGATAGAAAGGTGAAAACTTCTTGATTCATTGACCAAACTAACTGCTAGACTTTTGTAGCAGTACAAGCGTAATCTCCACCTTCATGACTTAGGTTAGTTCCTACTCTTTCAATGTGTGAAATTTGAACTTATTTTCTATAAGGGGTATAAACATTTACAACATCAGCTAGATAACGATGTAGTATTGTCGTACCCTGGTATGAACCCTGTGTCGTGCTTTCATACGTACTCATCATATAAAACTCGCCATTACTGGTATATTTATATTTAATCATAAACACATGCTTACCTGCATAATTAGCAATGTCACCAGGTGCTACTTGAGACCACGTAATTTTAGTAAAATAGTTGGGTATAGATCTTGTGCTGAGTTTTGTATTGAATTTAAACATCGCTGATATAAATCCACTACAATCCAATCCTGCTGTTCCAGGAACATAACCGTCTGTTGAAGTATTTACATTTCCTGCCGTCTGCCCCTTACTTAAGGCTGTATCAAAATTAATCATGTATGCTAATGTTGAACCAGTATACGTTCCAGTATCCCAACCATTCATGCCTCCCCAACAATATGGAATACCGGCTACCTGTTTTGGGGTTGTTCCAAGTTGTATTGGAGATTGCGTAGTTGGTGTTGTTGGAGTATGGTGTGTAGTACCATTGTACCACCAACCAGTAAAACAAGTAGTATAAGCACGATCTAAAGCTTCTGAAGCACCTACAGTTAATGGAGTAACAATTGGCTCAGTTTCTGGCCACGGTTTTTTATCCAAAGCGATCATTTCTGGTGTAATACGTGTACGCTCGCCCTTTAACCACGGGACAATATAAATCTTTATTCCGTTTTCCTCCGGTACCATTTGATACACATTTCCATCATCTGCAATGTACAGCTTTTTATATGGAATAGAGTATTTATAGTCAGCAGTTGATATAGGTAAGGCTGTAGCCACTTTTACACCATTGATATACTGACCAATGCGGGTTTCTGCATATGGATAATAACCCAATAATGCTTCTTGTTCCATGATATAGGTTTTGTTAGCATCAGATTTAACAATATAAGTACCTATAGGATGTGCTACATAATTGATCTTATATGATATACCTGCCTTATTTAGGGTGATAACATTGTCTTTATTACTCTTTGTGATAGGTGTAACAGTTTCATCTTGTATACTAAGATTTTTATCGTTACCCGTCCATGAGCGAACATAAACCATACCATTTTCTGCTTGCAGCGCTATAATGTCTTCTCTGGGATATTTACCTTTTAAACTCCACATTGCGCTGGAATTATAGGAATCTAATTCGCGAGCATAGATTTCACCATCAAATCCCAATATATATACGGTGTTAGCAGTAATTTCCATGTCAATAGCATACACATCTATAGGTAGCTGTATCGCCTCTAAAAACTTACCTTCCTTAGTATAATGTTTTATTTTCCCGGATAAAGTATCCAAAATATATATAGTACCATCAGGCATAATAGCAAAACTATTTGGTCCCAACGGCTCCAAATCCTCTTTTCTTTCGTTGATAGTCAATGTATCATCACTTTGCCCGTAAGGAATATATGAATAAACAATATACCCGATGTCATCATTAGAATAAACATATTTTGAATAAACTTGATCTGCTAAAGATATTTCTGACGGTATAACAGTCATCATAATTACTATCAGTAACATTGCAAATATACGAATCTTCCTCATTCCCAAATCACTCCTTTTTTTAATATTAATTTATCCCTGATATCTTTATTATTGTAAATCAGCATTTTATCTATGGTACATACTTTTCTATTAAAGTTATTACTTTTCCTTCTTTCACGCCAATATTCCACAATGTATACTCATATTTCTCAATATATGACTTTAAATCTTGCAATGGAATTTGAATATGCACCATTTGAGTAAGAACCCAAACTTCAACATCTTGTGCCAGCTGATACTGTATTACCTCTGGAGATGAATCTACTATCTTAAAACCACCATCCTCATTGACATTAGAAATCCAAGTAACTTCATTTATACTAATTTTATCATCGTGTATGGATACAATATAGCCCGTTATATTATTTTTTAATTTATTGTTGAATTCTTCATCCGTACGATCGCTATAATCCAATATCTTGCTGGGAACCCATCCGGGTTTATCCGCTAAAGTTAAATTGTGTTCCTGAAAAAATTTGGATACTCGTTCATTCATCTCCGGCATCGGCTTTGCCTGTGAATTTGATGTGCTATTTGGTGGCGTAGAAATTGTATTGCATGCTGATAGCGTTGAACACAAAAATACACTAAAAAGGAAAACAAAAAAGCAGCACATATACTTCTTTATAATATTTTGGCGAGTAGACATATCAAAGCTCATTCCCCCTTATTAATAGACTGACTTACGCAAGGGATTTATTACATATAACCAATTGCCAGCAGCCATGTGTTTACTTATACTTAGCCCAATGGAATCATCTCCTTTCCTAAAAAAATAAAGCCCTGCTTCAGGAAAAGCAAAGCTTTTGTCCGTCATAAACTGTATATAATACTGAGTGCTTGAACAATGCTCATTATTCTATCTTTAATCTTCAACTTCAAGTTTATACTGAAGCTTCCTTGTTTCCATAATACAACAAATTCCATCTAAAATCAAGTATATTTTTAATAATTCAGCCATGAGGAGTAAATTTTTTAACAATACCATATAATAACATTTTGCCTTAATTTTCTATGTTAAATATTTCCAGTATATTTCTCTCTCTTTTACGCCAAAAAGACCGGCTAAGGTTCATCCT
>NZ_JAHUQD010000020.1 GCF_023838525.1 Caldicoprobacter algeriensis
TTTTAAAGGAATATTATTTATATTTAAGCACCACCCACTCTGGGGAGGTATTTGAAAAATATACCTAAAAAATCAGTTATATTCAGCAACTAAAGCTGATTTTGTATAAAAATTTTTGACACTACGTCCAAAATGGAGAGGTATATACTATGACTATTAAAAAAGCGATTTCTTTGAGGATCTTACAACTATGTAAAGAAAACAACATAACTATAAATAAACTTGCAAACTTGGCAGGCATACCTCAGTCAACACTTAATGATATCGTACATGGAAAAAGCAAGAATCCCACTGTAAAGACGATATACTATATTTGTTTCGGATTAGGAATCAGAATGAAAGATTTTTTCGACTCTGATTTGTTTTCTGATTTAACCGATGATGATGACTAATCAAATTCCAAAAAAAGCCGCTCAAAAACTGGTTAAATTATCAGCTTTTGAGCGGCTTCTTCATAACCAACCTGTTCCAGCTGTGCCCCACCACAACTGGGCTTTTTAATTTTTGCATCTGCTTTCACTGATCTGATTTGTTAATATCACGAATATCCAAATGCCTTGCCCATGAAGTAGGGTTATAAGCTTTGCTATTTTCATAAAGAACTTCCAGATCAATGTCCGCATGGTTGCTCCACTCAATGCTGTCAAAACTGACACGTACTGTTGTAAACATTTTCTCATTTTTTAGCTCCTGGAAAATACCTTTATCCAAATAGGGCTTTATATCAAATATCCTTCGCTCACCATTTTCAAAAGTCAAAAGTAATTGATAATCCTATAACGGTTTTACTTCAATAACAGATAAATACACGAATCATCATCCCTTATTTCAACGGTTCAATCTTAAACACACACTTCCGCCATCATACTGTTGTTTTTAAACGATATTGCTTTGGAAATCTTTCATCATATACGTGCGCAGGAGACTCCATCTTCTTCAAGATGGAGAGGCATGCGCTCTTTCCTCCTTTCTAACATTAACGTCTTTGCCCTCTCTATAAGTTTTAAGCTGCTATGTTTTGCACTGTCATGTATCTTCTACCCTGAAAGACTTCTTACAGCAAAATACCCGCTACTCCTTAAACCCGTTATTATCACAACCATACCTTCGTATTCTACTCTGTCGTATCGCCTAAAACCATATGCTTGCTTAATTGTGTTAATCAGTTGGTACCAACGGTTTTCCCGCCTTTGAAATCACATACATCACTTACTTACAAGCTCAGCAGAAACTTCCACTCCGTATAGCTCCTTAGTTTGTTCATAAATGTCTCCGGTACCAATTCCCCTGGTATATTTGGTAAAACGCCAAAAAGCCCATAAACAAAAAGCTCCTTTCTGATTTGTGTTGTAAATTTAACCAGAAAGGAGCTTTATTATTCATACACAAAAATCTGGGTAGACTTTAATAATTAAAGATATTAAAGATAACCTTCTTAAATCAGGCTCTTCAGTTTGCTTTCATAAAATTCCCTTAAATTTACTCTTATTCTACCTCATTAACCTTATAGAATGCATCCACATTCTCCTTTGTGACAACCATTGTACCTGTATCAACAACAGGAGGAAGAGGATTTATCCCATACTTTTGCCAATTGTCTACTGGATTTACAATCCCATGATTCAAGTAGAACAGGAATGTCATGCCCCAGAATCCCATGTTCCATGTACCCTGTGCAATTGATGCGTCAATTATTCCTTCCTTGATAAGATCAAGTGTACCTTTGTCTGTGTCAAAACTAACTATCTTTACCTTTCCAACCTTATTGGCTTCTTTGATAGCTGTTGCAGCACCTACACCACCAAGAGCATCTGTGCAAAAGATACCTTTGATATTTGGATGAGCTTGGAGCATAGCAGAAATTTGTCTTGCTGCTTTTGTCTGGTCATTTTCATCATTCACAATGGCAACAACCTTGATTCCTGGAAATTCTGCGTTAAGAGTTTCAATAAACCCCTGTTTTCTCTGTTCATGGTTAAGCTGTGCAGTAACTGTTGAAATTCCAACCTCACCTTCGCCACCAAGAAGTTTTCCTAAATATCTTGCAGCCATAGCACCTGCATTGTAGTTTCCTGTTGACAAAACCGAATATCTGCTGGAATTAGGGGAGTCCGCATCAAATGTGATAACAGGAATACCTTTTTCGATTGCTTCATCAATGGGAGCTTTTAAAGCATCCGGGTTTGCACATGTAACAAGAATTCCAGCTGGCTTTTTAGCAATTACTTGTCTTAGAACTGTAACTTGTTGATTAACATCAAACTGTGGTGCACCTGTATAGATTGCCTTTACACCATAAAGATCAGCTGCTGCCTTCATTCCCTTAAAACAACCTTTCCAATACTCGATACCGGATACAAACGTGACCATATAGTATTCTTCATTTGGATTTCCTTTTAGCTTTGAATCCCCACCGCTGCTTACCTGAGCTACATCTTTTGAATTTGAAGCAAAAGCATAAGCCAATGAAATAATTAATGCAACAGCTAAAACGATTGATAGATACTTATAAATGTTTTCCCTCATGAGGCATCAAACCCCCTCTAATTTAATTTGACTTTTTATTTTAACTCCTTTTAAAATAAGGAGTTAAAACCTCAGCTTCTCTTTTGATGCGTAAGATAGTCAATTATAACAGCTGCAATCAAAATAACACCACTTACTAAATTCTGCCAGTACACAGAGACATTTAAAAGGACAAGGGCATTGTTGATGATTCCAACAAGGATTGTACCAAGGATAGCTCCAAGAACAGTCCCTTCACCGCCTGCCAAAGACGCACCGCCAATAACGCATGCAGAAATTGCGTTTAGCTCTGAGCCAGTTCCCGCTGTTGGTGCTGCAACTGAAAACCTTGAAAGTGTGAATATCCCAGCAATCCCTGCCAAGACTGACATTAGAACATATACAGAAATTTTCACCTTTGGAACATTTATGCCAGATAGTTTTGCTGCGTTTTCGTTGCTACCTACATAGTACACAAGCCTAAACGGTGCTGATTTTCTCATCAAAAAGTCAAACATAATGATAAGGAGTATAAAGAACAAAATGAAAAATGGAATTCCTAAAATCTTTCCTTGTCCTAAAAAATCAAAACCTCTAAGGTTGCCATAAAGTGAAAGCGGTGATCCCTGGGTTAAAACATAAGCAGCACCTCTTGCTATCCCCATCATAGCAAGAGTTACAATCAGAGGTGGAATACCGATTCTTGCAATGAAATATCCATTGAAAAGTCCAATCAATGCACAGATTATAAGTGCTATCAAAGAACCAATCCAGATATCAACACCAAAACTTAAATACAAACCTCCCGCGATGACAGCTGCTAAACCCAAAACTGAACCAACTGACAAGTCAACACCACCTGAAACCAGTACCACCGTCATTCCAATTGCCAATATTCCATCTGCCGCAAGACCTAAAGCTGTTGTAATTAAGTTTTCTCCTGTCAAAAAGTTTGGACTTAAAACTGAAACTATTATGCTAATGACAATAATGATAAATATCAGCGTCATCTCCCTAAAACCCATAACCCTTTTAAGCAAACTATTATCTGTAGTAGTAACATTTGTGGGCAAAGACATCTTTTCAAACCTCCTTATTCCTTATTAATGTGAATTTATCTATGTGCAGCAAGCTGCATGATGTTTTCTTCAGTAATTTGATCGCCAGAAAGTTCACCCGTTATCCTGCCTTCTCTCATAACAAGAACTCTGTCGCACATTCCAATGATCTCAGGCATCTCGGACGAAATCAGAATAATTCCAATTCCACTTTTAGCAAGCTCTCTCAGAAGATTGTGTATCTCTGCCTTTGCTCCAACGTCTATCCCCCGTGTTGGCTCATCAAGAATCAGGATCTTTGGATTTATAGCAAGCCACTTTGCAACCATAACCTTTTGCTGATTACCACCAGAAAGGCTCATAACAAGCTGAAAATAAGATGATGTCTTTATATTAAGCTTTTTAACAAACTCCTGTGCAAGTCCCCTCTCCTTTTGCCTGTCAATCAAAAGCCTTTTGCAATCATACTTGAGATAAATAGCAGAAACATTGTAGGCAACAGGAAGCCTCAAAAAAAGTCCGAACTGTTTTCTGTCTTCTGTGACATATCCAATCCTGTTTTTAATCGCATCTTCAAATGATTTTATCTCAAGCCTTTTACCTTCAAGATAAATTTCCCCGCAGTGGCGTGGTAAAATCCCACAGATTGTCTGGGCGAGCTCTGTCCTACCTGCACCAACAAGCCCTGCAAACCCTAAAATCTCCCCTTCGTGCAGGGAAAACGACACATTTTGAACCTTTTCAGAACTAATATTCTCTACCCTGAAAATCTCTTCCCCAATTTTACTACTCTTGGGCGGATACATCTCTTTAATTTCTCTTCCAACCATCAGGCTTACGACCTGGTCGGGATTTGTTTCAACAGTGTTTAAAGTTGCAATATATCTTCCATCTCTCAATACTGTTATCCTGTCTGCAAGCTCAAATATCTCGCGAAGCCTATGTGAGATGTAAAGGATACTAATACCTTTGGATTTTAAATCTTTTATTATCTTGAATAAAACTTCTGCATCTGCTTCAGACAGAGCCGATGTTGGCTCATCTAAGATCAAAAGCTTACAGTTAAATGTAATCGCCTTTGCAATCTCAACTATTTGCTGCTGTGCAACATTCAAATCTGCCACTTTATCTATTGGCTTTATATTAACCTCATCAAAAAGTGCCAATACCTCTTCAGACATCTTATTGAGTTTATCGTAATCAACAATCTTTCTAGACTTTTGAGGAAGTCTTCCTATGTAGATATTCTCAGCAACTGTCAAGTGCGGACACAATGCAAGTTCCTGGTGAACAATACTGATTCCCAAATTTTGTGCATCACGCGGTGATCGTATTTTAACTTTTTTGCCCTCAAGATAAATCTCACCTTTGTCAGGTTGAAGGTTTCCCGAGATGATGTTCATCAGAGTTGACTTTCCTGCTCCGTTTTCACCAACTATTGCATGAATCTCTGCCCTGTTTACTGAAAATGACACATCAGAGAGTGCCACTGTACCAGGAAATATCTTTGTTATACCATTTAGCCTAAGTAGTTCAGCCGATGCAGAGACCTTCACATAAATCCACCTCGCTTTGATACCATATTATCAATTTTTGTGAATCAGATGCATCTTTTCTTGAATTTTGCTTTTTTATAATAATTATATTCTACTTTAAAATCAAAAATCCTTCTTTTTTAATCAAAAAATTTTTCTTTTTTGATTAATGTTATCAAAAGTATTCATATTGTTGACAGACTCTACAAAATATAATACACTGAAGAAAAGAAGGATTTTGAACTTATATTGTATACAAGTTTTTTCAAAACTAAAAATAATAAGTGGTGAATGGTAAATGCTTGTTGCTGAAAGGTTAAAGAAAATAAAAGAAATTTTGCTACAAAAAAAACATGTTGACGTAGCAACACTTGCTGAATCTCTAAATGTATCCGAAGTAACAATAAGGCGTGATTTAGACAAACTTGAAAGTGAAGGTTTTTTGATAAAAACCTATGGCGGTGCAATCTTAAAAGAAGAGGCCTCAAAGATTCTGTCACCAATTGTAGAAGAAGACTCAGAAAAAGAGGCAATTGCAAAAGTCTGTTCATACATGATTGAAGACAACCAGGCAATAATCTTGACAGGTGGTAATATCTGCAGACTTATACCAAAGTATATTAAGGAAAAGAAGAATATAACAATTGTCACAAACGACCTTATTTTGGCTTTAGAGTGCATAAAGTACTCAATTCAGACAATCGTGACAGGAGGATATCTTATTGGCAACACCTTTATGTTAGCAGGACCTATACTTGTAAATCCTAATATGGATATTTTCGTAGACAAAGCATTTATTGAGATTGATGGAGTGTCTTTAGAGCGCGGTTTTACTGTCAACAATATTGATCTCGCAAACGCATACAAGTATTTTAAGTCTATCTCAAAGGAGACAATTATTGTTGCTGATTCATCCAAATTTGACAAAATTTCTCTGTTTCAAATTGCAAAGGTTGATGAAATTAAAAAGGTAATAAGTGACACAAACGTGCCTGATGAGTATAAATCTTTTTTCTTTGAAAATGGAATTCAGATTTTCTGCAGTTTTGATTTTTCTGACCTTGAAAGAGAGGTTTGAAATTATATGCCAGTAATATTATCTAATGTATCAAAGAAGTTTGACGAGTTTTATGCCCTAAAGAAAATCAACCTTGAATTTTTCGAAGGCGAAATACATGTAATACTAGGGAAAAATGGATCTGGCAAGACTACCATTACAAAAATCATAAACGGAACATATGCACCTTCTGAAGGAAAAATTATAATAGATAATAAGACATTTTCAAGTCTTAATCCTCTTTTGGCAAAGTCACTTGGAATTTTTACCGTACATCAAGATCTTTTATACTTTCCGCACCTTTCTATTGCCGAAAATATATTTATTGAAAACAAGCCCAAAAACCACCTCGGTCTTATTAGTACAAAAAAGATGATAAAGTTTTCTTCCGAAATACTTTCGAAAATGGGTGTTAATATTAATCCAGCAGCACTTTGTAAAAATCTTGGCACATCTCAGCTTCAGGTGATAGAGATTTGTCGCGCCTTGGTGCAAGACGCAAAAACTATTATTTTTGATGAACCCACAGCTGGACTTACTTCGTATGAAATAGAAAACCTTTTTAAAATCATCAATGATCTAAAACAAAAAGGAATTATTATTATATTCGTTACAAATATGGTAGAAGAAGCACTGTCTATTGCAGATAAAATCACAATTATTCGTGATGGTGAGGTTGTTGCATCAGATAGAGTTACAAGCTTTAACCTAAACAGAACAATTTCCCTCATCTTTGGAAGTATAAACAGAACATATCCAAAGTTAAAAGTAGAAAAAGGTACGGTTATTTTTAGTGTTAAGAATTTAACCAAATCCGGGATATTAGAAAATATATCATTTGATGTTAGAGCTGGTGAGGTGTATGGAATAGCAGGGCTTGTTGGTTCTGGAAGAAGCTTTTTGGCAAAAGCACTTTTTGGCGCCGAAAAGATAGATTCGGGTAATATCTATATCAAAGGAATCCCCTTAAAACTTTCAAGTCCATCTGATGCAATTAAAAACGGTATTGCCTTTATGAGTGAAGATAGAATTGGTACAGGGCTTTTTAAGACGTTGAATATTGCAAATAATATTATCTCGTCTAATATTTGGAACATTGTAAATGGATTTTTCATCGACTCATCTCGTCAAGAAAAGATTGCAAATTTTTTTATAAAACGGCTTGGAATAAAACCAAAGGAAATTTCTCAAAATATAGCAACTCTTTCTGGTGGTAATCAGCAAAAGGTGTTGATTGCAAAGTGGCTATTTTCTCAGTCTATAGTGTTTATCTTAGATGAGCCAACAAAGGGGTTGGACTTAGCGTCAAAAGTTGAAGTTTATAACATTATAAACGAGCTTGCTAGAATTGGTTGTGCGATTGTCTTTATCTCATCTGAGTTTTCAGAACTTATTGGAATGTGTGATAGAATTTTAGTCTTGAGACAAGGAAAAATTGCAAAAGAATACTCCAAAAAAGAAATGAACTATGACTCAATTCTTAAAAGTGCAATTGGTTTACAAAATAATTAAAACCCGGCTTTCATATGTAAAAAATTGTTAAATTAAATTATATTTATCATCATAACATACAACTCATCAAGCATACCGGTACTGTTTGAGCTGTGCAGAATTGGGAAGATCGCTGAAACTATTAACAGCATGGTAAATTAAAATATAGCAAACAGCGGAGGCCTAAAACAGAAGATAGTTGTCAAGAAGTAATAAAGTATCATGTTTCACATACTACAAGAGAAAGGCGTTTAGATCGAAGCTATTCAAAATTTTATGTATGGATAAATGATGAAGCTCCTTTCTAGTAAAAATCAACAACATAAATCGAAAAGGAGCGTTTTGTTTATGGGCGTTTTACCAAAGGAAATATCAAGGGAAAATACATTTTTCAAGTATTCCCCAGAGATAACGAAACTGCCTGAAATTTTATAAAGGAAGTAGTTGATGTAGAGAAGGATGCTGTTACCAGAGTGAAGTAACACTTCAAACAACACCAGAAAGGAGCTAAAAGCTATCATACACAAAAATATTTACACTCCCGCAAAATACGTCAAGCTATGTGTCTTTTTAAACGGTATACCCAGATATACTAAAATACGCTTTTAGTGCTTTTTCTACTACCTGCTGGCAATGGAAGCGTATCATCAAATCCCATAGGCAATCACCCAACCTCAATTACCCGGTATTCATCTTTTCCTATGAATATAAGCAGCGCTTGTTTTAAATCTTTTCTGCCTTGCAGGCCTTTGCTCTCACCATATCTCTTGAGCTGCTTCAACCCTTCTTCAATTATCCTGTCTATGCTGTTTCTTTCACCCTTTTTTATATATTTCAACTCGATTAACCACTCGTATTTTACATCCGGTATCCTTGCATCCCTTTCCAGATATATGTCTATATACCCTCCTTCTGTTTCCCTTTCGCTTACCGGCCTGTAAGCCTTGCTGTTCACAAGGTAGATGATCAAAATCAATTTGATGTACTTTTCGTCGAAATTTATCATGTCCCTGTTTGACAAAGTCTTCAGCACGTTCTGGCTTATATATTCTACGTACGGCTTTATCCTTCCTTTATATGCCATCTCCTCTATTGTCTTCCTCAACTCGTTTAGGTCAATATCTATACTGGCTGTTTCTTTAAGTTATTTTCGATATACTCCCACATCATTGCTTTAACTACATAATTGGGTATTTTCAAAAACAACCTCGTCTTTTCCTGCCTTTCTATGGTGAGCAACCCCATATAGAATAACAGCGAAACAAAGTACTCCTCATCGTACATCCTGTCAAATGAAAATTTTGTCACTATCTCAGCTACTATCCCTTCATCTTTTATGATTTTTTCTAATAATGACCTGTTCTGCTCATTCATTGTAAGCCTATTTAACCTTTCATAGTCTGTTTTCATGTTATCATCTATCAAATATTCCGGATATCCTCCTGTGCTTTTATACTGTCCCAAAAAATACAGAACCATATCGGGATTATAAACCCTAGTTTTAGCATTTTTATTGAATTTATAGCCATCGTACAACTCTCTCAGGTGGTGAATCAGCTCATCTTTTTTCTCCACCCCTATCTCTTCTAATACCTTCACTACTTCTTCTTCCGTGAAGCCCAACATTTCATTCAAGCTTAAATCCATTGTAACGTTTAAAGCTATGTTAAACCCGCTTGTTAAATCGTCCAGCATTACCGGAGATATCCCTGTTATGAGCATTCTGTCTATTACCGTTTCCGTCCCTATCTTAAGAGTTTCGTAAAAATCCCTTACAAAACCTGATGCCCTGATTATTTCCTTGTAAAATTCACTGTCACCCTGGGCTATTATGTCATTGGCAAAGTGGTCGTATTCATCTATAATCAGGTATATCTTTTGCCCTACTTTCTTTACTTCATTTACCAGCTGACTAACTATTGACTTTATATCCGGGCTTTTGTAGATACGTTGTTTTATCTGTTCTATATCATTAAATATATTTCGGTAATCATCCAAAAAACCACACATTGCATCAATCAGATTTTGTTTAAACGATATCTCCAACCTGTCCCTATTGCTTGTATCCAAGCCCGAAAAATCCAGCCTGAATATCATATAGCTGTTCCTCATCTTAGTGGGGTTCTTCCCTATGTAGAGGTCACCAAACAGCCTATCGAAATCTTTCTTGCTGTTTATATCATAATAATGCTTAAGCGTAGAAAGAAAGAGGCTTTTCCCAAACCTTCTTGGCCTTATAAAGAACAGGTATTTACCGCTCATGTTCTCTATCTTCTCTATATACATCGTCTTATCGACATACAGATATCCTTCTTCTCGCATGGCCTTAAAATTGGACATACCATAATGTATCTTCTTCATGCTATCCTCTCCATCATATCCCTAACCATAATCAACATCTTATTGACAGCCTTAAAAAATGGTTGGCTGTGAAGCAAAAAATCAAGAGAGATGTTTGTATCAAGTAATACTGTCATATTTATTTAACCTCTCTTTTCTCATGACATCTAAATCAATATCTTCAGTAACCGGTTCACTCTGTTTTATCATATCTAATAGCCTGCTGTAAGCAATTTCTTTTTCATTTTTTGATACTGATGTAAGTTTTGCAACAGCTTTACCTTTTCTTAAAATCAGAATATCTTCTTTCTCTGAAAGCTTTATATATTCCCCGACATTGTTTTTAAACTCCGTTGCACTAACCTGGATCACATTGTCCACTTCTTCCGACTAATATTCTGGCCTATAAAATTATTATAACTTATATTGGCTATTCTGTATACTGCTCAATCTAGCCACTTTAAGAAAATTAAAATATCTACAAGCTTTCAGCAGAACAATCACCTGCTCAATAATCTAGAAATCAAAACAAAGCTTTATCCTTTTATTAACCTCTTCTACATCGAAATCCCCATATCCCTGGCTTTCTGCCCAGGCCAGCATATCTCTATGCTCTGGATGTTCCTTGTCGTTTATAATTTCTAGAAATTCCTCATAGCCCCATTTTCCTCCCACATCCTCTGGCGGAGCATTACCTTCACCATCTATACAGATAGGGTAATTTTTATCATAATTCTCTATTACCTCTTCCACATCAATATATATCTCCCAGTTATCACCAAAATCATACCTGTATTTAAATTTCCTGTGCCTTGGAATGTACTCCAAAAGGTCCACTTCTTTTACATGTCTAAACCCGACATCATTAAAGGGGGGTAGATACCCCTCCTCTCGAAAGCCATAGTCATCCTCTTCGTCGCAGTAAAGAGTGAGCAATGGCTTGATGCCTTCTCTGTGATATAAAGGATGGGTTTTCCAATGCCTTTCATCAGGGCTTAAAAACTGATAGACAGTATCATCGCATACATAGAACTCATGTAGATGATAGTCCACCCAGTAGAAGGCCTTTTGAATGACTTTATGCAAATCATAAAAGCTATAGGTAAGCGGTATTATTATCCTGCGCCACACGTTTTGTTTTTCAAGGTCAAGGGTTAGTTTGAGCACCGCAGCCCTGCAGCCGAATATATTCCCGCCAAACAACGCCTCCAGGTCCTTGTACAATTCAATGTGGGAACATACATATTCGCCCTTTTGATTCTTATACGGGCGCCTGCTTGCGTGTAAACTCAAAAATTTTTGTACTGCAGACTGTGGAAAACTCCCGTCATCAATCATATATACCTCTTCGCAGGCTGCTCTCATCTTTGCAACCGATAACCTGTCCTTTGTTTTTGTATAGATTATTTCGCCGGCACAGCAATAGGTATACACAAATCTTTATTTTCTAACAACACCGCGGCTTTGTCTGCTAATTCCTCTACATCATTTAACAGATATCGTAAAACCACATTGGCATCAACTAGATTCATGTTTTTCTATCACCGCTTTCGCCCATGCAGTATTTTCTAAACTTTGAAGTTCCTTATTTCTGTATTTCTGCAGTAACCCTCTAGCCTTTTTAGCCTTATGAACTGAAAAATTATCTTCGTTATCTACATTATCATAAGGCAAAATAATAATTTCTACCTTCTTATTTTTCAAATGCTCTGGTATTTCAATAATATCCGCTAAAACGTTACTATTAACTACCTTTCTAACAAAATCCATAGTTCACCACCTTCCATAACCTTTCATAAATATTATACCATATTAATACGAAATGATAACATATCCCATCCATAAATATCCAAAATAAAAGATATCACTTCAGTGGCAATGTTGTGCAGCTTTACAAAGCATTTCTAATTCACCATCATACTTTTTCTTAAAAAGTGTTGCATTTAATATTACAATTCAGGTATACAGGATATGATGCTCCATTTGATGCTTGCAGTTATTGTGTTTTGGGAAAAAATAGTATATAATAGTCTTACCCGCAAATGGCCAGGAAATGCCTGGTGGCCGGGAGGAGCGAGCGCTTTTATAAAACCTTCATTGCCTGTCCATCCGCAAAACAACAAAAACCGCAAAACAACAAGGAACTGGACGCTTAAAAGCAGCATTATAAAACACAGCTAACGACAATACAGCCAATCACAAGGCTGTCCCTACCAAAGATGAGCAGCTCATTCCAATGCACATCCGTAAACTTAAAAAAGACACACCCGATAAACACCGGGCATGACATGACAATTAAAATATATAAATCCGTTTTCCTTCTAGTTCTATATTATGTACCATGCCCGACCATAAATACCAGTTTTAATAAAATTCATTAAATGGCCATATGTTTTACATGCTTGTCCACATTTTTACATTTATGTTGTTTTATGTATCTGGCATGGCATGTTAAACCTTTGAAAGGGAGGAGGATAGCTTGAGGAAGCGAGAGAATTATCTTGAAGAAGGGATAAGCGCCGTGCTCCCGGTTTACACCGAAGGCGTGGGGGATACCACCGTACTCATCAACCAGAAGGGCGAAAAAAGGGTGATATACAAAAAGATGAAGGCGGTGCTGAAGGGCATAGCATCCAGCCTGTCGTACGACCTTGTAGAGCTCAGGAAAAAGTACGGGGAAATCATAGACCAGAAGGTCAAAATACCCATACCGCTGCAGCACGACCTGATACTGATGCCCGTCGTGGTAAGGCAGCCCCTCGTCCAGGGGGACGAGACATACGGGTATATAAACTACCGGTGCATAGACCAAATAATAAGGGAAGGCAAGTACTGCAGGGTGATCCTCAAAAACGGTATCGAGATACAGCTACTGCAGTCATACAGCACCACCCAGAAGAACATATTAAACGCCCAGCTGGTTGAAAAGCACTTCCTTGAAAACAACTACAAAGGCATCGAAAAGATAAGCTCCCTTCAGGAGCTTAACCAGGAACTGCACTGCCCCGCAACCCGGGGCGATATCGTGGTGCTGTACGAGCATATAAAGAAGCTTATTGAGATGCTGGAGTCAAATTTAAAGTGATTTTAAACAATTTCCGGGGGGATATATTTCCTCCTTCAAAATATATTTCTCCTTCAAAAGAAAAATGTATCCCCCCGGGAACTGCGATTCCTATTTAAGGAAGTATTGTAAACTAATTGATATAGACTGCTCAATCCACTGTATATTACGTCATACTAAGTTCTCGTTCCTTTATGTTATACACCAAGCAATAATCCCGGTTTATCTTCCCGCTTTATCTTCCGTCAACATCATGATGCCTTTTTCGTTTGGAACCCTGCGTATGTCTGTATCCTCTATCTCCTGTATCACGATTTCACCGAGATACAATATCCTGCATCCCTCTTCCAGGTGTCCACCATAGGCCTTTTCCTTATCGGACACCACCATATGAAGATGTGGACAGCCATCTGCGATTATGCCTTGTAGGGATAAAAGTTCCAAAGGCTGATTCTCCCATGATGCAAAATACTCCTGCGGTGGATACCCGGTAGTGGTAACCATGTGCATAACACATCGATCCAAAGTTCCAATGCCAGATACGACTACGCCATGTCGAATGTTTTTCTCCTTTATTAGCTGGCAAATCGATTCCAAAACATAATCTCCCTGATCCAGCCTAAGTATATGGACCTTTCCCTTATTTGCGGCAACAAAGGCTTCCATCTCTTCGACCCCCTTTTCAAAGTAGCAACTGTTAAACTGATAAACTTAAGTATACGAATAATGCGCATCACAGCAGCGGGTTATATCGCAAATGGCGGTGACGCAGGGTTTATCATGGGTTATACATAGTGTAGAAAGCGTTAATAGTCAAGCAGTTTTCACCTGGCCTCGCAGCATACCTTCAACCTGCGACATCATTCTGCAACATCCTTGCTCAAACATCATTACCAGAAACAAAATCACAAATAAGACTGCTCACTTCATCAATAATCCATAATCTCCACGTACTTCCTGAGCTTATTTACCCTGTTTAGCCATGCGTTATACAGCCCATCGGCGGTTTCCCGCAAGGTCCGTTGGGAGTTGGTGTACTTGTTCACGCTGGTTGCATAGTCCACCTGGTCTATATACTCCTGAGGCAGGGAGCTTGCACCGGTTAAAGCACCGGAAATGCCAGCTGCTATGGCAGCTATACAATCGGTATCTCTCCCCATGTTCACCGCGGCGATCATCGCATCCTTTGTGTCTCCGTTTACCATTCGGAATATGCATACGGCTTTGGTCACCACCTCATTGGCATAGCTGGCTGCATAGGGCATACCACGGCCATTGTATACGCTGTCAAACGCCTTCCGCAGCTCTCGAAAATCTTTGCAGCCTGCAGTGCGCTTGAGTTCCCTGTCCAATTCGCGCAGCACTATATCCGGGTGGCAGTAATCGTATATGGCCCCCAGCACGCTGTCCACCGTAGCATCAGGCCGGGTGGCTGCAGCAATGGCCACACCGGTCACAACAGCCCATTGCAATCCCCTGCTGTTGGTGGTCTGATACAGCTGCCCCACCTCCAGCACATCCTCTTTGGCCGCCTCCATATCCCCTGCGTTGATAAGGCCTATGGGGTGACATGAACGCGCAAAGCTATTCAAGCCCGAATAATCGCAGTAGCGCCCTATATCCCTTGCAGGTATCCCGCTTTTGGCCATTGCGAGCAGTGTAGCTTCAAAAGGCTCAGATACCATCCCCACCGATTCCGGCTTAATGTATTTAATCCAAGCGTTCTTTACGTCTTCGGCATTGACTCGATCGCCCTTTTCTATAATAGCGGTAATCATCAATTTCTGCCTTTCTATGCCATCTTCGGTAGTACCGGGCTCCCGGACCCATCCATTGTTGTAGTGCTCATACGGCAGCAGTCGATCCAGAGTACCATACTTCTCCTCTATCATCTCATACGTCCACCCTTCCACCGGCGCTCCCATAGCTGAACCGATATGCGCACCGGCAATACACCCAAAGAATTTCTCACGCAAACTGACCTTATTCCCCATCTTCAGACACACCCTTTCTTTTAATTTTTATATTGAAAAATATAACCTAGATTAGAAAAATATAACTCAACCTTTTACACCACCAAATGTGATACCCTGGATAAAGGATTTCTGTACAAAAAAGTAGAGAAGGATTATAGGCAGTGCCACCAGGACTGAAGCCGCCATCAGCTGATTCCATATGGTATTGTATGCCTGTTTAAACTGCTGCAGACCCAGCTGTAAAGTGTACTTCGCCTCATCATTGAGGTATATCAAAGGGCCAATGAAGTCATTCCACGAGTTCATGAATTGAAACAGAGCAACGGTGAGGATAGCCGGCTGAACCAGCGGAAGCATAATTTTAAAATATATGCCGAATTCACTGCAGCCATCAATCCTTGCCGCGTCCTCCAAATCTCTTGGAAGCTGCTTAAAAAACTGACGCATCAGAAAGATAAAAAATGGTACACCAAAGCAAGGAGGCAATATCAAAGGCAAAAAAGTCCCGACCAGGTCCAACTTTGAAAATATGATAAAAAGCGGTACCATGGTAACCTGCGAAGGTATCATCATTACGGCCAGGGTGATGATGAAAAGCAGCTCTCTCCCTTTCCATTTAATCCTCGCCAAGCTATAGCCTGTAAGAGGCGTGGATATTACAGCACCGGCTGTCGCTAAAGATGCGACAATTAATGTGTTCTTCATATAAGTAAAAAACGGGACGACGGTAACGGCGCGGTAGTAGTTTTCCCATGCTATAGGGTTGGGTATCCATACAGGTGGAGAAACAAACAGCTGGGTATCGGGCTTTAAAGATGTAGACACCATCCATATAAAAGGCAACAGGAAAACCGCTCCAGCGACAATCAGCACTATATACGTAAGTATAATCGGATACTTCTTTCTTATAACGTTCACAGTCCATGCCCCCTTTACTGGTCACCGTGGTAATACACCCATCTACTGGAAGAACGGAACAGCAGCAGCGTTATGGTCATTATCACTATAAACAGTATCCATGCCATGGCCGACGCATAACCCATCTTCATGTACAGAAAAGCGTTATTATACAGATGCATACTGTAAAAAAGAAGCGAATTGGCGGGATTTCCTGTTCCATAAGTCAACGCATAAGGCAGTGTAAACACCTGCAAAGCGTTTATAATCCCCATTATCATATTGAAGAAAATCACCGGGGTCAAAAGCGGCAGGGTGATATGCCACACCTTTCGCAGTCCACTGGCTCCGTCCACCCGGGCAGCATCATCGTAGTCCTTTGAGATGTCCTGCAGCCCGGCCAAATAAATTATAACGCTATTTCCAATGCCCCACTGGGCCATTAATATAAGAGAGGGTTTTGACCACTTTGGGTCGCCCAACCAGGGAGGGCCGCCAATCCCTATTGTCTCCAGCAAATGATTTATCAAACCAAACTGCGGATTTAGCAGCCACTGCCATATAATAGCAGTCGCCACCACTGGCACTAGAGTAGGAATAAAGAATACCGTCCTAAAAAAGCTACGCCATCTTATGGGCATATTCAAGAGAAGAGCAAGGGATATGCCCAATACCACGCTAATTGGAACGGCAAACAAGGCATAATAGAGCGTATTTTTAATCCCTGTCCAAAATAACGGGTCATTGAACAGCTCCTTGTAATTATTAAGCCCCACCCATTCAACAGGGCTTATCACGTTGTACTTGGTAAAGCTGTAATAAATAGAACTCAGCAGCGGATATGCGTAAAAGAAAAGCAGACCTGTCATCCAAGGAAGAGCAAAGATATAACCATACTTGGCCCTTCTGCTTTCTATCCCTCTTCTCTTCCATACCATCCTTGGCCTTATACCTGCAATTGTCCTTGCCGAAAACAACTGTATACCTCCCCGCCAAGTTTATTTTAAGAGGGAGAAGGATTTTACAACCCTTCCCCCTGCTTTAGTAAATCTTTATTGGCTCCTCTTCTTCTTTTCTATTTCGCTGTTTATCTTATCAGTGATCTGATCCAGTATCTCCTTGGGAGTGCCCTGCTTATTTATTACCAGATCAGGCGCTTTGGCCAATTCATCCCACATCATGTTTCCTGCAAGGATCACCGGACGATGTTTTCCATTCGGCAATACTTCGAGGAATATTTTCTGTCTTGGATCATCACCGTATATCTTCGCATTTACATCGGGTCTGGCAGAGAATTCTCCCGTCATCTTTTTTAAACTTTGCGCTTCTTCGCTTGTACACATCCATTTTACAAACGTCCACGCTTCTTCCAGATTCTTTACACCTTTGGGTATTATCAACGCCCTTCCACCAACATAGGTTGTGAAGCTTTTGCCATCCGTTGTAGGGATGTAGCTAATTCCGTAGTTCAAGTCCGGGTTATACTGCTCAATCTGTGCAATCATCCAATTACCGGTAACCATCATGGATAGCTGTCCCGAGATAAAGGGATTCATAGCAGCACTGCCGGCCGAACTGGTAAAATTGGTCACATTTTCAATGCCAAATTGTTCTGCAAAGCTGGTCATCCACGTCAAGGCTTCAACAACCTTAGGATGATTTGCCGTTACCTTTCCCGTCTCCTTATCGTAGAATTCTCCACCAAAAGCCCATCCCCAGGTATAAAGCCATCCTTCCCCATACCAAGGTATAAAGCCAAATCTGGTGATTTTGCCATTTTCTCTTATCGTTAACTTCTTTGCGTACTCTTCCAGTTCGCTAATGGTCAATGGCGGTTTTTCTGGATCCAGCCCAGCTTCTTTAAAGTGGTCCTTGTTATAAAATAGCGCTCTTGCGGTACCGTCATAAGGAAGGCCCAAAAGCTGTCCATCGTAAGTTGCTTCTTCCCATGCCCATTCGTAAAACATGTCGGCATTGATATTATCGCGTTCCGCCAAATCATTGAGAATTGTAACGGCATCCATGTATTCCGCTATTCCGTATCTGCTGGCCAACATTACATCTGGAGGATTTCCAGCTGCTACTGCAGTCAGCAACTTAGAAGTTATGGAGTCTCCTCCATCCGTTGCGACAAACAAAGGTTCAACTATAATATCATCTTGGGATTTGTTAAACTCCTCCACCGATTTCTTGATGGACTCGCCAGACGGTCCCGTAGCCCAGTTATGCCAAAATACAATTTTGGTCTTCTCCTTCTGTGTCGATTGGGATGATTGGGAATTGCCGGTATCAGTAGACTCGCTAGCATTGTTATAACTTCCCGATTGGTTAGCAGTTGAACTTGATTGATTTGTTTCGTTCTCGTTACCCTGACTAGAACATCCCCCTAGCATTACAAGAAATAGTACCATTGCCAAGCAAAGACATACTCCCTTTAGCATTTTACTGATTCCCATTATTCAGCCCTCCCTTAAAATTTTGTGTTACTTAAAGTTACTTCTGTACACTATTATATGTCACTATTTGTTACATGTCAATACCTTTTATAACTTTTCGTTACAATTAATAATTTGGGTCACTTACGGTGATATAATTTATGTAAAGATGATGAAGCGGAGGTACTGAAAATGGGATTTCCTGAAAGATTGGTTGAACTGCGCACTCGACATGGTATGACTCAGAAGGAACTGGCAGAGAAGCTAGGCGTCTCCCGCGGTACAATAGGAATGTACGAAATAGGCCAGAGGGATCCAGACACTGAAACCATAATCAAACTGACGAAAATATTCAATGTAAGCGCCGATTACCTTATGGGGCTATCGGATATTCCAAATCCTTACAAGGATATAACAAACGATTCATTGAGTAATACTGAGAATAATAGAAAACCAGATGATAATGAAGAGTATTTCACAATTTCGGAATTGATTGCTTTTATAAAGGAGAAAAGGAAGAAGAAAGAGGGGAAATGACCACAGTATATTTGTATACAGGCATAGGAATCATATACATTAATTGTAATAGCCGTGTTGCATAAAGAACATGGATAAGGGAACCACATACATGTCGCATACATCCTGACTTCGTCAGTTAAAGTTCCAAAAACCTTGAAATCAAGCGATTTTTTCTTTTTAAAATGCGCAAATTGTACCCACACCTATCCCTTACCATGTAAAAGCTTTTGCTTCTTCAATGGATAGGACATTCTTGGGTGGCGCTATTCACAATACCCTTAATATCTCATTCGTTCCTTCGCTTAATTTCATCTTGATCAAGTAAAGTTGACCATTTATTTCTACCTCCGTAAACATCATCGAATTTAAAGCTTCCCTTATTTTGTGATGATTTAAATCCATTTCGGGTATACCCAAAATACAAAGAGCGTCTTTGGTAAGTACTCAGCTTACTCATAGGTGACAAATATTTTTTAAGTAAATGGTCAATTTAAATGTTGATATTATAGTCTATTTCTATTATACTAAAAATAGCTAAAACATATTTTGGAGGTGCTCACTAATGATTATAAATGCCACCGAGTTTAAGATGAGGGTTGGCAAATATCTGAAATTGGCAGAAAAACAAGAGATAGTCATTACAAAAAACGGGAAAGAAGTGGCAAAGCTAGTACCCATCAACAAACAGGGAACGCCCAACGCTGACTTCCTGTATGGACTCATGCGAAACTATCCAAATAAAGACATTTCTCCCAGGCAAATAAGAGAGGAAAGGATAGGCAGGTATGAAAATCCTAATTGATACCAACGTTATACTGGATGTTATCCTGCAAAGAAGTCCGTTTGATACAGCTTCTTATAAGGTTCTCAAAAGCGCTGAAGAGAAGATAATAGAAGCGTATATCGCTTCTTTTGCTGTGACTGACCTTTATTATTTTATATCAAAAAATTTGGGAAACGACAAAGCCGCTCTGGCAATCAAAGCCCTTTTGAGCATCGTAAAATTAATCGGCATAACGAACAAGGATGTAGAAAAAGCCCTGCGCAATCCATCCATCGAAGACCTTGAAGATGCGTTACAGGCTCAGTGTGCCAGAAAGGTAAAAGCAGATTACATTATCACACGGGATGACAAGCTTAAAAAGCTCGTATCAAATGCTATTTCACCTTTGGATTTTGTTGAAATACTTAATTCTGATTGAATCACGATATATCAAATCTCTAAGTTCGGGCTTATACTCCATCGCCAATTTAGCCATTTCCATATCATGAACTGCTTTATATAACCAGTTTTTTACTAATTGCAGTTGTTTATTCATAAAGGACCTTCCCTTTTTCCATTACTTCATTAATAAAAGAATTCTTTACTCCCCTCCATTCATCGATCTCTTTCGGTGTATAAACGATTAAATCTACCGGAATTTTAATCCCCCGTAAATACTTTTTTATCTCTCTCACCCTTTCGTGTCTGGGTAGGACGCTTTCTTTGATTACAAGAATATCCAAGTCACTATCCTCGTTAGGCTTACCATAAGCATATGAGCCAAACAGTATAACCTTTTCAGGCTGAACATTTTTTACAATTCTTTCGACAACTTCATTGATTTTTTCTTGTGGTATCATAGACAATCACCACGCCTTATTAAACATTTGATTAAATCTGTTGCTCTCTTTGGCCTATAACTTATTATAACCTAAGTTTGCTGCTGTGTATACTGCTTAATCCAACTACTTTGTTGCATATTCCTTCTCAGCTTTTTCATCAATTATCATGACCCCTTCTGCATCGGGTGCAAGTTCAACAAAGACTTCAGCGCCGGCTTCCTTCAACGCCTTCATGGTCCTCTCGGGTTCCAGAATCAGCGCTATGATGGTGCCGCCGCCACCTGCCCCCGCCAGCTTGGCAGCCAGCGCACCGTTTTCCCTGGCCACCTTCATCATACCTTCATCATATAGAGGTTCTGCTCGCCCGAATCGGCCAGGTTGTTTTGTATCTCGTGGTTTTTGTTCATAAGATAAGCAAGCTCGTCCCAGTCCTCGTTCAAAAGTGCCTTTTTGCCTTCGCGGGCCAAACATGCAATCTCCTTGTAGCTTCCAATTACAGCTCTATCGCCTTCAAGCCATCTCTCCCTCAATGGCTTATGGAAGTTCCCTGAGTGATGTTTTATGCCGGTGTGTGCAACCACATTTACCAAAATTGCGGCAGAACCTTTTTACTATGCACATATAAGCCACATATACATATATTCTCTTTATTTTTCAATCTCCTCTTCTATTACCTCATTTGCTTTTGGCAAAACAGGCCTGTCCTTAAATTCGTTACAAATTCTCTTTTTTGTTTTTCTATTATTTTTTGAAGTACATATACACTTAAATACAGCTGGATCGCATTCTATCAACATATATCTCGTTCTTTCAAGCCAGTCAGGTTTCTGCGTATTACTCCAGTCAAGCATTGTCCTCAACTGCTTTAACCTTGGAATCTCCCATAGACTTACTTTATCTTCTTCTGATATGTGTGTTAAAATATAATTTTCAAAAGCTTTCTTAAATTCATCAGCTTCTTCTTTTTTCTTTGCCTCATTCCAATAATCATTATCAAACAATGATTTATATCTTTCTTTTCTATTTATAATGTAAAGTGTCGGCGTGATCTTCACGCTTCCAAGTCCAAGGGGTTTGCCCATTCCAAGTTTATGATAACAGTTTTCGGGTAATTTCAACACAAATAATAATGCCCCAAGTTCTTCTTTTGTAAGGTTTTCAAAACGAATACGGGATTTGAACCTGACTCCTCGTATATCTTTTTTACCAGGTATGAGGCACCTACGTTTTCCTTGAGTTTATTGCTTGAAAATATATAACTTTGTATGGAAACGGTGTCTATAATTACTGCAGCAAACCCGCTCATTTAAAAACCTCCCCTAACACTTTATCGCCTATATCTTTCAGATTATTCTTGCCGTAGACTATAAACTTTTCCTCAGAAACCCCGGTAATAAAAGACAAATCCCCTTGGGAGTTTTCAACTTCTTTACTGTCCATCAACGTGATCAAAATAGCTTTGCTTTCGTCTCCCCCTATTTGTCTTACCCTATGGATTATTTCAAATCCTTTTTGTTTACAGTTACTCTCTTTTGTACCAGTGGTGATAGATATGCCTGTAAGCTCATATCCATTTATTATAAAGATGTCAATTTCAAAATCTTTGTTTTTCTTGGCCTTAAGTGATATTCCAAAGTGTTTCCCTTCTTCTAATCCTTTCCGTTTGAGTTTTTCAGATATTTCCCGATAGATGTACCACTCAAACCATTTTCCATCAAGGAATTCAACGGTATGATCTATTCTGTCTTTAAAATCATTATTGCTAACTCCTTCGTCAGGTATCCACAGCTTTCTTCCTTGATTTATTCTTTTTCCTTCGGGAAATGCATCAAGAATGTTCCATATAAAATCAGGTGTTTCATATTCAAACTTTTGAACTGCACTTTTGACATGATCAGACTTTACGTGTTCTTGAAATTTTTTCTTCTTTTCTGTTATATCTTTCCCGTCTTTAAAAATCTTCCTGAACGGATCCTCAAGCCACTTTACAAAATAATCAATTTTATCTTTTTCTATAACTTCTTCTTTAATCTTTTCAACAACACCTGAAAATTCGCAATCTTTCCAGGTTTGAATCTGTTCGCACTCATATAGATGAAGTTTCAGTAGAGCTTCAATATCTACTTTAATGTGAGATCTTAAGTCACCATCTACAGGTTCAACTTTACCGTCATCATAAATTATTTTGAAGGTTCTTGCATCAAGATATGAGCCTTTGAAATTGTCAGAATATCTTTCTTTCAATAAATTATATATATGAGCAACCATGGTTTTTGTGCCGCCCGTATAGTTGAAATGTATACTTCCATTAATATTTTCATCAAGTTGTTCTAGCAAATCTTCCATAATCTTTTTAGGATTCCCAACATCCCTCAAAGAAACAAACTTGTAATCACTAACCGCAAGAAGCTTTTTCAATGCCTCTGAATATTCCTTCGTTCCTTTCTGCGTTTGAGTTTCCTCAGAATAAATAAGAATTAGTCTATCAACTTCTCCTTTCTCTACAAAATACTTTCCAATAACGTAATTTGGCAACGGATTTGTACCTATAAGCAAAACAAGATTTTTCATCTTCCCCAATCCTCCCACTTAATATTTCCGTGTTCTGGCTGATTTTTTATCCAACTATCAATTATTTGTTGTACATTAGGATTTGCAAGATCTTTGCAAACTTCAGGACTTATACTATTAACCGAACAGTGAATTGCCTTTTAAAAAACCAAATCATTCGGAAATAATCATTCCTATCCCTTCCCAGATTTTCAGGGTAGTATCAAAGTAATATTTTTACAAACCAAACTCTTCTGGCTTCTCGCCAAGGCCAAACCTATGCAATATGGCCTTAACTATCCTTTCAAAAGCTTTACCATCACCATATGGATTCACTGCTCTGGACATTGAATCATATACCTCTTTATTTGTCAAGAGCGAGGCTCCGCCTCAAGCTTTTTTATAAGCGGTGCCATTTTGATGGCTTCAGGTCTGGTACCGAATATTGTTAGGACTTTAAGTTTAGACATTGATAATGCACTCCCTGATATCTTACTATCTTGATTTTTCTTTGTTTCTTTGCTATGATTAAATCAAAGAAAATTTGTATATTATATTATTACTCAACATATACTGAGAAGGAGGAATAATTATGTTACAACCACACCAATTGGGAGGTGTTAATTCCATGTTGAAAAAACGTATTTCCGTATCAAAGAAACGACAGATTACTATTCCTATAGAATTTTATAACCGTCTCGGCATTGAAAAGGAAGTTGAGTGCTATCTCCAGAACGATGCCATTGTTATCCGCCCTGTGCGTGAGAGCACCGGCGAGTTCGATGAACAAATCCTTGCTGATTTAATATCTCAAGGCCTTTCCGGGTCTGAACTTCTCGAAAAGTTCAAGGAAATGCGGCGCAAAGTCCGCCCTGCTATTGAACGCTTGCTTAATGAAGCTCACCTTGCTGCTGCCGGTAAAACCAGATTTTTCACATACGAAGACGTTTTCGGTGAGGGGAACGAATAATGTATAAGCTTATTATTCTGCCTCCCGCCGCACGTTTTTTAAAAAAGCTGAAAGAAAAGCCGCTTAAAATAGCTTTTCAAAAAGCCGTCGATGAAATCCTCAAGAATCCTTATATAGGTGAACCTAAAACGGGCGACCTTTCCGGCATCTTATGTTATGATATCTACTACAATAAAACAAACCATGAGTTGACCTATACAATCATCGAAGAGCCTGATTCAACAATTGTGGTGATACTTGCCGGCACCCGTGAAAATTTTTATGAAGAACTGAAACGATACATGAAAAATCTTTAACTATTTCTATTTATAAATTGGATATACTATCTGAACCACCCTCTCAAAACCCTCTCCAGCCTCCTGTGATAAAAGCCTATGAACATGGTATAGACGATATCGTATACTAAAAATAAGAATTGAGCGCCCAGCCACAGCAGCGGCAGAGGGAGCCTAGATGAAATACTTTCGCCAAAAACAAGGCTGACCAGAAAATACATAACTAGTAGACTCACATTAAATGCAACAAACTTCAAAGCCCAGCCTATAGCAGCGTTCCTTATCTGCTCGCACAAAAACTTTACAATACCATATACACCAAAAAAAACAATATACGCTAAAGCGATACTCCTTGACGGAATCATGAAAAATGCCAGCAGAGCTGTTGCCACATAGAGCAAAACGGCATAAAGCAAGTCCACCTTCATAATCATAATTGACACAAAAAGTGAGCTGACTGCAAGGAAGAACAGCCTGTTTACAGGTATGAAATAAGCTGCTGTCAGCGAAATCATAACAAAAGCAGCCAGTATACCTCCCAAAGCCACCTTTTTTTGAACAGGCATTGAACGGTTTACAAATATCACCTTCGATCACCACCTGCTTTTAGCAACAGGAAATCAAATCGCCGCCCATGCATTCACATAGGCAGTCGGCACAGTACAATGCAGTGCATAGCCTGCAGCAGTCGGAATCATCCCTTGATGTTTTCTCCGAATAGGGCTGATACCTGTAGTTGTTCATGGAACTGCTCAGCATCATCAGAGCATTGCGGTACTCTAAGTTGTCCGGGTCCATATTTACAGCAACCTGCAAATTTGAGTAGGCTTCGGAATACCATCCCCTTCTCCCCTTTCATCCAAGACCATCTGCGTTTTGTATGGCAATCCTAAAAATATAATGTTCTCCAGCAACCCTTCGTCTCGCCTTATATCAAGAAGCTCATACGCCTTGCCTATTTCAGCCAGGCAGGTGTTCAATATAAACTCAACCTCTTTTCTGCTTTCCTCCATAATACGTACAGCAAGCTTGTCCTTTTCATCCTGCTGAGCAGACCTGTCTAACCTGGTCTGCCAGGCAAAAAAACTTTTTCCCCCCTGGCATACAGACTTGTTCACTCTATCCTGCCGACCAGACCCGTTTTTTCCGTCCTTGTTTGCAGAGGCACCCTCCTTGTCCAACATCGGATGCTTACTTTCCCCTCCCTGCCAGACAGAGCCACTCACTTCAACCTGCCCTAAATTTTGGTCAGGCGTATTTTCCCCATTTCGCTGAGAAGAAATGTCATCCCCGGATAGCCAGGCATGGGTATCCTTCCCATACCTTGCAACCAACACATTGTAGCTGCCGGATCTAATGTCGCTCTCTATATCCGAAAAGGCATCCACTACATAAATCCATTTTCCCAGGTTATATCCCATCCATTCCAGAACCCTTCGCTCGGTTTTCCCCTGCTGTGGAGCTGGCAACACAATAGACAGCAGCCTTGCAAAAGGCTCGGCGGCTGCGTCTACCGATGAAACATTTTCAGCCTCCACCAGCGCCAGCCTGCCAAGTTGCTCATGCACCGCTTCATACACCGCTGGATATGCCGACCTTATTCGCCCTATATAAGGGCTTAAAATTCGGAACGCCAACAGCGACGGAATACTCCTCTCATCCCTCCAACCATCCTTCAGCTTGAAATACGCCATGAGCAGGTTTACCGCGGCGGCGTAACGAACAGCTGCGTTTTCCCTGACCACCGGTTAATGCTATATCCTGCAGTACTCTTCAATTAAATCAAAATATACTTGTTTCAATCAAAAAAGCTTATCTGACTATCTATCAATCTTTGTGCCTTCCTTTTGATAATCACATCCTCCGGTTCCACATTTCCTATAAGCATAGGGGATCTGGGATCATGCATCTTTACGTTGCTGTTAACCGCCTTATTGCTGTAGTTAGCATAACAGTATAAACATCCATGCTTGCAGGTATTATAAACGCCTATATCTACGCTTTCAACACAACCGCACGCCGCTCTCTGATTTTTATCCTTTTTGGCATTTATCCTACGGCCGCTTATTCGGGCGATAAGGTCGTCATCGATGCATTTGCCATGGCATATTCCTACTCGGGACAGATCAATGTCTTCACAGCAGGTTTCAACTTTCAGCCCGTACGCACGGGCAATCTCAGAAATAGCTGTAGCTATCTCAATTTTTTGGGCATCGCTTATGTTTTGTACGTTCAGGCCTTTCATATTGCGCTCGGTTTTTTTATACATATCCACAAAACTGATGGTACAACGCTGGGTATAACCACTTAATTGGGATGCAATAAATTCAAATTTCTTGCGGTGATATTCGACATCAATATCACGGGATATTATTATGGGGTCATATCTCCAAATTACCCTTTCACTACCTATGATTTGAGAAAGCTTTTGAAACGATTTTATAATATGCTCCTTGGGTGCCACATTGGGTTCTATTTTTCTATCATACCCGGTTATTGTAATGTGAAAATAATAGATATAGTCATCTAGCATAGAGATTTTATCTAAAATATTGGTAGGGTCCTTTGTCCAAAATACTATACAGTCTATATCCGAAGCGCTTAAATATATCTTGCTAACCTGATGATAGTTCATGGGGTTGCGTACCAGAACATACCCTTCCTTTAACCTATTAAAAAACCAATCAAGATAAAATGCAACTATATCAGTCCTGCGGCTGACGCTTAAAATCATCTATATTTTCCTCCTAGTAGTCTATTTCAATCTCGGTATTATCCTGTATCTCAAGTACAATCCCAGGACTTACCGAGCTGACTTTTACTTTCCTCAATGTGATTTTTTCTGCCGCAATTATCGGCATATAAATACCCTGCCTTCTCAACTGCTCCTTTTTTACAGGCTTTATCCACACCGCATGCTTGTCGCTGTCAACGCACAAACTTCCATCACAAAGTGAAATAGCTATATTTTCTCCCTTTTCAATTACTGTTCTGATAATGGCTTTTATATTTACCTGCTCATCTAAATATTGTCGCAAGTCCTTAAGCTCTATGTAATGGTTGTGATTTCCCTCTATTTTATATTTCGTTGAACCATCCTTTCTCAAAACAACATAAGTAAAAGGGACATCATACCTGGCAGCCTTTCGCAGGCCGTGCATCCTTAAATATTCATATATCTTGGGTATATCCCAAAAACATCTGACCATATTAAAGCAAGCGCAGTGATATTGGGTTTTAGGCTCTCAAATGCTGACACAGGGTGAATAGATATTGTATATACCTCGATTTACAAGGGCATTCCTTATCCTTTTGAAAGACTCGCAATTTTGTTTGCTTCCGTTTTCAATGATTATAATCGAGCCATCCTGCTTTAAATTATGGCTCAGCCCGGTTATTATATCTACGGCTCTTTCCCTTTGTGGCTCAGCCAGCTTGCTGCAGGCATATCCTATTTCATATAGTACCTCATGATTATCCCATTCATCTCTTTCATGTATTTTTTCCAGAGGTTCAAACAAATCACATATGCTTTTCCAGTCATTTCTACTACTCAGCTCACGCAGGTGGGCTAATATATTTTTATCCTTTACAACCCTGAAAGTATTTTTTCTTATCTCATCAAAGTCTTCTTTATTGTCAACAATACACAAAAGAGGCAAAAATCCCTGCTTTTTATTTATCCATCCATTTCTATACCCGAATCTTATCAGGCTAACATAAATATCTCCGCTTAACATATCTAGCTTTCTACAGTTGTTGAAATAAATCACAATGCTGTCGCTGTATACTTGTACAGCTTTTACATCGGCCCAATAGCAATTATTTTCCTTTTCTTTGTTGAAATATACAACACACCCTTGAATGCCCGCCTTAAGCCGCTTTTTGAAGTCAGGAAATGCCTGTTCAAATGTTTGAAGATATTCACCTTTCAAAGTGAACATATTTTTGGATATGTCTGTTTCTCTCCACAAAGTCACAAATAGATACATACCGACTCTCCTGTGACAAATATAGAATAGGCGGTAATACCATTTTTTCGTATTACAGGCAATAATCACTTTATAAGCAGGGCAGCACACCAAGCTACCTTTTACGCCAAGCATACAAATATAATAGATAAGGAGTGACTATACACCCCTTATGCTCACTGGATCTATAAAACAACTTCGCTTTTTAATGCCTTTTCTTCCTCAACCTTGACCCCCTCGGGATCAGGTGCAAACTCAACAAATGTCTCGGCACCGGCCTCCTTCAATGCTCGTATGGTCCTCTCGGGCTCCAGTGTCAGCGCTATGATGGTGCCGCCACCACCTGCCCCTACCAGCTTGACAGCCAGCGCACCGTTTTCCCTGGCCACCTTTATCATATAAAGATTTTGCTCGCCCGAATCGGCCAGGCTGTTTTGTATCTCATGATTCTTGTTCATAAGATAAGCAAGCTCGTCCCAGTCCTCGTTCAAAAGCGCCTTTTTGCCTTCTCGGGCTATAAAAGATAGAATAAAAAAGACTATAAACAAATCCATGATCTCTATTCATTCTTGCTATATCCTCATAAGTAATATTTCTTATCTGGATGGGCTCTAATATATGATCTTTAAATAGATTTTCAATAACTGAACGATTTCCAATAGCTATAATTGATTTTGGGTACGCAAAACTAGCCAATACCGGCTGACCCTTAACCAATCCATCTAATTCTGACCATTCATTAATATCTGTTTTAAAACTATATACAGTTGTAGGATATTCTTCAATTTTAATCCAATTTGTCTTTAAATGGGGTCTTAAATTACTTTTCTGTGGTTTATAAAAGAATGGTTTTTTATTTTCCTTGGTACTAGCCAATTCGGCTTCAACTTGTTCATCCTTAATCCCGCAAAAATGATATAAGTTGATCATGAAGTCATCAAAAGATGTAATTTCAATAAATGCCGCATTACGGCCGCTCTCTCTTAAAAATTCTATTAAAGACTCTACTCTTTCGTATTTTCTTTCTCCTTTGAGAATACACCAGTAAAAGCCTTTTGGAAAACTATTAAGATTATGACGAGCAGTTTCTTCCAATACTTTCATAATTGAATCATCACGGCCACTATAACCAAGTATCACTATACCAAATTGATTTAAAAATTCTTTCATTTTAAACTCTAAAATTTGATTTAACTGTTTTAATTCCTCAGTTGTATTTCTAAGATGATCGTAACGAAAATCACCATGTAACTTTATTAATTTTGGATAATTATCAACCACTCTAACTTTATGTACTCGAGCGGCAGATTCATCAGATATTACAAAAATATTTGGATATACTGCCTCAACAAGTGTATCAAAATTTGTTGTAAAAATATCTCTGATTTTACCAGCTTTAATTAATGCCCCCAAACATTTATAACCTATAATAGGAGTCGCTTTTATAACATACTTTTCAATAAACTCTCTCCTTACATCTTTTGTAGGATATATAGCTTCAAAAAAATGCGAATATTCTTCCTCCCACTTAATATTTCTGTGTTCTGGCTGATTTTTTATCCAACTATCAATTATTTGTTGTACATTAGGATTCGCAAGATCTTTGCAAGATTCGGGACTTATATTATTAACTGAACAGTAAATTGCCCTTTTAAAAAACCAAATCATTTCGTTAGCTGTAGGAATTCCTGATGTCCTAGAAGCCCCTGCTCCTAGGAAAAATATAAAAGATGCATCTCGCACAACTTCAAACTCGCGGATAAATTGAGCCTCTGAAATAATCATTCCTATCCCTTCCCAGATTCTCAGCGTAGTATCAAAGTAAGATTCTACAAACTAAACTCTTCTGGCTTCTCACCAAGGCCAAACCTATAAGCTTTAACTATCTTTTCAGAAGCTCTACCATCGCCATATGGATTCACTGCTCTGGCCATTGAATCATATACATCCTATTTATCAAAAGTCATCCAACATATAAATTTCATGTTTTAATATATCTCTCCAATGCATCTCTCCAATGTGGCAATAAATTAAATCCCATCAATTCCAAACGCTTTTTTGACAACCTCGAATTTGCGGGTCTTTTTGCCTTAGTTGGATATTCATTACTTTTTATAGGTATTACTTTAACATCCATTCCAGCTGTTTTAAAAATTTCACAGGCAAATTCATACCAGCTACAATATCCTTCATTCGTTGCGTGATATATGCCATACTTATCGGTTTGTATCATCTCACAAAGCAACCTGGCTAAATCATAAGTATATGTAGGTGAACCCACCTGATCACAAACTACCCTTACCTCTTTTCTTTCCTGTCCCAATCTCAACATAGTCTTTACAAAGTTACTACCATTTTTGCCAAACACCCAGGATATTCGAACTATAAAGTATTTTTGAAGTATGTTTTGTACTTTCCTTTCACCAAGATATTTAGTCAATCCATAATAGTTTATCGGATTGGGTTGATCATCTACTTCATAGGGTCCCTCTTTCTCTCCATCAAAGACATAATCTGTACTTATATAAAGCATTTTCGCATCTATTTCTTTACATGCCTCCGCTACATATCTTGTTCCAAGTACATTTACTGCATGGCAGAGCTCCTTTTCATCCTCAGCCTTGTCTACTGCTGTATATGCAGCACAATGAACGACTACATCCGGTTTATAGCTCTTTATAAACTCTTTTGTTTCCTTTTCATCTGTCAAATCAAACTCTTCTTTATCAACACCTATATGCTCTATATTCAACTCTTTTAACCGCTCAACGACATCATATCCCAGTTGACCTCTTGCTCCCGTAACTAACACTTCCATCCTTGACATCCTCTCTACCTATTTGAATACATTCTCTCATAGTAATCTTTATACTCACCGCTTATTATCTCTTCCCACCAATCTCTATTATCTAGGTACCACTTAATCGTCTTCTTTATCCCCTCTTCAAAACTCGTCTTGGGCTCCCATCCCAGTTCATTTTTTATCTTGCTTGGATCTATTGCATACCTTAAATCATGACCCGGTCTGTCTTTGACAAAAGTTATTAACTCTTCCGGTTTCCCTAATTCTTTCAGGATGGTCTTCACTACCTCTAAATTCGTTCTTTCATTACGTCCACCTATGTTGTATACTTCCCCTTCTCTACCGTGATGTATTATCAAGTCAATTGCAGAGCAGTGGTCTTCAACATACAGCCAGTCCCTTACATTCCTGCCATCGCCATAAACCGGCAAAGGTTGATCGTTTAAAGCTCTAATTATCATAAGCGGTATCAATTTTTCCGGAAAATGATATGGGCCATAATTGTTGGAGCACCTTGATATGGTAACAGGGAGTTTGTACGTCCTGTAATATGCCAGGACCAGCAAATCCGCCGCTGCTTTTGAGGCTGAATATGGTGATGACGGCCGCAGAGGAGTCTCCTCTGTAAACAGCGAATCAGGTCTATCAAGCGGTAAATCCCCATACACTTCATCTGTAGAAACCTGATGAAATCTCTTTATGTCAAATTTCCGCGCAGCGTCCATTAAAACCTGTGTACCTATTACGTTTGTCTTTAAAAATATTTCAGGGTCTTCTATAGACCTGTCTACATGTGACTCCGCAGCGAAATTTACAACAACATCAAAATTTTTTTCTTTAAAAAGCTCAAACACAAACACTCTATCTGATATATCCCCTTTAACAAACTGAAAGTTCGGATTCTCAAAAGCCCTTTTTAAAGTGGATAAATTTCCTGCATAAGTCAGCTTGTCCAAACAAACTATTTTATAATCCTTATATTTATCCAGCATGTAATAAATAAAATTGCTTCCTATAAAACCCGCTCCACCTGTTACAAGTATATTCAAATCACATTCCTCCCATCAGTAAACAAAATTGCAATCACTGTCTTTTAATAAAGGTGCATTTTTATCCTTTTCTGAAAGTATAGGATTATCTATCCCCCAGTCAATGCCTATTTCAGGGTCATCAAACCTTATGCTTCTATCATGTTCTTTGGAATAATACTCGTCTACCTTGTACTGAACTTCTACATCATCTGTTAAAGTCAAAAAACCATGGGCAAATCCCTTGGGTATCAACAGCTGCCTTTTATTTTCAGCAGATAGCTGAACGGCAACCCATTTTTTATACGTAGGTGAACCCTTTCTCAAGTCAACAGCTACATCCAATATCTTCCCTCTCGTACATCTTACAAGTTTTGTCTGTGCCATAGGATTGTTCTGAAAATGTAATCCCCTGAGTGTGCCCTTTAAAGCCGAATAAGAATGATTGTCCTGTACAAAGTTTATATCCAAACCTATTGCCTCAAAAACTTTTTTTGAGTAGCTTTCCATAAACCAACCGCGATTATCTTCAAAAACCTTGGGCTCTAAAATATATACACCTTCTAGCTCTGTTTTTATAATGTGCATTTATCCTCACCTCTTTTAATACTTAATTCTACCCTCTGCAACCTTTTTCAGATGCACTCCGTAAGGCGATTTACCATATTTCTCAGCTGCAGCTAACAATTCTTCTTTTGAAATCCAACCATTGATGTATGCTATCTCCTCCGGCGCTGATATTACTATTCCTTGCCTTTTTTGTATTATTCTAACAAACTCAGATGCTTCAAGCAGGCTCTCTACAGTACCGGCATCAAGCCATGCATAACCACGCCCCAGTATCTTGACATCAAGCTTGCCCATCTCTAAATAAATTTTATTTAAATCGGTTATTTCAAGCTCTCCCCTTGCGCTTGGCTTTAGTGTTTTTGCGTATTTTGCTACATTGTTATCATAAAAATATAGCCCCGTAACAGCATAGTTTGATTTCGGGTTTTTTGGTTTCTCTTCAATGGATATTACTCTCCCATTTTGGTCAAATTCCACCACACCAAATCTTTCAGGGTCGTCCACGTAATATCCAAATATAGTAGCTCTTCCTTTGTTCTGTACAGCTTCTTTCAGTAAAGTAGTCAAATTATGGCCATAAAAAATGTTATCCCCTAGTATCATTGCACAGTCATCATCACCAATAAAGTCCTCGCCTATTATAAAGGCTTGAGCCAGGCCATCTGGCGAGGGTTGTTCGGCATAGGATAACCTTATTCCAAATTGGCCACCGTCACCTAATAATCTTTTAAAGTTTGGCAGGTCATGAGGAGTTGAAATAATAAGTATTTCCCTAATTCCAGCAAGCATAAGTGTTGACAAAGGATAATATATCATTGGTTTGTCATAGACTGGCAATAGTTGCTTGCTAGTGACTAGCGTCAATGGATATAGGCGTGTCCCCGAACCCCCGGCAAGGATTATGCCTTTCATATATTGGACCTCCTCTATACAAATTCTACCATTAAAATTGCGTTGTATTATTTTGTTTTGTAGTGTTTTATAATATTTGTCATATATTTCATGTATTTCACCGTATAAGGCTATTTACACTTAAAAATTTTTATTTCTGATTTGCTGACGTTTTTTTAATCTCAGCTAAAATTATGCTTCTTAATATATACAGTACCTTCGTAAACAAGTAATCTTTTGGGAAAATTCTATAAAGATACTTTAAACATTTGATCTTTTTATTTATTGATTTTCTGTCGTTATATTTTAAAGAATAACCTAAAGGTTGTGATTTTTTCAATTCATCAAGGGTTGAAATACTCATCTCTATTAATGTATTATTTTTTAATATTTCTAATCCTCTTTCCGTATTTGCAGTAAATATTGCTATTTTATCTCTACTCTGAATGCCCCAATTATCTCCTACAGAAATATCCGCATAATCTACACCAAATAATTTTTTACACCTTAGACATCCTTCTGGCATATAAAAGTAATCTTTGCTTACCAAATAATCTTCGCAACTAAATTCTATCTTTTCCTCTTCTGATTCTATAATAATATCTCCAGGCCTTTCTACTCCATACCTTGACTTATATTTTAAAATTTGTGTATTGCCATTCAGCTGAAAATTCTTTTCCTTTAAATACTCTACCATTCCATTTTTCATTCTACCAATTGTACATGTTAAACTAATTTTAGCGTAAACATTATTTATATTGTATTTATTTATAAATCTGTCAAAAATAACATTTTGACAAGGTAAACCCACAAATAAAATTGATTTATAGTTTTTTATTTTTTTTACATTTTTGAGCATATTTGAAGTATGATAAAAAGAACCTGAATGTTTTAAAACTTCACTCTCTGAAGTTATAAAATCACCGTAAATATTTAATCCTTCATCAACAAAAGCAACTATAGCCGCGTCTATTTCTTTTTTACGAAAAAGATCTATTAGAATAGAAGACACTACGCCCCCAGACGCTGAATTTTTAATTATGTCTTTATCTTTCGACTTCCCAATAAAAACATGTTTTATTTTATTAAGGTCTTCCTTTTCTTCAATCAAATCAACAGAACAATAATCAATGCATAATCCGCAGTTAGTACATTTCTTGTAATCAACACAAGGAATGATCCCTCTGTTTGAAACCTCATTTAACTTTATACATTTTTTAGGGCATATTGTTTCGCAGAGGCCACACCCTACACAGTTAAAAGCAACTTTTTCGTAAACATTGTTTTTCATAACTTTTATTCCCCTTTTTCAAGTTTTAAATTTTTAATAGATTCAATAGATTCCATTAAATACTCTTTAGATTCTTCAATTAGTTTAAGTATTTTATGATTTTGCTTTATACTTGCATATTTGTTTTCCTGCAAAATTTTTATAATATTTTCCACAGTCACATTGCCCCCATCTCGTATCTGATTATTTTCCACTCCATATAATTTTAAAAGATTATCTATTCTTTCATTCACTGTGCTGTGAGAAAACGTAACAAATTCTTTATTAAAAATTAATGAAAAAGCTGTTCCATGAAAAGAATTTGTCAAAACCCACTTTGAATTTAAAAATAATTTAATAAAGTCTATTGGCCCAACATCATGTAATTTCCTAATTCCTCTCATTTCAGGTTTTAACCTTAAAAATGGGATCTCTACGCTGATCACAGGTAAATTATATATCCTGGATAAGTTCTTGGCTATATTTATTAAATTTAAATTATTTTCCAACATATACACAAGTATGTATTCTTTTGCAGGTAGTTTGTACTCACTTTTCTTAGCGACAGTTTCCCATTCCTCTTTATTTAAGAGGAAAACCGGATCGACGCATAATTTATAATCTTTCCCTTTACAAAATTCGCTTAAATAATATATTGCGGTCCCCTCTCTTAAAGAAATAAAATCAAAATCTTCTAGAGATTCTCTAAATAAGTTTACCAGGTCAGGTTTAATTTGATTTTTGCCAATACTGGCAGCATAACTTATCTTATTACAATTTATACCATTTAAAAGATAATCCCTTAAATAATCATTTGTTATATCATAATTCCAAACCTGATCACTGCCTACCACCACTACATCTAGTGCATTTATTATTCTAGTCAATTCCTCCCTATTTTTAGCTTTATTAGTTAACAACATACTAGTATTAATAAACTCTTTGAATTTTTGAATTTGTTTATACTTAATTGGTTTCTCTAGAGCTTTCCTTATCATCGACTTAATCTTTAAAGGTTTAACAAAAATCTTAGTACTGTATATATTAGCTAAATAATCTGGAACGTAATTTATAATAAAGACTTCATTACTTTTACTCAAATACCTATACAGTGCATACATTTGTAATATAGCTCCATAATTGATTGCCCAATTAAATGTCAGTATTCCTATTTTCATAGAATTTTTGCCTCCTATATACTCTCATAGCAATTTAGTACTTCCTTACAGTGCTCTTCCATAAGATATTTAAATTTTCCCTTCAATATTTCTTCATGATAATTTTTCAGCAACATTGGATGTTCTAAGATTTTTATTAATGATTCTTTTAAATTTTCGTTACTATCATCATCTTTGTAAATAATTCCATTAACGCCATTTGTAATTAAATCGGTAAATCCTACATTATCCGAAACCACTGCTGGTATTCCATATGAATAAGCCTCTAGGCCAATAAACCCAAATGTTTCCTTCCATTTACTTGGAATAATTAAAACACTAGAGTTAGAAAATATATTAGATAAGTCTTCATGTCCATACTTTCCATGAAATTTAAAGAAATTTTTGTCCAATTTACTCATATCTATATCGGAACAATCTCCATATATATTTAGTTCCCAATTTGTATATCTTTGTCTTATTTCATTTAAAACGTTTATTAAATCAAAAAAGCCCTTTTTCTTATTCAAATACCCCATAAAAAGAAAGCTAACTTTATCACTTATTAAAGGCTTGTACTTAATAATATTTCTATTATCTTGTATTCCGGAATGTGTGATATTTAAGATTTCATGTTTTATATTATTTAAATTGACATACTTTCCATATTCGCTTTTTGTAATCCTGCTATTAAATAACACAATATCGAATTTTTCTAAGATTGTCTTGTAGTATTCTCTAAAATGCATAAATGCTTTTTTCTTTTCTTTATTATGTTCTATTTCTTTGTAGTCTATATTATTATCAAACGATAGAGTGTTGTTTTTTGCTTTTTTTAATAATCGTAGCATTAAATTTATTGTGTAACTTGATAAATAATGTTTATTAATTAAAATTTTCAAATTTCTCTTACTATAATTATAATTCCTGGTATGATAAGTACATAAAAGACATTCTTCGCCATTTTTATAATCACTACACAATGAGTTATCATATTTAAAAAAATCGATACTAGGACAAAGGCCAAAATAATCATGAGTAGTAAATACTGTTTTTATATTTAAAGTTTTAGCTTCATTTAGAAGTTCTATTGGAAATCCCATTAACGAGTGAACATGTAATATTTTAAACTCATGTTTTTTCAAAAAATCTCTATAATTATTAGTTGATTTTTGCTTTATAAATCCATCTGAAGTATTAACCCATGGAAAAACCATCAATTGTGGATTTATAATTTGATATATTGGTAAACCTTCCTGCATTTTATAAAATTTTATCTCACTTTTAGACATATCTCCAGTATATATCCCGGGCATTAACATAGCAACATTATGACCCATTTTCAATTGTTCTTTCGCCAAATCTGTAGCATAAATCATAAGCCCTCCATCATGTAGTGGTGGAAAACCCAAAAAATAGTGCAATATTTTCATGTTATCATTCTCCTATACTTAAGTTTTCTAATTTTGATTTCTTCTATTTTTCTACGGATTCTCATTCCTACTTTTAAAAATTGATTAAACTCCTCTTGCTTACAGCTAACATACCCTTCCGACAATATAATTTCTTAGGAAAACAATATAATTTCTTAGGAAAATTTTGATTCTGGTGTAAAAAAGCCATGTTTTTATCTTCAACAATTGACCTTTAAAAACTTTATAAGGCAACAATTGGGAATTTAACGTTATATACAACCTATCTCAATAAATTTCTTATTTTCTCGTATAATAGTGTTTGTAAAGAACAAATCAATCGGCCTTTAGACCATTTGTTTTTTTCAGTTATTTACTGGTAATTAACTCACCACTTCTTAACTCCCATTCAAAGCTCGCTACAGCTTTTGAATGGAACTTCAGCTATAACCATATACTCACCTCTGTTAAGTTTAAAAGTTTCAAAAGGTTTGAAAAAGCCAATAGTTGAAGCAAACTATAATGTTAAAACTAATCAAACCGAAATAGTTTCATTGGTATTGTAATCAGTAGTTAAGAATATTATTCTATTGATAGGGTAATACTAGCTTTCGTTTATTTTTGCGTGAAGAAGTATTATTTGGACAAAGGTGGTTATATTACCTCTTGCATATATAACTACTGGTATATTGATATTAGGAAATTTTATACATTTTCTCTCAATTCTTTTGTTTGAAATTTAGGTATTTAACATTCTTTAACCTTGCCTGTTTACGATCAAAGGAGCATATAGCATAGGAACTAAAAATAAAATATAAGTATAATTGATTATAATCATATATGGGATTCCCAGTTAAAAAATAAATAAGAAACATAAACTGGAGATATAACGTAAATCGAAAAGTTATCAGCAAGTGCTTGTCCTCAGAATACTTCAAATTCTTTATACTAACAATGCCAGAGAGAAGAGTTACTATAAAAGAAGCAATTATTAATATGGTTCCAATTATTCCTGTTTCTGATAATAATTGTAAAAATACGTTATGGGTATACGTTTTTTCTAGCATGTCAATTCTATAAAATGTATAATACAAAAAGGTATTAATTCCATGACCCAAAATTGGTCTTTGTAAAAACAATTCCCACGCAAGATTATATAACTTAAATCTATTATATATTGATTCCATGTTCATAAATCTATCAAATATAGACGAAGGGAAAAAGCAATATGACAAAAGTATACAAATAAATATTAATACTATCAGCAAAATAAATTTTGTTAATCTTGATAAATGCGTTTTCTTATGATAAAAGAAAAATACTACTAAAACCATTGAAAGAATCGAAGCTAAAAAAGCATATCGACTTCCTGTCAGAAATATTGAAATAAAGAAAATGATAATATATACCACGTGAATTACCTTTCTTTGCGTTAACATCTCACAAAGAGCTATTCCCAAGCCGAGAGATAATATAAATCCGTTATTACCAGCGAATCTGCCTATGCCAACATATCTATTGAATACAATCATTAAACTCTTAATTTCTGAGACACTTTTGGAATCAAACAAAAGTTCTAAAATTCTATAATACAAAGTCACATCTAACAAAGGCAATAAAGTAAATACAGCAAAAATTACCGAAAAATATTTTTGTATCTTCATAACATTTAATAACAACTCTTTATTGTTACTAAAATAGATGAAATACAACACTCCAATCAAAAATAGCATCGTATATTTCAAAGATTCTTGTTGAAAACGAGAAATAAGAGACGATAAGATCATCACAATGACAGATACTATCCACAAAAGATGTATTTTGTTAATGACTACATTATTTTTATTTAAAAGTAGTAGATAAAAGATTATACATGCAATAATTATTGAACCCCTAGTTGACAAAAAAGCAAGTCTGTCAATTTTAAAACTATATATTACAACAACCAAAAAAAGCAAATTTAGATTCTTTAAAGTACCTATAACATCAATATAACACAATCTGTATTTACAATTCATTAGCACATAACTCCTTCAAATACATTAGTATATTATTTGGCCCTAAACTTATTTAAAAATTTTATTTTTTCAACCAATATTTTAAAAATCCATTTTTGTACGCTCTCAAAAAGCACGAAAGTTTTATCTTTATATATTTCCAGGGTTCAGCTTTTAAGCTTCACCTCTATTTTATAGACACCTTTCATACACAAATTTCCATTTATTACAGCTTCGCTTTTTTAGCTTCTTCCCTCAAAATAGTTTTATGTTTACCAATTCTATTTCGTTTGAGAGGTTTTACCTGCTAAGAAACTGGCAATTTCATTATGATTATCAAAAACATCCTTTACAACACCTATCCATCCCTATTTAAAAAGAAAAAAGCAGGCTTCCCCTCCTATTATGACATTCACCGGAGAATTAGGCCTCGCAGCAGCATTATCACTATACAACACCCTGAATCTCTCTTCATCTATCTTTGGAAAAATATATTCCCTAAAAGCATGACACCAACTATTCTTCAAAATGTCTATTAAATACTTTGGCATTCTATTCAGTGGATCAAACATCGATATTTGATAATTTGCATTCCTACAAAACATAATGGCATCATCCCTTTTCCTAGAATTTGATACCATTATTATATCATATTTTGCTATATTTGTTTATATTTTCTAGCTTTTTGTGGGACAATCATTACATAATTTTACAGTTGCTTATTAATTAACTACACATATCAAACTAAGAAGAACAATTGGCGTTCAGCCCTTTAAATTTCTCCTTTTTAAAAATTCTAACTTTAAACTACTTTTACTCTTTAACAGTATCCTAATTTTTGAAGCGTAAGCTTATTTTTCATATCCCTTTCTTTATCAAAAAACCAGCCCCATTTATTGAAGTACTTTATAGCACTATCAATGTGATAATAAAGAAGCTTAAAATTTTCGTATGAACCTTTTCCATATTCGTGATATATGTGAACGTAAGGGAAGTAAATAGTCTTAGCAACTTTATGTATGCGTCTTGTTAAATCTGTATCTTCTAAATACATAAAAAATCTTTCATCAAATAAACCAACTTTTTTAATTATGTTTGTTCTCAAAAACATACAACATCCTGATAAACATGGAACCTCCATAATTTTATCATAGCCAGTAAATCTTAACTCATAAATTTTGTTCCTTTTTTCTATGAATTTTTTAAATGGACCACAGTTTAAAAATCTTCTTCCAAATAAATCTATTGGTTTCGGCAGCAATTTGCATAAATACTGTAATTTACCATCAGGATATAAAACTTTTGGCATTACAACTCCTACATCTGGGTTATTTTCCATAAAATTATAAAGTTCTTCTAAAACTCCTTTTTCAAAATATACATCAGGATTTAAAACCAGATGATATGGTGTATTCTCTTCAATTGATTTTCTAATGGCTATATTGTGAGCTCCACCAAAGCCAAGATTAGTATTATTGAAAATGTATTCTATTCTATTATCTATTTTTGCCAACTCTTTTAAATCGTTGTTTGATGAATTATCAACTAAATATAATTTTACTTTTAAATCTGTATTCAAAAAACTGTAAATTGCCTTTAAAAGCTGTTCTTTTTGGTTATGATATAGAACTATAGATGCATTAATGTGCCTCATTTAACTCACCTGATTTTCCAGTAATTCCATGCCAAAAACCTAATACAGTATATTTTAAGTGAATTAAGTGCGGTTTAGATAATAAAGCAAACAAAAAAATGTTTCTAAATGTTTTTAAAAATAAAATCACACGATGAGGAATATCTAGATTACTATTTCTTAATGCTAAATAAGTACCATTTCTTATTGTATAATAGTGTCTTAATGGAGATTTTAAAGTAACATTTTTTGAAAAAAACCTAATAGATTTTTCACCATGTTTATGAAGTATCTTTACATCGGCATTTCCAATTATCTTATATCCTTTTTTAACAGCTCTCCAGCACCATTCCATGTCAACCCAATCGATAAATAAATCTTCTTTCATCAGACCAATATAGGATAGATAGCGAGAATTTAAAATTGTCCCTGATGCGATTAGTTGTAAAACCTCATGCTTCCCTGAAGTTGGGTAAAATCTTTTAAAACCAAATAACCCTTTTTTTATAAAAAATTGTTTTCTACCAGTATTTGCATCTATAAATAATGGTCCACACGCAGCTATTTCTTCCTCTTTAAAACACTCCAGCATTTTTTCTACAAAATCCGGCGGATAAACTGTATCTTGGTCAGAAAGTAATATATAATCTGCATTATTTTCTAAAGCCTTTTTTATTCCTACATTTTGAGCATAAGCTATTCCATAGTTATCTTTTAAATATATAACTTCTAGGTTGGGAAACGTTTTAAAACTTTCAAGCTTTTCACAACCACCATGAGTATTATCTACTATAATGACTTTGTCTAATTGATTTTTTAGACTATGAATACACTTTTCTAAAATTACCACATCTGGTTTATAAGTTACTATAACTCCAAATATTTTGCTCACCAATTTTACCTCCAGCTTATTTTTACGTACGCTCTCGAAAAGACCGAGAGTTTTATCTTTATATGTTTCAGGGCCTAGCTTTTCAGCTTCACCCCTACTTTGTATACGATTTTCATACACAAATTTCCTTCTATTTCCTTATATTACACCTTCGCTTTTTAAACTTTTTTCCCCAAAATAGTTCTCTATCCACTAATTTTATTCCATTTGAGGGGTTTTACATGCTTAGAAACTAGCAATCTCATTCTGATTATCAACAACTTCACAGCACCTATCTATCCATGCTCAAAAAGAAAAATATAGGCTTATCCACTTCGATAAAGCTATCTCCTAAGCTCTATCTCCTCAACCTGGATAACCTGCTTCCCATAATAAAACCTCTTCACCTTGAATTCGGGCGCCCAGCTAAAAATCAACAGGGCATTATCCGTTCTTTGGTATTAATGCTCGAACTACAGGTATATTCTATCACAAATTGGGTAAAAACTCTACAACATGATCAACTTCTTTTCGATATTTGCGGCTTCGATTCCGATAAAGCCCCCAGCGTCGGCTCCTACTACGACCTGCTCTGGCGCCTCTGGTTTGCTTCACACAAAAAACTTCTGAAAAGAATACGCCATCTCCGCCCCTTCTCACCTAAACCAAACAAAACTTAACCAAAAACTGACCAACAAACACACAGGTATCGTAAGAAAACTTGTAGATCGCACTATTAAATGTAAGCTCCCTGACTTTAGACCTGAAAAAATCCTTCAAGAATTCCTGGCACGCTGCCTGGTCGATACCTCCGTCAAAATGGACCTCTCTTAGGCGATATTTCCCAATTATCCATTGTTTTCGACGGCTCGCCTTACAAATTTGTATAATCCATTTTTAAAATCTTGGTAACTATTCCTAAGATAGTTTTCGGGAGTGTTCATTTACATTCATTCGCACATACATCTTTCTACTCCTCTTTTAGACTCATTTAACATACATATTCCTTTCGCCAGTAGAAGCTATCTCGCCATATGTTTTTTCTATAGCTTTTCTTATCCTTAAAAAACTTCTAAAATTAATTAAGATCCCTAACACCATAAGAAAACCTATCACTATAGCCCCAATATAAAAATATTGCTTAATATCCACAATCACTCCTACCAAAGCAGCTAACACTGCTAAACTATAAATTATAAACACCGCTTGTCTCTGACTAAAGCCTTTTGCTATAAGTCTATGATGAAGATGATTTTTGTCTGCTAAAAACAAGGGTTGCCTTTGCGCGATTCTTCGTAATATCGCCAAACCTGTATCAAAAATTGGCACCGCCAAAATAATTATAGGAGCCACTATCGAAGCAGGATTTTCTGGTATATCCAAAGCTATTATGCTTAATACAGCCAACAAAAGCCCTATGAATGTACTACCCATATCTCCCATAAATACTTTGGCGGGATAAAAATTATAGAGAAGAAATCCAAGAATTGCACCAGCAAGCGATAACGCGATTATATATCCGATATAATCTGACCCTTCTCTCCCCAAAATAATTATAAATGCAATAGAAGCGATAAATGATACTCCTCCCGCTAAACCATCCAAACCATCTATTAAGTTAACTGCATTGATTATGCCAATAATCCAGCACACGCTTATAAGTCCATCAATTAAAAAAGCTAAATACACATTATCAGTTATGTACTCACTTATATTAACCCTTATCCCTGCTACCACAACTAAAGTGGAACACAGTATTTGTACAACCAATTTTTTCTGGGCTTTAATGTCGTAAATATCGTCAAACATTCCTACCACAACAAGTATAGCAGAGGCAACTGCTATACTGATAACCTTAAAATCTATCTTTGAGAATATAACAAAAGGAATGATAAATCCTATAAAAATAGCAGCCCCGCCTAATAGTGGAACGGGTTTTTTGTGAATTTTTCTACCGTTGGGTTTGTCCACAATGCCGTTTTTATTAGCAAACTTAATAACCAATGGCATTAATAATAGCGAAATCAAAAATGCAATAACAAAGGCCCATAAATCTCCCATATGTACCACCCTCATAAAATTAACTTGTTAATTTTATAGCTTTATTAGTAGACAATTCTGTTTTAGAAATTTCTTTCTACGCAATCCTCATCAATCGCTCCTGGGCGCCGAAGGTATGGCCACTATAATCTCATCAATGGCCTTTTGCTTGGCAATCTCCTTTATGCGCTCCCTGCCGCCGTATACCGGCACGCCCAAAATTTTCGACCCATGCTTGGCCTTATCATCATCAATGGCTGCCACGGGCTTTAAGCCCATCTCGGGGTGGTTCTTGAGCTCCTTTATGACCATTGCACCGGCTTCACCGGCACCGATTATCATGACCCTTTTGTACTCCTTGACGCCGTTGCCCGACCATACAATGCGGAGCCTCCTTAAAATCCGGAAGCTCAACCGCGTCCCACCCGTAAAAGCCATGCTGAAAAAACAGTAAAGCAGGTATACGCTCAAAGGAATCGAAACAATCAAAAACGTGCAGTATATGTAAGCCGCCAGCGAAGCGATGATGGATGAGGATATTATCATTATAAGTTCATTTATGCTGGCATATTTCCACAGGCTGCTGTAGAGCTGAAACACGTAGTAGATGGGAATGCTTATAACCGTAAAAGCAATGCATACTTGAGGGAGAATCTTTAAAATTTCCTGCGGTATGTTTATGCCGTATACCCCGAGAAATGCCAGCAGCACGGCAATATTGATACAGACTATATCGGCTGCTACAAATGCTATTTTACGCCTCAGAGCAACCACGCTGACCCCCTGCTTTCATCGATTAACTTATCTTTTCCTAAAAACAATGTCTGTCTTTGAAAACAGGCACTTTTGCACAAAAATTGCCGTTATTTTACTATTAATATGATACTTTAGCACTATATGGGATATGCGAAATTTGCCGCAATGTGTATAATGACTTATAGTGAATACGGGCAACTTGATGCGGATATACCGTTTTTTCGAGTTTTTTGAAGTGTTTGCAGGACAAATCCTGGAGGAAAGCATAATGCTGCTATTTCCCCTCCATAATAGAGGAAATGCCTACTTCGTCTAATCCCCGTATGACCTCCGTCAGGAAAGTTATGCGCCGAAACAGCAAAACCTTCCTTCAGGATTTTGTCCATTTCAGTTAGAAATAATAATACATATGGCATAAGATGTCAACCATTTTTATTTTATGAGACATAAATAATGTACAATTTTAACGTTTCGGCACAAAAAGCCTTGCGTGCACCTTTCTAGGCTGATAACCCAGCCTTCAGAAAACAAGTTGCTTACTGCTTACGTTCTAATTATGATATAATTCGATACACACTTACGTTTTCCTGCAAGCCGAAACAAAAAATTTAATAGTTTTTACTCAGAAATTCTCAAACGCTTTTTGACCATGTCGATAAGCCACTTGACCTCTTCCACCCTGAAAAGGTAAACAAGCGCAAAGTATAGCAAAGCGCCAAGCCCTATCTCCAACGCGAGAATTAAAAATCCAACCATCTTGCTGAACATGGAGATGTATTCCGCCGCAATGCCGTTCAGCCAGTACACAACGATACCCATTATCACTGATGCAATGCCGCACTTCAAAAACGCACCAAGCAGCTTCCTTCCGCCAATGCCGCCTATCCGCTTCCTCAAGTTTGCAAACAAAAGCAGCGTCATAATCATTGCAGACAGGCTGGTGGCCAGCGCCAGACCATCGTGCTGCATAAATCTGACCAGAATAAGGTTCAGCACTATATTGCACAACACCGTCAGCACACCGTTCAGCGTGGGCGTCCTGGTATCCTGCAGCGAATAAAAAGTCCTGCTCAGCACATCACGATAGCCATAGAATACCATGCCCAACGAATAAAACATGAGCGCCGAGGCGGTCATGGAAGTTGCCCTGGCATCAAATTGCCCCCTCTCAAACAATACCGACACTATCGGCTGCCTTAACACCACTGCTCCAACGGTAATGGGAAGTATGATAAGGGTGATGACGTTGAAAGCCTTTATAAGCGTGTCCTTAAAACCGGCCATATTCTCTTCGGCACTCAGGTGCGAAAGCAGGGGATAGATAACGGTAGCCACCGATACGGTAAAAAGGCCGTACGCAAAGCCGTTCAGCCTGTTGGCAAAGTTGAGCGCCGAGATGCTGCCCTCGGGCAGGCCTGAGGCCAGCATCCTGTCAATCAGGGCATTGAGCTGCTGCACCGTTGAACCAAGCATAACAGGAAGTGCCAGGGCAGCAACTTTTACCACGTATGGGTCCTTAAAGTTTAAAACCCTGCTGTATCTGTAATCTTTTTTAAATACACCGGGCAATAAAACGGCGAGTTGTACCACGCTACCTATCAGAGTACCAACCACTAAACCATAGGGTCCAACCATACCGCTTAAGAGCAGCACTGCTATAATTATCATATTATTTGGAATGCCTATAAGAGCTGGAAGCACAAACTCGTTGTTAGCCTGCAAAAAACTGATAAAAATCTGGCACATCCCTATAAATATGATCATAGGAAAGGTTATCCTGGTAAAATTGACCGCCAGCCTGAGAACCTCTCCCTTGAAACCCATGGCTATTAGGGATACTATGGGCCTCGTAAACACCATACCCACGACCGCCAGTGCGGCACTTACAACCAGCACAACGTTGAGTACCCTGCTTGTAAAGCGAACAGCCTCCTCGGGGCCCTCTTCAACTTTAATGCGGGAATAAAGCGGTATGTATGTCGTACCAATTGCACTGGCTATACTAAGAAACAAGGTCTGCGGTATGGTCAGGGCCACGAGATAGGCATCGGTGACGTATGTGGCGCCGTATGCGCTGCCCAGGAATATTTCTCTCAAAAAACCGGTTATCTTGCTGAGCAGCGTGATTATCATCACGAGTATTGTGGCTTTTTTGTAGCTTATCTGTTGTTGCATTTTGAGCACCTCATTAAAGTTTATTTAAATAAATAGAACTGAGCTATGTTATTTTGATTATGTATCATTTGCCTGATCAAATAGAACGCTTTTGATTTAATCATTATATGTTTTTACTATTGGCGGATTAAAAAATATTCCATAAAAATATCCTTTTACGAGCATACGTAGTGTCAAAAATTTTTATACAAAATCAGCTTTAGTTGCTGAATATAACTGATTTTTTAGGTATATTTTTCAAATACCTCCCCAGAGTGGGTGGTGCTTAAATATAAATAATATTCCTTTAAAA
>NZ_JAHUQD010000021.1 GCF_023838525.1 Caldicoprobacter algeriensis
CTCCAGAATTGACCTGGCCTTCCAACCACTGTTCAGTTTTCAAGGACCATTTCCCTCCGCCGCCCCCTCCAGAGCGGCGAATTATATACTATCAAATCAACTTTACTTTGTCAATACCCTTTTTTTGAAATTTGAAGCCTGTTAATGCTGAAAAACATGCACTTTCAAGATTCTATTATAGTTTAGCATACATCATCCATGCTTGTCAATATATCAAAACCGTCTTTATATTTGGATCTTACATTTTTAACCTGATAGAGATAATAGAGAAACCGGTAAATCCGCAGAAAAGTCAGAATCAATAGCCTATTTCCAATGTATGAATATATTTAATATAACGTATGTTATCATCAACCAATCCTATCGCAATGCCTAAACTATCTTTATGACCTAATATTGGCTTTTCGTTGTCATAAAAACGCAATCTAGGAACCTCATTCGAAAGCATCAAAAAATGAATTCTCATTAACATACCTGTACCTGCTATGGGCTGAACATTTCCAATAAGCGAAACGGCAAATTCGGCCATCCCATTATGTTGGTCAATCCGCTTTATGATTTCCATCCAAGGTTCATCACAATCTTTAAATAAACTTCCTGTTTCCAGCTCTTTTATTGTTAACATATCTGGGTCATAACAGAGGTCTACCGCAGCTGCATAAAGGCTTACTATTTCTTCTACCCATATCTCTAACCTGTCTTCATATAAAGTTGCACGTATAACCGGTAGGTTTGGTCTTTTTGGCAAGGGCGTATATAGCAAAAAAATCATAACAAAGAGCACGATACATGTCATTTTAAGTACAGCCTTCCTGCTCACAACCATCCTTCAATAACCCCTTGTTGCAAATTTCCTAATTCACAATATTGCTCTTTTTTCCATAATTCCTAGCTACAATAGAAACATCTATGATGTCAATCCATTTATCTCCATTGTAATCCATAACAGCATCCCATCCGTCTTTTTCGGAATTAAGCGAAAATTTCTTACAAATAGCCGCAATATCTAAAATATCGATTTGATCATTTGAATCTAAATCCCCTGCTATCATGCTTAACCTTTCAATCGTATCGCTTTGTACATCTACTGAATAATCCATATCAAGATATCCGGGTTTCAAAAGCCTTATAGTATAAATACCCGGCTTTAAATCATTCAGTTCAAAACTTCCATCATATAGATTAACAGCAATGCCAATCAACTCATTATCCACAAGAAATGCCTGTAAACCGTCAAAAGCTTTAAATCCAGCCAACTGAATATATCCACGCAAAGTATAGCTTTGTAGTATATGTACTTCTTCATTTGAAAAATCTACCACGATATCTTTCTCAGTGCCTTCTGCTATTCCATAAGCCTTCAAAGGCGCAGCTACATAATTGACAAATTCCAAATTGATACTGGTCACTGCTTTCGGCATAAAACTAAATTCGCAGATGGTCCATTCATCGTAATATGTAACATAATTAAACGTTTTTGATACCATTAGCGTGCCGCCAAATACCGTTCCAGAAGAACCGGTTCTCGTTTGCACCTCACCAGTAAAATATTCATTTAACCTGGATAAAGCTTGATATCCAAAATAACTTTCATCGTATCTTACATAAAATGTGAGCCTTGTGAGTTTTTCCACCGGGCCCGCTTTAAGCCTAACAATGCACGCATTGCCTTTATAAATCGGACTCTCAGCTTCCAACCACAGTTTAAGAGCCCCACGAAACTCACTGTTTAAATAACCATCGATTTTATTCCCTATTACATCTTCTATATTGGACACAGTAACTTGATATGTCCTGTTTCCTACCTGGGAATCTGTTATAAGTATTACCGCTGTGCCGCTGGGATCGAGTTGTACATCCTTTACTGCAAGATATGGAGATATGGAATAGTTATTCAAATCCTGTGCTGATTGTGGATCTACAGCCTCATCAAATATTATTTTAACTGTGTTATTGCTCAGCACCTCTATGCTCTTTATGCCAGGGGGAGTATTGTCATTTACAACCTCGACATCGCTCAGCTGATATGTAACGGTTTGAATTGCGCTATCCACACCCATACAGGCCCTTTCGCCAAAATCCGCTGTGTTGGCAGATATCCTCAAGTCCTTAGTCTCCTTACCCTTAACCTTAAAAACTATCGTGCCTACTTTGCCGCTCCCTGAAAAGAATCGCTCCTCTCCCAAACATGTAAAGGCTATGCCAAAAGTGCCACTTTGACCATCACCCAAGTTTGAAATTACATAATAGTCAACTGATTCTTGCCATCCAAAAAAAGCAGGCCAAAAATCAACTACTTCCAATTCATTGGAGTCATACCTTAAATGGATTTGAAGGCCATACAAGTCGTATACATTCTCCAAATAAACGTCCACTTCAAATTGTTGCCCATATCTTACCCGTTCTGTAGATGGGATCAGCTTTACCGAACCATCCGCGTTTACATTGATATCAAACAGCGGCAAAAGCATTTGATAAAAGATGAGCAATACAAGCAGCAATCCTGCCTTTTTCAATGCTCTTACCCCCTGCAATTTGATTTTTCACAAATAGCGGTTAAGCTACAGCTTTCATTGATACAACGATTTGGTATATCCTTCAGATTAAATTGCGACAAACTTGCCAAAAGATTGCACGTTGTTGTTTAAAGTTGAAAAAATAAGAAATGGATTTTGGATTAAATTGTCGTTTTTTATAAATATACCACATACTTTGAATTTTGTCCAGTTATTTACATAAAATTTAAAAATATACAAATTTTCGACACAATTCGATGTCGTTTTGTTTTTAATAACTAAAGTCAAATCTGCTTTAAAAATCAAAAGCAGGTGCCATTAGACACCCGCTTTTTCCAATTTTTCAATTCCTATCTTTATTCTCCTCAACGACTCCTCTTTGCCTAGCAAGTCCAGCAGCTCTATGGCTCCACCCGGCGTGTACTGCTTTCCCGATATGGCGGTACGTATAGGCCACAGCACCTGGCCATTCTTGACGCCCAGCTGCTGTATGAGCTCCATAAGTACCCTGTGGATCTCCTCTTCATTCCAGTTGTCCAGCTTCTCTAGCACTTCATAGCTCTTCTTGAGGTGCTCCAAAGAGTTTTGCAGATTAGTCTTCATTTTCTTGTGTACAAACATCTCCACATCGTAATCTGGGAGCTCATCTATAAAATCCACATTTTCTATTATGTCGCTCAAAATCTCTATACGGGTCTGCAACAGGCGGCTCAACTTCATCAAATCTATATCCTGCCTCTTTATGGCCTTCTTGTAGTAAGGCAAGGCCAACTCATAAAACTCTTCCAGGCTCTTCTTTCTTATATACTCGCCATTCATCCAGCGCAGCTTGTTTACGTCAAAAATGGCCGGGGACTTGTTGAGCCCCTCTATGGAAAAATGCTCTTTAAGCTCTTCTAGGGTGAAAAACTCCCTGTCTGTGCCAGGGCTCCATCCCAGCAATGCAATGTAGTTTATTATAGCCTCAACGAGATACCCCTTGTTGTAGAAATCTTCAAAAGAGGCATCGCCTTCACGCTTGCTGAGCTTTTTGCCCGCTTCCTTCATCACAGGGGGCAGGTGAATGTAAGTTGGAATCTCCCATCCAAACGTCTGATAAAGCAGATTGTACTTGGGGGTAGAAGAAAGGTATTCGCTTCCCCTTACCACATGGGTTATTCTCATCAAGCTGTCATCGATTACATTGGCAAAGTTATAAGTGGGCATGCCATCTGATTTTATGAGCACGCCTTCGTCCAAAGTTGAATTCTCCACCGTTATGGTACCAAACACCTCGTCATGAAATGAGGTGGTGCCTGTGGATGGTATCCTCTGCCTTATAACGTATTTCTCGCCCTTTCGAATCCTCTGCTCAACTTCTTCTCTGCTCAGGTTCTTGCAGTGACCATCATATTTAAATGGAATCCCTCTCTTCTGGCACTCCTCCCGCAGAGCTTCCAGCCTCTCCTTGGAGCAGAAGCAATAATATGCTCCGCCCATCTCGACCAGTTTCTTTGCGTATTGCTGGTAAATCTCCTTACGCTGACTTTGTATATAAGGCCCGTAAGGTCCCCCAATATCAGGCCCTTCATCGTAGTCAAGCCCCACAATCTTCAGCGTCTTGTATATTACGTCTATAGCCCCTTCTACAAACCTCTCTTGATCCGTATCTTCAATGCGCAATATAAACTTCCCACCCTGGCTCTTGGCAATCAGATAGGCATAGAGCGCTGTTCTCAAGTTACCAATATGCATATAACCTGTAGGGCTTGGCGCAAATCGCGTCCTGACTTCACTCATCGGCCTTATGGCGTTAAATCCCAAAATGCTTTAAAATGGGAAAACGCCTTTTCCTCCTTTCGTTTTTAAAATCCCTCTTATCCCGACAACCTTTTATAACTTACAAAGCCTTCCACCCTTGTCGCAGGGAGAAAGGCCACCTTTTACCAGTCTATGCCCAAGTGTAGTATAATACTATTATAGAAAATCTGTCAAGCCGATTATTCCTCTAGGCCAAGAAATTGCCGATGGTTATTGTTATTTGACGTAGCTGTGTGGTATTATAGACTATAAAGAAAAAATTAAGGAAGAGGAGTAGTGGCCATGTTCGACGTCAAGGACATTATTGCACAGGCAATACATAAACAGCTTCCCAAACTGAGCCGTGACCAAATTTACGATATGCTAGAATATCCTCCTAACCCTGAGATGGGCGATATAGCCCTTCCGTGTTTTAAACTGAGCAAAACGCTCAGAAAGCCTCCGGTACAAATTGCTCAAGAACTGGCATCAAACATTTCAAATATGGAATTTATCGACAAGGTAGAACCCGTATCCGGATATCTCAATTTCTTTTTCAACAAGTCCCTGTTTGTAGAGCAGACTTTAAAGCATATATTAGAAGAACAGGAAAGATATGGTTCCCAACCCATTGGAGAGGGCAAGACCATAGTCATAGATTATTCGGCTCCAAACATAGCCAAGCCTTTCCATGTGGGGCACCTTCGCTCCACAGTCATCGGCAATTCCCTGCGCAAAATTTTTGAGTTTATGGGATATAGGTGCATCGGCGTAAACCACCTGGGTGACTGGGGAACCCAGTTTGGCAAGCTTATAGTAGCGTACAAGCTGTGGGGCAACAAAGAGGAAGTAGAAGCCCATGGCATAAAAGAGCTTATGCGCCTGTACGTAAAATTCCATGAAGAAGCCGAAAAGGATCCAAAGCTGGAAGATGAGGCAAGAAGCTGGTTTGCCCGAATGGAGAAAGGAGACAACGAGGCTTTGGAGCTGTGGCAGTGGTTTAAAGATATAAGCCTCAAAGAGTTTCAAAAGGTATATGACCTTCTTGACGTCCATTTCGATTCATATGCCGGCGAAAGCTTTTATAACGATAAAATGGATGCCGTAATTGAAGAGCTCAGACAAAAGAATTTGCTCAAGGAAAGCGAAGGTGCCATGATCGTAGATCTAGAAGAATACGGGATGCCCCCCTGTATGATACTAAAAAAAGATGGCAGCAGCCTGTATGCCACTCGCGATATAGCCGCCGCCATATACCGCAAAAAGGAGTATGATTTCCACAAATGCATATACGTAACGGGTGCAGCACAAAGCCTTCACTTCCAGCAGTGGTTCAAAGTCATAGAACTCATGGGATACGAGTGGGCAAAGGACCTCATACACGTTCCCTTTGGGCTTGTAAGCCTAGGCGGAGAAAAGCTGTCCACCCGCAAAGGAAAAGTAGTGTTACTTGAAGATATACTATCCGAGGCCATCAAGAAAACCCTTGAAATAATCGAGAGCAAGAATCCCGACCTGGAGAATAAGGAAGAAGTAGCCCGTTACATGGGAGTAGGCGCCGTCATATTCAGTGACCTGTACAGCAATCGAATCAAAGATGTGTCCTTCTCCTGGGATGAGGTGCTAAACTTTGATGGAGAGACAGGCCCGTATGTACAATACACCCACGCAAGATGTTGCAGCGTCATCAGAAAGGCCTATGAGCAGGACAGCAGCTTCAATCCCGGCCTGCTTCAGACCAAGGAAGAGTATCAGCTGTGTAAAACGCTGTACCAGTTCCCCGAAAAAGTTATGATGGCTTTAACTCAGCTTGAACCCTCTATCATAACTCGCTATCTTGTAGACCTGGCCCAGAACTTCAATCGTTTCTACCATGAACACCCCATCCTGGCAGACGACCAACAGCTGAGAGCTGCACGATTGGCGCTGGTGAAGGCCACGCGGATTACTTTGGCCAATGGGCTTAAACTGATAGGGCTCAAACCGCTCGAAAGGGTGTAGGAGGTAACATCATGAAAAGAATAGTACTGACTGGCGGGGGCACGGCAGGGCACGTGACCCCCAATATAGCGCTCATCCCAGAGCTTAAGCGTGATGGATGGGAAATCCATTATATAGGCACAAAAAGTGGCATCGAATACAATCTCATATCAAAGCAAAGCGGGGTCATATATCACGCCGTACAGTCAGGCAAGTTAAGGCGATATCTGGATGTCAAAAACTTCACCGACCCGTTTAAAGTCGCGTACGGTATAGGTCAATCCGTACACATAATCCAAAAGATAAAACCCGATGTCATCTTTTCAAAGGGAGGGTTTGTATCCGTCCCGGTTGTGATTGGCGGGTGGGCAAACCGCATCCCGGTCATAGTACACGAATCCGATATCACCCCTGGCCTGGCAAACAGGATAGCTTCGTTGTTTGCACAGGTTATATGTACCACATTTCCCGAAACTGTCTCTCAATTTAAAGGAAACAAGGCCATATACACCGGCACTCCTATACGTAAAGAATTGTTTCAAGGCAACGCTAAAACCGGTAAAAAGCTCTGTGGCTTTACACAAGAAAAGCCAGTAATAATGGTAATGGGTGGAAGTTCAGGAGCAGTAGCCATAAATAACTGCCTGCGCAAAATAGTCAAAAAGCTGCTCACCAGATTTCAAATAGTACATATATGTGGCAGAGGAAATATAGATCCCAATTATGCAGATGTTCCTGGCTATGTCCAATTTGAATACCTGGATAAAGAACTGCCTCACATCATGGCTTTGGCGGATATAGTGGTATCCCGGGCTGGATCCAATTCCATCCATGAATTTCTGGCCCTTAAAAAGCCCTGCCTTTTAATTCCCTTACCCCTTAAAGCCAGCCGTGGGGATCAAATCTTAAACGCCAAATCCTTTGAAAAGAAAGGCTACAGCAAGGTCCTCCTGCAGGAAGACATGACCGAAGACTCGCTGTATCTCTCAATCCTGGACCTTTACAACAAGCGACACCAATACATAAATGCCATGTCTTCAGAGGACCATACCTCCGGCACAAGAAACGTCATGGAGATAATTAATAGATACGCATAATCCGTACAGAAAGTATCACAATAAAAAGAGCTCCTCATTAAAAAAAGGAGCTCTTTTTAGTTTAATTCAAATTTTCAGACATTTTTTGATTTATTAAAACTCGATTTTAGGAGAAACTATTCAAAGAAAGGAGGATAAGCAAGGATGGAACTTACAAACAAAGAGAGGATATTGCTAGAAGATCAGCTTCGAGTCGAATACATATGCATGAACAAATACAGGGCATATGCTGCACAGGCAGTGGACCCGGAGATCAAATATCTTTTTGACCTGGTAGCCAAACAGGAAGAACAGCACGCAAACACCATCAAAATGCTGCTTCAGCAGGGCGGTTTCAACCCGCCAAAACAGCAATAAAACATACAGGGGAGGGAAGGCCATGCCTCAAAATCAACTGACCGAAAGAGAAATGCTTTACGATTCCATTATGACAGAAAAATACGTTTCAGAAGCGTACAACAACACCATCATGGAATCGGCCAACCAAAATATAATTCAGGCCTTACAGCACATTCAGCAGGAAGAACAAAACCATGCACAGCTTTTTTTTGAAGCCATGCACCATCGCGGCTGGTACACCGTAGAAGCCGCCCATCCCAGCCAGGCCGCCAAGCAAGAGGTGGACCAGCAGATCTCAAACCAAATGCAAAACAGACGCCAGGAACTTGAACAAAAAGTACAACATGAAGGCTGATAACAGTAAAAGGGGTATTTAAATCGATACCCCTTTTACTGATCCCGTTAACAAATCTTTTTTACCCAGTTGAACTTATCTTCCTCTCTGCCGTACTGAATGCCTGTCAACTTATCGTACATTAGCTTAGAAAATTCTCCCATCTTGCCATCGTTTATCTCTATGACCCTATCATTCCAGTTGAGCTCTCCAACAGGTGATATGACAGCAGCAGTACCTGTACCGAACACTTCCTCAAGCTTGCCCTTTTCATGGGCTTCAAATACCTCTTCAATGGAAATCAGCCTCTCCTCCACTTTATAGCCCATGGACCTAGCGAGGGTAATCACAGAATCGCGGGTGATACCCGGCAGTATGCTGCCCCCTTCTAGCGACGGCGTCACCACCACCCCGTCTATCTTAAAGAATATGTTCATGGTGCCGACTTCCTCTACATATCTGTGGTGACATGCATCCAGCCATAACACCTGGGTGTACCCTTTCTTCTTTGCCTCTTCGGCAGCATAAAGGCTGGCGGCATAATTGGCAGCGGCTTTGGTATAACCCAAGCCACCCCTGGCAGCCCGCACGTACTTGTCGGTGACATATATTTTCACGGGCTTAAACCCTTCCGCATAGTATGCCCCAACAGGAGAGAGTATAATAAACAGCTTATAGGTGTTTGATGGCCTCACACCCAAATAAGGATCAGTAGCGATTATAAAAGGCCTGATATACAGAGCCGTACCTTCTGCCGCAGGGACCCAATCTTTTTCGATCTCCAGCAGCATCTTTAAACCTTCCCACAGCAGCTCTTCATCTACCTGAGGGATACACAGCCTTTCGGCCGACCGGTTCAGCCGAGCAATGTTGTCCATGGGGCGAAATGTGACCACTTCTCCTTTTATATTCCTGTATGCCTTCAAACCTTCAAAAATGGCCTGCCCATAATGGAATACCATGGTAGACGGCTCAAAGCTAATCGGGCCATAGGGCACGATTCTGGGATCATGCCATCCTTTATCCACGCTGTAATCCATAACAAACATGTGGTCAGTAAATATGGTACCAAACTTAAGCTCATCGCTTTTGGGCTTCGGCTTTGGATTTTGGTTCCTAATGAATTGAATATTACTCATAAATATGCCTCCCATTGTTTTGATGTAGAGGTGTATAAAAATTCATCATCTGTAGATTATATCACCTCTGTGCTCCCTTTTCCATATAGCAAATTCATTTTTTGAAACTTTCATAAAAAATAGACCCGCCAAAAACGGCAGGCCTATCAATCCCCTGAATCCTCCGAACGTTTAACTCTTGCAACTGAAACCACCAACACGCCTTCATCCAGCTTCATCAGCATAACACCCTGGGTGTTTCTGCCGGTGCTGGCAACCTCCCTGGAATCTATGCGTATAACCGTTCCCTCCGAATTGATGATCATGAGGTCATCATCATCGGTAACCACCTTCAAAGCCACCAATTTCCCTGTCTTTTTGGTGGTGTTCATGGTTATAATTCCTTTCCCACCTCGGCCTTGCACCCTGTATTCGTCAATGGGCGTCTTTTTGCCATATCCATTTTCGCTTATTGAAAGGACATAAGCCCCTTCCTTTACAAGCTCCATGCCGATGACATAATCCACTTCATCTAGCTCCATGCCCTTCACCCCCATAGCTGTTCTACCCATGGGGCGTACCTCCGACTCATGGAAGCGGATGGCCATTCCGTTGTGAGATGCCATTATTATTTCCCTATCGCCATCGGTCAGCTGCGCCTGTATCAACTCATCGTCGTCGCGAAGGGTGATGGCTACAAGCCCCCCTTTACGTATATTTACAAATTCATCCAGCAGGCTTTTTTTGATGTAACCTTTGCGGGTGGCCATCATGATATATTTCTTGTTATCCACGTCTTTTACAGGGATGACCGCCTGTATCCTCTCCCCTGGTGCCACCTGGAACAGGTTTATTATGGGCATCCCCCGGGCCTGCCTCCCGGCTTCGGGTATCTCATAAGCTTTGAGCTCGTAAACCTTCCCCAGGCTGGAGAAGAACAGCAGCCTGTCATGGGTGGAGGTAACATATATGTCCTCCACAAAGTCGTCTTCCCGGGTTTGAAGGGCCACAATTCCTCGTCCCCCACGGTGTTGGCTCTTATACACGCTAAGAGGAGTCCTCTTTACATACCCATAATGCGTCAAGGTGATTACTATATTCTGCTCCTGAATCAAGTCTTCAATATCTATTTCATCAGACGCCGAAGAAATCACTGTCCTTCGCTCGTCTCCATACTTTTCTTTGATGGCCAGCAATTCCTCTTTTATGATGTTATACACCATGTGCTCGTTGGCCAAAACTTCCTGCAGGTATTTTATGGTGTTTTGAAGCTCTGCGTATTCCTGTTGAACCTTTTCCCGCTCAAGTCCAGTGAGCCGTTGCAGGCGCATATCTAGTATGGCCTGGGCCTGTTTTTCGGTTAATGAGAAATTCTTCATCAATCCTTCTTTCGCGATCTGAACGGTTCTGGAGCTGCGAATCAATGAAATCACCGCATCTATATGATCCAGAGCAATGAGCAACCCTTCCAGTATATGCGCCCTTGCCTGTGCCTTATCCAGGTCATAACTGGTACGACGGGTTATGACATCCTTCTGGTGAAGGATATAATGAGTCAGCATTTCCTTGAGGTTCATGATTTTGGGCTGCCCGTCCACCAAAGCCAGCATGATAACCCCAAAGGTCTCCTGCATCTGGGTATGCTTGTACAGATAATTTAAAACCACATTGGGATTGGCATCTTTCTTAAGCTCGATTACAATCCGCATTCCAGACTTATCCGATTCATCCCTTATATCTGATATGCCCTCTATGCTCTTATCGCGTACCAGCTCGGCAATCCTTTCGATCAATTTTGCCTTGTTTACCTGATAAGGTATTTCGGTGACCACTATACGGGCCCTGCCGCTTTGCATCTCTTCAATCTCGGCTTTTGCCCTAGTTATTATGCGTCCTTTCCCGGTGGTATAGGCTTCACGTATGCCCTCTTTGCCAATGATTATACCACCGGTTGGGAAATCCGGCCCCTTTATATATTTCATAAGCTGTTCTATGGTAATATCAGGATTATCGATGAGGGCAATGGTACCTTCTATCACTTCTCCCAGGTTGTGAGGAGGAATGTTGGTGGCCATCCCTACCGCAATGCCCGACGAACCGTTGACCAGCAAGTTGGGAAACTTCGAAGGAAGCACAGTGGGCTCCTTCAGGGTCTCATCAAAATTGGGCATGAAATCCACTGTCTCTTTGCCTATATCGGCCATGAGCTCCATGGCAATTTTAGATAACCTGGCTTCGGTGTAGCGCATTGCGGCAGCCGAATCGCCGTCTATGGAACCAAAATTCCCGTGGCCGTCCACAAGAGGATATCGTATAGAGAAATCCTGTGCCATACGCACCATGGCTTCATAGACTGCCGCATCGCCGTGGGGATGGTATTTACCCAACACATCGCCCACGATTCTGGCAGATTTCCTATACGGCTTATCGGGAGTAATACCCAGCTCAAACATCGAATACAGTATACGCCTGTGAACGGGCTTTAAACCGTCCCGAACATCGGGGAGCGCCCGGCTAACTATAACGCTCATAGCATAATCGATGAAAGACCGCTTTACCTCATCCTCTATGTTTACCTCTATTACCTTCTGGTTTATGAGCTCCATAGCAAACATTCCCCTCTACTTCCAAAGTTTTATATGTCCAGATTCTTTACCAGTTTTGCGTTTTTCTCAATGAATTCACGTCGAGGCTCAACCTTTTCTCCCATGAGTATGGTGAATATTTCATCGGCTGCTATGGCATCCTCCATCTTAACTTTTAATATAGTCCTGGTTTCAGGATTCATGGTGGTCTCCCATAGCTGTTCAGGGTTCATTTCACCCAAACCCTTATACCGCTGTATTTCAATGCCGTCACGGCCTATATCGTTGAGCAATTTATCCAATTCCGCATCACTGTACACGTAATACTCGTCCTTGCCCTTGGCCACCCTATAAAGAGGCGGTTGGGCTATATACACGTGCCCGTTCTCTATAAGAGGTCTCATATACCGATAGAAAAACGTAAGGAGCAGCGTACGTATATGGCTTCCATCCACGTCAGCATCGGTCATGCATATGATCCTGTGATACCGGAGCTTGCTGATATCAAACTCATTGTCGATGCCCGTCCCAAAAGCTGTAACCATGGCCTTTATCTCTTCATTGGCCAATATCTTGTCAAGCCTGGCTTTTTCAACGTTTAAAATCTTACCTCTTAAAGGCAACACAGCCTGAAAACGCCTGTCTCTGCCCTGTTTTGCAGAGCCACCTGCCGAGTCGCCCTCCACCAAAAATATCTCGCTGAGGGCTGGGTCTTTTTCCGTGCAATCGGCCAGCTTACCGGGCAATGAAGTGCTCTCTATGGCGCTCTTTCTCCTCACCAGCTCCCGCGCCTTTCTTGCCGCTTCTCTAGCCCTTGCTGCACTTATGGCTTTCTCAATTATTGCCCTGGCAATAGCAGGGTTTTCCTCCAAAAACACAGTTAAACCTTCATAGACGATGCTATCTACCAGCCCACGCACATCGGTATTTCCCAGCTTTGTCTTGGTCTGCCCTTCAAACTGAGGCTCCACCAACCTTACGCTTATAATAGCCGTAAGGCCCTCTCTGGTATCCTCCCCTGTCAAGTTATCATCATTCTGCTTCAGGATGTTGTACTTTTTAGCATAATCGTTAAGCGCACGGGTCAGAGCCGATTTAAAGCCTATAAGGTGCGTACCGCCTTCATGGGTGGCAATATTATTGGCAAATGAGTATATATTTTCCATGTATGAATCGTTGTACTGAAGCGCTACCTCCACAAAAGTAGTATTTTTCTCACCTGAAATATATATGGGCTCTGGATACAAGGTATTTTTATTCTTGTTCAGATATTTAACAAAAGACGCAATTCCTCCATCATAATGGAATTCCTTCTTTATCCCCTCGCGCTCATCTTCAAACACAATGCGCAGCCCTTTGTTTAAAAAAGCCAGTTCACGCAGGCGATTGCCCACCGTTTCACTGCTAAAATTTACCTCCTCAAATATCTCGGCATCAGGTTTGAAAGTTATGGTAGTACCCGTCTCATCGGTATCACCGACCACCTCTAAGTTTGAAACGGTTTTACCGCGCTCGTACCGCTGTCTGTATATATGGCCATCCCTTTTTACAACTACCTCCAGCCACTCTGACAAAGCGTTTACCACTGAAACGCCCACCCCATGGAGTCCACCCGATACCTTGTAACCCTGTCCGCCAAACTTTCCGCCTGCATGAAGAACGGTGAGCGCAACCTCAACGGCCGGCTTACCCACCTGGGGATGGATGCCCACAGGGATGCCCCTACCGTTGTCCGAGACGGTAACCGACAGGTCCTTATGGATTATCACATGTATGTGATCGCAGAAGCCTGCCATGGCTTCATCGATGCTGTTATCTACAACCTCATAAATGAGCTGATGAAGGCCCTTAATGCCTGTACTTCCAATGTACATTCCCGGCCTTTTCCTAACTGCTTCTAACCCTTCTAAAACCTGGATTTGAGTCTCGTCATACACTGGTACATTATCTTTCCTGTTGTGCTCCATCTCATGCTCCCTCCATCTCTTTGCTATCCAAAGCAATCCCGTCTATAAATGAACTTCTTTTAAGAAGGGTAGAAGAAGAAATAGGCGACAAAAACACCACGCTTTTTTTATCGATTTCAGCCAGTATAAAGGTTTTGGGTTCATCGTCTGATACCCTTCGTACGAAGCCTTCTTCCTCAGCAATATGCAAAAACTCCCGGTTTATACAGGATGTATTGATGGTCTCTATATCAAAGATTGCGATAATATTCTTCATTGAAACCACTACGTCTCCTCCAAGGTGTAATATCATGATTATTCCTCCAATACGGCCTAAAATCACGTTTATAGACCTATTATAACCGTTTTTTGCCCAATTTTAAAGCCCTATTTTTGAATATCCTTCATTTTACCCATAAATTTACCTCTTTGTTACTTTACCTTCCTCTACCTCGTAAATATGAAACTTTTCTAACTCCCGCGGCGGTATGCTATTTAAATCAGTTGCTGTGACAAACACCTGAACATCCCCCAGCTCCTCAAACAACCTCCTGTGCCTCCACTCATCAAGCTCCGACATTACATCATCCAATAATAGAACGGGGTATTCCCCCGTTTCCCTATACATAAGCTCGATATCAGAAAGCTTGAGCGATAGCGCCACCGTTCGCTGCTGCCCCTGCGATCCAAACACCCTCACATCCACGCCATTTATCTCAAACCCAATATCGTCACGGTGGCAACCTACCCCGGTACTCCCGCGCTGTATGTCTTCCGACTTGTTCTTTTCCAGAGCCGCAAAAAATTCTTTCCGGATATCGCCAACATCCAGGCTGCTGGCCCTAATCGATGGCCTGTACTTTATATTTAGCCTTTCAGCTCCCGAAGAGATCCTAGCATGAATTTCCCTGGCTATTTTAGAGAGGCTCTCTATAAATTCATACCTCTGCTTTATTATGAATGCCCCCACCTCTGATAGCTGTTCATCAAAGACCGTAAGCATTTTTTTTGCCTCAGGATTTTTGTTCATCTCTTTCAAAAGATTATTGCGGTGGGCCAGTATCCTGTTGTACTGTTGAAGGTTATAGAAATACTGGGGCCTCATCTGAGATATCTCCATATCCATATACCGGCGCCGTTCTGAAGGAGCCTCTTTTACCAGCCTCAAATCCTCCGGCGAAAATATTACGGCATTGAAATGACCCATCAACTGCCCCAGCTTCTGTATTGTTACTCCATTTATCTTTATTCTCTTCTTATCCTTGAGGCTCAAAAAAACCTCTATTGAGTTGTATCCCACCCTTCTCTCAACCAGTACCTTTACATAGCAGCTATCCTGCTCCCATCTTATAAGCTCGCTATCCCTGGGCGTCCTGTGAGAACGCCCTGTACACGTGAGAAATATAGACTCCAGTATGTTGGTCTTACCCTGCGCATTTCTACCAACAAATAGTATTCTACCGCCGTCAAATTTTAAACTAATATTTTGGTAATTTCTGTAATTATTCAGGGTCAGTTCCTTTAGATGCACCCTCAGCACTTCCTCCCCCGATAACGCAATATAGGCCCGCACCTTTAACCTCTACACAATCGCCAGGATACAATTTTCTGCCCCTTCTCAATTCCACCTGTCCATTTACCTTAACCATCCCGCTTTTTATCATTTGATTTGCTTCAGAACCCGTAGTAGCTATATTAGCCCACTTTAAAAACTGGGTAAGCTTTATGTATTCGGTGTGTATCCTGATTTCCTGCATATTTCCATCCCCTAACTGTGTAGTCTAACAGGAAGCACAAGGTAACAGTAGGCCTCCCCTTCCAGAGGACGCACAATACATGGGCTGACATTTGTAGTAAAATCCAGGCAAATTTCGTCATCCTTTATAACGCGCATCACATCCAGCAAATACCGTGCATTAAAAGCAATCTCGATGTTCTTACCCTCCACAATTATTGGAATCTGTTCGTATATCTTACCTATATCTGAATTGGATGTGATCACCAGCTTGTCGTCCTGCACGTTCAGCTTTATCAGGTTGTTCTCCAGCTCGCGTGACATCAAAGACGCCCTTTCAAGGCTCTGTTGCAGAAGGAGCCTGTCAACTTTAACCCGCGTTTTATATTCCTGAGGTATTATCTGCCTGTAATTTACAAATTCGCCCTCCAGCAACCTCGATATGATCTGGGTATTTCCCAGGTCAAAATGCACGTGCTTATCCCCCACATTTATGTATAAATCAAGTTCTTCGTCCTCCAGTATTCTGCTGATTTCGGTGAGGGACTTACCCGGTACAATTAGGCTGGTATTTACAGTATTTTCAGGAAGAATTTCCTTTCTCAGCGCCAACCTATACCCATCAAGGCAAACCATTACAATAGAACCATTTTCTATTTCAAGCAGAACACCTGTCAAAATCGGCCTGGTTTCATCTGTAGCCACAGCAAAGGTGGTCTGTTGGATCATCTTTTTAAAGATGTCCTGCCTCAGCTTTATTTGCTCCTTTTTCTCCACCTGCTGTACTTCGGGATACTCATAAGGTTCTAGCCCCTGCAGAGTAGTGAATATGCTGTCTTCACAGATTATATCCATTTGGAATCTTTCGTTAAGCTGTACTGTTATATCGGCTTCAGGAAATTTCTTTATGATATCCCCAAAAATGTGTGAAGGCATAACGACAGAGCCTTCTTCAATGACCTCTGCGGCTATACGCGTTTCAATCGTAATGTCAAGGTCAGTGCCTGTCAGCTTTACTGTATTTTCTTTTGCTTCCACCAGTATGCCCTGTAATACAGGTATGGTACTGCGCGTTGGAACAGCTCTTTGCACTGTGGCTATTGCATCAGACAGATCTTTTTGGAAGCATCTGAATTTCATAGCATACCTCCCGATTGTAGTTGCTTATTTTAATAGTTAGGAGTAATAGTAATAAGGATTGTGGATATGTGGATTTTTATGTCGAAAGGGGTAAAATCCACAAACCCCCTGTGGATAGTCGTGGGGATATCCAACTTCGTTTTGGCATACCTTGTCCACAGATTGTGCATATTAGCCTTCTCTGATCTTTTTCTTAAGTTCATCGATGGTCCTTCTGAGCTGGCTGTCTTTTTGCATATCCTCCTGAATTTTTTCGCATGCGTGTATAACTGTTGTATGGTCGCGTCCTCCAAACTCTTCGCCGATTTTCGGAAGGGATTGATCAGTAAGCTCTCTGCACAGGTACATTGCAATCTGTCTGGGGTATGCTATTGGCCGGCTTCTCTTTTTGGATTTAAAGTCGTCCACTTTCAGGTGGAAATAATCGGCTACCACCTGTTGTATCAGCGGTATGGTTATTTCCTTAGGCTGTGCAGTGGACAATATATCCTTTAGCGCTTCCTCGGCTATGGATATATCCAGCTTATTGTTGGTAAGTGAAGCATAGGCCATAATTCTGATTAGGGCACCTTCTAACTCTCTGATGTTGGACTCGATGCGCTTGGCAATAAATAGAAGTATTTCATCGTCGATTTCTATGTTTTCCAGCTCAGCTTTTTTCTTCAAGATGGCCACCCGGGTTTCAAGGTCTGGAGGCTGTATATCGGCAATTAACCCCCATTCAAACCTGGAGCGCAACCTGTCCTCAAGAGTAGGGATCTCTTTAGGCGGACGATCGCTCGATATTATGATTTGTTTGTTTGCTTCATGCAGCGCGTTAAAGGTATGGAAGAACTCCTCCTGTGTCCTTTCTTTGCCTGCTATAAACTGTATGTCGTCTATTAGCAGCACGTCGATGTTACGGTAACGGTTGCGGAATTCCACGTTTTTGTCGTCGCGTATAGAATTTATTAACTCGTTTGTAAATTTTTCGGATGTAACGTACAGCACCTTGGCTTTGGGATTGCGGGCTAAAATGTAATGCCCTATGGCGTGCATAAGATGGGTTTTCCCTAATCCCACGCCTCCGTATATGAAAAGGGGGTTGTATGCCTTTGCAGGAGCCTCAGCCACTGCAAGGCATGCAGCGTGGGCAAATCTGTTGCTGTTACCCACTACAAAAGTATCAAAGGTGTATTTTGGATTTAATATGCTGTGTGTTTGGGTGTTGTCCACATCTCTGCTATTTATGCTTTCAAGGTAAGCTTCTACCTCGTTTTCTAAGATAAATTTAACGTAAATAGGTACTCCTGACACTTCTTTTAGAGAACCGGCTATTGTCTCTATATACCTCGATTGAAGGATATTCTTAGTAAATTCGTTAGGCACACTCAGCACGATTTCGTTGTCTTTCAAAAGCAGCGGCTGTATAACCCTTATCCACGTATCGAAACTGACATCGGATAATTGGGCTTTCATGTATTGAAGAGCTCTGGTCCACAAGTCGTTGACGTTTTTGCTCATCAAAAAAAACCTCCTACAATTTTGGGAAAACTTTCTAAGTTATATTTTTGCCAAAATTATCAATAATAATATCCGTCGGCTAATTTTAAACAGCAGCTGAAGTCAATTATCAACATTATCCACATGGCTAAAATCTTTGTTTTTTAAGTACAGCTAGGGAAAAATTCAGAAGTTATACACAGAGTTATCCACAACATGTGTATAACTTTGGGGATTCCTTCCTTATTATATATTCCGAAGTTATCAACAGGCAATACTATAATATCAGATTATTTGTGGATAATCAACGTCGAAGTATCTTGATTTTCTTGACATGCTGGAGATGTTTCGCTTATAATACTATCGTACTCAAGTATTGCAAGGATATTATAGGAAGCGAAAGGCAATTTAGCAGGAAGGAGGGTTAAAAGGGATGCTGAGAACGTACCAGCCAAATAACCGAAAGCGAAAGAAGGTACATGGTTTTAGGAAGAGAATGAGCACAAAGAGTGGTCGTATGGTAATCAAGAGGAGGAGGAAAAAGGGCAGAAAGGTTTTGACAGCATAATAAGGCCGCTGGTAAGTGGCCTTTTCTGACATTAAGCGGTAGCTTGCTGGAGGAAAAAGTGAAGAAGATTTACAGGTTGAGAAAGCGAAGAGACTTTAATTATACTTATAAAAAAGGAAAGTCAGTTGCTAATCAGTATCTGGTACTGGTGTATCGTCGTTCGGGCCTTCCTGTTACCCGCGCGGGTTTTTCGATAAGCAAAAAGTTTGGTAAGTCTGTTAAGAGAAACAGGATAAGGCGTCAATTGAAGGAGATATATCGCAAGAGAATTCCGTATGTGAAAGAGGGATTTGATCTTATCTTTGTAGTACGAAAAAATGCTCGGGATGTGGAGTTTTCTAAGCTTGAAGAGGCGGTGGACAATCTGTTAAAAAGGGCTGAGCTTTTCAAGGAGATGGGTTGATTTGATAGCCGCGCTCATGAAAAGGTTTTTGATAGGCATTATACGCTGCTACCAGCGAACGATTTCGCCTTTGCTGCCCAATAGCTGCCGTTTTTATCCCACATGCTCTGAATATGCTGTACAAGCAGTGGAAAAGTATGGCGTTTTAAAAGGACTCTATATGGGAATAAAAAGAGTGTTGAAGTGTCATCCGTTTCATCCGGGAGGCTATGATCCGGTAGAGTAGTCGATGGGGGTAGTGAATGTAATGAATAATCTAATAGCAGGTGTCTTTGTCATTGCGGAGGCGGCCAATCCAGGGCTATGGGGTTCATTTGTAAACTTTTTGGCGAATGTACTGCAGCTTATAAATAATATAACCAACAATTACGGCCTTTCAGTGGTGCTATTCACTATATTGATGAGGCTTGTGCTGTTGCCGCTGGATTTAAAGGCCAAGGCTTCGACCAAGAAGATTAACGAGCTACAGCCTCTGCTGAAAGAGATAAACGAAAAGTACAAGTATGACCCTGATAAGAGGAACAGAAAGACTGCTGAACTGTATCAGAAGCACGGGGTAAACCCGCTGGGGGGTTGCCTTCCTTTATTGGTACAGATCCCGATATTTTTTGCTCTGTTTGCTGCTTTAAGGCAGATTTCAAGCATGGAGCTTGGAAGCTTTTTGATTGATGTAATCAAGCATGATGACCCTTCAATAATACCTGTTTTGGATCAAATTACAAAAGCTGTTGAGTCTTCAAGTACCATTAAGCAAAGAATGGTGGATATCATACCTCAATTGTTTATAAGAACTGATTTGCCAATCGTCGATCGGATGAAAGAAATTGCGGGGTCAGAAAATGTTTCTTTGCTTTTGGAGGCAATCAAGAACATAAGCAATAAGGAAATATACAGCTTTCTCAATGCGCAGTATGGTGCTTACAGATTCCTCTGGATTAAAAACGTATGGATTGCTGACTCTCCCCTTGTAAGCGTTGTGGGAAGACCTATAGACCTATTTTCAAATGAGTGGAATGGCTTGTTCATACTCCCCATTCTTGCAGGTGTTACCTCTTATTATCAGACAAAGCTGGCGAGTACTTCAACGGCTAACCAACAGACAGGTGGTTTTACTGCAATCTTTCCTATTTTATCCGTATGGTTTACTGCTATGTATACAGCGGCATTTGGCGTGTACTGGGTGACAAATAATATATTTCAAATAGTCCAGCAAATTGTATATAATCGAACAAATTCACCTGAAGGGGAAGGTGTAAAGCCGTGAAAAGCGTGGAGACCACCGGTAAGACTATTGAAGAAGCCATTTTGATGGCTGTGGCAAAGCTGGGGGTGCAGAGGGATAATCTGGAAATAGAAGTTCTTGAACAGCCTGTAAAGGGTTTATTTGGAATAATAGGTGGTAGGGATGCCAGGATTCGAGCGACTGTAAAGAAGAGCATAAAGGACGAGATAAAGGAGTTTTTATCCAGGGTTTTGGAGTTGATGGGAATTGAGGCCAGAATAGAGATAACCGAAGAAAAATCACAGATAATGGTAAAGCTCAGCGGTCAAAATATGGGATTGGTGATAGGCCGTAGGGGAGAGACGCTGGATGCGCTTCAGTACATTACAAATCTCGCTGTGAATAAAAGCAGAAACGATTGCAAGCGGATCATCATAGACACAGAGGAGTATCGCAGCAAAAGAGAGGAAACTTTAAGAAAGCTGGCGAAGCGGCTAGCCAATAAAGTGCAGCGCACAAAGAAGAGTATCGTGCTTGAACCGATGAATCCTTATGAGAGGCGCATCATACATTCTACTCTTCAGAATCATCCATATGTGACCACATACAGCGAAGGGGAAGAGCCATACAGAAAAGTGGTTATAAAGCTGAAATAATGGTTATCTTTTATATTAACCCAGTAGATAATTACTGGGTTAATATTTATGTTTAAATGGCAAAAACTTATAGTAAATCTATTTTGTCAGGCAAGCAAAAAAGAGGATGAGATGTTATGGCAATGGGTTTGGAAGATACGATAGCTGCAATTTCAACGCCTATTGGTGTGGGCGGCATTGGCATAGTGAGGATGAGCGGAAGTAAATCCCAGGATATCTTAAAGAGGATGTTCAGAACCAAAAGCGGCAGGCAGCCGGGCGATTTTGAGAATCGTCGGTTTTATTATGGGCATATAGTAGATGGCGAGGGGCGGATTATCGATGAAGTGCTTGTAGTGGTCATGAAAGCACCCCATTCCTACACCAAAGAGGATATAGTGGAGATCCACTGTCACGGTGGGATTATTCCACTCAGACAGATCCTGAAGCTTGCCATTGAGTATGGGGCCAGGCTGGCAGACCCGGGAGAGTTCACCAAGCGGGCATTTTTGAATGGGAGGATTGACTTGGCCCAGGCCGAGGGAATAATGGAGCTTATATATTCCAAGACAGAGGTCCAAGCCAAGGCATCAATACAGCATATGGAAGGTGTTTTGTCTGAGAAGATTCGCCGTATAAAAGAAAAGTTGCTGGATATTATGGCGCACATAGAGGTTACAATCGATTATCCGGAAGAGGGTATAGAAGAGGTGCCGGTAGAGGATTATTTGCAGGGGCTCAATGATGTGGTAAAGGAAATTGACTACCTGTTAAGTACGGCTGAACAGGGCAAGATAATCAGGCAGGGCATCAAGGTAGTGATTGTGGGTAAACCCAACGTGGGCAAGTCTTCGCTTCTTAATGCTTTACTTAAGGAAAACCGCGCTATCGTTACCGATATACCTGGCACCACCAGGGATGTAATCGAGGAATCGCTCAGCATAAACGGCCTTTTGGTGAGGATACTCGATACGGCAGGCATAAGGGAGACCACTGATGTGGTGGAAGGGCTGGGAGTTGAACGGTCAAGGAAAAGCATAGAGGATGCAGACCTGGTATTGTGGGTGCTGGATGCGTCAAGGCCATTCGATGGTGAGGACAGACAGATTATGGTTGAGATAGCCGGTAAAAAGGTGATTGCTGTGCTCAACAAGACCGATAAGCCCATGGTTTTGGATTTGAAGGATATTGAACTAAATGCGCCTGTCATACACACCTCCATAGTTTTAAATAGGGGAATAGAGGATATCGAGAGGTGCATATACGATACCGTTATGGAGGGCAAAGTAGAGGCAGACGATGGGATTCTCATAACCAATTTGCGGCATCAGGAGGCGCTGATAAGGGCAAAAGAGCACGTTGTGGAAGCGTTGCAGGCTTTGAAAAACGGTATACCGGTGGACCTGATATCGATTGACATACGAAGTGCTTGTGATGCACTGGGGACCATAACAGGAGAAACGGTGACCGAGGATTTGATCGATAAGATATTCTCAGAATTTTGTGTAGGGAAGTAGGGGTTGAATGAGGCTATGGAGTTTTATGCAGGAGATTATGATGTAATTGTGATAGGAGCTGGTCATGCAGGATGTGAAGCGGCTCTCGCTGCAGCGCGGTTGGGCTGCAGAACGGCCGTTTTTTCTATAAGCCTGGAAGGGATAGCCCTTATGGCATGTAATCCCTCTATAGGCGGTACCTCCAAGGGGCACCTGGTGAGGGAAATAGACGCTCTGGGCGGGCAGATGGGTATAAATACCGACAAGACATTTATTCAAATAAGGATGATAAATACTGGTAAAGGCCCTGCCGTTCATTCCTTGAGGGCTCAGGCCGATAAGAGGAACTATCACATACAGATGAAGCAAACGCTGGAAAGGCAGGAAAATCTTGATGTAAGACAGGGTGAAGTGGTTTCTATAAAGGTTAAAGGAGGAGCTGTTGAAGGAGTTGTTTTGAGCACCGGCGAGTATTACACCTGCCGTGCGGTTGTGGTGGCTACCGGAGTTTATTTGAAGTCCCGGGTGATCATAGGTGAGTATTCTGTAAACAGCGGTCCTTCTGGCCTTTTTCCTGCTAACTATCTATCCCAGTGTTTGAAGGACCTGGGTTTTAGATTGAGGAGGTTTAAAACAGGGACTCCCGCTAGGGTCAATCGCAAAACCATAGATTTTTCAAAGATGAAAGAACAACCGGGAGATGAGATTATAGTACCCTTTTCGTTCTTGCATGATACCATAAAGAGGGAGCAGGTGTCCTGTTGGCTTACTTATACCAATGAGCGTACCCACGAGATCATCTTGAAGAATCTGCACCGCTCTCCTCTGTATTCGGGCGTTATAGAGGGTATTGGACCGCGGTACTGTCCTTCAATAGAGGATAAAGTGGTCAAATTCAGTGATAAGGAGAGCCATCAGGTGTTCATAGAGCCTGAGGGACTCAATACACTTGAAATGTATGTGCAGGGTATGTCCAGCAGTATGCCCATCGATGTGCAGATTGCCATGTATCGTACTGTCCCAGGACTAGAGAACGTTGAGATTATGCGTCCTGCTTATGCCATTGAGTACGATTGCATCGACCCCACTCAGCTTAAGCTGTCACTGGAAAGCAAGGAAATAAAGGGTTTATTTTTTGCAGGGCAGATAAACGGAAGCTCGGGCTATGAGGAAGCTGCAGCTCAAGGAATAATAGCCGGCATAAATGCTGTGCAGTATATAAAAGATCAGCCGCCGTTGATTTTAGACCGTTCACAGGCCTATATAGGGGTTCTGATTGACGACCTTGTCACCAAAGGTACCAATGAGCCATACAGGATGATGACCTCGCGCGCCGAGTATCGCCTGCTGCTCAGGCAGGACAACGCTGACCTAAGGCTTACAGAAATAGGTCGAAAAATTGGGTTGGTGGATGATAGAAGATATGATTTGTTCATGCGAAAGAGGGAGAGGGTGGACAAAGAACTGGCCAGGCTGAAGGAGGTAATAGTGGGACCTACCGATAAGATACTCGATTTTCTGAAGAAAAAGGGGAGTTCACTGATAAAGAGCGGGATTACGCTGTATGACCTGCTTAAAAGGCCTGAAATCCAGTATAGCGATTATGAAAAGCTGGGACTTGCAAACCCTGAGCTGAGCAGGCAGGAAAAGGAGCAGGTGGAGATACAGATAAAATATGAGGGGTATATAAAGAAGCAGGTTCAGCAGGCGGAGCAGTTCAAAAAGATGGAAAATAAGCTGATACCGGAGGATATAGCCTACGACGATATACCCGGGCTTAGAAATGAGGCAAGACAGAAGCTTAAGGAGATAAGGCCGCGTTCCATAGGACAGGCCTCCAGGATTTCTGGGGTATCGCCGGCTGATATATCGGTTTTGATGATTTACATGGAAAAGATGAGGAGGAAAAAGGCCAGTGAAGGACCTCAGCAATGAGATGGAGCTTTTGAAGAGTGGCCTTAATAAGTGGAGTATAGAGATAGACGACTTAAAGGTTGAACAGTTTAGGAAATACGTCTATCTTTTGATTGAATACAACGAAAAGGTAAATTTGACTGCCATTACGGAACCCAGGGAGATTGTAGTACAGCATTTTTTGGATTCTCTTTCTGTATTGACTATAAATATTTTTCATCCTGAGATGCGAATTTTGGATGTGGGGTCGGGTGCTGGTTTCCCTGGCGTTCCTATAAAGATAGCCATTCCTGAATTGGATGTGGTGTTGCTTGATGCATCAAAAAAGCGAGTGGCCTTTTTAAACCATGTGATAGGTGCTTTAAAGCTTGATAAAATAACAGCGATTCATGGGAGAGCTGAGGAATTGGGCCATTCTCAATATCGGGAATCGTTTGATGCAGTGGTATCCCGGGCGGTGGCTCCGCTCAGGGTACTTTGTGAATACTGCATCCCTTTTTTGCACCCGGGAGGATTTTTTTTGTCGTATAAAGGGCCCGGGGCTTTGGAGGAGCTTGAAGCGTCAAAAAACGCAATTGGTGTTCTGGGTGGGAGCTTTGTTGAGATAAGAAGTATTAATGTTCCATTTTCGGAAAAAACTCATAATATAGTGGTGATACGAAAAGAAAAAAGGACTCCGGATAGATATCCTCGATCGCCCGGAAAACCCCAAAAATCGCCATTGTGATGGCGATTTTTTTGTTTCCACAAATAAATATGGTGAAAAATGAAGAAAAATGAAAACAAAAAGAGCAAATATTAAAAATAATATAATAAACAAAAATTTCAAAAAAATTTAAGCAATTAAGAAGGAATTTAAGAATTTATGGCGAATATTATAAATCGAATGGGGGCGATAGAGGTGTTAAGGGTTATGAGAAAAGGCGTATCAGATAATTGCATGGTGGTGCAGCAAATCCCAATTGACAAGATAAGGCCAAATCCTTATCAGCCCCGGAAAGAGTTTTCAAAGCAGGGGCTGGAAGAGTTGTCACAATCCATAAAGCAATATGGGGTGCTGCAGCCTATTACTGTTAGGAAGATCGGCTCTGATGCCTATGAGCTGATCGCCGGCGAAAGGCGCTTGCGTGCCTGTCAAATGATAGGGATGGAGTACATACCTGCGATAGTTTTAAACGTCCACGAGAGGGATTCGGCAATTGTGGCCATGATAGAAAATTTGCAGAGGGAGGATTTACATTATTTAGATGAGGCAATGGGGTATGCCTGTCTTATACACGACCATGGTTTTACTCAGGAGGAATTGGCCAAGAGGATAGGGAAAAATCAGTCTACCATTGCCAATAAGATGCGCCTACTCAAGCTCCCAGATAATATAAAGAAGATGTTACTGGAGAACAATCTAACAGAGCGGCATGCCAGGGCATTGCTCAGATTGCCCGATGACGATTTGAAATTGAAGGTCTTGCAGCAGGTTATAAGCAAGAAATACAATGTAAAAGAGACCGAGATGCTGATAGAAAGGGTATTGAAAAAGCTTCAATCGGACAAGCTTGAGAATATTAAACGTACAAGGGTGAAACAAGCCTGTAATAAGGATGTGAGAATTTTTATAAATACCATTAAGAAAGCCGTGAGCATGATAAAGGAATATGGGCTCAACCCGCAGATGACGCAAATCGATAACGAGGACAGTGTGGAAATAATTGTAAAAATACCCAAGTATTCGTAAAGATAATGTACTTTGTCATAGGGAGGCATTAAAGTTCATATTTAAATAAAATACGGCATAACCGCAAAATTGGTGATGCCGTATTTTGTTTTTGTTGCCCTTTAAATTGAAGTTATATTTTAATATAATATAGGTTAAAGGGTAGTGTTCTATGCTTGAAAATGAGATGAAGGAGTTGTTATTTCATGTCAAAGGTGATTTCTATTGCCAATCAAAAGGGTGGGGTGGGTAAGACAACAACAAATGTAAATTTAAGTGCCTGTGTAGCAGCTTTGGATAAAAGGGTATTGACCATAGATATAGACCCGCAGGGCAATACCACAAGCGGATTGGGGATTGATAAGAATAAAATTGATTGTTCTATTTATGATGTATTAATAAATGGGATTGATGCGAGGCAGGCTATAATGTCTACCAAAATAGAAAATCTCGATATCATACCTTCAAATATACAGCTTGCTGGAGCCGAAATAGAGATGGTCCCTATGATTGCCAGGGAGACCATACTCAAGAAGGCCATTGAATCCATCAGGGATGAATACGACTATATCTTTATAGACTGTCCACCTTCTCTGGGGCTTCTTACTATAAACGCCTTGACTGCTTCGGATAAGGTTATAGTGCCAATTCAATGCGAATACTATGCGCTTGAGGGGTTAAGCCAGCTGATGAGCACCATCAATATCGTAAAAAAGAACTTGAATCCATCCCTGGAACTTGAGGGCGTTGTATTGACCATGTTTGATGCTAGAACCAATCTCTCAATCCAGGTTGTGGAGGATGTAAAAAAGCATTTTAGAGATAAGGTATACAGAACTATAATACCCAGAAATGTTAGATTGGGTGAAGCTCCCAGTCACGGGGTGCCCATAACCCTTTATGACCCAAAATGCGTAGGGGCTGTTGCGTACTGTGAACTTGCTGAGGAATTTATAGAAAATGATAGGGAGGCGATTTAATTGGCTAAACGCGGATTGGGAAGAGGGTTGGATGCCCTCCTCCAGCCTTATGATGCACAGGTGGTTCCCTCTGGCAGGGAAGCTATTCAAGAGATAAAAATAACCGATATTGATCCAAACATCAATCAACCGAGGAAGCGTTTTGATGAGCAGAAGATAATGGAACTTGCACAGTCTATAAAGCAGCACGGCGTTGTTCAACCCATTATAGTAAAGCCCAATAATGGGAGATACATAATCGTTGTGGGCGAAAGGAGATGGCGGGCAGCGCGGCTTGCTGGTTTAACCCATATACCGGCTATTGTACGGGATGTGGACAGGCGAGAGCTGGTGGAGATAGCGTTGATTGAAAACTTGCAGCGCGAGGATTTGAATCCAATAGAGGAGGCACAGGGGATACGTCAACTAATAGAGGAGTACGGGCTTACTCAGGAGCAGGTTGCCGAAAGGATAGGGTGGAGCAGGTCGGCCGTGGCCAATGCCTTACGGCTTCTCTCTTTAAGCGATGAGATTAAAAGTTACCTGGAGGATGGTAGATTGACATCGGGACATGCAAGGGCGCTGCTGGCTATTGAGGATGAGCAGATGAGGTTAATGCTTGCAAAGAAGATAGTTGAAAAGGGCCTAAGTGTTAGGGAAGTTGAGCAGATAGTCAGGAATCTAAAGGGTCGTACAGGGGATAAAGAAAGCAAAAAGGCAAGTGTAAATAAGCCTGGCTATATTTTAGAAATTGAGGCAAGCCTGGAGGAACGCTTTGGAACCAGGGTTCAGATCACTCCAGGGAAAAAGAAGGGCGTAATTCAAATTGAGTATTACAGCGACAGCGATCTTGAGAGGATAGTTGACAAGTTGATGTCATAGCAATGTTTCACGTGAAACATTCCAAAATTGTTTCACGTGAAACAATTAGAAGGGATTCGTTTACACGAATCCCTTTATAAAATTAGTGAATATGTTTGATTTGAAAAAGAACTTCCCCAGGAGAGAATTTTCTATTAATGAATAGATTATGTCAAGGGGAGCTAAAGTCAATATAACCGGTACCAATGAGAATAACAGAAATATTAAAAACATACCTCTTAGAAGTCCAACTCCAGCGCCCGCAAGCCCATCGTACTTCTTTAAAGCAGGTAATCCTGCAACTTCTTTTGTAATGGATATGCCAATCTGACAGACTACTCTAATTATCACAAATAGCGTTATAAAGCATATTATATTGAGAATTATATATGCAACACTATAGTTGAAGTACTCGCTAACAGTAGTAAGATGAGGCAAGGTTTCATTTAACATATTATACAACAACAAACGATCAAAAGGTGGAGGCAGCTGAGCTCGAGTCACTATATTTATTATTTGCTCTTGTGTTAATGATGATACGAGAAGAGCTTGTTCTTCAATCGATTGAACTTTGGATGCACCTTCAGTGTAATATATGAGGTTTTTTATTAAATCTGGATATTGATGTACAAGAAATTTTGAGAGCAGGGGATAAAATATAAGTGAGGTCAGCCACGAGAAAAGGGAAGATAAAAAACCTAAACCCGAAGCCACAAAACCATTGTATACACCGATTAGTGCACATATTGATAAAATAGACAAGATTATGTAGTCAATATAGTTCATGTTTTTCCATCCTTTCGAGAATCAGCTTTATTTAACGCATATATATGTAGCATATTATCTCTGCTTAATACATAAAAACGATCAGGGGCAAAAGATGACCAGTATACTTTTACCGGATGTACATCTAAGGTATAAGTCCTAACGGTGTTACCGCTTTTTCCTATAACGACCAAATCACCGTTTTTGTTAAGGGCAATGAGCTGTTGGTCCTTGTACGGCTGCATATCAGTTAGCCCATATGGGAGTTCAAGCAATTCTTTTTCCCCGTTGCTGTGTACATACACCGTATTAGCTCTATTGAAGCTTGCTTTTGGAAAATAGAGTAACAGATCATTGCCTAAATGGACATACTGATGGATATAACAGTTTGGAGCATTGATGCTCCATTTTATTGAACCATCAATATTGTAACATATTAATTGATGTATGCCAACCAAGACAACGTTTTTTTGAGTTCTGTAAATCTTGTAAAACATTGAATCGTTCAATGACAACATCCCTTGGGGGGAATTGCCATTGATAAAATTGAACACCCGGGTAGATGGGTATGGAGTATCGGTGGCCAGAGTAAGTACAGAAAAACCCTTTGTAACAGGATCATATGACGCATCTAGATAATGCGAATGGTCCATACCCTCTAGATTGATGGTATATATATCGCCCTTTTCAATGAGCACTGGTTTTAACAGGTTATCTTGTGTTTTTAATATTACTAGCAGCATATCACCCAGTTCACGTATGGCAAATCCTTCACTCCCTTCTTCAATGGTATATGCCAACTTAAAAGGTGTATGTGTAGTATCATATACGAATCTGTTATTTATTAGCACATGCTGAGAAGTAGATTGATTGATAACAGGGGAATTGCCCACCAATGCTATATCTTCTGGTTTAAAAGGCAAGCTCATCTCTTTACCATCATACGTGTAAAATTTGGTATTAGTACCCGAAACTGCAAATCCACTTTTGAAAAAATGCACATGAGCTTTTTGTTCTACCTGAATAGGCTCGTTCAATAGGTTGCTGCTCTGCAGGTTTTCGTACTTGTAGAACAGCAATTCACGCAGCCGAGTGTGCATTATTATGGCGATTACAAGAACAATTAATGCAATGAGTAAAACTACCTTTGTCTTTTTCATCCTATCCTCCGTTTTATTAGATGATTTCATCAGAAAAAATAACAGTATTCAATATTGATATTTCGCCAAAAAGTGAAAAAATCCTGCTTTTGACTTGGCCAATTATTTTTTATTGTCCAAATATATATTACAGTGAAATTTCATAAACATTATCATAAACATTATATTGAATGATATTTAAAATGCAGGGAAAAATGAAAAAAGAAGGGCAGGGGGAATTAGGGCAGTGGAAGCGGTAGAGAATAGAATCATCGATGTTAAAAATCCAAATGCATTACCGATGTTCGTTGAAAGGTTCATGTTGACTTTTAAAGAAACATACAAGATGGAATATACCAGCATTATCGTGTTGTGTATAGGTACTGATCGGTCAACGGGGGATTGCCTTGGCCCTTTGGTGGGGTACAAGCTCAGTTCAATGGCCAGGTGGCAAAACATATTCGTATACGGTACGCTGGAGAATCCCGTACATGCTAAAAATTTACACAGCACGCTTGATGTAATAAAGGCAAATCACAGGCGTCCTTTTATAATAGCTATTGATGCGTGCCTGGGAAGCCATGAGAGGGTTGGATGTATAATAGTGGATAAAGGGCCTATTGTTCCAGGGGCGGGTGTTAACAAGAAGCTACCCAAAGTAGGAGATATGTACATAATAGGAATAGTAAATGTGGGCGGTTTTGCAGAGTATCTCATATTGCAAAACACGAGGTTGAGCCTGGTCATGAATATGGCCGATATCATCAGCAGAGGGATGTATTTGAGCTTTTCAAAGCTTGCAGAAGCGCCAGTTTGGACTTAAAATAAAGGGCTGTATGCACGCCTTTCTATTATTTGAACGATTTCATCGATACTCTTATCCTTTGCGTTGATCAATATAACCCCAGAGTAATTATAAGCGGGGTTTAGCATGGTATATTGCTGAGATAGATATTTGTTAATATTGAGCAGAGTGTTGTCGTTGTTTTCTTCAAGGTATATCAGCGCATCAATGGGGCAGTTGGCTTCCTCATAAAACACAACTTTATATCCCAGCTGGTTTAACTGGTTTTTTATATAGTCCAGTCCCCTTTGAATCGCTATGACTTTCATAAAAAAACACCTCCACTGATATTTTTTCTCAAAGGAGGTGTTTTCTATACACCATTTATATTTGGTTTTACAGCTAATTAGATCTTAGTAGAAGAAATGTTTTGATTGATGGCTCTATTTATAGCCTCCATCTCTTCCTGGGACAAAGGATAAGTAGAAGTACCGTTTTGGATTGGCTTTGCGTATATGGAGGAAGAGCTTCTGGTGAACAATCCCGTCAATACTACTCCGTTATTGTTTTTATCCAGCAGGGCCACTGAAAAGCTTAAATCGCTACCCATCTGCTCGAATGGATTGTACCTTATAATTCCTATCCTTTGTACGCAGGATTCCAGTTCTTTTGATAAATTTTGGTATCTATGTTCCAAATCTTGGATTTTTACGGTATTATTTTTGACGCAATCAAGATGATGCATCAACAGCGCTTCAAGGTTTTTATTGTCCATACCTCTCATTAATCGTTTGTATTTTCTTATGATCTTTCTAGTTTTTATCGAGTAAACTATTACGATTGTAAACGCCAGTACAGATAAGGCAGCCGAAATAGCTGTGATCAAGTGGCTGTATTTTTCTAAGAGTGTGTACAAGTCCATATGTTACCCTCTCCCCTTGCAAAAACCTCTAGCAAAATACAAGGATACCATGATCCGACACAGAAAATTGTACAGGGGTTGTTGCGATAATATCGCCATCTCCGTTTACCGGAAGGCTTTCATCGCTGTGTATTTTCACTTTTTTGCACCTGTAAGCCTTAACATAAGGCAGATCCAGGTATTTCCCCGATACGAATTTCCAAAACAAAAAAGGAAACTTAAACCGTGGGACAGGCGTTATCAATATCGCATCGATATAACCGTCATCTATAGAACCGTTGGGATTTACATTCATTCCTCCTCCATAATAGGTACCATTGGCGATTGCAAAAAGCAATATTTTTGTACTAATTTTGGTATTGTCAATCTCAATTACAACGTCTTTATGCCTGTAAGTGATGAACTTAAGTAATGCCGATGCGTAATAAGCTGTCTTACCGGAAATCCAGCGCTTTATCTTTTGTATATCCCGGGCTATTTCGGCATCAAAGCCTATGCTGGCAACGTTAAAGAAATAACCGTTGCCATAAGAGACCGCATCTATGTATTTAGGTTTACCATATGCAATAATAGATAGGGCTTTATCTATTTTGGAAGGAATGTTTAGGCTTTTTGAGAGGTCATTGCCTGTACCTGTGGGCAGGATGCCCAGAGGAGTTAATGAACCAACCAGACCATTTGCAACCTCCATAACGGTGCCATCGCCCCCTACTGCTACAACGGCATCGTATGACAAAGAGACGGCACTCTTTGCCAGAGCTGTGGCATGCCCCTTGTATTGAGTTTTTATTATCTCATATTTTAAACGGCATTGTTTACAAAATTGCTCAATTAAAGGTATGGCACCAAGTGCTGTGCCATTTCCTGCAGCAGGATTTACAATGAACAGCAGTTCTTTCATACCTCTCCCCTATTTCTTTAAAATATATATCTCTTCTTCCTTTTATTTCTTTGCCTGCGTATCATATACATTATTATAATTAGCAGCAATATACCTATAAAAACCAGTTCTACTGGAACGTCATAACCCAATATGTGAACATATTCAATATTATCATCGTTGGTTTTGACGTTATTCTGGGATTCGGTTTGGTCATCTGCGGTTTCATCCGTTTCTTCTAATTCTTCAGGAGGAGGCGGTGGGGGAGACAGCCTTTTGATCTCCTCTTCCACCCATTTTATAAAAATGGCATTGTTTTTTAAAGAGGGTTGCACCCCTTTGAGGTAATCCAGGATTTCCTGTTCCCTTCCCATGAGTTTCAAAAGGGATACCCTGTCGTAGACTATCTTATTGCGTATCACATTAGAAAGAGGCTCTTCAAAGCCAGGGGAGCTTTGAAGTTGATCGAATATTTCAAGGGCCATCCCAGGTTGATAAAGCTCCATATGGCACAGGGCTTTTAGATATTTCAATTCATTGTTCAATTCAAAAGAGGGATTTGCCTCTAGGAATTTGGCAATTGATGCGATGGCATCATCATAGTCCATTTTTTCGTATAATTTGACTATGTTGATTACATCGGGGTTACCCTGTGCTTTTTGTTTCAAATAGCTTGCCACAGCCAGCTCAACAGGGTAAAAATGAAGCTGCAGGTCCCCGGCTTGCCTGACATCCAAAAAGCGCCATATCAACCTGCCTCCGGTATCGTATTCAGAAGGCATAGTTGAGGGATTGGGTTCAAACACGTAGGGGGGATAAAAATCCAAATCTGCTATAACCTGAATATAGTTAATAGGTCCTTTCCAAAGGCTAAGAAGTCTTAGAGGAACATGTATAGTTCGAAGTTCGGTCTGATCAAATTTGTTATCTATCGTAAAAGAAGATTTAATGACTTTAGATTGGCCGGGGGCTAGTTTCACTGTAAATGTACTCCAATTGGGAGGCAAAAATATATCGGGCATTTCCGGGTTTTGAGAGGCACGTAGTGTAATAAGCCTTTGATTTTGCCCCTCAACTATTACTGAAGGCTGTTTTACGGTCACTACGTCATCATACCTTGATGGTATGCCCACTGCAATGCTTGCCTCTGAAGGGCCGTTATTCCTTATGACCATGGATGTATCGACAGCGGTGAAGGTCGGCCGCACTCTCAGGGTGGCCTGAAATGAAACCAGGGTTATGTTATCGCTGTGAATCGGATAGGCCCTTCTTCTGGATATCTCTACTGGCACTTGTATGGCATATACGGGGATGGCAAAAACAAACGCACAAATAAAAATTGTGACCCAGACAAACAATCTTTTCTTCAATTTTTTATCCCCCCAATCGTTAACCCATGAGACAACACCCTTTTAATTAGTCTAGCATAACTTAATGCACAGGACAAGGAGCGTTTTAATTTTATATGGGGTGAAGCCCAATGATGAAGGAAGTGTTGATGATGTCAAACTGGTATACTATAATCCCCCGCTTGGCTACCAACCGTAATATCTGGTGCCCTACTATTTGATGTCAGGCAAAACCAAAGATGGTAATACATTCAAGGCTTATGTGCCTGCTCTGCCGGATAATTACATGGTTATAGAGGGTCCTCCTGGATTGAAAGATTACTATAATGATGAAACTGCTAAACCTTCAAGGGTAGAAGAAGCTGATGATCCCGTTTAGAGAGAAAAATCCGCAGAGCGAGAAATAGATCCAAATTTGGGAACGAATGACGATTAAAATTATTAAGGTAAGACCGTATAATATACATTATATGCGGTCTTACCTTTTTTTGGCTATTTTATAAACCCCCTTGAAATCAATGCACCAGACAATCCTAATACAGCGGTCAATACAAATCCCCATGTTAATCCCAGCATATCGCTTATAAGACCTGTAAAGGCTGGTCCAAGGAACATGCCTATGGCGTATATGGCTTGAAAAAAGCCCATGGCGGTGGCTCTTTTGGAGTCTTCTACCGATTTTATGCTCAGCGCCATAAGCAGGGGGTATACAAGTCCACGGCCTATTCCTCCGATGGCCTGGGATATGTACAGCAAATATATATTTTTAATAAATGGGATTGCGGCACAGGCGGCAGAAATAATGACGAAGCCCATAGCAATCACTTCCTTTTCACCGTAGCGCTTTGAGAAGAATGAGCCGCTTGCAGCCGAGGCAAATACCGCAGGAAGGGCAGAGAAAGTGGCCAAAAGCCCCAGCTGCGCATCGCTGGCGCCTATGTTTTTGGCCGCAACCGGCGTAAACCCGTAGGTGGTTGCAAAGGTGATGAATTGGACGAGTATTGCAAGCCCCGAGACCAGCAGCAGTTTGTAATCCTTTGATATTGAAAGCAGCTGCGATGCGGTAAGGGGCTGGCGATCTATGCCTTTGTTTTCTACTATGAACAGGCTCAATAAAAGGCCAATTAACCCGCCAAAAGCTGCTACCATGAAAGTGCTGGCTTGTCCGAACTGTTGCGCAGCGTAACCACCTATCAGAGTGGCTGACATTTGGCCTATTGTGGTAAAGGAGTTTATAATTCCTACGGCTTTAGGGGTGTCCTGCTGGGCAAAATAGCTCGAGAACAGGACTGTATATGCCACCCAGGCCGAGGCAGCAGCTCCTGCCAGGGAACGAAACGCCAGCAGCCAAAACGGTGTTTTAAAAAGCCACATTCCCAGGGCGCTTATGAGAGAAGCGGTAATGCCCATGATTATAAAAAATTTTCGGTTGCCCATTTTATCCGAAAGGATTCCTAGGGGAATCCTGAGCAGCATTTGGGTAAGCCCATAAGATCCTACAATGAGGCCTATCATCTTATAGGATGCCCCCAGGGATTCGGCATAGGGCGATAAGATGGGTACGTAGGAATACATGGAAAACCAATATAAGCTGGTTGCAATGCAAAACAGTGGTATGCGGTAAAAATGATTGTTCATTATATCCTCCAGTCGCTCTCAAAGAATTTTAGAATTAATTATCCTAATTATACCATCAACCTTATTTAAAATCTAGTGAAGCCTGGCCAGGGGGAATCTTCAATTTTTGACAGGTAATATTTTTCTTCCCGCACCATGTGGTTTGCAACCAGGGGAATGAGGTAGAAGCCATATAGTCTTTTTTCTTTTGAAGACAGCGCACTCTGCAAAAATATGGCATGATCGCACATAACGCTCAGCAAGAAGAGCATCTCCGCTCTTGTATTGTACAACAAAACTCCTCCCTTTTTCATATTGGATTTATAACAGTATATTCATGAAGATATGTTCAGGTTAAGGGCGACCCATTAAATCAAAAAAGAGTTTAAATATGGTGAAAATTGTACAAGGAATTAACTGATCCATGGCGAATATAATGAATTGACACCAAAAAAGGAGATGGTAACGAATGCGATTTGCCCATATCTATGACCTGGCAAAGAGGGTAAAATCAAACATACAGCGGGTGATTGTGGGAAAAGAGGATATAATAGACCTTTTGCTGGTGGCGTTGATTTCATCGGGGCATGTGCTTTTAGAGGATGTGCCGGGTATGGGAAAGACCTTGCTTGCCAAATGCTTGGCAAAGTCCTTGGACTGCAGCTTTAAAAGGGTTCAGTTTACGCCCGACCTTCTGCCCAGCGACTTAAGCGGAATAAATTATTTCAACCAAAAAATCGGCGAGTTTGAATTCAGGCCTGGCCCAATTTTCACAAATATACTGCTGGCCGATGAGATAAACAGGGCTACGCCCAGGACGCAGTCCAGCCTCCTCGAATGCATGGAGGAAAGGCAGGTCACCATCGACGGTGAGACCATGAAGCTGCAGCAGCCTTTTATGGTTATCGCCACCCAAAACCCTATAGAAATCCAGGGGACTTTTCCGCTGCCTGAGGCACAGCTGGATCGTTTTTTGCTAAAAGTCCAGATGGGCTATCCATCCACTTCGGAGGGAATTGAAATCTTGAAAAGGTTTAAGGAGAGAAACCCGTTTGACGAGATCTCCCCAGTCGTCAGCCAGGAAGAGATTATAGCCGCTCAACGGGATTATGTGAATGTCTTTGTGAGCGATGACATTCTTCGGTATATAGTGAATATCGTTGAGATGACCAGAAAACACAATGACGTGCATTTGGGCGTAAGCCCCCGGGGAAGCCAGGCACTCCTTAGGGCATCACAGGTATATGCAATACTGCAAGGGAGGGACTATGTCATTCCCGATGACGTCAAGGCAATGGCAAAGCCGGTACTCAGGCACAGGATGATTTTGAGAAATGTAATGGCTGCCAAGGGCGGTCAGCAGGACGAAATCATTGATCAAATACTGCGGCAGGTTCCGGTACCCACCGAAGAACGGCTGTGGGAAAGGGAAGGTTAAACCATGTCTGTTCAGTGGTTTATATTTATAACCGTTGTCATTGTGATGATACAAGGGATGGTATTCAGAAAGTGGGGGCTAAAAAACCTCAAATACCATAGGTATTTTAACGTTCCGGCCGTGTTTGAGGGGCAAGAGGTGGAGATGGTTGAGGTGATATCCAATGAAAAGCTCTTGCCTGTCCCATGGCTCCGCATAGAATCCAAAATCAGCGCAAATTTGAAATTTCAAAAGCAGTTCAATCTCGATATACAGCATCAACAGTTTCACAAAAGCCTTTTCAGCTTGATGCCGTACACTCGAATCATCCGGCGGCACAAAGTGAAGTGCTTAAAGAGGGGATGTTATTATCTCAATTCGGTTACGATGACCTGTGGTGATTTGTTTGGATTTCAGGAAGTGTCAAAGGAGTTTCAGCTGTCGGCACAGCTTCTGGTATATCCCAAACTCATACCGATGGAGGATATTCCTTTGCCGTCTCACAGCTGGCAGGGAGATGTTACGGTGAAGCGCTGGATAGTGGATGACCCGTTCATGGTGGCAGGAGTAAGGGATTATGCTTACGGCGATCCTCTAAACCGCATCAACTGGAAAACCACTGCCCGTACTGGCAAGATAAAGGTCAATAACCTCGATTTTACTGCAAACCCCAGGTTGATGATATACTTAAACGTTGACATTTCCGAAGAGATGTGGAATGCTGTCACTGAACCCGAAGGGATTGAAAAGGGCATATCCTATGTTGCTTCCATTGCACAGCACATTATTTCCCGGGGAATAGAGGTGGGATTTGGAAGCAACGGATACCTGATAGACCGGCCAGGGGAACCGGTGCGCATCTTGCCGAGGTGCAGCCTGGAGCATCTCACCACCATATATGAAGCCCTGGCTAAATTGGTTATAGCAAGGAGCGTGACATTCTTTACATTTCTGGAACAGGACCTGGCAAGAGGGGTTACGGGGATGGATTTTCTCATAATCACCTCTTACGCAAGCCCACGGATGGAGAATCAGATAAGAAAGTTGAAGGAATACGGTAATGCAGTGGAATTTCTTTGGCTGCACCCGCAACAGGATATAAGGAGTGAAGAGCATGAAGAATCAGGCATTGGCGTTTCTTAAGCGGAGCATGCAGGCCGCAGTGGAACTCATTGCTTTTTTCCCTTTAATTTTGATGCTAGCGGTTTTCGCTTTTCCTGAGTCTGTGGTTCTTAGCTGGGTGGCTTTTTTAGTTGTGTATTATATTGCAGGAATCCTTTTGAGGACCGTTTTAAGGAAAAAGCCGAAGATTGCATCTGTACTGTTGGGCGTCATCATTACATTTTCTCTGGCATATAGCGTTTTCGGCTGGGGTCTGCCGCTGTGGGCTTCATACAGCGTAGGGGTTGTGCTGCTTTTCAGAGGGATGTCCTTTGTTGAGCGCAGGTGGGAGGAGGTTTTCCCCTCTGCTGCCTTGTGGGTGGGGATACTGATATATTTTGTAGCCTACTTTTTCTACAAGCATTCAATGACGCTCATGCCCTATGCAGGTTTGGTAGCGCGGATGGGCTTTATTTATACCGGCATAAGCCTTATCATATTTAACCTACAACAACTCAAAAGAGCGACTCTATCCAGAAACGGTGAGCCTGTGCTTTCTTCCGGGCTTTTGCGGCACAACAGGCTGCTGATTGCCTTGACATTTATATTGATAGTCATTGTAGCAAATTTGAGCCGCCTTAAGGAAGTGGTTTTATGGCTGGTTAATGCCATAATTTTGTTGATTGTCAAGGTCATCTTATTTTTAAGCAACCTTGTACCCATGAGTGAGCCGGGAGGGGAGATGCCGCCGGATGGTGGGATGCTGGATATGCTGCCCGAGGCAGAGCCTAGAGCTCCAAATATCTTTGACTACATATTCGAGGTTTTGGCTTATGTTTTAAGTATAGCGTTTGTAATTGCGTTGGTTGCTGCACTCGCCATGATGTTGTATAGAGTAATGAGGAGGCTTATCAAGCTGCTGGCAAGGTTGATACAGGAAGGGGAGTGGATGGGGACTGATGCTGGATATGTGGATGTGAAGGAAAAGGTGATCGACCTAAAAACGTTGGGAAAGGAATATGCCAGTAGGTGGAAGCACTGGCTGACCTCCTTGATTGAGAGGGAGCCGCGGTGGGAAGACCTGTCCGATGTCACCCAGAAGGTGCGGTATCTTTACAGGCGATTTCTGATTCGCTGTATCAGCCTAGGATACCGGCCCAAAAGCTATATGACGCCCAACGAGATAAAGGAGGATTTAAAGGTGTGGAACGAGAGGAAGGGACGTCAGGCCGATGTGCTCATCCCACTATATAACCTTGTGAAATATGGTAAAGACGCTGAGAAGCTGATCGACCATAGAAGTCTTGACGAGCTAGCAGACATGATAGATAAACGCTTCGGCGACTGATTTTTAGCACGATTTATCGCATTTTTGACACGCGGAGTGGAGAGATGCTGGCTGGCAGGGGTTTACGTGAACCATGACGTCTTTTACATCCCCCACCTTTGATATTACAGCACTTCTTACTTCATTGGCGATGTTGTGCCCATCTAGCACGCTTATGCGGCGGTCAACAACTATGTCCACATCCACATATATCATGTTGCCATGCCTGCGCGTCTTTAAAAGGTCTATGCCTTTGACGTTTGGTACTGAAAGTATGATTTGGTGTATGGCTTCCACCTTTTCTGGGGGAGCCGAGGAGTCCATCAGCTCTGAGATAGACCTTGCATATATTTCATATGCCATCTTTAAAATGAGCATGGCACCCAATATAGCTGCTATCGGATCAGCTGCGGCATAGCCCAGCCTGGCTGCACCAATCCCTATCAGGGTTATCATAGAGGTCAAGGCATCCGAGCGATAATGCCAAGCGTTGGCTTTGAGTGCCGTGCTGTTTATCCTTTTGGCGGTAAAGATGGTATACTGAAACAGTATTTCCTTGACGGCTATGGTTAGGATGGCCGCATAAAGGGCAAGAACGCCGGGCGTTTCGGCATCGCCTGTGATGAGGTGCTGTATTGCCTTCCATCCAATCGCCAGCCCTGCTGTCAGTAGGAATCCGGCAACAAATTTTGCTGCTATAGCCTCAGCCTTTTCGTGACCGTATGGGTGCTCCTGATCGGCTGGCTTGTTTGCTATTTTCAATCCCAATGCTACAATCAATGTGGTCAATATATCTGAAGCCGATTCAACGGCGTCAGCGATCATGGCAGTGCTGTGGGCCACCAAACCTGCTAACAGCTTCAGCAGCGTCAACAGAGCGTTTGTTATAATGCCCACCCTGTTAACTCTCTGCCCTGCATGGTATCGAGCATTTCCCATGTTTAAAACCCCTTTCATTTTCAATTAAGAATAAAATTACTATTATATTATTTCATTTCATGAAGAAATGCAACATAAAATAGCCTAAAAATCAACAAAAATTATTTGAGCAGCGAATAAAAGATAATATTCATCATTATCAATTGAGAATAATTATTGCAATCAAATCCTTTTACGAATACTCTCGAAAAGTAGCTGAGCAACATAGGCACAACGATTGATTTTGTAGAGCAACCTTGCAGAATAATTATGGGGTGAAGTTCCAAGACCGAACCTGCAAACAAGCTAAAATAAGGCTCTCAGACTTTTCGAGAGCGTACTTTACAAAAAGAGGGGGAATAAGGTATAAAAATGTGATAAAATAGTCTCCGTAAATTTAGCATATTGTACAAGGCCTATGAGTTAAAGCATAGCGCTAGAATAGAGGATTATAAAATAAAACGGGATTGCGTAACATGGAATAAAAAGATATTATGATGAAAATGGAGTGTAGGGAGCATGAGGCCTTTGATAGGTATTACCTGCGATTATGATTTGGAGGCTGATAGGATTCAGCTGCACAGCGACTATTGTAGGGCCATATACGCGGCTGGAGGGCTGCCTGTGGTGTTGCCATATATCGATGTTGAGGATGTTTGTTCTTTGGCCTCCAGACTGGACGGCATTATGTTTACAGGAGGCGGCGACATAGACCCCCATTACTTTGGCGAGTATCCCCATTACGCTTTAGGGCAGGTAAATCCAATTCGTGATGAGGCAGAGATAAGGCTTTGCGCCTGGGCTATGGACAATGACAAGCCTGTACTGGGCATATGCAGGGGGATTCAGGTGATGAGCGTGGCTATGGGTGGGACGCTTTATCATGATATAGCCACTCAATTGAAATCTGAAGTTACCATAAATCATCGTCAAACAGCGCCCGGGTGGCATCCCATTCACGGGGTCAGGCTTGAACCCGGTTCCAGGATAAGCTCTATAATGGGGCAGCAGCATATACGGGTAAACAGCTTTCATCATCAGGCTGTAAGAGAAGTGGCTCCTCCTTTTTGTGCCACCGGCCGAAGCGATGACGGCGTCATTGAGGTTATCGAATCCAGAGAGCATACCTTTGCGGTAGGGGTTCAGTGGCATCCTGAGCGGATGTATAGGCATCATCAAAACATGTTGCTACTATTTAAAGCTTTTGTGGAGGCGTGCAGCAGGAGCAAGCCATAAAAAATAGGGCGTTTAATGAACGGAGGGAGGAAATCGATATTATGAGGGAGTTTTTGTTCAGCATTGGTAGGGAACTGAATGCCTGGATTGAAGGGCTTAAACTTCAAAACTATCAGCATTTAGTTTTTATCGCTTTGAAAATATTGGCTATATTGTTTTTGGCGTGTATTATACACAAGATAGGTAAGGTTTTAATAGATAGATTTTTTAATGCACGGATTCAGGCAAAAATTGGCGTGGATGCAAGAAAGGTAAATACCCTTCGGGCTTTGGCTCATAGCATATTGAAATATACCGTATATTTTGTTACGGGCCTTACTGTTTTGGGGCAATTTGTGGATACTACTTCTATTTTAGCTACGGCTGGCATAGGTGGACTAGCCGTAGGTTTTGGAGCTCAGAGTTTGGTAAAGGATGTGATTAACGGATTTTTCATATTATTCGAGGACCAGTATGCAGTGGGGGATTTTGTTACCATAGGCGATACGACGGGTACGGTGGAGGAAATAGGTTTAAGGATTACCAAGATACGCGGTTTTAAAGGCGATTTGACCATCATACCTAACGGACAAGTACAAAAAGTGGTAAACTATACGAGGGGTAATGTGTTGGCTGTGGTCGACATAAGTGTGCCTTACGAGACCGATATTGATAGGGTCATTAAGCTCATAGAAGATGTTGCAAAGAGGTATGCTCAGGAGAATAAAAACATAGTTGAACAGCCCCAGGTTTTGGGGGTTATGGACATGGGAGATTCTCAAATAACCATTCGTGCTGTAGCCCGTACTTTGCCCTTGAAACATTGGGAAGTAGAACGAGAGTTAAAAAAGCGAATCAAAGAGGCTTTCGATGAAAACGATATAGGAGTACCTTATCCCCGCAGGGTTATAATTCAGTCCGAAAAGGAGGAGAAACAGTGATGCCAAATCAGTATTCGGTAGGTGATATTGTACAGACGCGCAAGCAACACCCCTGTGGCAATGACCAATGGGAAATAATAAGAGTGGGAGCAGATTTCAAGATAAAATGCTTAAAGTGCGGTAGAATAGTCATGATGGACAGAGAAAAGTTTGAAAAGAGGGTAAAAAAGCTGATAAAGAAGGAGGGGGAATAAAAAAAGGGGGTCACTCTTTTGAAGCCCCTTTTTTTGATGCATTGTACGTTTGAGAGTAATAAAGCTCAATCAGTTTGTCCAGCTTTTGACTGTATTTGATTACCGGTTCACTACACAGCTTTTGGTTTTTTAATATTATATTGTGCAGTTCTTGGCGTAGCGTATTTATCTCTGTTACCAATTCCATATGATCCCTCACTCTTTCCTTGTCAAAAGTCAATACAAAAGTCAACGAATCGAATTATAGCTTAAAAGTGCGATAGGGTCAAGATGTTTATCACCATTATTTACAAAGTTTTAACAAAAAATTAATACAGTTTTTCTCAATTAAGCGACATAATATGCCACAACTTTATGCACAGGGCGTTGTAAGGTTTACGCGATAAAAATTAGTTTTAGAGGAGTAGAGGCTGGTTATACTTAAGATATAAATTTAAAGGCGTTTTAAATGGGGAACCTATGGAGGTGAAAACCTGTGGACTGTTTATTGGTCATATTTGGTGGTACGGGTGATTTGGCTCATCGAAAGTTGTATCCTGCTGTTTACAACCTCTTTTTATCAGGGCAACTGTCTCAGCATTTTGCTGTGGTCTCGGTGGGACGCAGGGATAAGACCAACGAAGAGTTCAGGCGGGATGCCGTTGAAGCGATAAAGAAGTTTTCAAGGCCCAACAGCGGCACTGATGAAGATTTGAATGCCGTTGTATCCAGGTTCTATTACTATAAATTGGATATAAGTGATTCCTATGGATATGTGGGCTTGAAGGAATACCTGTCCAGGCTGGATGACCGTTATGGAACGCAGGGCAACAGGGTATATTATCTGGCGGTGGCGCCTGAGCATTTTAAAACGATAGTTCAGCACCTCAAATCTGCCGGTATGGTGGTGAACGACGGATTGAGCTGGCAGAGGCTGATTATAGAAAAGCCCTTTGGCAGCGATTTAAGTTCGGCAATAGCTTTAAACAATGTCATAACAAGCGTGTTTAGCGAAAGGCATGTATACAGAATAGATCATTATCTAGGGAAAGAAATGCTCCAAAACATAATGACTATACGCTTTGCCAACGCCCTCTTTGAGCCGTTGTGGAATAACAAATATATAGACCATGTACAGATTATATCCAGCGAAACAGTGGGGGTTGAGAACAGAGGGTCTTATTATGAAAAGGCAGGGGCGCTGAGGGATATGATACAAAATCACATGCTCCAGCTTTTGATGCTAACTGCCATGGAACCTCCTGCACAGCTGGATACCGAGTCTATAAGGGACGAAAAGGTCAAGGTGCTAAAATCGCTGTCGGAAATGACTCCTGCCAAGGTACGGCGGGACGTGGTGAGGGGGCAGTACGGCGGGGGCTATATAGATGGAAAGCCTGTTGTAGGATATCGGGAGGAGAGCAGGGTGTCGCCTTTTTCCAACACCGAAACCTTTATGGCCATGAAAGTGGAGATTGAAAACTTCAGATGGGGTGGGGTGCCGTTTTATCTGCTGACTGGTAAGAGATTGCCCAAGAAGTTTACTGAGATAGTTATACAATTCATATCCCTGCCCGAGGTGCTGTATTTTAAGGAACTAAAGGGGCTCAAACCCAACACTCTTTTGATACGGATCCAACCCCGTGAAGGAGTGGAGCTGTATTTCAACGCCAAGAAACCCGGAATTAAGAACGAGATAATACAGGTGGGGATGGACTTTTGCCAGAACTGTGCCGTCGATGCCGTGTCTCCCGATGCCTATGAGCGGCTTTTGCTGGATGCCATGAAAGGCGATTCTGCGCTTTTTACGCGCTGGGATGAGGTGGAATATGCCTGGCGCTTTGTGGATAACATAGCCAAAGTATTGGCAGAAGAGGAGCCTGATTTTCCAAATTATCCGGCTGGGACATGGGGCCCTCCTGCAGCCAGGAAGCTTATAGAAAGGGACGGGAGAAGGTGGAAGATGATGGAATAGTTCTTTTGTAAAATAAAAGTTATTTGAACTTGGTACAATATCCTGATACAATATAAAAAAGTAAGATAAAAATTACCAGTATAAGAACTTATTGTTTAGAGTGAATGAGGGGGTTTTTAATCATGGACATGTCTAAATCAGAAAGGGAAGAACTTTTAAAGCTTTATGAAGGACTTCGCGTGGCTGATGTACGAGATGGAATGGATTGGAATATGATGCATGGTTATGGTAGCATGTCTTATGAGATTCGTCCGTTGTTTAGAACGAGAGTAGTAGGGATTGCTAGGACGGTACGGTATCTGCCTTATGAGGGTTCGATCCCCAAAATGAGTCCCGATGAATATACCGAATGGGTAAACTGGTATTACAACAACGTATGTACCTATCCTTGGATAGAAGATATCCAGCCAGGTGATTTCATAGTTATTGACCAAAGCGGGGTAAATGCAGGGCTTATGGGGTCTCATAATTCTCTGGAAGGTTTTAAAAGAGGAGCACGTGGATATGTGATAGAAGGTGGAGTGCGAGATACTGACGAACTGATTTTGCAAAAGATTCCTGTGTGGTCTAGATTTATATCTCAGGCAATGGTACAGGGTAGGTTGCGTTACGATGCCAAGGATATTCCTGTATCGGTTGGCGGTGTAGTTGTACATCCCGGAGATGTGGTTGTAGCGGATGGAGACGGGGTAATTGTGGTCCCCAGAAAGTTGGCTTACGAGGTAGCAAAGTATGCAAGGCGCGAATTGAACAAAGACAAGGTTCAAAGAAGAAAATTGTATGAAGCCCTGGGGTGGGAACTGGACGATACTGTCAAGTAAAGAATGGGTCCAAAAGGATTTTTGGGTTTTGTTTGGTTCTAAAAGGATAGTGGGAGGGTTGGCGTTATGGAGTATTTTTCAACACAAGAAATTGGCAGAATATTTATACTAAGGTTAGACCAAGGAGACATGGTGCTTGAGAGCATAAATGAGCTGATCGTCAAGGAAGGGATTAAAGATGCGGTGGTGGTATCTGGCATAGGAACACTGGACAGGTGCACACTGCATATGGTCATGACCACCGGTTATCCGCCGGTTGAGCATTTTGAACGCTGGGAAGACAAACCTCTTGAGCTTGCGTCAATAGACGGCATAATAGCGGATGGAAAGCCACATTTGCATGCCGTGGTGTCTGATCGTGAAAAAGCCTATGCGGGGCATCTTGAGAACGGCTGCAGGGTTTTGTATTTGGCAGAAATAGTTATAGTGGAGGTAAAATCGCTGGACCTTACCAGAGTACCCAATGATAAGAATATTTTAAAGCTTATAAGCCGCAAGCGGCAATCATGAGGTTAGGCTGTAGGCGGCAGTTATGAGGTTAATAAAAATATAAGGCTTTCCGTAAGTTTTCCTTGATGAGAGTAAGAAAGGATATTAGGAAAACTTTTAAGGGAAGCCCGATAGAGCAAAAAGAGGTTGATTTACCAACCTCTTTTTGCTTTGATTTTTGTGATTATTCCTGGGAATTGACCACTTTAAACTCTTTGAGCATATGGTAGAATCTTGCCCCATGGCCCTCTGCTGCCTCTAAAAAGTACTGTTGCTTTATTATAAAAGTGCCCCCCTGTTTATCATCTACGAGATAATATCTAACTATAGTGGCATTTGGTTTCAGGCCACTACGAGCACGTAGAGATATTGATTTAACAGGGTCTTCAATGACGCCATAATTTTCAACAGTTTCAAAAGAAGATTTTAGTTCAGCTTCTATTTGTGCGGCCATTTCTTGAGGAGATTTATCCGCTACTCGCTGAATTTCCATGTATACTTCTGGCAAATTATCGCCCGGATCCACGTTTGGAACGATTCTATCCTTTCCATCTTGTTTTACCACGTGATACATGCTTTCATCGACGTATATAACGTATCCGGGTCCTTCATTGAGGTTTACCTTGGTATCCTCCTTTTGCCCTTCAATATCCTGGACTATGACCTTTTCTGGGGGGTGAAGATGGATTTAATTTTACTCTTTTTCATGGTTTTTACCTCCTTTTGGTTTTCGTAGTGTCAAAAATTTTTATACAAAATCAGCTTTAGTTGCTGAATATAACTGATTTTTTAGGTATATTTTTCAAATACCTCCCCAGAGTGGGTGGTGCTTAAATATAAATAATATTCCTTTAA
>NZ_JAHUQD010000022.1 GCF_023838525.1 Caldicoprobacter algeriensis
ATCTTACTTATTAAGCACTCTTAATTACTGTGTTTTTATATTTTTAGTCTATATTCTGTTGCCAAAGTCCATGTTTTGATAACAATTCTCTTATCGTTGACTTTTTCATTATTTATTTGACACTACCCGAGCATAATTATTCTCTTTGTCTTTTTTGATCTAGAATACCTCATAATCCTATATAACGTTATAAAAAACATGATTAAATACTTAATAATCTCTTTCTTCCCTAACTGTTTAGCAATATAAAAGCGATTCCTGAAATCAAAAACATATCTATCTATACGGCTTTCTCCTTCAGTAACTATATCAGTTCCCTGATTCAAACCCATTTTGTGAATTACCACACTATCTAAATCTAAATATCCTTGCTCTTCCTTGCTTAAACGCAGGGTATATTCTACATCATCGCCGTAAATAAAAAATTCTTTTATCGGTAAGCCCACCTTTTTCGCTATCTCAATATTAACAAAACATGAAACGAAAGTACATGCCTTTAATGGTAATAAATTACATTTTATTTCTTCATATTTTTTAAACCATTCTCTATCTATCATGGGAATATTCATTACACACATAGAACCATCTTTCCATTTTGCAACACTGTTGATAAATGAAAATTTACCGCCTAATATTTTTACCTTGGCTAATATAGATTTAAGAGCATCTTTTTCTGGAATTGCATCGTCATCCATCAACCAGCAGTAGTCATAGCCTCTCTTTATTGCCTCTTTTACTCCTAAAGCAAATCCCCCTGCTCCACCTATATTTGCACCCGTATTTATATAAAAAATCCTATCATTTTTATAGCTTTTTACTAAATCAGCCGTACCATCACTGCTATTGTTGTCTATTATTAAAATATCAAAATCGCTGTAACTCTGCCCTAAAAGAGCATCTATATTTTCTTTCAAAAACTCTTTCCTGTTGTACGTAACTACAATTGCCACTATTCTCATATAACAAAGCCCCCACTTCTCTTCATCTCATCCCATATAACTGCTTTTTAACTGTATCTACAAACCACCTGACCTCTTCTACCTTGAAAAGGTATATCAGAATAAAGTAAATAGAAATACACTTATCAGCTTCTTCCCGTCAATGCCGCCCAATCGCTTCCTTAAGTTTGCAAACAAAAAAGCACGCTATTGTCTTATTTTATCAATGTACAGCTTAAGAGCCTGCTCTACAACTTTATCCATATTGTAGTACTTATAGTTAGCAAGCCTTCCAATGAAGAAAACGTTTTTTAACTTATTGGCTTCATTTTCGTACATCTTATAACGCTCTATATTTTCATTCTGAAGTATAGGATAATATGGCTCCCCTTCAGCAGCTGAATATTCCCTAACTATAGTTGTTTTATTATGCTTTTGCCCGGTTAAGTATTTAAACTCTGTAATACGGGTAAAATCATAATCGTTTGGATAGTTCACCGTACCCGCTTCTTGATATTTTTCACAATCCAGTGTTTCAAATTCAAATCTTAAAGACCTATATGGCAATTTCCCATATTTGTAATCAAAGAAATAATCGATTGGTCCTGTATATATTAAGTATCCATACTCTATTGAGTTAATAACCTCTTTATAATCTGTTTTAAGCATTATATGTATTTTTTCATTTTCCAACATTTTTTCAAACATTCTCGTGTATCCATATTTTGGCAATCCCTGATATCTATCCGTAAAGTACCTATCATCTCTATTAATTCTAATTGGGACTCTTGAAGTAACTTCAGGCGAGAGTTCTGAAGGATATAGATCCCACTGCTTTTTTGTGTATCCTTTAAAAAATTTCTCATATAGCTCTCTTCCAACTCTGCTTACAATTACATCTTCCGAGTTCAATATTTCTTGTCTGTTTTCCTTTATTTTTTCAAAATATTCTGCTAATTGTTTGGGTGTGAAATTCGTATTATATAGTTTATTTATCGTGTTTAAGTTTATAGGTATAGGTACGTACATACCATCGACATATGCTAATACTCTATGTTGATAATAGTACCACTCTGTGAAACGAGATAGGTAATCCCATACTTCTTTATTATTTGTGTGAAAAATATGGGGACCATATTTGTGGACCAGTATACCATCTTCATTATAATAATCATAAGCGTTTCCGCCGATATGATTTCTCTTTTCTATCACTAAAACTTTTTTCTTTAAATCATTCGCTATCCTTTCCGCCAGTACACAACCAGCAAAGCCAGCACCAACTACAACAAAATCGTACATTTCCAATTACCTCCATTATCTTCTATCCTTGTCACTGTTTAACTACATCATCTATAATTTTGATGCTTAGAAAAATTATCAGTAATCCCATCCATAAACGCTTTTAAGAATAAATACAAACCTCGAAAATTAAGTCTGTCTGTGATTAGATAGTAGTAAACATACAGTATAAAAAATTTCAGCAGCTCTAATTTAGGATAATACCGGCTGTAAATATAAGCATGATTTCTCGCTCTTACATAATCTCTAAATCTATCTCCCGTAACTGCGACCCCAGCAAATCCCATCAAAGTTCTTCTAACGGTAACCCTATCTTTCGGGTGTTTATGTATAGCATCAATACAAGTGACAACGTCAAACTTATGTTTTTTTACTCTCATCAAGTATTCCGTTTCATCACCCCAAATAAACATTTCTGCTTTCGGTAACCCCACCGCATCGATTATATCTCTATGAATCAATACGCCATTAAACGGATTGGCTTCTCCATAAAAGTATCTAATTCCACGTTTTTCAAAGTAATTTCTGTCTCTAATAATCTTCCCGCATTCGGATGAATACAGTCCAAAACTCAGCTCATTTTCATTCTCAATATTTATAACCAACGGTGCAACATACTTCGCTCCTGTTTCATCAAATGCATTCAATAATTTTTCTAAACATGTAGAGGAGGGAATTCCATCATCGTCCATTGCCCATATCCAATCATAACCTTCATCAAACGCAATTCCCATCCCTTTATTAAAGCCACCCGCTCCCCCGATATTCTCATCAAGTCTTCTATAATCGACTACGGGCAGCGCCAAATATCCTTCAGATGAAAGGAACTCTTGGGTTCCGTCACTACTGGCATTGTCTATTATTAATATTTTATCAACTTTTACCGTTTGATTGAGAATACTATCAACACACCTCTTCAAGCACTCTTTTCTATTATAAGTAACAATTACTGCACAAATCTTTGACATATCAAGTGCCCTCCACTAAACATACTTGCCTTCCTCTTTCAGCTGACTTAATATATCCTTCATATTTTGAACCTTATCTTTAGCGCATACGAAAACTACATCTTCTGTGTCTACCACAACAAGGTTTTCCACACCCACAACCGCAACAAGCCTATTCTCACCCATTATTATGCAATTCCTTGTATCCACCTTAAATACATTACCTTTTATAACATTATCATACTCATCTTTTTGGTAAATTCTTTCAATAGCAAGCCAGCTTCCCACATCATCCCAACCAAAATCTCCTAGCACAACATATACATTTTTCGCTTTTTCCATTATTCCGTAATCAATCGATATACCCTCTAATTGGGAATATTCTTCATAAAGTACTTTTTCCATATCATCTGAATCAATATGTTCTCTTATTCGCTCCAGCGAATTATATAAATCAGGCATATACTTCTTCATAGCACTGAGTATTGAGGATGTTTTCCATATAAACATCCCGCTATTCCAGAGATAATTTCCACTTCCTATATACTTTATCGCCGTACTGTAGTCGGGTTTTTCAACAAACCTTTCAACTTTATACACGCAATTTTTATTTACTACTTTTTTTGTATTTTCATCAAAGTTTATATAACCATATCCTGTTTCAGGGCGCGTAGGCTTAATACCTATTATTACTAGATTGTCACCTTTTTCTGCCTCTTGTATTGCCGTTTCCAACGCTTCTATATATTTTTTTTCATCCTTTATAACATGATCAGATGGAACAACAACCATTATCGAATCCCTATCAATCTTTTCTGTACGAAGGGCTGCAATGCCAATACAAGCCGCAGTATTTTTACTCATAGGCTCAATTAAAATATTCTCACGAGGCAAATTAGGAATTTGCTGACTCACTAATTCCACAAAATCAATATTGGTAACAACAAAGATATTTTCCAGGGGCATAATCTTTGTAAGCCTGTCCACTGTTTGCTGAATCATCGTTTTTTCTCCGAAAAGATTTAAAAATTGCTTAGGCATCTTCATCCTACTCTTAGGCCAAAATCGTTCGCCCCGTCCCCCTGCCATGATTATCCCTGTTATCATAACATTCATCCTTCCGATCATATCGTTTATAATAATAACTATAATAACTTTTAAACTTTTTTATTTATAACATCAGCATATAAGTTGTATAAAATCTTGTTTGTAACATCAGAATCAAAATATTCGTTAAACCTTTCTAATGCACCTCGGGCTAACCTTGTATATAATTCCTCATCAAAATAAAGTTTTTTTATAGCCTCTGCCAACTGTTTGGAATTTGAAGGCTCAACCGTTAAACCAGACACGTCATTAAGGCTAACCCAAGGTACTCCGGTTGGTAAATTCGTATTTATTACGGGTTTACCATATATCATAGCCTCAAGCTGTACTATTCCAAAAGCTTCACTGGGAAGAACAGAAGGAAAAACTAAAAATTTTGAGTTTTTTATTAAATACAGCTTTTCATCTTCAGAAACTTGCCTAGATATAAAATATATTTTTTTCTGGCTATTTTGAACTCTTCTCATGATATCTTCCCTAAACTCTCCATCCCCTGCAATAACAAAAGGTATATCTTCTTGAATCATCTCTATAGCTTCTAGTAATACATCTATTCCCTTGTAGTATGATAACCTTCCCAAAAACAGCACAAATCCTTGTGGTAGATTTAATAACGATTGTTCTATATTGTTTACGTCATAATCACGGTAATAATCGCGCTTGTCTAAAGATAATGGAATAACTACAATTTTATCCTTAAAACTCTTTAAAACAGAAGAAAATTCAATCATCCTTTCAGACGTCACTATAATAGCATTAGCGCGTTTGCAAAGCCGTTTCTGAAAAAATTCCACAAATCTTTTTAATTTCTTTTGTTTAACGATATCGCTGTGCCATGTCACATAAACCTTTTTATTTTTACTCAAAAATTTTAATAACAAACTTCCAATACTTCCAAGAGGAAAAGGTTCATGAAAGTGTATTACATCAGCTATCTTGGCTAAACGGAATAAATGCCAAAAAAACGCCACTGATATCGGCATTGACATAAACGTTCCAAATGATGCACATCTATAAACCCTAATGCCGTTTATCTTTTCAACTATGGTTTTTAAAGCAAATTTCTTATTTACGCAAAGCACTACAACTTCATCAAATCGTTTTAAATATTCCGCGTATTGTTTAACAACTGTCTCTACACCACCGATATCAGGCCAGTACATTTTGTTTACCTGTAATACCATAATCTGCCACCTCAATAAAGTGTTCAAGACATACATATTTTTTCGAATACATTCAAAATTTCGTATGCCGATTTCTCCCAATCAAACCTTTGAACATTCTTTAAGCCTTTTTGCTTAAGCTCCTCTTTTAGTAATTTATTGTTTATTAATAGCTCTATTTTATCAGCTATATCGTTAATATCATAAGGATTGCAGTACAACACACTGTCGCCACAGACTTCAGGTAAACTTGCTACATTTGACGCTATTACCGGACACCCACATGCTTGAGCTTCAAGCGGTGGCAATCCAAACCCTTCATAAATGGAAGGAAAAACCAGCGCCTCAGCCATCTTATAAAATTTGGGCAAATCCTCATCTGGTACAAACCCAGTAAACACTACCTTATTTCTTTTTCTTAGTTCTATATGATTTATGCTTTTATCTCCTGTCACAAATCCTTCTTTATTTCCAATAACAACCAGGTACAATGTTTCATCATCAATTCTATCAAAAGCCTGGAGTAACCTTGCGAGATTTTTGTGGGGCTTTATATTCCCTACATAAAGCAAAAATCTATCAGGCAAATTATATTTTCTCCTCACACTAAGCATATCTTCATAACTGACGTTTTCACTATTGTATATTTTAGTATTGCATGCAGGATAAACAACATGAATCCTTTCTCCCATTATCTTACCATACTTAATTATTTCGCTTTTTGAAAAATTTGACACCGTGAGAATTACATCGCTTTTTCTTAACGCCTCTCTTAAAAAAAATTTAAAACTCATTACAACTTCTGGCTTAAAAAATTCTGGATGCGCAACATGAACCACATCATGTATAGTAGCAATTCTGTATTTAGCTTTCAAAGGTAATAATGGTATATTTACATTAGGAGACCAGAAAATGTCACACTTAGGTACTAATGATGGCAGCTTTAACTGTTCTTTAATGCTAAAAATTCTAGCATTCAATTGAATAAAATCCACGTTCTTTCTATTAACTAAATTATTTACATCTTTAATATTTTCCCCTATTATTACAAACCCGTGTTCATTGGCTATATCAATAATATTGGGCAGTAAATTCCTTATATATGTCCCTATTCCCGACGAACTGATCATTCTAGCATCAATTGCTATTTTCATTTAATAATGTCCTCCCGTATTTGTCCAAACTATATACCATTATAACACATATGAGCAAAATATCCATACTCCAGTTAGGTTGCCCAACATTGCCTATTAATAAGCTAAATAAAGCGCATTTTGTCAAAAAACTTTTCGATTTTATGATCATATATCCCCACAATAACAAATATATAGAAAATCCAAGTAACCCCGATTCAATGAACACGGTAAATATTGAAACGGCATTGGTGTATCTATTGAATAAATCAGGATTTATTGAACGTATATAGTTGCCATAATTATATGGCCCCATCCCTACCAAAAAGGACAGTATATTATTTGCCGCATAATTAAAAAAGGTAACAACATGAAATGCTCTTTCGCCCAACGAATCAGCTCGTATACTTTCTGTTGTATCCTCACTTTCCTCATCATACACTATTTCCCCGTCATCCACTAACCCTTCTTTTATAGTATCCATCTTTTCGGCCAAATCTATTCTTGTCCCGTAAACAACATATTCTTTAACAGAAAGTGCATAAGGATTGACCAATAAAAAATAAAAGCTGATAAAAAATAATAAACTGGCTACCACCTTATTTTTGATGCTTTTTCTATTCTCATAATTATTCCATATCAAGAAAATCCCTACCGCCGGTATCACCGTCTTCGAAAAAGTAAGGATTGAAAAAATTGACAACAATTTGCCATAAAAGTCTAAAACTTTATTGAATGTGATACCATATTTTTTTAACATTGTGTAAGAAATATACGCTATTAACAAAAAAAACCCCAGCGCTTGCGTCTCAGGAAATACTCCTCCAAACTTAGGAAAAAAAATTGTAAAATTTAGTATTTTAACCCAAGATTGAGAGATAATCTGGTAATCAATTATTTTCTGGAATGGTAAAACATCAAATTTAATTATATAACCAAATATTCCAATTAAAATAAATACAACCACTCCAGCACTCAACATGAATAAATACTTTAATACCTTAACGATTACTTGAGGATAATCGGCCACTAAAATAACTGCTAAAGATGCAAAGAAAATATACTGGAGCAGTACTTTAAACAATCCTCTGAGGCTAAAAAATATATCATATGATTTGCTGAAATTCAACAAAGCAGATAATATATAAATGCAAGAAAACAAATAGCAGAAACTTAAAATATCCTTATTTGGATTTCCAAATATTATATTCCGTCTAAATAGATTAGTAATGTTCCTTCTAAAACGCCAAAATACTAAGAAAGCCAGGATGATATATTGAGGATAAAACCAGATAATATTCAACCCCAGTAAGGTCTTTACCTGCTTAGGTTCAAGCATTGATAAAAAGACTATAAGAAATAATGCAGCATTAAATATAAATTTATCCCTTTCATCACCGCTTTTTATCAATGTTTGAAAGTTATAAAACCCTTCCACCTTCCACTTAAGATTTTGCAGTAGAATTTTACACCACCCCAATTCATTTTCAAGATGCTATATAGGATACCCCCGCCAGCCCTTATCAATAATCTACAAAATTCTGGCAATAACTCAATATCATTAACATGTTTCCTAAAAAATGCCCCCAATCCCATTGCATAATAATATGCCCTTTCAATTGTTCTTTCATCGTATTCAATTATCTTTAACGGATGGTAAATACATATTTCTGGATAATAAATGCCTTTACATCCCGACAATAATAACTGATAAATAAAATCTGTCTCTTCAGCAGACTGAAAGGGCGTGTCTGCTCCAACCCCTAACCTTTCATCAAAACTCATTTTATTTTCCTTTATACATTCTGCCTTTACAAAAATAGTATAAGAGATACACGTTCCGAATAGCGTACTCTTACTTATTGGCATTTTATTTTTTCTCCATCTACCATTGCTTTCAAGTCCTGAAACCTCATCAAGAGAGATGCAACTCAAAAAATCTACCTTATCCCTTTCAAATCTATTCTTTACTTCTAAAAGAATATTATTTGGATATTTGCAATCATCATCTGGAAAAGCGACTATATCACCTTCTACATGTAACAAACCGAAATTCCGTCCCCGTGACAATCCTTTAAAATTAACGCGAAAATATTTTATTTTGTCAATTTTATTTTTGTACCTATCAATTATATCTTTTACTCTATCATCCTCATTTTGATCCACAACTATAAGTTCATAATTTTTATAAATTTGATCACATAAACTACTTAAAAAGTCTTCTACTTCCTTATCTCTTCCTAAAGTACAAAGAATTAAACTAAACTTCATAATTTCCTCCGTCAACTCGTAACCCAATAATTTGTTAATAAAACTACCAAGCACCTTTACCTGTCAAAATAACTTTTACCGTCTTTAACATTATCTTTATATCCATCAATATCGAACGGTTCTCAATATAATATAAGTCGTACTCCAGTTTTTCTGCTGGACCCAGTTCATAACCACCGTTAACTTGAGCCCACCCTGTAAGTCCTGGTTTAACTTGCAATCTATTTACAAAGCCTGGTATCTGTTCGTTAAACTGATAAGTAAAAATAGGTCTCTCAGGCCGCGGACCTACTATGCTCATATCGCCCTTTAAAACATTAAAAAGCTGCGGCAATTCATCAATACGCGTTTTTCGCATAATTCTTCCAACTTTTGTAACCCTTGGGTCATCTTTTTCAGCCCACTTTGCTCCATTCTCTTCAGCATTTTGGTACATGGATCGCAGCTTATACAGCATAAATACCTTTCCATTTTTACCTACCCTCTCCTGGCAATAAAAAACAGGGCCTTTTGATTCAAGTTTAATAGCTATACCAAATATAAGCATTAAAGGAATAGCTATAATAATCCCAATTAAAGATAAAACTATATCCATCACTCTCTTTATTTTTTCATACCAGAATCTATTCTCTACAACAACAGTTGTATTCTTCCCAATATTACGTTGCACGTACATCTCAATATTTACAACCTCCATAATTTTAAAAACCTCCTTTGCCCCCGCAAAGCACCTGCTTAACTCATTAGGAATAAAAACTCACTATTAAAATTACATCTTAAAAATAAAAATTATTGATATATGTCGTAATGCACATATTAATAGTAAGGAAACAGATTTTACTCACATAGTGTTACAACGACTTTCAAACAAGCAAAACCTTCCCCCTCCCCGCCCTAAAGCGGGGTTTAAAAAATCCCCCTATGACCTCCCTCAGGAAACGTTTTGCGCCGAAACAGCAAAAGTCCCCTCGGGATTTTGTCCACATAACTCATCTAAATTTTACATTATATATCAAAGTGTGTCAATGTAATTAATTTGCCAAAACAAACTATCATCAGCCAACAGCATACCACCCTTAAGCGCATTAAAAACCTGGCCTCTCACCCGCTACATCTGTCAACCAGGTGAGCACCCAGGTCAATGCGCTTTTCCCTGCCGAGAAATTGAATCCGCACCTTTACCCGTTTCTTGCGGGCATCAAACCTCTCTATAATACCTTCCAGGCCCTTTAAAGGACCGCTTATGACGACGATGCGCTCGCCTTCCTTGTACACTTCGGAGAAACCTATCGTTTCTCCCTCAGCGGTCAGCGCAAGGATGACGGCCATCTCTTCATCCCTTATTGGCACCGGTTCGGATTCATCCTTCAAAACGCCGTACACCCTTGGCAACCCTGACAGCTTATAATATACATCGGTATTCATCACCGTTTTTACGAGAACATAGCCGGGAAACAACTTCTTGGTTATCTCATAGACCTTTCCCTGCCTTCTCTCTATAAGCTTCCTTTTGGGAATCAAAATCTCTATATTCTCATCAGGATACAGCACATTAATCAATCGCTCAAAGTTTTCTTCCTGACCTGTTTCGACAAAAATGGCATACCATTTCATTTCCGATTCAACGTCCATATCCACAGCGATCCCCTCAACCCTTAGTATAAACTAACATAGATTAAAAGCCGAATATCCTCATCCTGGGCTTATACCTTCTCGGGGGCTCTGTGGAAACCATCTTACCTTCCAGTATATGATAAGGCGTAATGCCGACTATCCTTCGCACCTGTTCCTCATCCAGCCAACCTTTTAGCTGTTCAACGGCCTTTTTCATGTAAGGCCCCCTTGTACCGTCGGAATGGGCGTCTGTGCCCAGCACATGCCCCATGCCGTGCGTCAGCAGTATTCGAGCACACCGTTTCACTTGCTTCCCAAAAAGCCCGGTTATGCTGCCGGTGTTGATCTGGCATAGGCAGCCCAAATCCACCAAACGATAGAGTATATTCGGGTCGCGCATTATCTCGAGGTTCCTCTCAGGATGGGCGATTATAGGTATAAACCCCATAAGCCTGAGCCTGTATATAAAATCCTCGGCGTACAGCGGCACCTCCCCCATGGGGAGCTCTACCAAAATATAGGGGGTGGCGTTTATGGTCAACCTTTCAAGCCCTCCTGCTTTAATGAAGGAGGGGTCCATAAACACCTCTGCTCCCAAAAAAATGTCTAGGTCCATCTGCTGAGCGTCCAGCACACTCTGAAGCTGCTGCCTCTGGCGCTCTATACCACGCACAAAGGCATCGATATTTTTTGCATCCAGGCAGTGCGGCGTGGCTACAACGGCATATATTTCCTCCTTCACAGCCACAGCCGCCATTGAAAGCGCTTCACCTATAGAGCCGGCACCGTCATCCACCTCGGGCAGTATATGGCAGTGTAGATCCAGCATTACAGATTCATACCCTCGCTTCTTGAGACTGAAATCCCATCCATTGAAAGCGGTTTTTCCACCGTAGACTTCCTGCGCCTCTGTTTCCTGCCATGTTCATCATAATAGTAATAATAGTAGTAATAATAGCCCCCCCGTTTGTCGGTCGGAACGCCGTTTAGCACAACGCCCAGTATCCTGGCGTTCACCTTCTGCAGGCTGGCCTTGGCCTGGACAGCAGCATCAAACGTGGTCAGACCATAACCCGCCACCAGCACCACACCGTCCACATACTGGGACAGCACAGCAGCATCGGTGACCGGAAGCACCGGCGGCGTATCTATGATGATCACGTCGTAATCTTCCCTCACCTTATCCAGAAACTCCTTCATCCTTTGTGAGCCGAGAAGCTCGGAAGGATTTGGAGGCTTGGGCCCACTGGTTATGACCTCTAAATTTTCCACCTCGGTCACATTGGTAATCTCGCTGTATTCAAGCCCTTCCACCAGGATATTGGTAAGGCCTTTTATGTTTACCAGGCCAAACATCCTGTGAATAGAAGGCTTCCGCAAGTCACAGTCTATGAGAAGCACCCTGCGATTGGCTTCAGCCATGGCTATGGCCATATTGGCGGCCGTAGTGCTCTTGCCCTCGGCAGGCCCGCTGCTGGTTACCAATATTACCTTTATCTTGCGGTCAGTGGATGAAAATTCGATATTGGTCCTCAAAATCCTGTAAGCCTCTGCAATAGGCGATTTGGGATCTGTATGTGTTACCAATTTTGTAGATTTCAACATCTATACACCTCACAAACCTTTTACTGTTCCTCATACATTGGAATGACCCCTAGCACAGGTAGCTCAAGGTACCTTTCAATATCATCCGACATTTTGATGGTGTTATCAAGGTATTCTATAAGAAATACCAGCCCCAGTCCCAGCATAAGCCCTAGCACTCCTGCTATGGCTATATTAAGGAGCGGCTTGGGCTTGACCGGCTCCTGGGGGACCTTTGCTACGTCGATAACCTGCACATTGTCCAGCTTCATGATGTCCACTACTTCCCTCATAAAGACCTCGGCAATGGCATTGGCAAGGTCGGTGGCAAACGCGGGGTCTGTATCCTCTACCGTTATGCGTATGATCTCGGTCTCACCCTCTGAAGTTACAGCGATCTTTTCCCGCAAATCGGCAGGCTTTAAATCAAGCTGTAGTTTCTCAACGACTTTGTCCAAAACGCGGTCGCTCTTTGCAATCACGCTGTAGGTCTTAACAAGCTTTTGATTTGCCAGTATATCGTTGTATTCGATGGTATTTGCCTGGCTGTTCTGAGTCTTACCTACCATAAGCGTGGTAGAAGTCTCGTATACTTCGTCCAACAGGAAAAAGCTTATCACCGCACTCAATAACACAGCCACTAAAGTTATTATAACAATAAGGCCCAATCTTTTGCGAATAATTTCAAATAAATCTTTAAGCTCCATCTCTTCGTTTAAGGCCATAGGCTCCACCCTTTCTCCATCCCATTGCCGTATTTCGAATTCATTATACCATAGTCGACAAAGAAAGGGAATACAAAAAGGCGGATTTTTCATCCACCTTTTTCCTGCTTGCAACAGCAAATCTGTTCCAGAACATCGGTACAACCGTATACTATAATGTCCTGTCGCTCTGCCCAATCCATTCCTATTCAATGCGATAGACCAGTGTAACCGTTGCGCTGACCTCTATTTCCCCTTCGGATATGGGAACCGTCCAGGCAGCATCAGCGGCTTTTTGCGCACTTTCCCGCTCTACGTAGTCTCTCTGATACCGGTAAAGCTCGGGCGGTGCCGAACCCTCGTATATAGCTGCTATATCCTTAAGCTTTACCCCGGCCTGCTGAGCTATCACCTCAGCCCTTCCTTTGGCCTGGTCGACGGCCTTTTTTAAAGCTTCTTTGTAAGCTGCTTCCTGATCCTCAAGCCCAAAGTATATGCCATAGGAATAGTTGGCCCCTTCCTCGTGTACATTACTGAGCACCTCGCCCACTTTCTCAACATCTCGCACCGTGACCCTGACTGTATTGGTAACACGGTATCCTTCCAGAACGCTTTTATTGTTTACATAGTTATACTGCGGAAAAACTTGATAATTGGAAGTCTGTATGTCTTTCTCCTCTATGCCCATTGCTTTTAATTTGTTTATTATTTTCTCCATGGTTTTGGCATTTTCCTGCTGGGCTGCTTTAGCATCCTTCAAAATAGTCTCCACTCCCACGTTGATATATGCCACATCAGGCTTTAACGTCACCTTATCGGTCCCCGAGACGGTGAGAATATTCTCCTTTACATATACATTTTCAGGGTTAGTGACGTTGACTACAGGAGTATCTTTAAGGAATATACCTCCGGCAGACACACCCAAACATGCCACTACCAACACGATTATAACGGCAATCAAAAATTTATTGTTCATGGTTCGCACTCCCATCTTCTTCAATTTTATCCACTCTTTTCTCAATTTTCGGCCTTAGCGCAGTCTTTGATCTCTTGGCAATGCTCCACAGGACCCCTACCATGACAGCCAGCACCACCAGATAGGGCACGGCGCTCACAATAAACACGGCCAGATCAGCAAACAGCTGGCCTAAACGCTCCCAAGACTTTATAAAGCCGTTTACGATCCTATCGCCCCAGGTTATGGGCTCGGGCTCCTCCTTTTTGATCTGCCTCACCTCATAAACATCGACGGAAACCCGCGAGTACTGCACCATGTTATCCCACTGCTTTAAAGTGCCGGTGTAGTTTTCGATCTCGTAGCGCACGCGGGACAGCTCGCGCTCCAGCTCGATGATGTCCTGCAGCTTTTCGGCCTTGCTCAGCAAGGTGAGTAATCTCTCTTCCTGAAGCCTAAGTGACTTTAGCCTGGCCTCCACATCCAGGTACTGGCCGGTTATGTCCTCGCCTCTTATCTGCCTGCTGGTCACGTTGCCCAGCTCGACCATATCTCCTATAAACGAATCAAAAGACTTTGAAGGGACGCGTATCTCGAAGTGTGCCTTGCGGTTGGACACTTGGCCCTGGTAAGTGGGTTTGCCCTGGATCTCGGAGGACTCAATATATCCCAGATAGACGTTCACCCTTCCGATTATCTCATCTACCGTGCGGTCAAATTCCGTAGTCTCCATGCTGAGGTAAGCCGAGCGTATAATTTTTCTCTCGACCCCTGCCTGTGCTCCTGCCGAAGCTTGTGCAAACCCAGAGATCTGGACAGCCAGTTTATTTTGCTCTGATGCCCACTGGCTGTCGGAAAGCGCTGCGCTTTCGTCTGCCTTATCCTGGGCCCTCTCAGCCACTTCGGGTTCCATCTCACCTTTTACACCGGCGCCCGCGCTGTCTGCAGCCCATTTGGCGTCAGGTGCCATACTGTTGCTTGCGCTGTCGTAACTCTGGTAGCCAGCCTCCTCAGTGGAGTCCGCCGGGTAGTCGGCCGTCCTCTGGGCAGCGTCATAAAGCGGCGGAGCTGCATCTTTGGTAGCCATTTCCCGCTCATACGCTCCTCCACCGCCCCCTAGCCCACTCATCACCAGCGCCATTCCAAAGACCAGTACCACGGCAGCAGCCACACCGGCAACAACCCTTCGATTAACTCTCCACCTGATTTTTCTGAGCATACCCGCACTCTCCTCCCCCTTCAACCTATCGATAAGATAGCTACAAAAGCCGGAAGGCAGTTCCACATCCTTAAGCCCAGCGCACATCTCCCTTACTTTCAGAATGGCAGTATATTCCTTCCGGCATCGAGGGCACTCGCTCAAATGCTGCTGCATTTCGGATATCAAAGAGCCATCGAGCACGCCATCTATATATGCCGATATATTTTCCCTGCACTGTCTGCAGTCCATATCCCCTGCCCCCTTTCACCTGTACAGACGAAGGAAGAGGGAGAAAAGTTGCAAAAAACTGCGGTATAAATTAAAAATCGCTGACCTTCTCGATCTCGACCCGCGGCAGCATGCTTTCAAACCCATCGCGGGTGCAAAGAAGGGTGCCCTCCCTCATCACCGACGCAGTGGCAGCCGCCACCCCATAGCGCAGCATGTCTTCCAGACCGGCTCCCTCCTTAAGCGCAAGGCAGAACCCCGCTACCATGGAATCGCCTGCTCCGGCCGTGCCCTTCACCTCCACAGCGATTGGGTGGGCGTAATATGTCTCGTTTTCGTCTATGATCATGGCTCCCCGGCTTCCCATGGACACCCCAACTATGCGCACTCCCCTCTCGATAAACCTTCTGGCGGCCCTGACTATTTCACCGTGGGTGGTAAGGGTTTTGCCCACCGCCTTTTCAAGCTCATACAGGTTGGGCTTTATCATGTAAGGCTGCGCTTTGAGGCCCTCGAGCAAAAGCTCACCTTCAGCATCCAGCACGCACATGATGCCGTGCCTGTTTGCCTGCTCCATAAGGTCCTTATAGATGGAAGTGGGCACTCCCCTGGGCACGCTTCCGCTGAAGACCATCATGCTGCTCTTTGCGGCGTATATGTCGATTTTGTCCATGAGCTCTTGGATGTGCTGTGGCGAAACGGGATGGCCGCTCTCGTTGATCTCGGTGACCACGCCCTGAGATAGGTCAAACACCTTGAGGTTGACCCGCACCTCGCCCTCAACCTCCACAAAGTCGTAGGGTATGCCCGCCCTGTCCAGCAGCTCCCTTATCATGTGCCCCCTTTCGGTATAGTTTATGCCTGTGCAAAATGCCTTTTCGCCCAGCTGGTGAAGCGCCACGGCCACGTTTATGCCCTTGCCGGCGGCGTCCATGCGGCTGTCTATGATCCTGTTCAGCCCGCCGTAGATGAACCTCTCCACAGTAACCATCCTGTCAATGCAGGGATTGAGCGTAACGGTCGTTATCATAATACCTGCTCCTCCTTAAACCCAACTTTTTACAATGCAATGGCAGTATATAGTCCCATTTAATTCCTCATCTTTATTATAAAAGCATTGGGCCTATCGCAACAGCTTAAGCCTGTATAAACGGCTTGACAGCTGGAATAAACATGACGCTTCTCACGCATTATAAAATTAAAAAACCGGGCAGCCTTTGCAGGGCGCCCGGTTTTTTAAAGGCTATTCTCCCTGTGCCTCACGTCTGGCCTGCTCCACGATTTTGGCGCTTATGTTGGTCGGTACCTCCTCATACCGCACAAAGGTGAGCTTGAAGCTCCCGCGGGCCTGAGTCATGGAGCGCAGGTCGGTGGCATAGCGGAACATCTCGGCAAGGGGCACCTCGGCATCCACCTTTTGCAGCCCGTTCCCCAGGGGCGTCATTCCCAGTATGCGACCGCGCCTGCGGTTCAAATCGCCTATGATATCGCCCATATATTCATCGGGTATTATGACTTCAGCGTGCATGATGGGTTCAAGCAGTACGGGGTCGGCCTGCTCCAGCTTCTTGTAGGCCAGGTATGCGGCAATCTTAAACGACATTTCAGAGGAGTCCACCGGGTGATATGAGCCATCGTAGAGGGTAGCCCTTATTCCCACCATGGGGTATCCAGCCAGCACGCCCTTTTGCATGGCCTCGATCAAACCCTTTTCAACCGCGGGTATATACTGGCGCGGTACAACTCCGCCCACTATTTTGTCGACAAACTCAAACCGCTGTTCATCAGGGTTGGGCAGCGGCTCAAACTCGATCCATACATGGCCGTACTGCCCGTGTCCGCCCGTCTGCTTCTTGTGCTTGCCTTCCGCCTTTATGGATTTGCGAATGGTCTCGCGGTACGGCACCTTGGGCTCTTTAAATACCGCATTCACTCCGAATTTATTCTTCAAACGGCTGGCAATCACATCGAGATGCACTTCTCCCGTTCCAGAGATGAGGGTTTCGCCCGTTTCGGCGTTCTGCTCGATTCTGAAGGTGGGGTCTTCTTCCGTGAGCCTGTTCAAACCTGTGAATACCTTTTCCTCTTCTCCCTCTTTTTCTGCGTTAACTGCCATGGAAATACAAGGTTCTGGGAATTGAAAGCCTTCATATACGATGGGATATGCCGGATCACAGAGCGTATCGCCTGTAGCCGTATTTTGAAGCTTGGCAAGTGCGCCTATATCGCCCGCCGTCAATTTGTCCACCGCAATCTGCTTTTTACCTCTCAGGATGTATAAGTTTCCGGTCTTTTCGCCCTTTTCCTTGTTTGCATTGTACAGGTTCATTCCGTTTGTGAGCTGGCCAGACATGACTTTAAAGAGTGAGAGCTTGCCTACGAAGGGGTCGACGATGGTCTTAAACACGAAGGCTGAGAAAGGTTGCGAAGCATCGACTTTCCGCTTTTCCACTTCACCCGTCTTGATATTGGTCACCGAAACCTCCGGCCGCTCGTCAGGCGCCGGAATATATTTTATGAGGCTGTCCATCAATATATCAACGCCGGCATTGGTGAGCGCCGAGCCGAATAGCACCGGCACTATGTCCCCATCGACAACGCCTTTGCGTATGGCCGCTTGAATCTCCTCTTCGGTCAGCTCTTCTCCCTCGAAGTACTTCTCCATCAGCTCTTCGCTGGTCTCGGCTGCAGCCTCCACCAGGCGAGTTCGAACCGATTCCACTGTATCCGACATGTCATCCGGGATACTCACCTCTTTGAGACCCTTATCGGTAAACTCCCAGGCCTTCATCTTGACCGCATCCACAAGCCCGGCAAACCTGCCGCCCTTCATGATGGGTACCTGGAGGGGAGTGATACAGGTTCCGTACTTGCCCTCAAGCTGCTCGAGAACCTTTTCATAGTGCACGTTCTCCCGGTCCATCTGGTTGACGAAGATCATAATGGGTAAGTCGTATTCCTTGCAATAGTCCCACGCCTTTTCAGTGCCAACCATCACGCCCGATACCGCGCCGACTACAATGACGGCCCCATCCACCACCCGCAAGGCCTCGATCATTTCGCCCACGAAATCGAAGTAACCCGGTACGTCTATGACGTTTATCTTATGGCCATTCCATTCAAATGGCGCTAAAGCGGCGTTGATGGATATCTTTCTCTTTATCTCCTCGGGATCAAAATCGGTAGTGGTGGTGCCATCCTCGACCCGGCCAAACCGGTCGACGACCCTGGCATTGAAAAGCATGGCTTCGGTTAGAGTGGTCTTACCTTCTCCGCCGTGGCCTATCAGCCCAACGTTGCGGATGTTACGGGTTACGTAACTGCTCATGTACATTCCCCCTTACAGCTTATTCGTTTTCATTTTTGTGCCCCTTTAAGAAGTGCATACCTTGAAGTGAACCTACTATAGATATTTCTGCATCAAGTACAAATATCCTCTTTTATTGTATCATACTTTTGTTAAAAACTTAATATATTTGGGAAAATAATATTTTTTAAAGCCAATTTTTTGGCCCGGCCGTCCTTGACTTTTATTCCAAATGAAGTTACAATTTCTAAAATATCAACAATTTCGGAGGAAAGGGTATCATCCCACCGTCTTATAAGGAGGCTCGGCCATGCAAACCATAATCGTTGACCTCAGAGAAAGGGCATATCCCATACATATCGCTCCCGAGGGGTGGGAGGCTCTGCCCCATGCCATAGGGGGAACCATCAAAGGCAAAAAGGTCATGGTGGTATGCGACGAAAACACGCACCGCCTGTACTGCAGCCCTGTAAAATCGATGCTGAAGACCAAAGGATATACGGTATACCAGGCCGTCGTACCCCCTGGAGAGGCCAGCAAGAGCTTTAAGCAGGCCCAGGCCCTTTACACCAAAGCGCTGGAAGCAAACCTGGACCGCTCATCTACCATTGTGGCTCTGGGCGGAGGAGTGGTAGGCGACCTGGCAGGCTTTATCGCCGCCACATACATGCGGGGTATTGGGTTTATCCAGATACCCACCTCACTTCTTGCCCAGGTGGACAGCAGCGTGGGTGGGAAGGTGGCCATAAACCATCCTCTGGCCAAAAACATAATAGGGGCGTTTTATCAGCCCCGTATGGTGTTCATAAATCCTCATACCTTGAGCACGCTTCCACCACGGGAGTTTGCAACCGGAATGGCCGAGCTCATAAAACACGCATTCATAGCCGATGGCGGCTTTATAACATGGCTGGAGCAAAACATGGAAGCGCTGCTCTCTTGCGATGTACAGGCGCTTACCAATGCCCTTTATCGCTCATGCAGCATCAAAGCCAGGGTGGTGGAGCAGGATGAAAGGGAAGCCGGGCTGAGGATGATACTCAACTTCGGCCACACCATAGGCCACGCCATTGAGTCGGCCACCGGGTATTCGAAATACACCCACGGCGAAGCGGTGGCGATGGGCATGGTGTACGAAGCCAAAATAGCCGTGCACATGGGATTGATAGGGCAGGAGTACGTAAAGCGCCTGTCGTCTTTGCTGGAAAGGGCCGGGCTGCCCACCACACTCGAGGCAGCAGACTGGGGCCTCATAATCCAGCGGATGGCTTACGATAAGAAGAACGTAAACAGCCGCATAGTCTTCGTGCTTCCCACAGGGTACGGCAAAGTGGAAGTGTTCAAAGACGTTGCGATAGACGACATCAGGCGGGCACTGGCTGACCGGCAGAATACGTGATTGACCGGCAACTGGCAAAACACATGATTTCAGGGGAATATATGACCGGCTAAACGGCAGAATACAGAGCTGCATAATTGACCGGCAATGGCAGAATGCACGATTGGCCGGTTAAACTACAGGATAAATGATCTACCGGCAACCGAGAGAATACGTAATTTTTATCTGTTAAATGGAAGAATATCTGACCGGCAGAAAAAGGAGGGAAAGTGATATGGTAAAGTATAGAAAGACGGTTGAAAGCCTTGAGCCCTACAGGCCGGGCAAGCCCATAAGCGAGGTTAAGCGCGAGCTGGGCCTTACCGACGTCATCAAGCTGGCTTCCAACGAAAATCCGCTGGGGTGTTCGCCCAAAGCCGTCGAGGCACTCATCAAATGGACAAATGAGGCATCGCTTTATCCAGATGGCAACTGCACCGAGCTCAGAAACGCCCTGGCAGAGAAGTTTAAGCTGGACCCGGGGCAGTTCCTGTTTGGCGCAGGGTCGGATCAAATTCTGGAGATAATAGCCCAGACGTACATCAACCCCGGTGACAGCACCATCACGGGCTGGCCGTCCTTCTCAAGGTACGAAGCCGTAACCCGCATAATGGACGGCAAAATAATCCGTGTGCCGCTGACCCGGGATTACCGTTTGAACCTCGATGGCTTTTTAAACAGCATAACCGACACCACCCGCATTATCTGGGTGTGCAACCCCAACAACCCTACCGGCACCATCATCACCGCCGAGGAGCAAAAGGCTTTTCTGGAGAAGGTGCCCAGGCATGTGCTGGTGGTGCTAGACGAGGCCTACTATGAATACGCCCGCGGTGGCGACTACCCCGAGAGCACGGCACTGCTTGACGAGTACGACAACATAATCATCCTCAGGACCTTCTCAAAGGTATACGGCCTGGCCGGGCTGCGCATAGGGTACGCCATCTCCAATAAAGAAATCATAGAGCTCCTCAACAGGGTACGCGGGCCGTTCAACGTCAACGCCGCTGCACAGGCCGCTGCCCTGGCAGCACTGGGTGACCAGGGGTTCGTCCAAAGAAGCGTGCAAAACAACGAAGAAGGGAAGCGGTACCTGTACCAGGCCTTTGAGGAGATGGGGCTTGAATACATCCCAACCCATACCAACTTCATCATGGTCAATGTGGAGAAAAACAGCGTGGAAGTGTTCAAGACCCTGCTTCAAAAAGGGGTCATCGTCCGCTCGGGAGATATATTCGACATGGACAACTGGCTCAGGGTCACAATCGGCACCCCTGAACAGAACGAGCGATTCATCGAGACTTTAAAAGAGGTGCTGCAACGGTAAGAAGTGTTTCAGCGATGAAGCTTTTGTTAAATGACTGCCGGCGGCTTTATCGGCAACCGGCGGCTTTATCGGCAACCTTGCTCGCTATCTGCGGGCATCAGCGGCAAATACCCTTCAGCGTCAACTGCTAAAGATAAAGCAGCAAAGCGGCGTTTTGAAGTAAGCTACGCGTCAAACCTGCATCTCAAAGCCTCGCGTCAAAACTGCGGCTTAACAAAACCACCTGTCGGTCTGGACAAAGTTGCAGTTCAGGGGCACACTAGAATATGTATAAAATATGAGTACAGCCGTATGGTAGCACGGTAGTATGGCAAAAACATTATTGCTTTTAACACATTTTAAAACGGGAGGATGGGTAGTATGGTTATCGTCATGAAACCTGACGCCACCGAGGAACAGGTCAAGCAGATCGAGGCGCTGCTCAAAAAGCTTGGCCTGGGAGTACACATATCGGTGGGCACCGAAAGAACCATAATAGGGGTAATAGGCGATAAGCGGGTGCTGGCCGACACTCCCCTGGAGCTCATGCCGGGGGTGGATCGCCTGGTCCCCATAGTAGAATCGTTCAAGCTGGCCGGGAAGACCTTTAAACCCGAGCCGACGGTAATTCGCATCAAAGGCGTGGCCATAGGCGACAAAAAGATCGTCATAATGGCAGGTCCGTGTGCCGTTGAAAATTACGACCAGATCATGCAGACGGCAAAGTTTCTCAAATCCAGAGGGGTTCAGTTCTTAAGAGGCGGCGCGTACAAGCCGCGCACTTCACCCTACTCCTTCCAGGGGCTGGAGGAAGAAGGATACCGGCTGCTGGCCGAAGCGGCCAAAGAAACCGGGCTCCTTGTGGTATCCGAGGTCATATCCCTGGCATCCCTAGAACAGGCTGTAAAATATGTGGACGTGGTGCAAATCGGTGCCCGCAACATGCAAAACTTTCAGCTGCTGCGCGAAGTGGGCAGGATGAAAATACCGGTGGTGCTAAAGCGCGGGTTGGCTTCCACCATAGAAGAGTGGTTAAACGCCGCAGAATACATTATGAACGAGGGTAACTACAACATAATACTGTGCGAGCGAGGTATACGGACATTTGAAACTTATACGCGTAACACCCTGGACCTCAGCGCAGTTCCGATCATAAAGGATATAAGCCATCTGCCCATAATCGTTGACCCCAGCCACGGTACAGGGAAATGGAAGCTGGTAACGCCCATGAGCCGGGCAGCCATTGCCGCCGGTGCCGATGGCCTGATGGTAGAAGTTCATCCGGAGCCAAAATGCGCTCTGTCGGATGGCCCCCAGTCCTTGAACTTTGAAACCTTCGAGGCGCTGGTCCAAGAGGTTGCAAAGATAGCCAGCGCTGTCGGCCGGGAGTGGTGATGTTGTCAGGCACGGAAATAAAAACCATAAGCATTGTGGGACTGGGGCTTATAGGCGGTTCGCTGGCCAAGGCCATTCGCAGCAGCCACCCGGACTGGCAAATCACGGGAACGGATATCGAGGAAAAGCATCTGGCTTTAGCGCTGAAGGAAGGGGTAATGGACAAAGGGGCCACCAGTCTTGAAGAGGCCGTGTACAATGCACAGGTGATATTCGTATGCGCGCCGGTAGGTGCCATACCCGGCTTAATCAAAGAAATTGCCGCCCATGCCCCTGCCGGCGCCATAATCACCGACACCGGCAGCACAAAGGAAGCCATAGTGCGCACCGCCATGGAATGCCTCCCTCCCGGCGTATTCTTCGTGGGTGGGCATCCCATGGCCGGCACCGAGCATTCGGGCTATGCCGCCAGCATACCACACCTGTTTGAAAATGCCTACTACGTCCTCACCCCCCTTCCTTCTACTCCCGCCTGGGTAATTGAGAGCTTGAAATCCCTGCTTTCATCCATAGGCGCCATTCCTCTGGTCATGGACCCGCAGCTTCACGACAGGATAGTGGGGGCCATAAGCCACCTCCCCCATGTGGTGGCATCAGCGCTGGTCAACGCGGTGCAGGACATAGACGACCCACAGCACTTCAAGGAAAGGCTGGCCGCCGGGGGATTCAGGGATATAACCCGGATTGCGTCATCCAGCCCGCAGATGTGGCGCGACATATCGCTTTCAAACCGCCAGCGGCTTGTGGAGCTCATCGAGAGCACCATCCGGCACCTGAATGCGTTTTGCAAATATCTGGATGAGGGCAGCGCAGATGAAATAGAAGACTTCTTTTGGAGGGCAAAGAGGTTTCGCGATAGCCTCCCACACCTTCAAAGCCAGGCCCTGCTTCCCTATCACGACCTTTATGTGGACATACAGGACCGCCCCGGCATCATAGGAGAGATAGCCACCCTGCTGGGGCAGCACAGCATAAACATAAAGAATTTGCGCATAATCAACAGCCGCGAGGACGAGCCGGGAGGCTGTCTTGTGCTGTCGCTAGCAGATGCGGTATCGCTAGAAAAAGCGCAAGAAGTGCTAAATGCACAGGGATACAAAACTTATGTAAAATGAAACATAAATATGTAAGTATTATAGTAAATTATCTTAGGAAAGGGGGCATCGGCGCGTTTTTCATGCATTATACGGAAGGAGATTGGCTGGTTGCCGGTAGAAGCATCCAATAGAGGTACTGTTAGCATGTATCCAATATCCCGCCGACCAGCTGTACAGCCAGCAGGCGCACGTACCTAGAGACATATCATCGTCCACTACCGGCTCCACTGGCGAAGCCAACATCCAACGGCAAAGTTAGCATCCCATGGCAAAGACGGCATGAGTGACAAAGCCAGCAATAAAGTAAGCAGCCATTCCGTATTATGCAAAAATCAAAGCGCTGACAGAATATGAAGATAACCATAACTCCTGCCAAAAGGCTTGCCGGAGAAATCCGCGTCCCGGGCGATAAATCCATCTCCCATCGAGCCATAATGCTGGGCTCAATCGCTAAAGGTGAAACACATATCACCCATTTCCTTATGAGCGACGACTGTTTGAGCACCATACTGGCATTCAAGCAGATGGGAGTGCCCATAGAGATAACCGGTCCAGAAACCGTTACAGTTAAAGGGCAGGGCTTGCGCGGCCTTAAAGCCCCAAACGCGACCATAGACGCCGGCAACTCCGGTACCACCGCCCGATTGCTTGCCGGCCTTCTCTCGGGGCAAAGCTTCAGCAGCACCATAACCGGGGATGAATCGCTGCGCAGGCGTCCCATGGACAGGGTGATCATCCCCTTACGCAAAATGGGCGCCGATATATCCGGCGTACAGGACAGGTACCTTCCCCTGTCAATCAAGGGCGGCACCCTCAAGGGCATCCAATACCACATGCCGGTGGCCAGCGCCCAGGTTAAGTCCTGCTTGATATTGGCCACGCTGTATGCCGATTCCCCCAGCCGCATATATGAGCCCGCACCCTCCAGGAATCATACAGAGCTTATGCTGCAGGCCTTTGGCGGCAGGCTGGACATAAACGGCAACGAGATAACCGCCTACCCCGCCGACCAGCTGTACGGCCAGCAGGTCCACGTCCCGGGAGATATATCGTCGGCCGCTTTCTTTATAACGGCCGGGCTGCTAGTTCCAAATTCTACCATAATATTAAAGGGGGTCGGGCTAAACCCCACCCGCACCGGGATCCTGGAGGTCTACAAAGAAATGGGGGGCAGCATCGCCATCGAGAACGTCTCAACCTCGGGAGGAGAAAAGATGGGAGATATCATCGTGAATACCTCCCATTTGAAGGGCACCGTAATAGGCGGCCAGCTTATCCCCCGCCTCATCGATGAGATACCCGTCATAGCCCTGGCCGCCACCCAGGCTGAAGGCACCACCACCATAAAAGATGCACAGGAGCTCAAGGTCAAAGAATCAGACCGCATAGCCACCGTGGTGGATATCCTGTCCCGTCTGGGAGCCAGCATTGAAGCCACCGACGACGGCATGGTCATACACGGGCCAACACCCCTCAAGGGGAACGCGGTGGACAGCTTTGGCGACCACAGGCTGGCCATGATGGCAGCCATCGCAGGGCTTATCGCCCGGGGCGAAACTACCATAAACGGCTGGGAATGCGTGAATATATCATTCCCAGGGTTTTATGATATGCTGAAAAAGCTGCAGAATTAGCGATACAAATATACGCAGGTACACGCGCGTCTTTAATGAACGCATCCTTCACAATTTCACAAGCCTATGCTAATAAGCCTATCAGCATAAGTTTACGCTGATAAGCTCACTAGGCAACCTCACGCACACAGGTATGCAGCTGAACTCATTGCTCGCCTTTTCAAGACAGCTCTGCCCTGTACTTGTCCATGAGAACCCTAAAAAGCTCGGCAGGTGTAGGAGGAGTATAGGTTATGGCGTTGGCACCCGCCTCGATGGTGGCCATTATGGTATCCTCATTTGGCCCACCTGTGGCTATGATGGGTACAGTGGGCAGCTGATCCCTTATCCTCTTTACTATATCCACCGTCTTGCGGGCCCCGGAAACGTTGAGAATGGTGGCCCCCGCCTCCACGCGGGCTTTAAAATCGGTATTCTCCGATACCACCGTCACGACGATGGGAATATCAATGGTCTCCCTCATAGCCCTTACGATCTCGTTGGGCGTTGGGGCGTTTACCACAACGCCAATAGCTCCCTTAAATTCTGCATCCAAAGCCAGATTTACCACCCTCTTCCCGGTGGTTGTCCCTCCGCCAACGCCGCAAAAGACGGGCACATCGGCCGCCATCATGATGGCCTGAGTGATGGCGGGCTGAGGCGTGAAGGGATACACCGCTATGATGGCGTCGGCGTTGATGTTCTTAATGACCGCGACATCGGTGGTAAATGCCAATGAACGAATTGTTTTGCCGAATATCCTTATACCGCTTGCCTGTTGAATGCACTCCGGCACCTCAATCATGTGCCGCCTTAAAGTCCCTCTTATTTCAGGAACATACCTTTCCATAACATCTCTCCTTTTCGAAACTTATATCATATTTAAACCCTGTCAACACCAACAGTACTGCCCAGCTGGCCATAGAGCAAACATAATGATGCCCGCACTCGACTTCATCCCATGGATTTCTCCTATACCCATCATACCGCTTACAGAAAGCTTTAACAAGCGTTAACCCTTGATCGACAAGCCTTCATATATCAGATGTGCAGCTACTTGATATTCTATTCCTGTCCATACCTTATCACTTGAACTTCGTTTTTTTGTGGCCTTGTCCAAAAATACAACATAAACATACCGCACCGGACTGGCCTTAGGGGGCAAGCATACCCCCCTATATGGCATTCAATATGGTAGCCACACCCTGGTGCATTTCCTTTCCGCTGCCGGCTATCCTCAGCAAAACTATCAATGCAATTACCACAGCCAGCAGTACAATTCCCCAAATGATAATGTCTTTTTTAAAGAAAAAGACCCGCACATCCTCCACCCCCTAATCTAAAGGTATGCGGGGGAGGCTAATTTTAGAATATACATTAATGTTACCACCGCAAATTTGTACAGCATGATAGAGTAACTTTATTTACAGCCAATTCAAAGCACAGACTTTTTTGCAGCTGGCCACACAATTCAATGTAATATTTTTGCAACATTGAACTAAAACTATTCCTAACAGTATGCGGCGGCATTATTGACAAGGAGGAGTAGTTAAACTTCATGGAACAGTCGAAGCTAAAGGAGCTATTGCTGAGAATCGAAGCATTGCGTAAGTGTATGAATGAGCTCATATCACAAAACGAGCTTCAGGATCCTAAAATCCTTGAAATAAGCAGACAGCTTGACGAGCTGTTGTTAGAGTATTATGAAATTATCAAAAACAAGCAATAAACTTTTTTCCTGCCAGATTCACCGCTTCAAAGATTGCCGGTTTCAACACAAATCTCCTTATGGCTGCTTATCTATCATTGGCACGAACCGCACATGGCATATCGGCTCTTTGCTTAACCTGCCGTCGAACTTCGTGATGCGGTAAAGCATTTGCACGCTGTGCTCAGGGCCAACCGGTATCACCATCCGCCCTCCCTCGGCCAGCTGGTCTATGAGAGCCTTTGGTACGCGCTCGGGAGCACAGGTGACCATTATGGCATCGTAGGGAGCATGCTCTTCCCACCCATCAAAGCCATTCCCTATTTTATAGTGAATATTTGTGTATCCCAGGGATTTCAAAATTTCCTTTGCCCGCTCCTGCAGAGGCTTTATCACCTCAACGGTGTATACCTCTTTGGCCAGGCGTGCCAGAAACGCGGTCTGGTATCCCGAACCGGTACCGATCTCAAGCACCTTTTCATGGCCTTCAAGCATCAAAAGCTGCGTCATATACGCAACCAGGGAAGGCTGAGAGATGGTCTGGCCAAACCCTATGGGCAGTGGAGCATCCAAAAACTCGTCATCCTGATAGGCCTCTCCAAGGAACCGCCTTCTTGGGATCGAGTTTAGCGCATCCCACACCCTGTCATCGGTTATCTCGGACATGTATTCCCTCCTCCACGCCATGCTGTTACCTCCTTATCTTTATCATCGCCCCTTTCTTGCTATTTTATCACAAAATCTTGCTTACCAGCATCCCCTGCAATATTCTAGTTTATCAGCAGTCCCTCCAATATCTTCTTAGCATTGACTCGCGCCGTTCAAACCTACAATTTAAAGTTGAAGCTCAAAGTTGAGTATTTGCTAAAATTTCCCTAAAATATGCAAGAGCTTCTTCCCTATAAACCTTTTACGGAATGAAGATGAATCGGTAAAAATATGATAAAATATTTCCTGGGGAATTGGATTACAAAATCAATGCTGCAATTAATATCAGGGAGTTTAAACCGATGAAGCCAAAAAAATCCATAAAATCATACATATACGAAAGGGATGGGCGCAGGTGCCGCTTTTGTGCCAAACACCTTCAGTTTCATCAGGCCAGCCTGGATCATTACCTGCCCAGGAGCAAAGGCGGCACCAACGACATATTCAATCTAATACTAAGCTGCAAGAAATGCAACAAGCTTAAAAAAAGCTCCATCCCCCCCCGATTTTGAACAGGTCATGATAGAACTCTTTAAAACCGGCGTGAGGGATGGAGTGATCAGGGCATCGCTTCCTCAATTTTCGACTGATGAGATAAAAAGCCTGGTAGAAAGCATGGACAGGCTAGAAGCGATAAACAGGTACGTTGTGTTTCAGAGTAAAACACATCGCCTGTACGTCAAAGATAACCGCATCATAAAGGTTGTACATATCGGTACCCAGACCAGCGCTTTTCCTTAAAATACCTCTTCAATATAGTATTCCTGGGTACCCAATCCCCTCTTTTCTAACTCCCTCAGCTGAACAAAGGGGTCTTTCCTGTGTATACGCTCAAACAGATGGCCATGGGTTCCCAGTTCCATACCCTGAGGAAGTCCGGATGGAATGAGATCCTCTACCTTGATGGCATCCAGCGAAGCCTTTTCAATGGCAACGATATCCTGAGAGGCAAATACGCCTATATCAGGCACCAGTGAAGGAGTGGTGAGCCCCCAGCAATCGCACAGTATGGTTATATTTGTGAGGAAATTGATGTAAAACACGTGTCCTGGTTCAAACGTCTTCAGCACCTCATCGGTACAAAGGGCCATTCCCTTCTGGAAATCCTCATACCTGTTGGCGTCCATCTTGATGGCACCAGTGGGACATACCTTCACACAGTGCTGGCAAAACGTGCAGTTGTGGAAAAACACCCTATACTTTCCGTTCTCGTCAAAACTGTTGGCATCGTGGTTGCAATTTCTAATGCAGGCTTCACAGTGTATGCACAGGTCTTCTTCCCAGGTGATCCCGCCTTCAAGGCCGTGGATCTGTTGCCTTGTTCGATCAGTCACACAGCCCATGGCGATGTTTTTGCAGGCCCCTCCATATCCACAAGCTCCATGGCCTTTAACGTGGGAAAGGTTGATCATAACTTCGGCGTCGTGTATGTAACCCCCGATATCTACATTTTTAAAGGTCTTGAAGTCTACTTGTTTCTCATAATAATACTTTCCCAGCAATCCACATACAGGCACAATAGGCACTCCCAGATACTCTTCGGTATAACCCCTGCTCCTTGCCCCGGAAACCACCTGATCAGTTATGTACACCTTTGCCCCATACTCCAGCAACTTATCCACCAGGATTTTGACAAACACGGGATGAATGGTGGAATAGCCGATGTTTCGTCCAAGGTGCATTTTTATGGCCGTCCATTTCCCCTTTACAACATCCTGCATGCCCATCCGGTCAATAAGCCTGCCAAACTTGGCTGGAAGCGTTACATCGGCATCAAACTTATCATACTTCACAGATGCAAATAGCACTTTTGCCCCCATAGATTCTCCCTCCTCTACATGTTTTGATATGTCCTTATTTTTTAACTGAGCTATGAAAAACTTACACCTGACAAATCGCCAGGATCACTATCAACAAATTAGTACCGTATCGCCGCTAACAATTACTGGTTAGCGTTGAATCATTCCCCAAACTTTCGAAACAAAGCTGAAAAAACATTACAACCACATTATATCGTTGCCAACTGCCTATATTAAAGCACCTATTTACAAATATCCAGTTTTATTCTACCACAACAGCAAAGCATTAGCAATACACCCAAAATAGCCTTTTCAATGCCAATGTTGCGCACAACAAGCAACTACAGCATAAAAAACAGGGCAACGGGAACAATTTATCCGTTGCCCTCTTTTGGCGGCTACAATCGCTACAGGCACATATCCGAGCCTTCCCAATATCAAATATTATTCAATCCATCAGCCGCATTTTGAATATCCGCAGGAACGGCACACGACGCATCCGCCATCGTGCTCCATGGTTGCCCCGCACTCAGGGCAGCTCTGACCTTTTGTCTGAGGCGGATTGTCATCCACCAAAGAGTCGGTCCCTCCCAGCTGAATCCCGCCATTTTCCCTGTAAGGGTTGTTGCAGACGTCCTTTAGCGAGCAAAGCGAGCAGTTGGCAAGGCAGCTGTGTCTGTCAACCATATCGGGGCTGCCTATGTCCACGTCCTCGGCTTCAAGATGGTTGTTGAGCCTAAGCTTCACCACCTTCTCCAGCACCCTGCCTATGGCATCGGGACAAGACAGAACTTTAAGACCTTTCTGCCGCAGGGTGGAATGGCACCTGATGCCCTTGAGCTGCTCTATGATGGTGTTGACATCCATGCCAGAGCGCAGCGCTATGGAGATCAGGCGGCTGGTGGCCTCGGACTGCGAAGGACAACCGCCGGCCCTTCCTAAGTTGGTGAACACCTCGCATATGCCCTGTTCATCGTAATTGACGGTGATGTACAGGTTACCGCAGCCAATCTTCACCTTTTCTGTAAAGCCCATGGTAACGTCGGGCCTTGGCCTGGGCGTTATCTTAGGCTGCTTGCTTTCGGCCTGCTCCTTCATGCGGCTGTATATCTTTTCGGTAAGAGACCCGGTTTTATCGTCTTTCCCACCCACCTTTTCCTTGCCATCTATTGCTTTTGGTTTGCCTTCCGACGGTTTATCCTTTGCTAACGACTTATTCTTCGCCTTTGACTCCTCTTTGGGCTTCACGCTCAAAACCTGGCTTTCCCGGCTGCCGTCCCTGTAAATGGTCACGCCCTTGCATCCCAGCTCATAAGCCAGCCAGTACACCTTTCTTACGTCCTCTACGGTGGCGCTGTTGGGGAAGTTGACCGTCTTGGACACGGCGTTGTCGGTGTACTCCTGGAAGGCTGCCTGCATGCGCACGTGATACTCGGGCGAGACGTCGTGTGCGGTCACAAACACCCGCCTTACATCCTCGGGTATCTCCTCCATACCCTGTATGCTGCCGCGGGCGGCTATCTTCCTCATCAGCTCGTCGGAATAAAATCCCCGCTTTATGGCCACCTCTTTAAAATAGGGATGCACTTCCACCAGCTCATCGTTATCCATCACGTTGCGCACAAAGGATATGGCAAACAGCGGCTCTATTCCGCTGGTGGTACCGCATATGATGCTTATGGTACCGGTTGGAGCTATGGTGGTAGTGGTGGCGTTTCTGAGCTTTCTGCCCTTGTGCCTTAAAGTGCTCTTCTCAAAGAACGGGAACGGCCCCCTGACCTCGGCCAGATGCGCCGACATCCCCTTGGAGCGCTCCTGTATGAACTTCATGACCTGGCGGGCAAGCTCTACCGCCTCGTCGGAGTTATAAGGGATGCCAAGCCTGAATAGCATGTCGGCAAACCCCATAACCCCAAGGCCGATCTTGCGGCTCCCCTTGGTCATCTCCTCAATCTGCGGGAGCGGATACTTGTTTACGTCTATCACGTTGTCCAGAAAGTGCACCGCTAAGTCCACAACCCTGCCCAGCTTGTCGTAGTCTATGACGTATTTCCCGTCAACCTCCTCAACCATTTTGGAGAGGTTTATGGAGCCAAGATTACAGCTCTCATAGGGAAGGAGTGGCTGCTCGCCGCAATTGTGCACATATATTCCGTTGGCGTCAAAAGCATTAACCCCTGGGATTTGGACGTCAAACACATCTTTTTCACCCGCCGGAATAACCTCAATAACCGTTGCAACAAACCTTTCCCTGTTGAGGGCTCTCTTGTATTCCTCAAGGCGCTGTCTTAGAAGCTCTTGCTTCTTTACATTGCTGAATCCTACCTTTTCGAAGAAAACTTGCATGTTATCCGAGGTGATGACCAGCTCATGATCAGCCTTGATGCTGTATTCTTTCATTCCTCCTTTGCCATCCGGCATCTCTTTAATGCCCTCGGACTTGCGTTCCAAATATATGGTCGAAGCTATCCCCAAGCGAAGCAGCATCCGCTGCACAATCCTCAAGCCTTCGGCGTCACTGTGCCACAGCCTAATGGACACTCCTTTTTCCTGATGACCTGCCACAGTCCCATCGGCATCAAAAAGCCCTCTTAAAAACCCGCGGTGAAATTCATAGCTTGTCCTTTCTAAATTTTCAGTAATCTTGTTATTACCGGGCACAATTCCATAGGCGGCAGCCAAATCTCTAAGGGCCGCCATCTCAAGCCTGTGTTCCTTTCTTTCGCTAATCACGCGCTTGAACCCTTTAAAGTCCTCCCTGTGCGGCAGGGTAAAAGCGGCTTTTTGTGCTGCATCCATGACGGATTGGGCTTCCTGGTCATCTCCCCATACGGAGATAACGCCGCCTTCATCCTTCAACGTACCGTCCCCTATGAGAAGGCCCAGCAGGTATCCTTCCTCAAAAGTCCCTTTACCTTCCCACACAAGCCCGCGGTTGTTGGATAAGATTATCTGATCCCCCGGCTTCAATTCTCCAGCCGGTTTCCAGTCCTCCTCTATCCTGTCGCGAGTCACTAAAGAAGCAACCCTTATCTTGTGATCCGGCGTGACTTCTATGCTGTAACCTCTATCGGTGTGTATCTTTATAACCTGCTTTCTGCCAGTCTTAAAAAATCCCTGCTCAGTTGAGGGATAAAAACTTCCATTTAGTGCAAGGGATACCTGCCTGCCCAGTATATCGGCTACCTGTGCAGGGCCTTCTTCCGTAAGCACCCAGGTATCACCCGTTACGCACGGATTGGTGCTCTCGATCTCGCCCAGCTCAATGAGCACGTTGTCCCTGTTTAAACGGTCCAGGAATATTATACCGGGCTCCCCGTTATGCCAGGCGTTTTCGACGATCTTATCGAATACCTCCCTGGCATTGAGCTTGCCAGCCGGTTTGCCCGTCCTGGGGTCTATAAGGTCGTAATCCTCTCCACATTCCACGGCCTGCATAAAGGCCTCGGTGATGCCAACGCTTATGTTGAAATTGGTTATGTCGGAGTTGTTCTTCTTGCAGTCGATGAATTCCAGTATGTCGGGATGGTCCACCCTGAGTATTCCCATGTTGGCGCCGCGACGGGTACCACCCTGCTTTACGGCCTCGGTGGCAGCGTTGAACACCTTCATAAAGCTAACGGGGCCGCTGGCCACGCCGCCGGTGGACTTCACCGCAGAGCCCTTGGGGCGCAGGCGCGAAAAGCTGAACCCCGTACCGCCGCCGCTTTTATGTATCAAGGCGGCGTGCTTGACTGCGTCGAATATGCCCTCCATGCTATCGGGAACGGGCAGCACGAAACAGGCAGACAGCTGCCCCAGCGGCCTGCCGGCATTCATCAAAGTGGGAGAGTTGGGCATGAACTCGAGATTTACCATGAGATTATAGAATTCCTCTTCCACCGCTTCCACATCGGCATCCGGCGAATATATCTTATCAGCCTGAGCGACATGCCTTGCCACGCGCCTGAACATGTCCTCAACCGTCTCAATTATATTGCCGTTTTCATCCTTGGCCAGGTACCTCTTTTGCAAAACCTTCAAAGCATTCTCGGTTAAGTTCATACAATACCCTCCTATACTCATCTTCAGTATGTGATCAGCATATATACGAAAGTTATATATGCATATATATGGTGTTATTTTTTTATTTCAGGTACTATATATTGTATCATCTAACTTTGAAGGAGTCAAACGCCTACAGATTTAAACAATAAATAAAGGGGACCCATTTTTCTGGTAAATTGGTCCCCTTTCAATTCCTCTTAGCAAATATTACTTAGTTTTATGGCTCAGTTTTATAGTGGGAATGCTATTCTTGACATAAGTCTTGTCAATGCTTGTTTTATCTTGCAGCATCCCCGCCCATGATTAAAATTAAAACCACGGGTAAAAATCAAGACCAAAGACGCCACCTGATTAAACAGACAATGTCTCTGTTAAAGCTGGCACTGTACTTACATGATCGCCTGATGCGGGTGCCCCAGTATCAAAGCACAAAGCAATAACGCCGTTAAAGCTACCGCTGCACCCTGCCGGAGGCATCCCCCTTCATGAGGGTCTCAACCTCTTCAACCGATACGTGGTTGGCATCTCCCTCGATGGTGTGCTTCAGAGCAGAGGCCGCCACGGCAAACTCCAGCGCATACTGTGGATCTTTGCCGGTGATGAGGGAATATATAAGCCCGGCGCCAAATGAGTCGCCTCCCCCTACGCGGTCCACAATGTGGAGCTTATACTTCCTGGAGAAGTAGTATTCTTTGCCATCATACAGCATGCCCGACCAGTTATTGTCGGAGGCCGACAGGCTCTCCCTCAGGGTGATAGCCACCATCCTGAGATTGAAGCGGTTGTACAGTTCGCGGGCCACGTATTTGTATCCTTCCAGGTTGAGCTCACCGGCAATCACGTCGCTGTCGGGTGCTTTTATGCCAAACACCTTCTCGGCATCCTCTTCGTTGGCAATTACTACGTCAACGTACTGCATGAGGTTGCCCATCACCTTTCCGGCTTTTTCGGTGGACCACAGCTTTTTGCGGTAATTCAGGTCGCAGCTTATGGTAAGGCCCATCTCCTTTGCGACTTTGCAGCCCTCTTCAACCAGCTCGGCCACGTTGTCCCCCAGTGCCGGCGTAATCCCCGTGAAATGAAACCACTCGGCGCCCTCAAAGGCAGCCTTCCAGTCGATATCGCCCACCTTTGCCTCCGATATAGCCGAGTGTGCCCGGTCGTACACCACATTGGACGGCCTCACCGAAGCGCCCTTTTCCATGAAATAAATGCCGATCCTGCTACCGCCCCTGGCTATGTAGCGCGTATCAACGCCATAACGGCGGAGCTCATTGATGGCCGCATCACCTATGGGGTTTTTAGGTAGCTTTGTGATAAAGGCGGCATCTATACCGAAATTGGCCAGCGATACTGCTACGTTTGCCTCGCCGCCACCGTATACCACATCAAAGCTGTTTGCCTGGGTAAACCTCAAATACCCGGGAGGCGACAATCTCAGCATGATCTCGCCAAAGGTTACTACTCTTTTAGACATACATAAACCTCCTCACCTTATTATTATAATGTTGTCCATCTCAATTCCCATTTGGGATGGGATGGGTAATACGGACACCGCATAAAGAGCTCGCAAAATATTCGTCTTTGTGCCATCTTTTTATTCTCGCCATGCCTGTTTTTTATATCAAGGCTAAATATTACTCAATCGCTATCATGCTGACATCGAAGTTAAAAGTCCTGTTCATAAAACCCCGTTCATTCCAAAAGTTATACTTACTTATTAGCCTTGGCAGAAATTAGAGTCTTCTTGCTCATCTCAGATAAACATAGCTTCCTGCCCTAAATACCTCTTCCACAACCGCGCTTCATCCCATCTTAATTAGAAAATGGAGCTTTTTAAGACAAAGATGTTAGGAACTAATTTATACAACAGCACATCCTTGCAATCTCAATATACGAAGGTGCGGGACATGTGAACGTATGGAATTATCGTGCCCCTCTGGCTGCCCGAATCTTTGCAATGAATTCCTGTGCAGTCCTGGTTATGGCTTCGTAGTCCCCGCTTTTTGCCCCTTTGGTCAACGCGCTGCCCACGCCCACCGCTACGGCGCCGGCTTTGATCCATTCTTCGACGTTGTCCAGGCTGACTCCTCCTGTGGGCATCAATTTGGCGTAGGGTATGGGCCCAAGTATGGCTTTGATGATTTGCGGCCCGAAAAGCTCCCCGGGGAAGATCTTGATGATGTCGGCGCCTGCCTCCATGGCCTCCACTACTTCCTTGATGGTCATAGCACCCGGCATGCATGGCACCCTGTACCTGTTGCACAGCTTAACTGTATCAAGGTTCAAATAGGGGCTTACCACATACTGCGCACCCGCCAAGATGGCCGTTCTGGCCGTTTCGGCATCCATCACTGTACCGGCTCCAAGCAAGATTTCACCGTTGCTATAAACCTTTGCCAGCTCCTTGATGACCTCTGCGGCTCCAGGAACGGTAAATGTGATCTCGATGGCAGCCACCCCGCCCTTCATGCAGGCATCGGCAATCTTCAATGCCTGCTCGCTTGACTCGGCCCTTACCACCGCCACCAGGCCGCCTTCAACTATCCTTGAGAGGACCTGTTCCTTATCCATGATTTACATCTCCCTTCTTTGTTTATAAATATACATTTTTAAGCAAGCACCATTCAGGCTCATCTTAGTGGAAAATAAACACTTGTTGCAGCAGATATGGTAAAGATGTATGGCTAATTCGATATCGAGTACAAACATCAAGTATAAATATTAGGTACAGCAAATACCAACGCAGATTGATATATCACCTCGATTTCGCCTCAAGACAAAGGTATCCTACATCACCTTCTAGGGCTATACCCCATCCTCTTAGAGATTTCCCGGGCTGTCTCAACCACATATCTTGCAATCTCCTCATCTCGCTCGGGTGAGATTATGGTTTTCAAGCCCGATGTACTGACCGCCGCGATAATCTCATTCCTGTAGTCATATACGGGGGCAGCGATGCACCGTATACCCTCCTCATGCTCTTCATTATCCACAGCCCAACCCCTTTCCCTGACGGCGCCAATCTCTGATATCAGCTTTTCAATGTCGGTAATGGTGTTGGCTGTACGCGGGGTAAGCTGCTTATTCTGAAAAAGCTTCCTTATTTCACTATCTTCTTTATTCATTAAGAGTACCTTGCCCACGGCTGTGCAGTAAAGCGGCACCCTTTTGCCAATGGCCGAATACATGCGAATGGTGTTAAAACTCTCAATCTTATCAATATATACCGCCTCGTCGTAGTCCAGTATGGCCAGATGAACCGGCTGGGCGGTCAAAGCCGCCAGCCTTCTTAAATAAGGCTGGGCTTCTGTCTTAAGCTCAAGGCTGTTCAAATAAAGGCTGCACAGCTCAACAAGCTTCAAGCCGAGGCGATAAGCACCAGTTGCCTCATTTTTTTCGATGTATCCTCTGGAAGCCATCGATGCCAGCAAGCGATACACGGTGCTCTTGTGAAGTCCAATACGACGTGCAATTTCGGTGACGCCCAAACCTTCCTTCTCAGTTGCCAAAACTTCCAGTATATCAAAAGCCCTGTCAATGGACTGTACAGTGTCCTTCATGTGGCCTCCTTTGTTTCGCATTATGAAACTGCGTTTCCAAATAATATTATACTATAACTATTGACCCTATTCAATATCTATGATTATCATATTTCAGCTCCATCAGAAGAATAGCATTAACTGCAAACGAGTGTCACCGTCGGTGTATAATTGACCCAGGAGTAACGAAAAGGAATTGACCCACCCCCTGGCGAATTATCCCTCTGATTAATTCCACAAAGAATCGGAGGGAAATAAATGCTAGGGAGTGGATCTATT
>NZ_JAHUQD010000023.1 GCF_023838525.1 Caldicoprobacter algeriensis
GCTTACGCTCGAAAATCTCCACCCTTTCCTTGACAACATAAGGTTTTACATTTTAAACAGTAAAAATTTGGATATCTATATCATACTTTCCTTTAAAAAAGTGTTGCATTTAATATTGCAATTTAGAAGCGTATAAAGGCTATGAAACTATGAAAATTTTTGTTGACATCTTTGATGTTTTGTATTATTATGAAAATGAGTTTAATTGCGCAATGGAGCGCAGCGTTGGTATGTTTATAAAGGCGTACTCAACGGCGAGTATAAGTTGCTGTTGGGTACGTTTTTTGTTTTGCTAAAATTTAACTTTAAAGGGGAGTGTTTATATGGCAAGATACAGCAAAGAGGATATTTTAAGGCTGGTCAAGGAACTGGATGTAAAGTTCATACGTCTGCAATTCACCGACATTTTTGGGACCTTGAAGAATGTGGCAATAACATCTGAACAGCTTGAGAAGGCGCTGGACAACAAGTGCATGTTTGATGGTTCATCCATTGAAGGGTTTGTCAGGATTGAAGAATCGGATATGTACCTGGCACCCGATCCAAACAGCTTTGCGGTATTTCCATGGCGTCCACAGCCCGGCAGGGTGGCAAGGCTCATATGCGATGTGCTCAATCCCGATGGCACTCCTTTTAGTGGAGACCCCAGGTATGTGCTGAAGCGGGCTTTGAAAAAGGCAGCCGAAATGGGGTATGATAGCTTCAATGTTGGGCCCGAGTGTGAGTTTTTCCTGTTTTTGACCGATAGCGAGGGGAAACCTACCATTAAAACTCACGACAACGCCGGCTATTTCGACCTTGGTCCTGTGGACCTGGGCGAGGATGCGAGAAGAAATATATGCCTTGCCCTTGAGGAAATGGGCTTTGAGATAGAGGCCTCACACCACGAGGTGGCGCCCGGACAGCACGAGATTGATTTTAAATATCAGGATGCCCTTACGACCGCGGATAATGTGATGACTTTTAAGATGGTTGTAAAGACCATGGCTCAGAGGAATGGCCTTCATGCCACATTTATGCCCAAACCCATATTTGGAATAAACGGTTCGGGTATGCACACCAATGTATCGCTGTATAAAGATGGCAAAAATGCGTTTTACGATGAGAATGACCCGCTTAAGCTGAGCCAGGAGGCTTATTGGTTTATAGGCGGTATAATCAAGCATATAAAGGCAATTACTGCCATAACCAATCCGCTGGTAAATTCCTATAAACGCCTGGTACCCGACTACGAAGCTCCAGTATACATCGCATGGTCTGCCAGAAACAGAAGCCCGCTCATCAGAATACCTGCGGCCAAGGGCGAAGCCACACGCCTGGAGCTCAGATCTCCCGATCCGTCCTGCAACCCCTACCTGGCATTTGCTGTTATTTTGGCTGCCGGGCTTGATGGGATAAAGAATAAGATTCAACCACCGCCACCTACCGATAAGAACATATTCAGGATGAGCCGTGAAGAAAGGATGAAGGAGGGCATTGATTCGCTGCCGGCCAGTTTGGAAGAGGCCATCAATGAAATGGAGAAAAGCGAGCTGGTGAGGGAAACTCTCGGAGAGCACATTTTCACCAAATACATTGAAGCAAAGCGCAAAGAATGGGAAGACTATAGGACGAAGATCACTCCATGGGAGATTGAGCATTATTTGACCAAGTATTAAAAATTAAGGTGGTCTTGTGATGGATGTAAATCTGGAGCTTTACAGGATTTTTTACCATGTGGTGAAAGCGGGTAGCATATCCAAGGCCTCCCAGGAGCTCTTTATATCTCAGCCTGCTGTCAGCCAGGCCATCAAGAAGCTGGAGGCTAGGCTGGGAGGCCAGCTCTTTACCCGTGCCCCCAAGGGCATTGCTCTGACGCCCGAAGGCGAGGTGCTGTTCAAGTACATCGAACAGGGATACAATATGATAATGCTGGCTGAAAGCAAGTTCATGGAGGCCATAAATCTGGATATCGGCAGGATACGCATCGGTGCAAACGACATGACGCTAAAGTATTTCCTGCTTCCCTACCTTGAAGAGTTCCACAAGCAGTATCCCAAAGTGAAGATAATGGTGACCAACAGGCCTTCGCCGGAGACGGTAGAGTTTTTAAAGAAAGGGACCATCGATTTTGGCGTGGTGAGCCTTCCGCTGCCCGATGACGATTCGCTAGAGGTATTCAAGGCGATGGAGATACAGGACTGCTTTGTGGCAAGTGAGCGCTTTGGTCATCTTGCCGGGCGGGAAGTGTCCATCAAGGAGCTTGCGGAATACCCCATTATTATGCTGGAGAGGAATACCAGCACAAGGCGGTATATCGACGAGTACCTCTTGCGGCATTCGGTGGAGCTGGTGCCGGAGTTTGAGCTTGCCACCAGCGATTTGATAGTGGAGTTTGCCTGCAGGGGTCTGGGTATATCCTGCGTGGTAAGGAATTTTGCAGAGGAATATATAAAAAAAGGTGCGCTGTTTGAGATTAACCTGAAAGAAAAGATCCCCCCAAGGCATTTTGGTATAATAAAGCTGCGCAATGTGCCGCTTACCGCCGCTGCTAAGAGATTTGTGGAGCTTATACAGAACAAATGAACAAAATGCTGTATCGCCACCAATAGGGAAGTATATTAATAAAAGGCTGTACCATTATGATTGCTTAAAGGTACAGCCTGTATTTTTGTTTGCCAACTTAAACTTTGGGAGTGTAAATATTTTTGTGTAAGGGAGTTTTTGGCTCCTTTTTTCTGGCATTATCATTGTTTCGTTGTTTCTGGTACCGTTACTTGTGGGACAGGTTTTTCAAGTATATATTCCTCCGAAATGGCTCTGGTAAAAGCCGCAAAAGGTGTTCCTTTGCTGTTGGTTCCTATAATCATAAAATAAGGTATAACATATTCTTGCTGATATCCAATTGGATCCAACCTGTACATAAGCCTTATTTCTTTTACTTTACCAGAATCATTAGGCAACGCCTCATATATTGTGGCTTTTCCTTGCTTTATATCCTCCAAGGCTTTGGAAAACTCCTTAATAGGATATTCACGAAATGGTTCTACATCCCGCCAAACCGATGCAGCACCGATTATTTTCCCATTTTCTCCAAAGTACACCGATATTTTCGGACCCACTCCGCCCCATGGAATGTCATCTGTTTTCCGTCCAAACCTCACCTCAATCATAAATGGGAGTTTTTTCTCAACGCCATTTTCTACAATGGTCACTGTATTCTCTTTATTGACATCTCTAAATTCTGCTTCCTCTTTCATTAAGCCAGAAGAAGTAAGAAATTCCAAGGCTAACTTTTTGTACTCTTCATCAGAAAGCACCGTTTTTAGCGGTGAAACGGCTGTTTCGAATTCTTTGGTTGTAAAATTAATAGATCCAGTTTCTTTATCAACAGAGAATATTGAACCATTTGTTGACATCACACGAAAATCAACTTCTGTATCTTCAACACTACCAACTACCCCAAGCTTTGCAGCTTGTTCTCGAATCATCTCCTTTGTCAATGCAGGCTTAATAACCTTATAAACCATCATTTTCTCCGGAAACTGAGGCTCGGGAATGTCTAAGGTTAAATTTAGAAAATTTCCTCCAGAACCGGATTTAGGCATTGGACGCTGAACGATTAATGGTAAATTCTCTTGATTCTTGGCATTACTTAATATTGTAAAAATTCCAGCCCCAGCAATAACAATAAAAATAAGGATAGCGACTATTTTGTAACCTCTTTGCATATCATTCACCTCCTATCAGCATCTTTATATCCAGCATCCAAATCAGTAATGTCGATATACCAATTATCTTTTTGAGTGCTGAAAACAAAATTATTGCCGAAACCATGGCCACAAAAAGCTACCAAGTCAACGTTGTCACAATATGTTTCAGCAAGACCACCTAATCTTGATGCTTTCCAATCCTTCTCCCAAGCCGAACTATTCCCGTATGAAAAACGCCAAAGCCAACTTGTATTTGGGTCATTAACTATATCAATTAATCCATTTACAGCATCATCAGAAGTTTGTAAATCACCATATGGTGCAGCAGGACTTTCAGTATTTTCATAATAATTAACATATTCAACTCCTATTTCAACTGAATTGCCGTCCCAATCAGCATAAACTGGCATTGAAACTAGTAATACAAAACAAATAATTGTCACTATTATTTTTTCATTTGTACTCCCTCCCATTTTTTGTAAGTGTTTCTAGAAAATAAAAGCCCTGCTTCAGAAAAAGCAAGGCTTTTATCCATCAGTTATTGTATATTATACTGGAATACTATATTACATTTTGTGCAACGTGACTTTTAACTTTGGCTCCAGATCTATTTCTGAGGCTTTATTACATCTCAATAATACCAAAAATTTCATCAAAAGACAATAGGTCTATTATAGATTCACCCGAATAGGTGTAAAGATATTTACCGCAGCGAATGTGCGTTCGAAAATATTAAAATGAAAAGGTTATTAAAAGTTTAACTATCTTCCAAAAGAAATATCTAAAACTTCCATGCCTTTACCAAGTGTCTTCTTCTACGAGCGTAAGCGTATTGCAAGATTATCGATGCTACAAGGAAATATTGATGCTGTACATTGTTATCTCAATACCATATTTAACATAAACGATAAGAAGGCAGAATCTTTGTTTTTAAAATGAGATATGGGGGTATAAATCTTTTAGAACGATTTATAATTTTAAACGGTGTGCGGCTTGGCGCTTTCATTCCATTTTTTTGTATTTTGTATATGAAAGGGGTTTTAAATAAACGATTTGTCGATATAGGTGGCGTGTAAAAAAGCCATTTCACTGTAATTCAATAAAAGAAACAAGGGAGTAAAAAGATGGATTATAACATCCTGATAGGTGGTGCGGCAGGTCAGGGGGTTGAGACCCTGTCCAGCGTGTTCGAAAAGGTGCTCCAGAGGAGTGGGAGCCAAAATGGTGAATAAGGACCTTACCGTTATCGTGCACACCGGGGACGGCGATTCATACGGTGAAGGCGGAAACCACTTCATACATAACATACGGAGAAACGTCGATATAACCCATTTTGTGCACGACAATCAGATATATGGGCTTACCAAAGGGCAGGCTTCTCCTACCACCGATTTGGGGCACGTTACTGAAGTACAGATTGCGGGCAACATAAACCCGCCTCTCAACCCAGTGCTTTTGGCTATAGCGCTGGGTGCAGGCTTTGTGGCACGGGCCTTCAGCGGCGATAAAGAACATTTGACATCGATCATGGTGGAGGCCATAAAGCACAAGGGGTATTCTCTGGTGGACATACTCCAGCCCTGCGTCAGCTTTAATAAGGTAAACACCTTTCAGTGGTACAGCAAAAGGGTTTACAAGCTGGATGAGAGCTATGACCCTACCGATAAGCTGAAGGCCATGGAAAAGGCCATGGAATGGGGAGACCGTATACCCATTGGCATGATCTATCGCGAGGAAAAGCCTACATACTGCGATAAGATTGAATTCTTAAGGGAAGGCCCTCCGCTTATAGATAGGCCCCGTCGATATACAAAAGATAAAGGGGTATTTAAATGATTTCATTTAAGACTGATATGGTATAATGCCGTATGATAGCAGAGCCCAACTGTTATCGCAGTGTGGTATTTTGTATTAGAGTAGTAGAACATAAAATTAATAATACGAATAGGAGGATTTTTATGGAAAAGATCAGGAAGATATTAAAATATGCCATGAGAATGGAGAAAAATGCCAAGGATTTTTATGAGTTTTATGCTGATAAGGATGTCTCGGAGGAGACAAAGCGCATCTTTGAGGAACTGATTGAAATTGAAAAGCAGCACTTTGACGTTTTAAAGAAGAAATATGATAAGGCGGGCTTTAAAGAGGCTCCTTTAGATATCTCATGGGTGGTGGATGAGAATTTTAAAGCCAGGGACCCTCATATATTGGCAGATAATTCCGATATGCTCCAAGAGGTGGATGCAGGGGTGTCGGATGTATCGGTGATGCGCATGGCTTATTTGATAGAAACCGACTTCTGGCACTTCTATGACAAGGCAGCTAAGGCGGTGGACGAGCCTGAGGTCAAAAAGCTGCTTGCCTACTTGGCTGAATGGGAAAAGCAGCACAGCGATATGTTTTATAAAAAATACCTCGAACTGTTGGATAAAAATTTGAGGGATATAAAGATTATTTTGGAGTGATTGACATAAAATTTATGCCAGGGCCAAGCTGTTATAATCTTGTTTGCCCTGGCTTTTTAACGGATTCATGAGACTGTTAAATGTTAATCTTTAGAAGCATTTGTATATTCTGCCCAGCGATTCCCCAGGTTTTCATCAGACAGCGTTTCCATTACGTAATCGGCAAATTGGGCGCCTGTGGCTCCCGTATCCCTGCCGGTTATGACCAGCTTTTTCTCGTATGTTCCGCAAATATCCAGTGCCATGTCCAGCTTTTTAGCTTTATCCCCATAGCCTATATGTTCAAGAAGCATGCCTGCAGCGCGGATTATGCTGCTGGGGTCGGCGTACTGGGTACGGCCCTCTTCCACCATGCGTGGAGCAGAGCCGTGTATGGCCTCGAACATGGCATAGCGTTTCCCGATGTTGGCGCTTCCGGCGGTTCCTACGCCTCCCTGCAGTTCGGCGGCTTCGTCGGTCAGTATATCCCCATAAAGATTGGGCAAAACTATCACCTTGAACTGCGTTCTGCGTTTGGGGTCCAAAAGCTTTGCAGTCATGATATCGATGTACCAGTCATCCCATTCAACTTCGGGATATTCTTTGGCCACTTCTCGGGCTACTTCTAGAAATTTTCCATCTGTGGTTTTGACGACGTTGGCTTTTGTCACTACCGTTACCCTGTTTAAGCCGGTCTTACGGGCATAATCAAAAGCGGCTTTGAGGATCCTGTATGACCCTTCGTAGGTGGTTATGGTGAAGTCTATGGCCAGGTCTTTATTAACGTGAATGCCTTTGTTGCCAACGGCATAGGCACCTTCGGTGTTTTCACGGAAGAAGGTCCAGTTTATGCCCTCCTGGGGTATCTTGACAGGCCTTACGTTGGCGAAAAGGTCAAGCTCTTTTCTCATGGCCACATTTGCGCTTTCTATGTTTGGCCATGGGTCTCCCGCTCTTGGCGTGGTGGTGGGGCCTTTGAGTATTACGTGGCACTGTTTGAGCTGCTCCAATACATCATCGGGGATGGCTTTGTTGTGCTTTGCGCGGTTTTCGATGGTCAACCCATCTATGACTTTGAACGTTACTTTGCCGGCTCTCACCTCATCCTGAAGCAAAAACTCCAGCACCCTTTGAGCTTGAGAGGTGATGTATGGACCGATGCCATCACCGCCGACTATACCGATCACTATTGTGGGCAGCTTATTGTAATCGATAAAGTCCTGTTGGCTCTTCATCCTCTCTATCCTTTCGAGTTGCTCTTCAATGAGCTTCCTGAAATGCTCCTTTGCCCTTTGAATCATTTCTTCCCTCTTCATGATATGGTCCCTCCTGTTTTTAATTTTAAAAATTTTTCAGTTTAATTCGGGTGACACCTTATATTAGGCATCGCTTTCAAACATGAAACATCCTCCAGCAAAGCTTATATGCTATGAGTAGCCCGGCATATAACTACAACGTTGTCCCCTTTTGGTCAAAATTAAAAGCTTTAAAACCAGCACTTGTTTACGTTTGTTTACTTGAGTATACATGCTCTAAGTTTAATGGATTGAAAATCTAATTTCAAGACCAAATTCGTATTCAAAAGAGTTTGAACTGTGGTATAATGTGACATAGGTACATATCAAATAAAGAAAGGGTGTTTATTATGTCTGTTAAAATGCCCATCGCTTTACAGTTGTATACTCTGCGAAGTGAGGCCGAAAAGGACTTTATAGGTACTTTAAAAAAGGTGGCTGAACTCGGTTATAAGGGTGTGGAGTTTGCGGGGTATGGGGGACTCCCAGCAGATGAGCTAAGGGATGCGTTGAGGGAATTTAATTTGGTTCCAGTAAACAGCCATGTGGCAATAGAGAGGCTGGAGAAAGATTTGGACGGCGAGATTTCCTATGCGCTGGGGATTGGGCTTAAGGATATAACAGTACCATATCTTGCTGAAAACAGGCGGAACAGCAAGGAAGCGTGGATAGCCGTTGCAAGACAGTTGCAGGACATGGGCAAGAGAATTAAAGAGGCGGGCCTCAACCTGCACTATCACAACCACGCCTTTGAATTTCAGAAGTTTGATGGCAAGTATGGGCTGGATATCCTAATTGATAACACCGATGCCGATGTGGTCAAGCTTGAGGTGGACACGTTCTGGGTTCAATATGCAGGCGTCGATCCTGTTGATTACTTGAAGGGGTTATCGGGCCGCGTTACCATGGTACACCTCAAAGATATGATCAAGGGCCAGGAACCGCCCTTTGCTGAGGTGGGAGAGGGCTGCATCGACATCGCCGGCATCATAAGGATTTCCAGGGAAATAGGGGTTCAATGGGGAATAGTTGAGCAGGATGTTTGCCAAAGGCCGCCGTTGGAGAGCGTTAAGCTGAGCATAGATAATCTTAGGAATATGGGCGTGATTTAAAATGGGTGTAGCCGGTGGCGGTAGACGTAATACTGGGGATTCAAAGATGAGAGGTATCTGACGTTATGCAAAATGCGATGTGCAAGAGAAAGAGATATTTTCCGGTGTAAGGGGCGGTTACTTTGTTGTAAGAAGCCTTTCGGCGGATAAGGTATACAGCAGGTTAAAACTTGCAGAGGGGTAAAAAACTCTGGTGTCAGAAAGGGAGGAAAGGCGCAAGAGACTCCCTCTTGAAGAAGAGAGGGTCTCTTGCGCTCGTACATGATGAATAGGGAATACTGCACCATCAAGCAAAGAGCTCGGCATGAAATCGTGATACAGAAATCCAGATTCATAGGGGATGCGTTCTATGTGAGTTCAGAGGATGAGGCCCTTGAAAGGCTTCAAGATGTAAAGGCCGAGTTTCCTGATGCCACTCATCATTGTTATGCCTATATAGTAGGACAGGAAGCTTTGGTTCAACGGTTTAACGATGATGGCGAGCCCGGCGGCACTGCCGGGATGCCTATACTGCAGGTGATACAAAACAGGGAACTCAAAAATGTATTGGTGGTGGTAACGCGCTATTTTGGCGGTATAAAGCTTGGTGCCAATGGTCTGGTCAGAGCTTATTCTAGAACTGCTGCTGAGGTCTTGGATAGGGCCGGGACAAGGCGTATGGTATTAAGCCCCAGAGGCATTATATATTTAGACTATGCTCACATAGGACAGGTGGAGTATTTCTTGCGTCAGAAGGGCGTACACGTTGTTCAGGTGGAATACAGCGACAAAGTCACCATGCAGGTTGTCGTTCCTGTGGACTGGGACGAGTTTTGCGGTATGCTGAGGGAGATGTGTGGAGGAAATGTTGAATTTAGGGAAATGATGCCCGTCTTTCATTCATGGGAATAATTAAGGCTGATTGAGTTTTTGGTTGAAGCAGTAAATCATTAGTGATTGAAGGAAGAGGGAAATGTATTGACGAAGCAACGGGCTTTCAATTGTATCGATTAGAACTAGAGGATAAAGAAGGGGTGATGTTTTAATATGCTTAAATGGCTTAAAGAGGCTGTGCTCGAGGCCAATTTGGAGCTTCCCCGGCGAGGCCTGGTCATATATACCTGGGGCAATGTCAGCGGCATATCCAGGGAAGAGGGCTTGGTGGTCATAAAGCCAAGCGGTGTCCCTTATGAAGAGTTAGAGCTGGAAGATCTGGTTGTGGTGGACCTTGATGGGAATCAAGTGGAGGGAAAGCTCAGGCCTTCATCTGATACTCCAACTCATCTGGTGCTGTATCGGGCCTTCCCCGAAATTGGAGGTGTGGTACACACCCACTCGTCGTGGGCTACCAGCTGGGCACAGGCGGGAAAAGGCATTCCTGCGCTGGGCACCACCCATGCCGATTATTTTTACGGCGAGATACCCTGTACCCGTGATATGACGGCTGAAGAGATACAGGGGGACTATGAGGCCGAAACCGGAAATGTCATAGTCGAAACGTTTAGGGCAAGGGGTATAAATCCCATGCATGTGCCGGGCGTACTGGTTAAAAGCCACGGGCCTTTCAGCTGGGGCAAAGACCCTCATGAAGCGGTTCACAACGCGGTGGTGATGGAAGAGGTGGCTAAGCTGGCTTTTCACACGTCTGCTCTATCGCCCAACGTCAAGGCTATTGATCAGGTGCTACTTGATAAGCATTTTCTGCGCAAGCATGGGCCTAATGCCTATTATGGGCAGAAGTAAGCCTGCTTGGATTATTTAGGGTATAAATACACAAAGCTTCTTGAGAGGAAAGGGTGATTGGATGAAGTTTACAAACGGTTATTGGCAGATGCGCGAAGGGCTTAAGGCTTTTTTTCCCGCAGAGGTACATGACGTGGAAATAAAGGGTAAATCCCTCATAGTGTATGCTCCCTGCAGGCATATAAGGCACAGGGGCGATACCCTGAATTGCCTGCTCTTTACGGTGGAGTTCAGCTCGCCCATGGAGGACGTCATAAGAGTAAAGATATGCCATCACAAGGGAAAGATTGAAAAACCGCCGTTTTTCAATATCAACGAAAAGCGCGATGTAAATGTCGAGATCGTGGATAGTGACCAATACGCCTCACTCATTTCGGGACAGCTTAAGGTACGGGTGAGAAAGCAGGGCGACTGGCGAGTTGAGTTTCTAGGGCGAGACGATGAGCTGGTCACCGAGAGCAGCTTTAGGAATATGGGCTATATAGTCATGGACAGCGGTGAGACGTACATGCACGAGCAGCTGCTGCTTAAAGTTGGGGAATGCGTATATGGGCTGGGTGAGCGGTTTACTCCTTTCATAAAGAACGGACAGATGGTGGATATGTGGAATGAAGACGGGGGTACCAGTAGCGAGATAGCCTACAAGAACGTTCCCTTTTATATGACCAACCAGGGTTACGGGGTATTTGTCAACCATCCCGAGAAGGTGTCGTTTGAAATAGCCTCCGAGAAGGTAAGCCGCGTGCAGTTCAGCGTGCCGGGCGAATACCTTGAATACTTCATAATCTACGGTCCAGAACCCAAGAAGGTACTTGAGAAGTACACTGACCTTACCGGCAAGCCGGCCCTTCCGCCGGCCTGGTCGTTCGGGCTGTGGCTCACTACCTCCTTTACCACCAGCTATGACGAAAAGACCGTCAGCAGCTTTATTGACGGCATGGCTGAAAGGGATATACCTCTCCATGTGTTTCACTTCGACTGTTTCTGGATGAAAGAGTTTCACTGGTGCAACTTTGAATGGGATGAGAGGGTATTCCCCGATCCTGAGGGTATGCTGCGGAGGTTAAAAGAAAAAGGGCTCAAGATATGCGTGTGGATCAACCCATATATCGCCCAGCGCTCCAGGCTGTTTGAGGAAGGCATGAAGAACGGCTATCTGCTCAAGCGCCCCAATGGCGATGTGTGGCAGTGGGATATGTGGCAGGCCGGCATGGCTCTGGTCGACTTTACCAATCCTGAAGCGCGCGAGTGGTTTAAGGCCGAGTTGAGGCGCCTGCTTGATATGGGCGTGGACGCTTTCAAGACCGATTTTGGCGAGAGGATACCCACCGACGTGGTGTATTACGATGGGTCGGATCCGGTAAAGATGCACAACTATTATACTTATTTATACAATAAGACGGTGTTTGAGGTGCTGGAAGAGAAGTACGGCAAAGGCGGAGCGTGCCTGTTTGCGAGATCGGCTACGGCAGGGAGCCAGCAGTTCCCGGTTCACTGGGGAGGCGACTGCACGGCGAGCTATGAGTCAATGGCCGAGACTTTGAGGGGAGGCCTATCACTTGGGATGTCAGGCTTTGGCTTCTGGAGCCATGACATAAGCGGTTTTGAGCATACCGCCACGCCGGACCTGTATAAGAGGTGGGCGGCTTTCGGCCTTCTATCTTCCCACAGCCGCCTGCACGGCAGCAGCTCCTACCGGGTCCCATGGCTGTTTGACGAAGAGGCGGTGGATGTGGTCAGGCACTTTACAAAGCTGAAATGCAGGCTCATGCCCTACCTGTATGCTGCGGCCTGCGAGGCTTCTCAAAAGGGAATTCCCGTACTGAGGAGCATGCTGCTCGAGTTTCCAGACGACCCCACGTGCAGCTATCTTGACCTGCAGTACATGCTTGGCGGGGCTCTGCTGGTGGCTCCCATATTCAACGATAAGGGCATAGCCAAATATTACCTTCCCGAGGGGCGATGGACTCACTTCCTAGACGGACGGGTAGTGGATGGCGGACGATGGATAAGGGAGAAATACGATTATATGAGCTTACCCCTATGGGTAAGGCCCAATTCCATAGTTGCTGTGGGTGCAGTTGATACAAGGGCCGATTATGATTACAGCCAGAATGTAACCTTCCATATCTTCCAGCTGGATGACGGCAATGCCGTGGAGGGAGAGGTTCCCAACATCCACGGCCAGGCTGAAATGCGCGTGCGGGCCGAAAGAGAAGGCGGTATCATCACCGTTACCGTGGATAACGCTGCCAAGCCGTGGAATGTATTGCTGCGCAACATCACGCCGGTGGAGGTTATAAAGGGAATAAGGGCTTCTCAGGATTCATTAGGGACTTGCATCAAGGCTGAGGAAGGGACTGACCAAATAAGGGTGCGAATATGATAGAGGTTTTGCTATATCTGAACCGCTGGGATGCATGAAAGATAAGGGGCTAAGAGGGCGTTTTCCGGCTCCTTATCTTTTTATTTTGGCTGTGTGGGTCGGCTTTTAGGGCCGGCCTTTAAATTTTCAGAGTTTTTAAACTCATCGATACGGCGTTTAACATTGCTGTCTGAAGTTTACCTATATATAATAAGGTTTTGGGTATATAATCCATATTGATTTTGTATACTTGACTTTTTAAGGAGGCGAGATTAGATTATAAGAGGAATATCTGTTGACTTTACAAAGGGATGAAATTGGAATATGAGCGAAAAGTTTGAAAAAAGAGGATTCTGCTGGTTGAGGACAGCCGCCTGACGGCTGCCATGGTGGCCGATTTTTTGGTTAAAAGTGGCTTTGAAGTAGAGGTCGTGTCTACGGGAGAAGAAGTGGTACAGCGGATAGAGAAGAGCATGATTCCCGATTTGATCTTGATGGACATAGAGCTGGTCGGGGAAATGGATGGCATTGAGGCAGCGGATATCATATTGAAATAGCAGGATGTACCAATTGTATTTCTCACCGCCAACACGTCAAAGGAGATCATTGAGAAAATCAAAAGGGTTAAAGCGTATGGATTTGTGCTCAAGGATACCAACAGGATTGCACTGCTTTCCACGATAGATATGGCTATGAGGTTGCACGAGGCGAGCGTGTATGCAGTTATGTTTGAACGGCTTTTTGAGACTTCCGTGAATGAGCTATACATATTTGACCCAGACTCATTCAAGCTTGTGGTAGTCAATGAAGCAGCTAGAAATAACTTGGGATACAGCCATCTTGAACTTGAAAGGATGACTATTTTTGATATAAACCCTCAGTTTGATGTTGAATCGTTGAAAGAAATGATCGAAGGATTGAAGGCTGGAAAACAGGAACGAGTAGTATTTAACACTCTGCACAGAAGAAAAGATGGTTCACTTTATTATGTTGAGTCGCATATGCAGCTCTTTGAGTACAGAAAAGCTAAATACTGCATGATATTTGCCATTGATATTACTGAAAAAAAGAAAGTCGAGAACGAACTTGAGGAAAGCCAGAAGCAGTACATTGAACTAGCCCAGGAGGCTCCCATAGGTATATTAAAATGTGACATTGATGGAAATATTGTTTATATAAACAAAAAAGCCCTGGAGATACTCGGGTCTATGGGAGTTGCTAAACAGAGAGGGGGTGGTCAAAGGCGCTCAAATCATAATGGATGATATAACCGAAAAGAAGGAGATAGAGAAGCAACTTTATGAGATGTCCATTACCGATCCGCTTACTGGTGCGTATAATTTTAGATACTTCAATAGAAGGCTAGAGGATGAGATTTTACGGGCTCGGCGATGTGGTGAGAGATTTTCGGTTATAATGACTCCTTTGGACATCATACCGTGGACCTGGTATTGAAAGCTACGGTCGACATGATAAAGGGACGAATACTCAGGACCGATACCTTGGTGCGGTGGGCGGTGAGGAGTTTATATCCTCCTTCCCAACACAAAGTTGGAAGATGCGGTGAAACTGGCTGAAGAATTGCACCAGAGATTGATGCAGTTGAAAATAGGAGAGGCCGATAACGTGACAGGCAGCTTTGGCGTGGTTGAGTATCAGGAGGGCGATACACTGGATTCCATTATGAAAAGAGCTGATGCAATGATGTACAGGGCGAAAAATGATGGGAGAAACTGTGTGAGATATTGACGAATTTCATTAGCTCCATAGCGTTTCATTGAACCAAAGTGAGCTCGATTAAGCCATAATGAGGTAGAGCCATAGTGAGATGGATATGATACTTCTTTCCATGGTTTTTGTATTTTGGCGTTTGGTTACCATCTATTTATAATCTGTTGCTTTCAACCTATAATCTATAGTTATCCCGAATATTACAATTCTCAATTTTACTCTTGCATGTTTTATGGATATAATTATTGAGAAAAGCAAAACAGAGCGCCCTGTTTTGCAAGTTTATTGAAGTAGTTATTCATAATAGATTTGTGGAGGCAGAGAGATCGTTATGGGATTTTTGATACTGGAGGATGGCACGGTATTCCAGGGAGTCATATTTGGCTCGCAGCAGAGGGTTGTCGGTGAAGTGGTGTTCAATACGGGGATGACGGGGTACCAGGAGATTTTGACCGATCCCTCATATTATGGTCAGATTGTGGTGATGACATTCCCTATGATAGGCAACTATGGCATCAACCAACTCGACATTGAATCTGACAGCCCAAAGGTAAAGGGGCTGGTGGTCCGGGAAGCATGCGCGACGCCAAACAACTGGATGAGCCGTGAAACGCTGGAAGAGTATTTGCGCAAATATAATATAACCGCCATTGAGAGAATAGATACAAGGGCTTTGACCAGGAAGATAAGAGAAAAGGGTACTATGATCGGACTTATCACACCACATACACCTACTCGTGAGGACATAATTCAGCTCAAGGAATACACTCTCCGCAATCCTGTTGACAATGTAACCACAAATAAGGTATATGCCATTCCGGGTGAAGGACATCATATAGCGGTGGTCGATTTCGGAGTAAAAAAAAATATCATAGAATCCTTAAGGCGAAGGGGATGCCGTATAACTGTATTCCCGGCAAAGAGCAAAGCGTATGAGGTCTTGAGCGCTGACCCCGATGCTATTCTGTTGACCAACGGGCCAGGAGACCCCAAAGATAATGTTGAAGCTATTGAGACCATCAAAATCCTTGTGGAGCGGAAACCGGTATTTGGAATCTGTTTGGGACATCAACTCCTGGCGCTGGCAGCAGGAGCAGATACCCATAAGTTGAAGTACGGGCACAGGGGATGCAACCATCCAGTCGTGGATTTGACCCGTGGCCGCACTTACATTACGTCGCAGAATCACGGATACGCGGTCAAGGAGGAGACTGTGGATGTGCGAAAGATAGAGATTACTTACAGGAATCTGAACGATGGAACCGTCGAGGGGCTAAAGTATAAAGACAGGCCCGTGTTTGGCGTGCAGTTCCATCCCGAAGCCTGTCCTGGCCCCAGTGATACGGAATTTATCTTCGATGAGTTCCTGGATCTGATAGACAACTGACAGTTGGCTTGAAAGGGAGATGTAGATGCCCAAGAGAAGGGATGTGAATACAGTACTGGTAATAGGCTCGGGGCCGATAATAATTGGTCAGGCGGCCGAGTTTGATTACGCGGGAACCCAGGCATGCCGGGCATTGAAAGAGGAAGGCGTCCGTGTGATTCTGGTCAACAGTAATCCCGCTACAATAATGACCGATAAATACATGGCCGACAGGGTTTATATAGAGCCTTTGAAAGTTGATGTCATAAAGGAGGTCATCAAAAAAGAACGGCCAGACAGCATCCTGCCTACACTCGGAGGGCAGACGGGATTAAATCTGGCTATGGAGCTGGCAGAAAGCGGATTTTTAGATGAGTACAATGTCAAATTGCTTGGGACCCCTGCCGAATCGATTAAAAAAGCGGAAGACAGGGAAGCTTTTAAAAAGACCATGGAGGAAATAGGGGAGCCGGTAATCGAAAGCGCGGTGGCAAACGATGTCGAAACGGCGCTGGCTTTTGCACACCGCATAGGATATCCGGTTGTCGTTCGCCCGGCTTATACCCTTGGAGGTACCGGTGGAGGTATTGCCAATGATGAAGAGGAGCTTGCAAGGATTGCCGCCGACGGGATAAGGCTCAGCCGGGTAAATCAGGTTTTAATAGAAAAATCGGTGGCGGGCTGGAAGGAAATAGAATATGAGGTCATGCGCGATGGCAAGGGCAACTGCATAACGGTTTGTAATATGGAGAATATCGACCCGGTAGGGATCCACACTGGAGACAGCATAGTTGTGGCGCCTTCGCTTACCCTTCGAGATAAGGAATATCAGATGCTTAGGGCAGCGGCCATACGGATAATAGATGCGCTTAAAATCGAGGGCGGCTGCAATGTTCAGTTTGCTTTGGACCCTCACAGCATGAAATATTATGTGATAGAGGTCAATCCAAGGGTAAGCCGTTCCAGCGCGCTGGCCTCAAAAGCCACGGGCTATCCCATTGCAAAGGTGGCAACAAAAATTGCTTTGGGATACACCTTGGATGAAATAAAAAACAGCGTTACAGGGAAAACCTTTGCATGCTTTGAGCCCGCCTTGGACTATGTGGTTGTAAAGATACCTAGGTGGCCTTTTGATAAGTTTGTAAATGCCGATACCACTTTGGGAACCAAAATGAAAGCCACCGGAGAGGTCATGGCAATAGGTTCTAATTTTGAAATGGCCTTGATGAAAGCAGTGTATTCCCTGGAGCTGGGGTTTGATTCTCTGGAATTGCCCCACCTGTCAAAATTGAGCGATGAAGAAGTCGCTGCTATGGTTGAGCAAAAGACGCATGAACGCTTATTCGTGGTTGCCGAAGCTTTGCGCAGGGGAATGGATGTGGGGGATATTCACCGTAAGACGGGTATAGATCCCTTCTTTTTATATAAGCTGCTGAACATAGTCAAAATGGAAGAGGAGCTTAAAAATCTGACTTTAGGGCAGTTGGATAAACAAACCCTGGAGCGCTGCAAGCACATGGGGTTTTCTGATCAGGCCATTGCAAGGTTTGTAAAGGCACGCCTAGAAGATGTAAAGATAAAGAGGGAACAATACGGGATAACGCCAGTGTTTAAGGTGGTGGATACCTGTGCGGCAGAGTTTGAAGCGGTAAGCCCGTATTATTATTCCTCATATGGCTGTGAGGATGAGGTAAATCCAGGTGAAAAGAGAAAAGTGGTGATAATAGGATCGGGGCCTATCAGGATTGGCCAGGGCATTGAGTTTGACTACTGTTCTGTGCACTCCATATGGGCTCTCGAGAAGCTGGGGTATGAGGCAGTGATAATAAACAACAATCCAGAGACGGTAAGCACCGATTTCGATGTTTCGGACCGCCTTTATTTTGAGCCTCTCATGCCCGAATACGTCATAAACGTGCTCGATAAGGAAAGGCCCGATGGCGTAATGGTTCAGTTCGGTGGGCAGAGCGCCATCAAGCTTGCAAAGCCGATCTATGAGGCGGGTTACAGGATTCTGGGTACTCAGCCGGAATATATCAACAAGGCAGAGGACCGCAAGGAGTTTGACGCCCTGCTTGAGGAACTGGGTATCCTAAGGCCGGCAGGTGGGACGGCATTTACTGTCGAAGAAGCGGTAGAAGTGGCCGAACGTCTGGGGTATCCAGTACTCGTGAGACCCTCCTATGTTCTGGGCGGACAAGGGATGGAGATTGCCTATAACAGAGATGATATAATCGAGTATATGGGGATAATCAACCGTACAAAGCAGGAACACCCCGTGCTCATTGACAAGTATATAATCGGCCGAGAGATTGAAGTGGATGCCGTATGCGATGGGCAGGACATACTGATTCCGGGCATAATGGAGCATATCGAGAGAGCCGGAATACATTCGGGAGACAGCATATCGGTTTATCCACCCGTCAACCTATCCAAGGGAATTATACAGCAGATCGTTGAGTATACCAAAAAGCTTGCCGTTGCCCTACATGTAAAAGGGCTTATAAACATACAATTCATTGAACACGATGGACGGCTGTATGTAATAGAGGTAAACCCGCGTTCAAGCCGTACCGTGCCATACATCAGCAAGGTCACTGGTGTGCCTATCATCGAGCTGGCAACCAGGGCGATTTTGGGTGAGAAACTCAAGGACATGGGGTATGGAACAGGGCTTTACCCTGAAAAGGATATTGTGGCTGTCAAGGTACCTGTGTTCTCCTTCGATAAGCTACCCATGGTGGAAGTTAGCTTGGGGCCGGAAATGAAGTCCACCGGCGAAGTGCTGGGTGTGGCCAGAAGCTTGCCGGAAGCCCTTTACAAAGGCTTTGTGGCTGCTGGGTATAATTTTCCAGAAAATGGTAATGTGCTAATTACGGTTGCGGATATTTACAAGGATGAGGCGGCAGACCTTGCAAGGGAGTTTGAAAACATGGGCTTTAAAATATTTGCCACTGAAGGCACTGCAAAGGCTTTGAGGGCGAAGGGCATAAGAGCTGAGGTTTTGAGCAAGCTGAACCAGCCTGCTTTTAACATCGGCGATGCCATAAAGAAGGGGATGCTGAATTTGATAATCAATACACCCACTCGTGGGAGGGTCCCCCAGAGGGATGGCTTCAGGATAAGGCGGATGGCGGTTGAAAACTCGGTACCGTGTATAACCTCCCTCGATACGGCATGGGCTTTTATAAATTCCTTCAAATTGAGAACAAAGCAGAAGGGTTGTACTAATATTATATGCTTGCATGATATTTGATGTCCTTTTGTTAAGTGAATGTGTGTCCCGATATATGGCTTTGTTAAATGATGAATGCGGATGGCATACACGGTCCTGATGATGTGAAGAATACTGATAGTAACAACAGCTGTTGATGATATGCGAATAGTGCTCAATTTATCGTTTTTCACTTCACGAGGGTGATGCAATGTTAGTTTATTAATATGTGATCGGAAATTATACATTGCTTGGGAGGGAAGGTGAAACCATGTATAAAGAGATATCTCAATATCTTGTTGGGTGGATACGGTCCAAAGTGGATGAGGCGCATGCCAGAGGCTGCGCGGTGGGGATAAGTAGAGGGGTGGATTCGGCAGTAGTGGCTGCATTGTGCGTGAAGGCGTGCCCGCTGGAATGTGGTAGGACTTCATATGCCCTGCTACAGTTCGCCGTAAGATACCGATGATGCCAGGCTTGTTGCCAAAAGCTTAAATATCAATTACAGGGAGGTCAACCTCGATGGTGTCTATGATTGCCTGGCGAGCATCTTGGAGGATGCACGGCAGGCAGAGGAGATGAGGGAGCTGGAACGGAAGGTCATATTTATGCTCGATTCAGAGAGGCTGGCCTTGAGCAATATAAAGCCCAGGCTGAGGATGATAGTGCTGTATTATTTTGCCAACCTGTATAATTACCTTGTTGTGGGAACTGGCAACAGGAGCGAACTGGAAGTGGGCTATTTTACCAAGTACGGCGACGGTGGCGTGGATATTCTGCCGCTGGGAGGCCTTGTAAAGACGCAGGTCTGGGAGCTGGCCAGATACTTGGGCATCCCTGAGAATATTATAAATAAACCCCCAAGCGCAGGCTTATGGTCGGGGCAGACCGATGAGGGTGAACTGGGGTTTACCTACAGACAATTGGATGAGTTCATTCTAACCGGGACGGGAGATCCGGGGATTGTTGAAGAGGTGAGGAGGCGAAGGGCAGCCAGCAGCCATAAGATGAAGGCGCCTTGTATTCCGGACATGAATATTACTGCGGCCGGAAAATAGAGGCTGACTTTATTTAATCCTCCAGCTGATGGGATAATATAATGGCTTTTGCCAGCTCGCACAGGGGTGTACCGGTATCCATGCTCCGCTTTTGCATCAGCCTGTAAGCCTGGCTTTCGGTGAGCCCGTATTTTTCCATGATGATGCCTTTGGCTTTTTCAATCAGCTTTCGCTCTTCCAGCTGGGCCTTAAGCTTTTTTATTTCTTCTTTAAGGCTCATTATTTTGCGGTAGCTCAATAGCGAAATCTGAACGGTCTGCATAAGCCCTGATTTTGTGAGAGGGCGCTGGAGGAATATAATGCCACTGTTTGAATTGTTCCACAGGTCCCCTGTATTGGAATTGGTTATTACGATGACAGGGGCGATGTTCTCCTGTTCTGCAATTTCTGCCAGCTGTATTCCATTGATGCCAGGCAGGTCGGCATCTGCAATAATGAGGTCGGGCTGAAGGGTTTTTATACGCCGCAAGGCTGATGCTCCATCGGTTGATTCATCTATAACGGTGAAACCTTGCTGGGTTAAGAATACTTTGATTTTCTTCATCTCTTCTATTTGGTTTAGAGCAAGGCATATTCTAATTCCGTTCATGCTGTTCTTCCCCTTGCGAGATTTATTTCCCTGTTTATTATACAGTTGTCGCATTTGTTTTGCAATGAGTAGACGTGTGTTTTGCAATATAAATTTGAACGGATAGGCATTAAAAATATTTATTCCGGTTTTAATAAATACTAATTACACAGGGAGTGCAAGATTGAGTTATAAATATTGCAGGCATACGGTATTTAATTGTTATGCTTTAAAATAGGAGCAAATGCATTATGTAAGGATTTTTAAATACAAATTTAGCATGAAAAGAGGGGGTAGAAATGATCAAGTTTACCAAAATGCATGGCCTAGGTAACGACTATGTTTATATAGACTGTGTAAGGCAGGATTGTAAGGCTTTTATGGATGACCTGCCACAAATAGCCCGGCTTATAAGCGACAGGCACTTTGGAGTAGGAGCTGATGGACTGGTGCTCATACTGCCCTCAGAACTGGCAGATTTTAGGATGAGAATGTTTAATTCTGACGGTTCTGAAGCTGAAATGTGCGGCAATGCCATAAGGTGTGTTGGCAAGTATGTTTATGACAACGGACTGACGCAAAAAACTGCTGTAAGCATAGAAACTCTGGCCGGCATTAAACTGCTTGATATGAAGGTAAAAGATGGAAAGGTACAGATGGTAAAGGTTGATATGGGACAGCCTATACTTGAACCGCAAAGGATACCGGTGCAAAGCGATAAGAAGGCTTTTATTAATGAGCCGGTAGATGTGGAAGGACAAACCTTTAAGATAACCTGCGTTTCCATGGGCAATCCACACGCGGTGATCTACGTCAATGACCTTGATGGCCTTCAGCTAGAAAAGGTGGGGCCAAAGATTGAAAACCACCCCCTGTTTCCCAACAGGATAAACGTTGAGTTTGTGCAGGTCATCGATAGGCAAACTCTTAAAATGAGGGTGTGGGAACGCGGTGCGGGAGAAACCATGGCATGTGGGACGGGTGCTTGTGCGGTGCTGGTAGCGTCTGTGCTGAATGGGTTAAGCCAGAGGAATGCCACCGTTAAGCTGCTGGGTGGGGATTTAATAATAGAGTGGAACGAGGAGGATAGCCATGTGTATATGACGGGGCCGGGAGTAAAGGTATTTGACGGGGAAATAGATTTGGAGATGCTTTCAGCAACGGCTTCTAAACAGCTACTATAAACTGATGGGTGTCAATCAATATTGTTTTTCAGAATAGCGTTGGGATAGACCTTGACAGTCTTCTCGGCATCAAAGTAAAATTAACCAGGTGCGATCAATACAAGATAGGAGAGGTGTGCGATGGCGGTCAGGATCAATGAAAACTACCTTAAACTGCGTGGGAACTATCTCTTTGCAGAAATAGGGCGTAGGGTGGCTGCCTTCAAACAGCGAAATCCCCATGCCCGGGTTATAAGCCTGGGTATTGGTGATGTCACCAGGCCACTGCCTCAGGCTGTGATTGAGAGCCTTCACCAGGCGGTGGACGAGATGGGACGAGTTGAGACTTTTAAGGGTTATGGTCCGGAACAGGGGTATGACTTTCTGATAAAGAAGATTATTGAGTATGACTACCGCTCCCGTGGTGTGGACCTGGAAGAGGATGAGGTGTTTATCAGCGATGGTGCAAAGTGCGATACCGGCAATATTCAAGAAATATTTGGAATTGACAACATAGTAGCCGTCACTGATCCAGTCTATCCGGTGTATGTAGATACTAATGTGATGGCGGGGCGGGCCGGTAATCTGGATGAGTCAGGTAAATACGACAGGATAGTTTATTTGCCTTGCAATGCCGAAAATAACTTTATACCTGAGCTGCCAAAGCAGCGCGTTGATATTATATACCTGTGCTATCCCAATAATCCCACGGGGATGACGCTTCCAAAGTCTGAACTTAAAAAGTGGGTGGATTATGCGAGGGAGAATAAATCGGTAATACTCTATGACGCTGCATATGAGGCATATATAAGGGAGGAGGATGTACCCCACAGCATATATGAGATAGAAGGGGCCAAAGAGGTGGCTATAGAATTCAGGAGTTTTTCCAAAACAGCCGGTTTTACCGGTACGAGGTGTGCCTATACCGTGGTTCCCAAGACGGTTATGGGGTACACGCAAGAAGGCGAGGCTGTACCGCTTAATAAGCTATGGAACAGGAGGCAGACCACCAAGTTCAACGGCGTGTCATATATAGTCCAGCGCGGTGCGGCAGCCGTTTATACCGAAGAAGGGCAAAAACAGGTGAGAGAGCTCATAGACTATTATATGACCAATGCAGCCATAATTCGTCAGGGGCTTTTGGAAATGGGATTTCAGGTGTTTGGCGGCATAAACGCCCCGTATATATGGCTCAAAATTCCTGAAGGAATGGATTCCTGGACCTTTTTTGATAAGCTGCTAAACGAGGCTCATGTTGTGGGAACGCCTGGAGTGGGGTTTGGCCCCAGCGGTGAAGGCTACTTCAGGCTAACGGCATTTGGGAGCAGGGAGAATACTACTGAGGCCATAGAGCGTATAAAGGCCATGAAACTATGAAAATTTTTGTTGACATCTTTGATGTTTTGTATTATTATGAAAATGAGTTTAATTGCGCAATGGAGCGCAGCGTTGGTATGTTTATAAAGGCGTACTCAACGGCGAGTATAAGTTGCTGTTGGGTACGTTTTTTGTTTTGCTAAAATTTAACTTTAAAGGGGAGTGTTTATATGGCAAGATACAGCAAAGAGGATATTTTAAGGCTGGTCAAGGAACTGGATGTAAAATTCATACGCCTCCAGTTTACCGACATTTTGGGGACTCTAAAGAATGTGGCAATCACATCTGAACAGCTTGAGAAGGCGCTGGACAACAAGTGCATGTTTGATGGTTCATCCATTGAAGGGTTTGTCAGGATTGAAGAATCGGATATGTACCTGGCACCCGATCCAAACAGCTTTGCGGTATTTCCATGGCGTCCACAGCCCGGCAGGGTGGCAAGGCTCATATGCGATGTGCTCAATCCCGATGGCACTCCTTTTAGTGGAGACCCCAGGTATGTGCTGAAGCGGGCTTTGAAAAAGGCAGCCGAAATGGGGTATGATAGCTTCAATGTTGGGCCCGAGTGTGAGTTTTTCCTGTTTTTGACCGATAGCGAGGGGAAACCTACCATTAAAACTCACGACAACGCCGGCTATTTCGACCTTGGTCCTGTGGACCTGGGCGAGGATGCGAGAAGAAATATATGCCTTGCCCTTGAGGAAATGGGCTTTGAGATAGAGGCCTCACACCACGAGGTGGCGCCCGGACAGCACGAGATTGATTTTAAATATCAGGATGCCCTTACGACCGCGGATAATGTGATGACTTTTAAGATGGTTGTAAAGACCATGGCTCAGAGGAATGGCCTGCATGCCACATTTATGCCCAAACCCATATTTGGAATAAACGGTTCGGGTATGCACACAAATGTGTCCCTGTATAAAGATGGCAAAAATGCGTTTTACGATGAGAATGACCCGCTTAAGCTGAGCCAGGAGGCTTATTGGTTTATAGGCGGTATAATCAAGCATATAAAGGCAATTACTGCCATAACCAATCCGCTGGTAAATTCCTATAAACGCCTGGTACCCGACTACGAAGCTCCAGTATACATCGCATGGTCTGCCAGAAACAGAAGCCCGCTCATCAGAATACCTGCGGCCAAGGGCGAAGCCACACGCCTGGAGCTCAGATCTCCCGATCCGTCCTGCAACCCCTACCTGGCATTTGCTGTTATTTTGGCTGCCGGGCTTGATGGGATAAAGAATAAGATTCAACCACCGCCACCTACCGATAAGAACATATTCAGGATGAGCCGTGAAGAAAGGATGAAGGAGGGCATTGATTCGCTGCCGGCCAGTTTGGAAGAGGCCATCAATGAAATGGAGAAAAGCGAGCTGGTGAGGGAAACTCTCGGAGAGCACATTTTCACCAAATACATTGAAGCAAAGCGCAAAGAATGGGAAGACTATAGGACGAAGATCACTCCATGGGAGATTGAGCATTATTTGACCAAGTATTAAAAATTAAGGTGGTCTTGTGATGGATGTAAATCTGGAGCTTTACAGGATTTTTTACCATGTGGTGAAAGCGGGTAGCATATCCAAGGCCTCCCAGGAGCTCTTTATATCTCAGCCTGCTGTCAGCCAGGCCATCAAGAAGCTGGAGGCTAGGCTGGGAGGCCAGCTCTTTACCCGTGCCCCCAAAGGCATCGCCTTGACGCCCGAAGGCGAGGTGCTGTTCAAGTACATCGAACAGGGATACAATATGATAATGCTGGCTGAAAGCAAGTTCATGGAGGCCATAAATCTGGATATCGGCAGGATACGCATCGGTGCAAACGACATGACGCTAAAGTATTTCCTGCTTCCCTACCTTGAAGAGTTCCACAAGCAGTATCCCAAAGTGAAGATAATGGTGACCAACAGGCCTTCGCCGGAGACGGTAGAGTTTTTAAAGAAAGGGACCATCGATTTTGGCGTGGTGAGCCTTCCGCTGCCCGATGACGATTCGCTAGAGGTATTCAAGGCGATGGAGATACAGGACTGCTTTGTGGCAAGTGAGCGCTTTGGTCATCTTGCCGGGCGGGAAGTGTCCATCAAGGAGCTTGCGGAATACCCCATTATTATGCTGGAGAGGAATACCAGCACAAGGCGGTATATCGACGAGTACCTCTTGCGGCATTCGGTGGAGCTGGTGCCGGAGTTTGAGCTTGCCACCAGCGATTTGATAGTGGAGTTTGCCTGCAGGGGTCTGGGTATATCCTGCGTGGTAAGGAATTTTGCAGAGGAATATATAAAAAAGGGTGCGCTGTTTGAGATTAACCTGAAGGAAAAGATCCCCCCAAGGCATTTTGGTATAATAAAGCTGCGCAATGTGCCGCTCACTGCCGCTGCTAAAAGGTTTGTGGAGCTTATACAGAGCAAATGAACAAAACGCTGTATCGCCACCAATAAGGAAGTATATTGAAAAAGGCTGTACCATATGATTGCTTAAAGGTACAGCCTGTATTTTTATTTGTTAACTTAAACTTTTGTGCAATATAGTCTATTAGGATTATTTTCTTTTAGGAAATATTTAACACTTAACCTCTATCCCCTATCATTACTGTGTGTTCTTGCCTAAATGGGAGAAGAATAAACTAGCTTTATTGTTCTTACAACCTTTGCATATACACTTTTTGGGGTATAAATTTGTAAGTCTGCTTTTCTACTCCTCCACTATTTCTTCAATAATTACAAGCGAGGCAGGTAATTTACCGTCATACACGCAAACCGTAATATTCTTATATGCATTAAAGAAATCGAAATATATTTTCTCTTTTTTCTCATTCTTGGTGAGGCATACTATTTTATCAAGTTATGTATAATATTTATACAAATGGTGATCTTCTAAACTTTTCGTATATAATACATTTCCTTCGTGAACATCCATTAAGAATATTCTACTATCTATAAATGAGCAAAATCACAGGAATAAATTACCACATAAAAAGGCATATAAAAATTAAAACATTTATGTCATCCTTTGTTATAATTAAATTATCACAAAAAAACAAAAAGGGTGACATAAATGTTTGATGATTTAATTATAACAGGAACCGATAAAATAATCAAATTTTTAAGGAAACTTGATATAGACATATTTCTTACAACTCCTCAGATTAAACATGTTATAGCTTTAATATGTGCCATGATGTTAAAAGGCTATAATGGCAAGGTTTCTGATGTATCAGAGCTTGCTTTTCACAGGCATCGGACCTGCATAGGGAAATTCCTAAGCAATAGCCCATGGGAAGAGGAGTTGGTTTTGAAATCCCTAAAGGAATATGTTATCGATCGCATATGGAAACTATCCGAAGCCACAGGTGAGCCGATTTATGTAATTATTGACGACACTACCTCTGAAAAGACTGTGCCCTCGTCAAAGGCAAAGCGACCAACAGAGAAGTGTGGATTTCATAAATCCCACCTTGAAAACAAGACCGTTTACGAGCATCAGCTAGTTACGGTAATGCTAAGGTGTGGCAACGTAGTTTTACCATATGCAATAGTTATATATGATAAGGCTACAATGAGTAAAATCAAAATAGCCGAAGAAATTATTTATACCTTACCACGCCCTGTTTCTAAAGGCTATGTCCTGTGTGATAGCTGGTACAGCTGTAAAAACTTTTTGATGCCTCTAGAGAAAGAGGATATACCTATATAGGAGCTTTATTTAAGGACTAAGTAAGAAGCGAAAGAAGCATAAGGAGATACTTTGCACTACTCATGCTTACTTATGTTTATTGTGAACTTGAAGTAAGCAGTGATGTACTCAACTTTTCTAAGCGGCTTAAGCTCTCTCGCAAGGAGATTAAACAAAACCAAATAGCCTGGATTTATAAGCAAGCTCAGGTGGGAACCCCCTTAGATCAGATTTTCCAATTACTAAAGATTGCATAAGGGTATACTAGCTTCTTGTAATGGTAAATATTTCTAGCAAATTTGCTCATTTATAGACTATCAGTTAAAACTGTTAAATAATGCATGATTATGTTTCTGAAAAAATAGGGATACATTTTTGTTATCAACGGGAAGGAGTATATAATCCTTGATAATAAAAAAAGAATCACCAACGCCGATCTGGATTTATATAGCTTATTTGTTTAGCATAATAGCGCTGTTATTCAGCATAAAATTCCCCGGTGGGCTGTATTTGGGAGAAATAGTTTTGGGGTTTTTTTGGTATGGCATTAAACAAGTACGTTGTTGTAGCTGTTTTTCTTCTTTCTTATTATATTGCTTTAAAAAACAAGCAAAAAGTTAGGAAAAAAACTTTTCAAATATATATAGTCACCGTCACTACGCTCATAGTAATATCGGTGATTTCTGCCTTGTTTTAGCTTCTCTTATAATCGCTCAATGTAAGCTTATATTACTTTGGGGGAGAAAGAATGCGGGCTTCTTTGGCGGAATTAGTGGTGCGGCTGACTGGTGTTGCTAATTCCGCCAGAGGAAATGATAGCTTTCTATATTTGTCTTTTTGTATTTTACTCCCCCAAATTTAATACGCATACAGATTGCCATAAGGGCGATGGTTGTACGGATATATCTTCACAAATGGTCTGTCCATTATTGAGCGGTAGTCAAATCCGAAATAGTCAGAAAAATTCTTCACATATGAACTTATAATCTCCATGTCATCATCCTCGGCCTGCGCCTGTTTTACCTCTTTTCCCAGTTTGTAGCTGTCTATGGGTATGCGCGAATATATGACGCCGCCATGCATTCCGGTGCCACAGTAGTTTCCAACTATCTTTTGTGTGTCATTCACATTTAAGCCCAGCAGGATTATTATACCTCCTGCCATGTATTCTCCAAGAAAAGCTCCTGCTTTTCCACCTATTACGATGACAGGTTTCTTGTCCAAATATTCTTTCATGTGTATGCCTACCCGATACCCCACATCGCCCTTTATATAGACCTCGCCACCCCTCATTGCATATCCTAGAATGTCGCCCGCATTTCCGTGTATGACCACCTTGCCGTCGTTCATGGTATTGGCTACGCCGTCCTGGGCATTTCCGTGTACGACAATTGTTGCGCCGTCCATATAAGCCGCCATATCGTTGCCCGGGGTCCCTTCTATTATAACCTTGCAGTTTCTTCCTATCCCGTCGCCTATATATCGCTGGCCTTGTACGTTCTTCACAAGTATTTCAGAAGTATTGTTTTTTATAAGCTGTTTGATCATTGCATTCAAGTCTTTATAGTGCATGCCGCTGGCATCTATCACTTTCATACGAATCATCCTTCCTCAATTTGTTGTTGATGCTAATGTAAAATCAGATGTTGCTGCTAAATAAATCTGTTTGAGTGCGCGCTGAAAAAGAAAGCCGAGAAGTTGTTGTGTTAAGCACGCATCCGGCAAATTGAATTTTATACGAAAAATCGCAGGTTAATGACCGCTGGAATAATCGATGGAACACAAGTATATTTATTAGCACTCCAGTATTAATTGGCTCCTGAGCGCTTTGGGTAAGTATATAAAGCCGAAGTCATCTCTTCCAAGCTGGTGTTCAAATGAGGATATATCTATCTTTCTCCTGATTAAATCAGTATATATACCGGCTTTGTCGATGTCATTTATTAAAAGATAGCCGACCAGATTATTTCCTCTGATATAAAACTTCTTATAGGTGTTCTTTCCCTGGTTGTATATGGCTTTTACGGTTATTCCTTCACCGGGGGATGACACGCCGGCACTCACGATTGAAAGGTCCAGCAGGGGCATCGAATTCATTATAAACCCCTTGTCGAATACTTTTTGTGCTCCGGCCATGTTCTGCCCTGCCGTCTCTCCCTGTTTATAAGCGTTGGAGATTATTGGAGTTTCAGCATTTCTTTCCTCTATGAAATTATATCCCTCGGCTACATCGCCTGCAGCATAGACGTCAGGTATATTTGTCCTCATCATGGTGTCCACTATGATGCCTCTGTTTATCTTGAGCTTGGTGCCTTTGACAAGGTCTGTATTGCATCTTACACCCGCTGCCAGAACAATGAAATCGCAGGGGATTTCCCTTCCGTCTTTGAGAAGCACGCTGCTGGCGGCCTGATGGCCGAGGATTTTTTCTACGCTGGCTTTGAGCAACACTTTGACTCCATGTTTTTCGAGCATTTTCAATGCCATTGAAGAGGCTGTTTCGTCAAACACCCTCGGCATGATCCTGTCCATGATGTCTATCACCGTAACATTTACGCCTCTCTGTACTAATGCCTCTACGGCTTTTAAACCGCTGAAGCTGGCACCTATGACCACGGCTTTTGAGCACCTGGTTGCTACCTTTTCAATGGCTTTGGCATCATCCAGCTTTATGAAGTTAAAAATGTTCTGCTTTTCAACACCTTCTATGGGAGGAGTGAGGGGTTTGCTGCCGGTGGCTATTAGAAGTTTTGTATAGCTAATTTTCCGGCCGTCTTCCAAAATGACTTCCTTTTTATCAAAATCTATGTGCTGCGCTTTTACGCCCAATATAGGTTCTACGTTATTGGTATTATAAAAATCCTTACCGCGATAGTACATGTTGTTCTGAGTAACCTTTCCTGCCAGGTAGTAGGATATCAGAGGCCTGGAATAGGTATGGTAGGGTTCATCGGATATGATGACTATGGGATTTACTTTGTCGAGATTTCTTATCCCTTCGACAGCACCCACGGCAGCAACCGAATTACCTATGATAACATAGCTCATTTCTTAAGTCCCCCTTTGCAAAATCAATTATTATGCCTGTATTGCTCAGCTACTTTTCGAGAGCGTCCTTGGGTAATGCACGATTTTAAATGTTTTATTTATCTTTATAGTGGTAAAAACTTTTTGTTGAATTTCCCAAATTACAAGCAGAAATCAAAACATTTTTTAGACTTACAACCGCGTTTTGCAGCATTGGCTGTATTGCAACATCGCTGTTTTTAGACAGAGAATCCAAGTTGGCCAAGGAACATTGAGTATAGTAGACTTTTTACAAATCATAGTATTTAATGGTATTCTTAATATACAGGGCCTCGTTGGGACAGTTTTTAACGCATGCCGGCTCTAAACCGCTTTCCAGGCAAAAGTCGCACTTTGAGGCCACTTTTTTGTTTGTGTAATCGCGCCTTATAACGCCGTACGGGCACGCCAGTATGCAGGTCCAGCACCCTATGCATCTTTCGGTATCGTTGATTACCAGGCCTGTTTTTGGGTCTTTTTGCATAGCACCGGTTATGCAGGCTTTAACGCATTCGGGGTCATCGCAGTGCCTGCACTGAAGACCGAAGGATAGGGGTACATCTTCTTCAACTACTATACGGGGAAGCGGCCTTTTGGAAAGCTTTTTAAATGTCTTAATAAGGTCATGTCTGTATTTGGAATGGGCGGCGATGCAGTGAATCTCGCACAGCCTGCATCCTATACACACATCTTCCTTGGCGTATATCCTCTTTGGAGCTGTGATATTGGATTTATCCATTCTATAACACTCCTCGCTTTACCAGGATATTTATAAAATATATATTGTGCGGTGATGATTAATTTTTCTGCTAAAAAGGCGATTGGTTTGTAATAACCTACTAAAGGATATGCTTTGAGGCACCGCACGCGAAAATTTTAAAGTCTAGAGACGGTAATTTTAGTTATGTTTTATTTATTGCGATGAGTGGCAATGGTTAACTAGATTTTATATTGAAAGCCTCTATGATTTATTCTCCGGCTGCCTTTATGCCCAGTATGTCAAGCTCTCTAGAGGTTAGCCCTATTCCCCGCAGCATGAACCTATTGCCGCGCAGGCTTTCGATGGCGTTGATCCCCATGCCGCCCAGCATCTCCTTCATCTCGTGAGCCCAGGCTTTGATGAGGTTGACAAGCCTTCTGGCACCAATTTCAGGATTGAGCCTTTTTACCAGGTTGGGGTCCTGAGTGGCTATACCCCAGTTGCATTTGCCGGTGTAACATTTCTGGCACATGTGGCATCCCATGGCAATTAAAGCCGCCTGTCCAATATAGACAGCGTCGGCACCCAGGGCTATTGCCTTTATAACATCTGCGCTGTTTCTTATGCCTCCCGCGCAAACCAGCGATACCTGACTTCTAATGCCTTCCTGTCTTAACCTGGTATCCACGGCGGCCAGCGCAAATTCGATGGGTATTCCAACGTTATCCCTTATCCTCAAGGGAGCAGCGCCTGTACCGCCTCTAAACCCGTCGATTACTATGATATCGGCCCCGGCCCTTGCTATGCCCGAGCATATGGCTGCGACGTTGTGGACCGCTGCGATTTTAACCGCCACCGGTTTCTGATAATCAGTGGCTTCTTTTAGAGAGAATATGAGCTGGCGCAGGTCTTCGATTGAATATATATCGTGATGGGGAGCAGGGGATATGGCATCGGAACCTAAAGGGATCATCCTGGTTTGAGATATCTGAGCGGTCACCTTTTCACCCGGAAGATGTCCCCCTATACCAGGCTTTGCGCCCTGGCCGATTTTTATCTCAATGGCTGCTCCGGCGTTTAGATACTCTGGGTCAACGCCAAACCTGCCCGATGCCACCTGCACTATGGTGTTTTTGCCGTATTTGCGCAAATCCTTGTGAAGTCCGCCTTCGCCTGTGTTGTACATGATGCCCAACTCAGATGCCGCCATTGCCAGGGCTTGACAGGCGTTAAAGCTTATCGAGCCGAATGACATGGCTGAGAACATGATGGGAACTTCAAGTTCCAGCTGAGGCGGCAATTTCTCTTTGAGCTTTCCGTTTTCAACCTTAAGCATTTCGGGCTTTCGCCCCAGGAAGGTTTTGAGCTCCATGGGCTCGCGCAGCGGGTCTATTGACGGATTGGTTACCTGGCTGGCGTTTATGAGCATCCTGTCCCAGTATACGGGGTAGGGTTTATCGTTGCCCATGCCGGTGAGCAGTATGCCACCAGTTTCTGCCTGCTTGTATATTTCTCTTATGGCTGATGCCGTCCAATTGGCGTTCTCTTTAAACTCAAGGGGATTTTTTCTTATAGTAATTGCCCTGGTGGGGCACAGGGTTACGCATCTGTGGCAGTTGACGCACTTAGAATCGTCTGCTAAAACCCTGTCTTCTTCCTCGTCATATATGTGCGCGAGGTTTGCGCACTGCCTTACGCATACCTGACACCTTATGCAGCGCTCGTCGTTTCTTTCTATTATGAATTCCGGTGTAAGAAGGCTTATGGCCATATATCTTCAACTCCTTCCAGTAGAGCAATTACTGGCTCACCGCCCATAGGGGCCCATACCCTCTCGGGTTGTGGACATACTGCTCTGATTGCTGATTCCTCGCTGGCGACAAACACGAAATCGCCTTTGGTTGCCGCCACCATAGGGCGAAGCTTTATCCTGTCGTTTAAAGCCAGTATACCGTTTTTGCAGGCCAGTATTATCGAAAATGGGCCGTTGATCAGGGTGCTGCCATACACTGCCCGTATCGCTTTCACAAGTTCCTGTCTTTCGTCATCCATCCTCTCTATTTCATCCCATAGCGGTGCGGCCAGCGCAGTTACGACAATATCAAGGGGGAGTCCGTGCCTGCGTATCAAAAGGTCGAATATATAGGTGATGACCTCGGTGTCGGTTTGAAGTGTGCATTTGTAACCAAACATTTCGACCCACCGCCTGTTTGCGTCGTAGGATGAGATCTCCCCGTTGTGGACCACTGACCAGTCGAGCAGGGTAAAGGGATGGGCGCCACCCCACCATCCAGGAGTGTTGGTGGGGAATCTCCCGTGTGCCGTCCAGATATAAGCCTTGTATGTGTCCAGCATGTAAAATTCGCCTATGTCTTCGGGATATCCCACACCCTTGAAAACTCCCATGTTTTTTCCGCTTGATACCACAAAAGCGCCGTCAATGCTTGAGTTGATCCTCATGACGCATCTTACCACGAATTCCTCTTCGGTAAGGCCCCATTCCATAAGCTTATCTTCTCTGGGCAGAACAAAGTATCTCCAGATTATCGGAGCATCTTTTATGGAGGGAACTTTCCTGGTGGGGATTTCTCCCGACAATTTTATTTCAAAATGCTTCTTTAAAAATGTCTCGGCATCTTCTTTTGCGCCGCTGTGGTGATAGAACACGTGAAACGCGTAGAGGTCCTTATATTCGGGGTATATCCCGTATGCTGCAAAGCCTCCTCCCAGTCCGTTTGAGCGTTCATGCATCAGAGCGATGGACTTTACTATGTCGTCTCCTGAAAACAGGAGGCCTTTTTTATTCATAATGCCCGATATAGCGCATCCTGATGGGATTCTTATATTGCCTTCGCGAAGTAGCATTTTTAATCACCCTGCTTCCTTAAGGATATTTTTGTTTTTGTATAAAATAAGGTATAATTTTTAACAATAAACGTTATAACAAAATGAAATATACAAAACTTTAACTTGCAAAAATTTACACAAGTTACTTAACCGTATACATTTTAGGACAAATCCGTTTAATTGATATAACTAGAATTTATCGTATGCAACATTATATTTGAGTTTTTGGCACAAGTAAAATTAATAATGCTTATATTTAATATAAAATGCAATTATGCAAGAAATAAAATAATAAATTGCATTAAACCATTGGCAGGGTGATATTAGATGTAGAAATGTTTTTAAGAGCGGGATATAATATTAACTGATTCTAAAGTTGGTAACTTTAAAGTTAGTTCTAGAGGTTTATATGCTAGTGGTACTTATGCTGGTGGCGCGGGTCCGTGTGGTGGCAACACGATCCAGGCAATTCTCATATATTCGTACATATCAAACTACTACCGGTGGCATTCAAATAACGGCTGGTCCTGGCGGTGTAGGTGCTGGCTTTGCCCTCCAAACTACTCCTAAACAATAGAGCATTGTATGTATCATGAGTTGCCTGTAGTACTATTTAAAACATTATGGTATAATAAATTTGCCAATTGTTTAGCAAGTCACCATAATGATTATGGGTGGTTTGCTACCTACAGGGAGGTAATGAGTTGAAAAAGGGTACATTAATTTTACTTATCGCAATCGTATGTGTTTTTACTATTGGTATTATTTCTATAGTTAGAAATGCTACTCTTTCACCATATGATTTCTTAGTAAAAGAAATGGAAAATGACAATGCACGTACACCCGCTGAAATGCTTTATCAAGTAAATATAGATGAAGGGGAATATCTCATTTTCTATAAAGATCAAAGAGGAATTGTTGCCTGTGCCATCATTAAAAAGAAGCTTTTGTCATATGATTTATTGAGAATCAGTTCGGGGATATGGCCGACAAACAGTAAAGGTCCTGCCGATTTTTTATTCAGTTCATACAAGTACAATAAAGGTAGGGCATGGATAAGTTGGGGTATCATCAGAGATAGCTCTGTCGCCAAAGTATTATTTAATGGTAAGGAGACAAAGATTGTAGAAGTTAAAGGGCTGCGAATTTGTTATACTACAGGTAAAGCAAGCACTTCTCCAACCGAATTGGTTTATCAATGTCACCGCCGGTGTATAATTGACCCAGGAGCAACGAAAAGGAATTGACCCACCCCCTGGCGAATTATCCCTCTGATTAATCCTACAAAGAATCGGAGGGAAATAAATGCTAGGGAGTGGATCTAT
>NZ_JAHUQD010000024.1 GCF_023838525.1 Caldicoprobacter algeriensis
ATCTTACTTATTAAGCACTCTTAATTACTGTGTTTTTATATTTTTAGTCTATATTCTGTTGCCAAAGTCCATGTTTTGATAACAATTCTCTTATCGTTGACTTTTTCATTATTTATTTGACACTACCGTGATGAATTTATGATAAATAAATTTACCACAGCTTTAGTAACTATGCCATATTTAATTTTTGGTAGCTTTACCAATTCCACTGCCTTTTTTGCAGAACAAGAGTCACCTTAAAACCGAAGATGTAACAACGCAGGCACAGTATACTTCAAGCAACACTACAATTGTGACGGTAAATTCGAGTGGAGTTATAACCGGCAAAGCAGTAGGACAGGCAGTAGTGACGGCAACATACAAAGGCAAGCAAGCACAATGTACTGTGACGGTGCAGGAACCAGAAAAAACAGTTGCCGGAACAATAACAATCAGCAAAACCCCAACATACGTTTTTACAAAGTTTAACAAGACACCAAGCGGTCAGCCATCAAACATGGATATAACCATAAGCTGGAGCAATCTTAATCTGCTGATTCTAAGGGCCGATAAAACGGTACTACACAGTGAACCTATAACAGTAACGCGAGCAGAATCACAGCACAGAATAAACCGGTATACTCAACCGGAGACGTACTCATGGGGGACACTAGTCTACAGTAAACTGACAAACAATTCTCCGGGCAACGGATCATACCGTGCAATTTACGAGTACAATAAAGCAGGTAAACCGAATTCTCCGTTTACGTTTACGGGGTACTATATCCACGAAGGACAAGAAAAGAGTTTTTCAATAACTGTTAACATCCCTGTGAACAGTATTTCCACAACGCTTTTAAGACCGTCAACCATACTGACACTATCGCCTAACTTTTTGTCTGCACTTACGAATTACAGTGGTCATAATGTATGGAAATACAGCGGAGTATGGCCTGCAAGTGGAGTGCTAACACTAGGTGGATCAAGTGGTGAACTTGAGTGGCCGGTACCGGGCAATACAACAATATCGTCGTACTTTGGCAGACGGATTGACCCGATAGACAATATCGTGCGTATGCACTATGGCATAGACATTCCCGCACCGGAAGGTGCGAATATAATAGCACCAGATGACGGCAAGGTTATATTTGTCGGTCAGGATGAAGGATTCGGCAACATGTTAGTGATACGCGCCGGTAGTTATGATTTTATATTCGGGCATTGCAGCAGGATTGAGGTAACTACAGGCCAGACGGTACGCAGAGGGCAGATAGTGGCGAAGGTAGGCAGTACCGGTCGTTCAACAGGTCCGCACCTTGACTTCCGCGTCACACTTGGCCCATACACACAGGGCAATTATATTGACCCGCTCACGGTCGTAAAACCGTAAAATCGGCAAATTTAACAGAAAGGAGGAAAAAGGAGCTGTCTTTCAGTATGCGGGACTGAAAGACAGCTCCTTATTTTTGCCATGCAGGACAAAATTGTTCCGATTGTTATTGGTGCTTTATCCGTTTTCTTTGTCTCGTTGTATATGTACTGGTGCCTTATCAAGAGCAAATAAAAACAAGAAGGAGGTGTAGATGCCGCTTTTCTTCAAAAGAAGCGGCAAAAAAAGCATGAACAGGATAATAAAAATAGCAACTGCAGCAGCCATTCTTATTTTCGTGGCTGCCTATCTTTTCTTTTACAACAAAGAGGGTACGACAAACGTGGTGGTAGTACAGCAGCAGATAAGCGAGACAACGGAAGTAGCGCCATCGATGATAACCGTAAAACCCATGCCAGTGAGTGCGGTACCGCGGGATGTGGTTAAGTCTCCCGATGAGGTAGTGGGCAAGATGCTCCTCGTGGGACGTATGCCGGGCGATCTCATCCCCCGCTCAATTGTGGTATCACCGGAGGATGTGGAACTCAAGGAAGATGAAATCCTCCTCAGCATACCCATTCCCGCCATGGACAGCAGCGTTGCACAGTTTAACAAAAAGATCATACTGGCTCTTTTGCCGTCCAGCCAGGCAAATGTTACACCGATTCTCATAGACAACATAGAGATACATCAGATAAAAAGCATTGCCAGCACTACCGGCGGTCAGCAGCAGTATGCAATAATCAAGACCACTCTGGATAATGCACGGCTTATGATACCCTACATTGCAAGCGGTGCTTACAAGATACTCAATAACAAGGGTCAGCCGCTGTCTGCAGAGAGAACGGGGCAGCAGCCCGCCAATACTGCTTCATCTACTGATGTAAACAATGTAAACAATGTAAACAACACTGAACAAGGCAACTCTAATGTAAACGAAAAAGTTTTACCATAAAGAGAAGGGGGTGACGTGCATTGATAGTGACAGTATATTCTCCAAAGGGTGGGGTGGGAAACACGCTTTTAACCCTTGCGCTAGCAAGGGAAGCGGCAAACAGACTCAAGGTCTGCGCTGTGGAGTTTGACTTCACACCCGGCGACTTTCCCTCGCTGCTGGACATTGACAGGAGAAAGAACGTTTACACGGCAATGCGGAGTGGCATTGAGTATGCAGCACAGCGTCCGGAAGGCGAAAAGTTTAATGCCATACCGGGCGGTTACGCAGATATACCAGAGCGATTTGAGGAAAACGATGTACACAATTTATTTGCTGGACTGACAAAAGTATACGACCTGATACTGGTTGATATTCAACCCCTTTTTTGTCCGGCCATCATAGATGCACTCAACGCTGCGGACAGGACCATACTGGTATCGGTTGACAACTGCTCGGTTGTTAGCCGCACAATAGGTGCTCTGGACTGGGCAAGTACAAACAATTTTATAGACCTTACCAGGTTTGTGCAGGTTGTAAACATGCACAAACGGAAGGGAATGGAGTGCGTAAACCTGACGGGTCCTCAGATACCGGTCATACACACCATACCGTATTTGAGGGGACTGAGTTCCTACCGCGATATCCGGCTGAAGAAACACATGCAGTTTATCCTTCACCATTTAATGCCGGATATTTTTGAAAAGCCAAAGAGCGGTCTGTTGGCCTTTTTAAGGGGGGTAAAGGATGGCGCAAACTCTGACGGAAAGATCCTGGACGATAAACAAGACCAGAACGGCTGATTATGACCTGATAGCACAGGCCGTAAGACCGGAGCTTATAGGCATCACCGGTCTTGACAATATAAAGATCGCTGTCAGGGATGCGGTATCACGCTATCTGGAAGTCAATTTTCCGCACTATCTGGCCGACCTGGACATAGTAATTGATGAGGTTTACAACCGATTGTACGGGCTGGGACCGCTGGAGAAATACCTGCGCATGGATGGTGTAACCGACATAATAGTGTTTGGCACCAGGATAATGTACGTCAAAGACGGGGTAAAGTACGATGCTCCCGAGAGTTTTAAAGACCTGCATCAGGTCGAAACGGTGTACCGGCGCATAGTTGCGGCAGCCAACAAGAACATATCTGAAGCCGAGCCGTCGGTCGACGCAGAGCTATATGACGGGTCCCGCGTACTGGTGGTCATTCCCCCCGAAGCTGCCGAACCGTATATAGTGATACGCCGTCACCAAAAGCTAATGCAGAAGTTAGATGAATTAGCGGAAGGGCTGCCCGATTTGTTGGCTCCCGTAACCAAAACGGTACGGAAGTCACAAATTTACAGGGGGAAAAAGCGCACCGAGTCCTTCAGCGGTACGGTAGCCGAATACCTGATTGACGCCGTAAAAAGCCGCAAAAACATCATGGTAATAGGCGAGACCGGCGCAGGAAAGACCACACTTATAAACTCGCTGACACATTACATTCACCCCAATCATATTGTGGCGGTGCTTGAGGACACCAGGGAAATACAGGCCCCACTGAAATATGTTTATTATTTCAAGACCCGCGACAGGACGGAGGGAGCACGTGCAATAACGTATGAGGACCTCTTAAACGATTGTCTGCGTGCCAACCCTGACCGGATAATCCTGACGGAGATCCGTACACCGGAATCGGCTTTTACGCTCGTGAACGTGCTGAACAGCGGGCACAGAGGCTCAATGACGACCATACACGCAAGCTCATCACTGCTGGGGCTGGATAAGCTGGAGACGCTCATAAACGAGTACAAACCGCTGGACAAGGTGTTAATACGGCGCATGATAGCCAGGGCGATAGATGTCCTGGTTTATCTTTATCTTGAAAGCGATGAGCTGGGCAATACCAAAAGGCGCGCGATAGGGGAGATAGCGGAACTCCTGGATGTGGACGATAACGGCAATTACGTACTGGAGTACATTTACGGGGGCTGATAGCAATGACCTTGATCCTTTTTATGGCGGCAATAACCGCTGTGGGCGGATTCATGGTTGTGATACTTATTTATTCCTGCAGGGAATACCGGAAGCAGAAGCTCATCAGCCTGCTCGAACGGCAGATGGTAGCTCCGCGTGCGAAACGCTCATTCAGTCTGCTGGAAGCACTGGGATACAACAACCTCATCACAGATATAAGCAATCTTTTAAACCGTGCCGGGTTGAGCCGTATCAATGCTGAAGATGCCTTTTTAACTTTTGTGGTGCTCGATACTCTGATATTTGCGGCAATGGTGATACTGGGGTTTGGCTGGTTAAGTGCAGTGGTCCCCGTTATTTTAGTGTTTGCCGTCCCGTGGTTCTTGAACATGGTCGGTGTCAGGCGTCATGTAAAACTCAATCACCAGTTTGTAGAAGCCGTCCAGGACATAGCGGACTACTTAAAGATAGTGCCGAATCTGGAAAATGCTATCCGAAAGGTGGTAGAGGAAACGGAACAGCCTTTACGCGGCGAGCTGCTTAAGATACTGCACAAGGTGGATACGGGTATAAATTTGCTCACGGCACTCCGCGATTTTGCTCGGACATCGGAAAGCACGATGATAGACTTCTGGGTGGACAGCATTGTGTTTGCATACCAGATGCGTGCCTCCGTAGCTGACGTGTGCGAAGATGTGTCAAAGAAGATAAAACAGCGCATGAAACAAAATGCACAGGTATCCACCAAGCTGACAGAGATAAAGACGATGATGTTCGGTATAGCAGGTGTCATGGGCGGTATAATGTTCTTTATCTTTTCATCCTCACCTGAATTTTCTGCAGCTTTTAATACCGTTGTAGGCAAAATTGCCCTTGCTTATACGGTAGCCAGTTATGCTGGTTCAACGCTGTACATCCTCCGCCGTATCAATAAGGAGGTGTCCGAGCTTTGAAGCTCAAAAAGTCCGGCCCTAGACGGGTAAACTTTGTTAAAAAGGGCATAGTTGAAAAGGTTGTCGGTGAAAACCTGTACAGACGTATCGACCGCGACCTGCGCAATGTTGGCGGCGTACGCCTCTTCGTATTCGAGGTAAAGACCGCTGAAGAGTTTTTTTCGGCAGTCATGGTGCTCGCAGGTTTTTTGCTCCTGATTATTGCTCTGGGGATTGTACGCGGTATCAGCCCCTTGATGCTCATCATTGGAGCGGCCGGGTTTTCGATACTGATATACGTCAATTACCAGAAGCCCATTGATGAATACAAGGCACGGCTTATGAGGGACAGCGAACTACCGGCAGTGGTGAACGTGCTCGTGCAGGGACTATCGGTAGAAATGCCGGTTGAAAATATATTGCAGTACATTGCCGAAAACAAGACGGGGGTTATGCGTGACATTATAAAGGATGCGGTTGACCGCCTGAACCTGGGCGTACCGCTTGAAGTATCGCTGCAGGAAGCGGCAGACAAAAGCATGAACAAATATTTCCAGCGTGTGGTGCGCGTCCTCATGAAGTCCAAAGAATCCCCGCGCGGTCTGGCGGCACAGCTGCAGGATATATTAAACGACATAGAAGAAGAGCGCCTCAATACAAAAATGAAGCGCGCTACACTGCTCGACAACGGACTGTTTGTCGTTGTGTTCCTGGGGTACTTTATCCCGCTCCTTGTGATGATACTTGTGCCGCTTTTAGCAAACATGGGCGCATTGAATATTTTTCGATAATGCCAAAAGACCGGATAAACTCCGGTACCTATACAAAAAAATAAAAAACTTTTAAAGGGAGATATGCAGGATGCAGAAGGGTATTATGAATTCTCTACACTCTGTAAAGGAGGAGGTGAAGGAGGGTATGCTGAAAAGCTATATCGCCGTCAGCAACAGGGTAAAGGACTTTTTTGCAGACAAAAAGGCTGTGTCCCACCTGCTGGAAGTGGTAGGCGTACTGGCACTTGCCGCACTCATCCTGGTAGTAATATTCCCTGGTGCACGTGACACGATAAAGAATGTTTGGAACGACATGATAGGTAATATCACAACCACTCTCAATACCAACCCCGGTTCCACTGGTTCTACTGGCTCCTGGCAGTAAAAATTTAGACAAATGGGGGAAGGCGAAAAGCCTTCTCCCATTTTTGCTTTTGGTAAAAGGGAGGTGATGCGGTCATTACTGAAAGGATTAATTTTTCCGGCACAAAGGAGGGTTCATATCCATGCATGGGTTATTAAAAGACCGACATGGTGTGTCCGAACTCATGGTGACAGCCTTCATGCTGTTTATCATGTTTCTTGTAGCCGGTATGATTATCCAGCTAATAGGCGTGGCAACCGCACAGCTTGCCGTAAATGCTGCGGCTTTTTCAGCAGCACGTGCTGCGGTCAAAAGCGAAGCACCATATGAAACTGCTGTAGCCGTGGCAAACGAATACGGCCAGCGCTTTCTCGCAGGCTGGGACGAACGGTCCGAAATAATATTTTCAGCCCCTGACGGTATCTCTCCCGGCAGCAAGATCACGGTGGAAATAACCTATACCGTACCGCAGTTTTTCACCGTTTTCCCACCGCCACAGGTCAGGGGAGTAAGCTCGCAGGTTATGGAGGAACTGCCATGATAGTCAGGGATAAGCGAGGAGTTGGCATGGTACTCTTTTATTTTCTGCTCATGGCCGTCTCGTTCATGTTTGTTTTGCTGTACTTCAACACTTTTCTGCTTGTAAACGAAAAGAGTATGGTGGACATCATAGCCGATGAGGCGGTAACAGCAGCGGTGCGTGAACTCTACAGGGTAGCATACAGTGAAATAGCAGCATATGGTACGATATCGGATAAACAGGAGTACAAAGACGCAATAAAAACAGAGGAAAGATATAAAGATAGTGCCCTTATCGGACTATCTTGCTGGCGGGAATACCGTATCGAGACTGACACACACGCTGAAAAAGACCCTGCTCAAGGCCAAAAACCACAGGCAGGTGTACAGGCAGTCGGTTATAAGCGTGTGGTCCGTAAAAGGCGGAGTGGGGCGGACAACCCTTGTTAAGACCCTTGCCCTAACCGTTCCAAAAGACTTAAAGGTGCTCATCCTTGACCTGAACTTTCAGGACGGCGGCAGTGATTTAAGCTACATGCTCGGTCTGGAAGCAATACCGCATGTGGGTATGTACTTGAAGTCCCGCACTCGCGAGGCCTTTGAAGAATGCCTCATAGAATTCAGACCCAATATTTATATCATGCAGGCCCCGCCGCGGCTAAGTCTGGTAGAAAACATAACACCTGAAGACGTCAAACAGATGATAGAGTACGGCAGGGCGCTGTTTGACTTCATAATCATCGACCTGCCGAACGAAAACAACGTGCTGGTACGTGCAGCACTGGAGGCATCGAATAAAGTCTTGCTGCTGACCAAAGCAACACCCGCCGAGATAAACCGCATAAGGGAAAACTGCAGTCGTTATGACTACGTCCTTGTGGTGGTCAACCCGGTGAGCCGCATGTGGCGCACATTTACAGACCTTTTGAGTGCGCCTGCTATAGAGGTAAAAGACCTGGATGCGCACGCAGAGGAGATACTGAAAGAGGTGGTGTGAAAGTATGCAGTTCCTTATATCTTTACCGATTGTTGGAGCAACAGCGTACACGGCATACACGGACTTAAAGCGCAGGGAGATAGACCACTGGCCGGTGCTGGCCATCTCCCTGTACGGCATTGCGTATAGACTTTTGACCAGTGGGATAATCGAAGCACTGGTGTCCGCTGCAGTGACCTTTACTATTCTTTACGCCGTGTACGTGGTGTCAAAGGGGAGACTAGGGGGAGGTGATGTAAAACTTTTAACTGCCCTGTCGATTTTCTTTGGCTGGCATTCGCCCCTTCTGGTATTTGTATCATGTATCATAGCAATAGTATACATACTTGTACAGGGCGTTGCAACGCACCAGAATCCCTTTAAGATTCAATCACCTTTTGCTCCGTCCATTTTTCTTGCGACCGTTTTGCTAAGCGTAGTTGTTGCAGTGCAGGGATAACCCTGTCGACCAGAATACCTCTGAAACGCACAAAATTGCCCGTATTTTGGTTTTTGTAATTCGGTAATACAAATTATATCCCTCATCAAAAAACGCTTTTTAAACGAAAATTTGAAGGAAGGAGAGGAGAAAAAATGCTAATAGGTATAGACATAGGATACGGTTATACAAAAGTTGTTACGGAGAACAATAACAAGGTGGTGTTTCCCTCGCTGGTAACAAGGGGTCATGATAGACAGCTGGCTGCCGCATGGAGTCAGGGAAACAAAGACCTACTGGAAAACCTGCACATAAAGATCATTGAGGCTACCGGGTATAAAGAATATTTTGTTGGAAAACTCGCCGAAAAACAGCTTTCATCGTCCTTTATTTTGGATGACAACAAGCTCAACCTGGACGAGACACACGTGCTGCTGGCAACGGGGTTGACGCTGTTCCTGCCGGAAGGAAAACACCAGGTCAAGGTAGCAACCGGCCTGCCGCTTGAGCAGTACGTGCACCAAAAAGAGCAGTTTGAATCGCTCCTTAAGAGCTTCACTGCAGAAGTCTTTTATGTCGACTTTGCGCAGAAGAAATATGTCGAGATATCGGACTTTTTGGTGTTCCCGCAGGCTGCCGGCGCTATTTACTACGTCATGATGAGCGACCCGCAAAAATACATGATAGAAAACTCATACGTTGGGCTTATCGATATAGGGTTTAAGACCACTGACTTTGTAGCTTTCTCGGTGAATGACACCTTCTCGCTGGAAGAGGAACTCTCCGGGACGGTGGACATCGGCATGTCCGATATGCTGGTTGCAGCCGACAGGCTTTATACGGAACGGACGGGCGGCTCAAAGCTCGCAACCTCGGACCTGCTGGCCCTGGTCGGAAAGGGTAAGATATTCTACCAGTCACAGTACCTGGATATAACAAGGGAACTCACAGAGGTGAGAGAGTATATAGCAAGAACGATACAGAACAGGGTGAAGGGGGTATGGGCTGAAAAGTTCAATCTGTTCAGCACAATCTTTATTTCCGGTGGCGGCGGCATAGACCTGTTCACATACTTCAAGAACTTCCATCCACGTGTGACCCTGGTTGAGGATGCACAGATGGCAAACGCAAAGGGATTTCTCAAAGTGGCAATGAGTAGGTTGAAATAGAAGATGATATCAGCCTCAAGGCCGCTTAAATAGCGGCTTTGAGGTGATTTCTCCTAAAAAATGATATCAACAATACCTTCCATAAATGGTATTTAAATACTTTTTCTAATTGAATACCCGAATTTTGATATCAGACTCTGGCCCTTGTCGCCAGCATAATTGAAGTAAGTTTTTTAAAATTTTGATATCAATTTTGATATCAAGCTCTAAACCAGATATGTCAAGCCGTGAAAGCCAAAATTTTTAAAAACTGATATCAAAACCAGAATTGGAATAAAAAGGGAGAGAAAGACGGTGCTCAATATATTTCTCCGTATAAGTGAAGATAAACATCCCGAACTGTACCGGTGGTTATCCACCATACCAAGCAACAACCGTGCCGAATTCGTGCGCCAGGTCCTCCTCAAATACCTGCAGTACGAAAAAAAATCGAGGCCTTCAACAATGCTCTGTCATCTCTTCATGGCCTTAATGAAAAAATAGACTCTATCCAGCAAGCCCTCCAAAAACTCGAAACGCTGGACGACATTGTCCGCCTGCTCAATGATATCTCACAAAAAGGTGTTCTTTCTCTCTCCCCCTCCAATTCCACAGTAGTGCAGCCGCATAACAACCAGCAAATAGATCCGCTCATGGAAAAACTGCAAAGGGGAATAGACCAAATTCTTTCTATGGGCAGATAGTTAAGGAGGTGCTTCTCGTTGAAAGACTCACTTGAAAAAACCCTTGCTATGGTGGAAAACCTGCGCCTTGAACTGCTCAAAATGGCAGACCGATACAATGCCGAACTCTTAAAATCTTCATCCGACATACCGGATGAAGATTTTATTGTCCCCCCGCAGTGCGACTGGAAGGTGGAAAACAGCGGCGACTACATCAAAATCACAATCCCGGACGTGCCTTTTAAAAACAAACGTACAAACAGAGAAAATTACAATCTATGGCAGAAAACTGTAAAGGCAGCTCTATGGAGTATAAAATGTCCGACCTATCCAAAAATCTTTGTATACATAAAACTGTTTTACCCGGGTAAATTCTGGGATGCTGACAACCGGCTTATAAAACCCATTCTTGATGGTATCGTTCTTTCCGGCCTTATAAAAGACGATACCGTTTCTCATCTTGCCTATGGCGTTGAGGGAAGTATAAGTGATACAATGCGTACAGAAATCTATATTTTCGATTACAACAACATGGCAAAAATTCTTCCTTTATTATGCGATAATGGATAAAAATGTAATTTTTTGTCGGGATTTTTTCTAATGTAGTCCCGACCTTTATTTGCCCCGATAATTATACAACCCATTTTTCTTGTTAATTTCAAGCTTTTCTTTACCAATTTTGTGCTCAAAAAAAGGCGAGGCTACGAGGCAGTATTCGCCATTGGCGAGTAACCTGTGGAAGTGCAGAAACTCATTTTAGAGAATCGATGAAAAAGGAGGGAAATAAATTTGTCTGCCTGTAAGAAAATAAGAATAACATCCAGGGATTGGGAATTGTTAAAGTATTTGGCGGAGTACGCCGTAGTTTCAGTGAACACCGTGGGAAAGATATTTGGCACAGAGAAATATCACGAAGACAGGTTAACCGAACTCAAGAAAGCAAAACTGATAAGCAGGAAGAAAAACCTGGTATACTTAACCAAAGCAGGAAGGGAGCTTTTAGAACAAAACAATTTTCCTTGTCGTGCATTGCCTGATTCGATATCTCGTGAAACACGTTATCCCAAGGTTGCAGATTTTGCAGTTAAAATATCAGGAAGTGGCTGGGATTTTATACCGAGCTGGCGGTACAAAGAGGAAAGAGGAGGATTGAGCCTTCGCGGTGCAAGACTATACGGCGTTATCAGCAACAAGGAGGTAGAGTACGCAGTATACAACATAGGGAAAGAGCCGCGTGATAAAAGCCTGCGCAATTTAAAGCAAGAAATAATGAACCTGCCGGTGACGCTGGGACTCAATCGTGCAGTGATATTTGCAGAGAGCGAGAAGGCGATGCAAGATTACGGGGAAGAGCCTATGGGACTAATTGAGCAGTGGCTGCTTTTATACAATGACGTCAATCTGGCGTTACTCAAGCGTGCTGCCAGAGAGAACATGATAAAGAAAGCGGCACAGTTATTGTTTGAGCATGGGGGGCCTCCTGAATGGAAGGGAGCGGACTATACGGTGGACAATGGCAGGCAGGCGGTGGTGCTGATATTCAACGACGTTGAGAAGATAGCCCGGCTGAACGAATATGCCGAACTTTTAGCATACAGGCGGATCCGGTCACAGGGCAATGTGGTGATAGTGTGTCTGAAAGACCGGGAGGAGTATTACAGGGAAAAGTACCCAGGGTTTGAGGTAATGGCAGTAGATGCAGAGAGACTGATTGAGAAAGATGGTGGTGATGAATAATGAGGATGACAAAGCACATAACGGAAGCGATAAAGATAAGCGAGGCATTTCGGGCGCAGGATTTAATATTGTGGAACCACTGTTTACGGACGACGCATATATCGATGGCCATAGCGGACGTGTTGGACTTACGCCGTTCGGAAGTAAAAGGGTTGGACGAAGCGGCATCTTATCACGACATTGGGATGGTTGCATTGCCGGAGAACATACGCAAGATGGCCCCCGTTCCATCAATGGTAACCCTCCCTCCGCACATGCAGGAAGTTTATGCGATGCATGTGAAGAAGGGGTATGAGTATGTGAAGCAAAACCGGTATTTGGGACACACATTACCCGGTGTGCTGTATCATCATGAACGGTGGGACGGCAGCGGCTATCCGGAGGGGTTAAAAGGTGAGGAGATCCCGTTAATGGCACGGATAATAGCGGTGGCGGACGAACTGGACGGTCTGGTAAACCCTGGTGGTGGCAGGGACAAACTGGCACTTGACTGGGCGCTTAACAGTATAAAACAGCGCTCAGGCACAGCATTTGATCCAGAGATAGTGAATGCATTGCTAAAAGTAAAGCGCATTTACTTAAGGGAAGCGCTTGATCTGTTTGTTGACCCATGAAGCAAGGGGGTGCAACAAACCAGTGGATGAACAAAAAACAAAAAAGCTGATAGCAGGAGCTGCAATGACAGCTCTTTATTTATTTGTGAGCATATGGCTGCTGGTACCACTTATAACCGGCTATGTGATGATAAAGAACGGTGAAGGAAATGCAGCAACAGTTTTGCCGGTGGTGAGCCAACTGTACCGCAACCCGGTATTGTGCATAAAGGAGCTTATAAGCCGTCATCTGTATGCACAGTGGTTGATAGTAAGTACCGCGCTATTCGGTTTTGTTTTGTTGATAGCATATGCAGCGAGAGCGAAGGAAAGCGGAGTACAGTACATACCCGAGGTGGGCACACACGGTACGGCGGGTTTCATGACGGAGAGCGAAGCAAGGAAGGTGCTGAATGTAGGCAGGTGGAGCGGGATAATATTTGGCGAGCTTAATGGCAGGGTAGTGAGTCTTCCGCCGGTGGCATATTTCAACCGGCACGTAGCGGTGTTTGGTGCGAGCGGGAGCATGAAGTCGAGGGCATATGTGCGGACGAACATACTGCAGTTGTCGAAAGAGGGCCACAGCATGATTTTGACGGACCCCAAGGGCGAGCTGGCACGTGACACAGCGGAGTACCTGGAAGGGATGGGGTACACGGTGAGGATATTCAATCTGGTGAACATGATGCGTTCGGACAGATGGAACCCGATAAGCGAGGTAACGAGCGATGTGGACGCACAGACGTTTGCGGAGGTAGTGATAGCGAATACAAAGATACCGGGGACGAAGGGCAGCGACCCGTTCTGGGACAGGGCGGAGCAAAACCTTTTAAAGGCGCTGGTGCTGTACGTGGTGAATGAATATCCGAAGGAAGAGCGGAACCTGGCGTCGGTGTACGCGCTGCTTGCGAAAAAGAATCGAGAGGAGATAGACAGGCTGTTTTTTCGCTTGCCGCTGGACCACCCGGCAAAGATGCCGTACAACATATATGCGCAGGCGGATGATAAGGTGCGCACGGGCGTGGTGATAGGCCTTGGCACGAGGCTGCAGGTGTTTCAGAACCAGCTTGTGGGCGAACTGACCTCAACCAGCGACATAGACCTTGTGCTACCGGCAAAGGAGAAATGCGCATACTTTGCAGTATTCCCTGACACCGACTCGACTTTTGACTTTTTAGCCGGTCTGTTTTTCTCGTTTTTGTTCATAAAGCTTATGCGGTATGCTGACCTGAATGGTGGCACGGGCGAAAAACAGGTATACTTTTTGCTTGACGAGTTTCCCAACATAGGTGCGATACCGGACTTCACGAAGAAGATAAGCACGATGCGCTCAAGGGGACTGCACTGTTCGATAATCTTTCAGAACATAGCGCAGCTGAAGAACCGGTATCCGAACGATGCATGGCAGGAGATAATAGGGAACTGCGACAGCAGGCTGTTTCTTGGTGCGACGGATGTAATGACTGCTGAGTTTGTGAGCGAGCTGCTGGGGAAGAGCACGGTGCGTACAATAAACACGCGGAAGAAAGCGGGACTGGAAGGCATTTTTGATTTTGGCGAGGTGTCGTTTGGCACCAGTTCAAGGAACCTGCTCAACACTGATGAGATACTGCGTTTACCGCATGACAGCGCCATACTGATTTTGCGCGGGCAGAAGCCGCTGATCATAAAGAAGCTGGACTATACAAGACATCCGCTGGCCGGGCAGTTAAAACCGGCTCCGATAGCGGAAAGGGAATGGGCAAAGGCGGCGACGACAGCCGGTACGGTTTCTGAGCGCAGCGAAGGACTGAAATCCCAAGATGCTGCTGGGCTTGAGAGGGACAAAGGCGGCGATGGGGAGAAAGAACAGGTAGGCGCGGTGAAAGACGACGACTTTTGGTGATAGAGAGGCGGGCAAACAAATGCCCGCTTTTTTTTATGAGAGCAAAAAAGCAACGGAAAAAGGGGGTGGCTCGATGCCTTAAATAACAAAATTTTCCAGTATTTAGGATAAACCTTTTTGAATCCGCGAAAAAGAGAAGAGCGAAAACTAAAAAGACAAAGGAGGATTGATTTCAATGGCAGTGAAACCATTGATGCTTGAAGAAGAGAAATGGAGGGACATATTCGCCTCAAGGCAGAGCGAGAGGATACTGACAGGGATTTTGTCAGCGGTTGAGAAGCACAAATTAAACGACAACCAGGTCGACTGCGGCGTTGTGTTTTACAACGGCATAAAGGTGATCATACCGATAACCGAGATGGGCGTGCGGGAGGACTGGCGCGTAATCCGGTCGATGATAGGCAGCGAGATTGATTTCATAGTGAAGGGCATAGACGTGGAGGAAGAGATAGCGGTCGCGTCGAGGGAGGCGGCGCAGGAACTACGACGGAAGCTGGAGCTGCCGAAACATAAGCCCGGTGACAGGGTGATGGTGCGGGTGGTAGCAGTGGGCAAAGACAGGATAAGGGTGGACTTATACGGGGTGGAGGTGGTAGTGCCGAAGAATGAGATCGAATACGGGTACGTAGCGAATCCGGCAGACCATGTTCAGATAGGCGACAGGGTCCCTGCGGTGATAAGGGAACTGGAGCTTATGACCGACCCGCCGAGGATAAAACTGTCGCTTAAGGATGCGAAACCCGATCCGTTTATAGACGTGCCGAGGAAATACCGGATAGGCGGTGAGTATCTGGCGGTGGTGACGGGCCTGCCGCCGTATGGAGTTTTTGTGAACCTTGAGCGGGGCGTATCGGCGCTTTGTCCGTATCCCCGGTGGAGCAACTTTGACCTTGAGGTGGGTGACAGGGTACTTGTGAAGATAAAGAAGATAAACGTGGGTGAGCGCAAGATAACGGGATCGCTGGTGCGCTTGGTAAGGAAGGGAGTGTTGGACAATGGCTCCTTATTTGTCCGGTAAGGAGCGTCAGCTTATAAACTTCATGCGAGAGTATAAAACTGCGACTAGACAGCAGCTCAAGGAGCTTGTCAATGCAACTGACAGGCTCCTTGAGAAGGCTGTAAACAGCACGATGATACGCCAGGACGGTGAAATATATTACCTGGGATCAAAGCCGGATTACAGGATGATAAAGGCTCTGGAGGTTTTGGTCCACTTCAGGAAGAGGGTAAGCTGGCATATGCGCGGCGATTTTCCGTTTCAAATTAGTTTTTACATGAACGACAAGGTGTTTGACGTTGCAGTGATAGAGGAAGGCGAAGAGGCAATGATGAGCGCAGCAATAAACAGGACAATAGCAGAGAGGGTGATAGTTGTGGTGGAAAATATTGAAAGCACAAAGCAAATAAGAATTGATAAACCTGTGCGGTTTTGCACCGTTAACCCATTGCGTTTTCTGTGTGAGGGGGTGTCAAGGACAGGGCATTGTCAATAGAATGTAATGACGATGACCTTTCAACAGGCTGATAGCTAAAGCAGTGTGCTTGAGGGTTTTATGCTGAATATAAGTTTCCGGGAGGGAAACTTACGCGGGTGCTGTAGAATAATCTCCACACCCGTGTAAGTTTCCGTCGATGAGAAAGAAATCCCATCTTTATTTAAAGGTGGGAGGAGGTCACAATAAATCTGAGGGGAGGAGCGCTGTGATTGTGAACAGCAATATAAAAATTAGCATTTCGGATAGAGAAAGAGAAGAGCTGATAAAAAACTTTAAAATAGGGGTATTGTGCCAGTTACAAAAAGAGGGTTATATAACAGAAGAACAATTAAACAAGATGATAAGAGATATAAACAGCGCAACCTTTGCAGATAAAAAATACGTTGACCAAAAATATGCAGTAAATTTTGAAAAATCGACATTTCTAGCGTAAGAATACAGAATGTCTTATATTAGTTCACGGGTCTTGAGTGCACTCATATATATCTTTGTGATATAATCTAATGTTGAAGGTTTTCAGGTGCCGAATCCTCCAGGAAGGACAAGTATTGGCGCCAATATGGAAAGTGGCAGAGTATAGTAACTATGTCCTGGGGAGGGTGGAGTGTTTGGTATGTCTACCAGAAAAAAAAGGGTATGCGCGTATTGCAGGGTATCAACGGATAAAGATGACCAGGTGAATTCTTTTGAATCACAAAAGCGATTTTTTGAAGAATACATACGAAAAAATGATGAATGGGAATTGGTTGATATCTACGCGGACGAGGGGATAAGCGGCACATCAACGGAAAAGCGCACGGAATTCCTGAGAATGATTGAGGATGTCAAATACAAGAAAATAGATTTAATTCTGACGAAAGAAATATCGAGATTTGCCAGAAATACTCTGGATAGTATATACTATACCCGAAAATTGAAGAGCATGGGTGTAGGTGTAATATTTATCAACGATAATATTAATACCCTTGATGACGATGCCGAGTTAAGATTAACTATAATGGCAAGTTTGGCACAGGAGGAGAGCCGCAGGATATCGCAGAGGGTAAAATGGGGGCAAAAAAGGCAAATGGAAAAAGGTGTGGTGTTTGGCAGAGCGCCGCTGGGGTATGATCTTAAAAACGGCGTGTTGAGTGTTAATGAGGAAGAAGCGGAAATTGTGAGAATGATTTTTCATAAGTTTACCAATGAAGGGAAAAGCTTACATACAATTGCAAGGGAATTGTATGAGGCGGGCATAAAGACCAAAAGGGGCAATCTTCACTGGAGTAATGTCACAGTTTTAAAGATTTTACGCAATGAAAAATATGTGGGTGATTTATGTCAGAAGAAAACCTTTACGCCAGATTTTTTGACCCACAAAAAGAAGTATAACAAAGGACAGGAAGAAATGATATATATAAAAAACCATCACGAGCCGATTATCTCAAGAGAGCTGTGGGAAGCGACACAAAGAGAATTGCAAAGAAGGAATACGATTAAAGAACAAAAAAGCAAGCACAGTAATCGGTACTGGTGCAGCGGAAAAATATTTTGTGGCAAATGTGGGAGCAGATTTGTTGGCAGGGTTAAAAAATTGAAAAACGGGGATACATACAGGGCATGGAGATGCGAAGAGTTTGTCAGGCATGGTACGAAAAAAACCGATAAATTGGGTAATGTCATTGGTTGCAGTCAGGGATCGATTAATCATGTTGTGTTAGGCGAAATAATCGGATATATCCTTAAGAATGTGATTATAGACAATAAAGAACAAATCGTAAATGACCTTAAGGAACTTATCAAAAAGTATGAAACCCCTGTAAGGGTTAAGAGTGTAGATGGGTTATTAAAGCAAATAGAGAACATTAACAGGAAAAAAGAGAAATTAATTGACAGTATGCTGGAGGGGGTTATATCCAAACAGGATGTGGCTTTGATGAACGAAAGATACGATAAAGAGATTGAAGAGTTAAAGAAAAAGATAAAGAACATAGAGGAAATCAATATAAACAATCAGAAACGAGCGGACACGCTAAAATCATATATTGATAGAATCAATGCGCTGGTTGATGACCTTCAAAATCCTGAAGAGGTTTATAGAAGAGTGGTCGAGAAGATAGTGGTGCATGAAGATAAAATCCTTGAAATATATTTCAACTGCCTTGTCAAACCGATAAAAGTGAGGTATAAAGCCACGGGCAAACTGAACTACAGGATTCAAGTAGAAGTGCTCAATGATGAGCAATATTGTTAACGATATAGGTACCGAAGAACTAGCACACTTCGAAATAGTTGGTGCTATGGTCTACCAACTGATGAAAGGTGCTTGCCCTGAAGAAATTAAGATGGCTGATATGGGCACGTATTACGCTGACCATGATAATGCCGTTTATCCAAGCACTGGTACAGGTGTGCCTTTCACTGCTGCTTATATTCAGTCCAAGGGTGACCCAATAGCAGACCTTCATGAGGATTTAGCAGCTGAGCAAAAGGCGCGTGCAACATACGAAAATCTCATTAAGCTTGCTGATGATCCAGATGTAATTGATCCTTTGCGTTTTTTGAGAGAGAGGGAGATCGTTCATTTCCAGAGATTCGGGGAAGTGCTACAGAAGGTTCGAGAATACATGGAATCCAAAAAGTATTTTTAGCGTGTAATGGATAGGGCCTGAATATTCACAGTTTTTTATATTCTGACATATATTGTTTAATGAAGACAGAGCTCAAAGGCTCAATAAGAAAAGCGTGAATTATTAAAGGAGGTATGGTTATATGGGTTTCTTTGGTGACAGGGTATTAGGTGACGACGACAGCTTGCTCTTTTTCTTCTTACTGCTGGTAATCATATTCTGCAATTGTGGAATATTCAGGGATTCTGACGAGCTGTTGTTCTTCTTCCTAATACTGGTATTTTTGTTTAATGGAGACGGCATCTTTAGAGGAATTAGAGACTCCAAAGAATGCTAAAACGTTGACTGTGGCAAAAAGAGGGAGTGCTGCAGTATGCACGCTCCCTCTTTTTGATATCTCCGATAAAATCAAAATTACAAACTCAGAGCCTATTTTATGCGGTCTAAAACAAGGTGACTTCAGTGTAAATATCAAACTCTGGGGTATGCAATGGATAGCATTAAATATTCACAGTTTTTTATACTTTTACATATATTGTACTAAAGAGAGAAATAAAAGAACAAATCAAATAGTATTAATCGAATACTCTCGAAAAGTAGCTGAGCAACATAGGCACAACGATTGATTTTGTAGAACAACCTTGCAGAATAATTATGGGGTGAAGTCCCAAGACCGAACCTGCAAACAATCTAAAATAAGGCTCTCAGACTTTTCGAGAGCGTACTAATCATTAAAGGAGGTATGAGTATATGAGTTTCTTTGGAAGGAGATTAGGTGAAAAGGATGACAGTTTGCTTTTTTTCTTCTTGCTGTTGGTGATTATATTCTGCAATTGTGGGCTATTTAGGGACTCTGATGAGCTGTTGTTCTTCTTCCTGATCCTCGTGTTCCTGTTTAACGGTGATTGCTTCTTCCGAGGACTTGGAGGAGTATCGACAAAAGAAAACTAAGTATTAATTAAAGAAGAAAGAGGGAGTGCTGCAGTATGCAGACACTCCCTCTTTCTTGTTGTGCGCCCGGCATGGGCGATAGCTTGGCGGTGAAAATCCGCTGTGGGCTTGGCAGTGGGAACCACTAGCCAAAGGCAAGGGTGTCCACTGTGAGGTGGAATCTGAAGGAAGCCGGAGGCAAAGTCCCGACCCGATGAACAAGAACCGCATACGAGGCTGTATTGGAGCGGACGAGTTTGCAACACAAAACGAAGTCCAACACTGCCCGAACTTCATACAGTAAATGCGGCGGGTACATGGGATGAAGGCTGTCGCTCTTACCCGGGGAGGTCTGGCAGATACGCTATGGAGATGAATTTCAACATGGCAACCCGTGCAGTAATGTACGGCTGAACTGCCAGAAGTCAGCAGAGGCCATAGTAGATAGGTGGTCATGAACACCTACCGAAGGGCCGAACGTCAGGAGGTTTTGGAAGTTTGAGGTACTCGATGGATACACAAAGAAAGCAGAAAACTTCATATGAAGGCTGTCCTGCAAAGAATAGGGTGGAACCCGAAGGCATGCAGGAAGCGCTGAGTGTATCTGCGGCGTCCAAGAACGGAAGAAACGGCGACAACGGGTATTCCAGTAACCTGCTTGAAGCAATAGTGGACAGAGACAATCTGAACCGTGCTTACAAGCGAGTAAAGGCTAACGGAGGCAGCCCTGGAGTTGACGGTATGACGGTGGACGAACTTCTGCCCTACCTAAAACAACACGGTAATGCCATCCGACAGGCCATACTGGAAGGGACATACGTTCCGCAACCCGTCAGGCGAAAGGAAATTCCCAAGCCTGGTGGTGGAGTCAGACAGCTAGGTATCCCTACAGTAGTTGACAGAGTAATTCAGCAGGCTATTGCACAGGTGTTAACACCCATATTTGACACGGGATTTTCCGAACACAGTTACGGGTTCAGGCCGGGGAGGAGCGCAAAGGATGCCGTAAAGCAAGCAAGAACATACATCCAGGAGGGCTACCGATGGGTAGTGGACAACGACCTTGCCCGGTACTTTGATACCGTAAATCACGACAAGCTTATGAGCTTGGTGGCAAGGAAAGTAAGGGACAAAAGAGTGCTTAAGCTGATCCGGGCTTACCTGAAATCTGGGGTGATGGTGAACGGAGTGGTAGTGGAAGTAGAGAAGGGATGCCCCCAGGGTGGCCCTTTGAGTCCGTTACTTAGTAACATCATGCTGGATGAACTGGATAAAGAACTGGAGAAGCGGGGGCACAAATTTTGCCGTTATGCTGATGACTGTAACATCTATGTAAAGAGCCGAAGAGCCGGAGAAAGGGTTATGCAGAGCATAACAAACTTTCTTGAAGGCAAGCTAAAGCTGCAAGTCAACAGGGAGAAAAGCGCCGTGGACAGACCCTGGAAACGAAAGTTCCTGGGGTTTTCCTTCTACATAAAGGATGGAGTAGTAGGAATACGGGTCCACGACAAACCGATAAAGAAATTCATGGATAAAGTGAGACAAATACTATCCAGGAGTAATGGCCAAAGCACGGAACAAAGGATAGAGGCTCTCAACCGTTGCATCATTGGATGGGTAAACTACTTTGGGCTGGCGGATATGAGAAATCTGTCCCGTAGACTGGATAAATGGATTAGGCGAAGGATTCGCATGTGTATATGGAAACAGTGGAGGAAAATCAAAACAAGGCATGACAACCTAGTTAGGCTTGGATTAGAGGACTACAAGGCATGGGAATTCGCCAACACGAGAAAAGGCTATTGGAGGGTTTCCAATAGCCCAATATTAAGTCGCACTTTAACCAATGAATATCTTGCAAATCTCGGTTTGATAAGTCTGACACAGCAATACTCGAAGTACGCTAATTCTGACGAACCGCCGTATGCCAGGCCGGCACGTACGGTGGTGTAGGAGGGTCGGCGGCTAAAAAAAAGCCGCTCCCTATCCTAATTGCCTGTTTATGGGCGCATTACATCCATAAGCTTTGTTCTTTCTTAAATAAAACTTTTTGAGGGATTAATAATCTATCAGGAGAATTTGTAACAGCAGTTGATATGTTTGGGAATCTAACAAGGTAGTATTATGCGAATTGAAGGCTAATAAACAAATTTGTTCAATAACAGGTTATCTTGATATAATATGTGTGGCTACTATAATATTTTATTATAGAGGTGATGTAATTATGAAGTTTAGGGATAAGACTGTCATCGTTACGGGTGGAGCACAGGGAATAGGTATGGCTATTTCACTTACCTTTGCAGAAGAAGGCGCCAACGTGGTGATAGCCGATATTGATGAGGAAGCCGGAGAGGAACACGTGACTACTATTCGAGAACGGGGTGGACAGGCCATATTCATACCTACTGATGTATCGAAGGAGGATGATGTAAAAAATCTGGTTGAGCAGACAATAAAAGTGTATGAGGGAATACATATTTTGATCAACAATGCGGGTATTGGAAGCAGTGGTACGCTTTTTACCCGTCCTATGGAGGAATGGGATAGGGTGATAGGGGTTAACCTGCGGGGGCCTTATATGATGGCAAAATACTGTGCGCCTGAGCTTATGAAGGCAAACCCGGGAGTTATCATCAATATCGCATCTACTAGAGCACTCATGTCAGAACCCCATACAGAACCTTATTCTGCTTCAAAAGGAGGCCTTTTGGCTCTTACCCATTCGCTGGCTATTAGTTTAGGGCCAAAGGTTAGGGTTAATGCCATTAGCCCGGGATGGATTGAGGTATCTCAATGGCGGAAAAAATCCCAGCGCAGAGAACCCAACCTAAGGCCCCAGGACTTGGCTCAGCACCCTGTGGGAAGGGTGGGCAAACCGGAAGACATTGCTCAGGCTTGTTTGTTTTTAGCATCGCCGGCTGCAGGCTTTATCACGGGTACCAATTTAATTATAGACGGCGGTATGACTGTCAAGATGATTTATGAAGAATAAGATAACATAAACCCGTGACACACCTCATAGAATTGAAATAAGGGGGGTGTGAGGATGACCTATTCCAGCCGGTATTTGAGAATAGCTGATCCCTTAATGGAGGGTATAGATGTTCAAAATGTTCAACAACGCCTTAAAGAATTGGGTTTTTATGAAGGTGATGTGACCGGCATCTACGATAGGGAAACCGCTGAAGCGGTTCGAAGATTTCAACAGCAGAATGGATTGACTGCCGATGGCATAGTGGGCCCTGATACTTGGAATGCCATTGGCATAAGCCCGGAATTCCTTGAGCTTTTTAGCTCTGAGTATAATATCACAGTGGATTTAGAGCAAAAAGAATTGACACTGAAACAGGGCGAACGGTTCATCAAGGTATATCCTGTGGCAGTCGGAAAACCTTCTACTCCGACCCCTACTGGCAACTGGAAGATCATCCAAAAAACCGTCAATCCTGGAGGCCCTTTTGGTGCCCGTTGGATGAGGTTGAGCATACCGTGGGGAGGTTACGGGATACACGGCACTGACCAGCCCGAGACCATAGGGACGGCGGCGAGTCATGGCTGTATCAGGATGTATAATGAAGACGTGATTGAGCTGTACGATATTGTACCTGTTGGGACGGCGGTCAATATCGTCGGCGTGACGTTTACTGGGAGGGTACTGTATCTGGGTGTGGAACCGGGTGAGGATGTAAGAAGGATACAGGAGATATTGCAGGCTTTAGGCTACTATGATGGACCTCTGGATGCCGTTTACGATGAGGAGGTTAGGGATGCAATACTTGAGCTTCAAAGGGATTACGGTTTGATTCCCGATGGTGTAGTGGGGCCTAATACATATGGGGTATTGGAGGAGCTAAACGATATACTGCTGAATAACCAGGAGCCTTAACCTTCTGCCTTTCTTGATAGGTTGTGTTCTATAGATTGCGATGAATCAAAGGGATGTCAACATCCCTTTTTTTGTTTTTGGACAATTTTATTTTAAGCATATTTGAAGACGCTCAAGGGAGAATCTTTTTAAAAAGTATAAAGATGAAGAAGATGAACTGCTAAAAATGTGATAAAATATTCTCTGGATGATATATAAATGCAAAATATAAACTCGCTGCCGAATCTGCCGTTTCAAGCAGTTATACATCCCTGTTATGCCTCTAATTTACTAGGGGCAGTTAACAACAAGGAGAAAGTTATTATGTGCAATCTATAATACTCATAAAATTATGCGGAATACTCTCGAAAAGTAGCGGAACAACATAGGCACAACGATTGATTTTGTAGAGCAACCTTGCAGAATAATTATGGGGTGAAGTCCCAAGACCGAACCTGCAAACAAGCTAAAATAAGGCTCTTAGACTTTTCGAGAGCGTACTATGCGATAAAGGGGTATAAGATACATGATAAGCAACATTGGAGAGATATTGAAGAATAAAAAGTATTTCATATTGGATATGGATGGCACTTTTTACCTTGGAGATAGATTGCTGGATGGTTCTCTGGATTTTTTAGAGCGCGTAGAAAGGGTAGGTAAAAGCTATCTTTTTTTTACCAATAACTCATCCAAGAATGCGCTGGCGTATCAGCAAAAGCTGGCAAAAATGGGATGCAAGGTGGAGCAATCGAGGATTGTTACTTCAGGCATGGTGACGGTGGAGTATTTAAAGAACAACTATCAGAATTGTGACGTGTTTTTGCTGGGTACACAGATGCTCTATGATGATTTTAAGAAGAGAGGCATAAGGTTGGTGGAGGACAAGCCTGATGTAGTGGTAGTGGGTTTTGATACCACCATTACATATGATAAGCTATGTCGTGCCTGTAAATTTATCCGTGAAGGAGCACCATTCATTGCTACGCATTTAGATTTGAATTGCCCTACCGAGGATGGGTTCATCCCTGATTGTGGCGCCATCTGCGCTTTTATAACGGCTTCAACAGGGGTCAAGCCAAAGTATCTAGGTAAGCCTTTTAAGGAGACGCTGGAATATCTGCTAAAATATCTAGGCTGTTCCAAAGAGGATATCGTCTTTATAGGTGACCGCCTGTACACCGATATAGCCATAGGGTTTTATCACGGGGTCACCAGCGTGCTCGTTCTTACGGGGGAGACCAAACGGGAAGATTTGGGGAAGTCAGATGTCAAACCTGATCTGGTGGTGGAGCGTTTGGCAGACTTGATGCCGTTTATATAAAAAAACGGACCGCTGTATCGCGGTCCTTATGTAAGGGGTTTGGGGGTTTGGGTAACTTTACGTTTATTATCTTAACCAGCTTTTCAAAAATTAAACCTGGGGCCAAAAAAATTTTAAAAATTGAAGGAATTTTTTTGTGCGATTGCGTTCTATATATGGTACAATCTATAAATGAGCAAATTTTCTGGTAATTAATTACCATTACTTAATTTATGAAGTGTTTTATCCTATCATTTTGTATTCTGGAAAGCTTTATATCTCCCAGAAATACAGGATGGAAATTTACTGGAAGCATTTTTGCTCATTTATAGGTACAATGATAAATATGTAAAATTGTTCTTTAGGCGGAGGGATTGAAATGCCTGTCAAGCTTCTTTTGGATACCGATATAGGAAGCGATATCGACGATGCGGTATGTTTGTCTTATCTTTTGGCAAATCCCGAATGCCAGCTGTTAGGTATAACCACGGTAAGCGGAGAAGCGGAAAAGCGTGCAATGATGGCAAGCGTTTTATGCAACATAGCAGGGAAAGATGTGCCCATCTATCCAGGAGCCGAAGAGCCTTTGATAGGCCATCAGCGGCAACCTGTGGCACAGCAGGCCAGGGTACTGGGAAACTGGCGGCATAAAACCAAGTTTCCTAAGGGTGAGGCTGTTGAGTTCTTGAGAAGAACCATACGCGATAACCCTGGTGAAGTGGTGCTGTTGTCCATTGGCCCTCTTACCAATATAGCGCTCTTGTTCAAGGTTGATCAGGAAATACCCAAGCTCCTCAGAGGGCTTGTGATGATGTGTGGCGTTTTTACCAATCGGTTGCCAGGAGTAGGTCCTCTGGAGTGGAATGCTATATGCGATCCCTATGCCACCGCGATCGTATATAATACCGAGGTTATGCTTCACCGCTCAGTGGGGTTGGATGTCACCTGCCAGGTGACCATGAAGTATAACGAGATAATGAGAAGGTTTACATCCCCTTTGCTTGAACCGGTTCTGGATTTTGCTTCTGTATGGTTTGAAAAGGCAGATCAAATTACTTTTCATGATCCCCTTGCTGCAGCTACCATATTTGATGACAAGATATGTGTATTTCAGAGGGGAAAAGTGGAGGTAGAGCTTGCCAGCGACAGGTTGAAGGGGATGACGCATTGGAGCTTAGACGTTGACCATGGCAACCATGAAGTAGCCGTTGATGTAGATCGTGATAGGTTTTTTGAGCATTATTTTTCTGTATTCACTTAATTCCAAATTGGAATGCTAAGTTTTGACATAAAATTTTAAAAGTGCTTTGCCTTGGTTGCTCATCAAATAGTTAATTGGTATACATTGTCAAAATAAATGTATAACTAAATTTAAAAAATGGAGGGAAATCGCATGAAAGATGCAATAAGGGTTGGAATAGTTGGATATGGTAACCTTGGACGGGGAGTTAGAATGGCAGTCAAACAAAACCCGGATTTTCAATTGGTGGCTGTGTTTACGCGCAGGTCACCGGATTAGGTAAATGCTGATGGCGTCAAAGTAGAACATATTTCACGTCTGGAGGATTACAAGGGGCAAATCGATGTTATGATCCTGTGCGGGGGTTCTGCTACTGATCTACCTGTTCAGGGGCCGGCCGTCGCCGAGATGTTCAATACCGTGGACAGCTTTAATACCCATGCCAGGATTCCCGAGTATTTTGCCAAGGTGGATGAAGCGGCCAGGAGAGGTGGTAACCTCAGTTTAGTTTCTACTGGCTGGGATCCAGGTCTGTTTTCATTGATGAGAGTGCTTGGAGAGGCCATTCTTCCTGAAGGGCATATCTATACCTTCTGGGGCAAGGGAGGGGCATTCAGACGCGGTCAGGAGAGTACCGGGAGTAAGAAACGCCATTCAATACACCATTCCAGCGGAGGATGCCATTCGAAGGGTGCAAAACGGGGAAAACCCTGAGCTTACCACTCGAGAAAAGCATGTGCGAGTATGTTATGTCGTTCCCGAAGAGGGCGCTGACTTAAAGTGCATAGAGCAGGAGATAAAGAATATGCTCCATTATTTTGCTGATTATGGTACAACCATGCACTTTATTTCCGAGGAAGAGTTTAGAACCAATCATTCAGGCATGCCCTATGGAGGAATTGTGATCCGTACTGGCAAGACTGGCGAGTCGACAAAACAGAGGATGGAGTTTAGCCTGGAGCTGGAGAGCAATCCCGAGTTTACCTCCAGTGTATTGGTGGCCTATGCCAGGGCGGTTTATCGCTTTGCAAAAGAAGGGCAGGTGGGTGCGTGTACCGTGTTCGACATACCTATTGTTTATCTTTCGTCCAAAACCGGTGAGGAGCTCAGAAAAGAGTATCTGTAATCTTCATGGTACAGTCAACATTAAAAGGTATAATAAGCTTTGCTTGACAGGTAAAAGAAAGCCTGTGATAATTAAGTATTGAGGCCAGGTTTTTTTAAAACCTCATTTTTGCATGTAAGAGCAGCAATTGGCTGTATATAAATAGTATGGCTGGGAGGTGTACTATGAATAGAGTTGAACAGTTGTGTATAAACACCATTCGCGTGTTATCGGCTGAGGCAGTTGAAAAGGCCAAGTCTGGGCATCCGGGTATGCCTTTGGGAGCCGCACCCATGGCTTATACGTTGTGGGCACGGCATATGAAGCACAATCCTTGCAACCCAAAGTGGGTAAACAGGGATAGGTTTGTGTTGTCGGCTGGACATGCCTCTATGCTTATCTATTCGCTGCTTCACCTCTTTGGGTACGGCCTTACCATTGAGGACATAAAGAACTTCAGGCAGTTTGGCAGCAAGACGCCAGGACATCCGGAATACGGTCATACTCCGGGGGTGGAGACCACCACTGGTCCACTGGGGCAAGGGTTTGCCAATGCTGTTGGCATGGCTTTAGCTGAAGCATACCTTGCCGCCAAGTTCAATCGTCCAGGGTACAACGTGGTGGACCACTATACATATGTTATAGCAGGCGATGGCTGTATGATGGAGGGTATAAGCTATGAGGCCGCCTCGCTGGCAGGTACCCTGGGGTTGGGTAAGTTAATCGTGCTATATGATTCCAACTCCATATCCATCGAAGGGTCGACCGATATCGCTTTCAGGGAAGATGTGGGAAAGCGCTTTGAGGCTCAGGGCTGGCAGGTTTTGAAAGTTGAGGATGGAAACGACATAGAGGCCATTGATAAGGCAATTGCTCAGGCAAAAGCCGAGACCACAAAGCCTTCATTGATCATAGTGAAAACCCAAATCGCGTATGGCTGCCCTGCCAAGCAGGGTAAGGCATCGGCTCATGGAGAGCCGCTGGGAGAAGAAAACATCAAACAAATGAAGGAATATTTAGGCTGGCCCAGTGAAGAGCCCTTTTATGTTCCTCCAGAAGTGAGGGAGCACATGAATGCCTTGATAGAGAAAGGCAAGAAGGCTGAAGAAGAGTGGAATTCGTTGTGGGAAGCATATTCCAAGGAGTACCCAGAGCTGGCAGAAGAATGGAAGATATGGCACAGCGATACGTTACCGGTGGATTTGCTAAATAATGATGAGTTCTGGAAGTTTGAAGGCAAAACGGCAACGCGTAACGCTTCTGGAGAGGTTATAAATCGTCTGGCAAAGGTTATACCTAATCTTATCGGCGGTTCGGCAGACCTGGCCCCATCCAACAAGACGACAATGAAAGGACGCGGAGATTTCTCGGCTGAGGACCGCACCGGTTCAAATCTCCACTTTGGTGTCCGTGAACACGCCATGGCCGCCATTGCCAATGGAATGGCGTTGCATGGCGGGCTCAGGGTGTATGTGGCAACCTTCTTCGTGTTCAGCGATTATATGAAGGCCGCTATGAGGCTGTCTGCACTTATGGGGGTGCCTGTGATCTATGTGCTCACCCATGACAGCATCGGGGTGGGTGAAGATGGGCCGACGCATCAGCCGGTGGAACACCTGGCTGCATTAAGAAGTATGCCCAATTTCACCGTTTTCCGTCCGGCCGACTCTAAAGAGACGGCTGCCGGTTGGTATGTAGCGCTTACCAGGAGGACAGGGCCTACGGCCCTTGTGCTCACGCGTCAAAACGTGCCTCTGTATCAGGAAACCGGCAAAGAGGCATTGAAGGGCGCGTATATCCTTGTGGATTCCGAAAAAGAGCTACCCGATATCATACTCATTGCATCCGGTTCGGAGGTGCAGCTTGTGTATGAGGCCCACAAGGTACTTAAGGAAAAAGGGATCGATGCTCGTGTGGTGAGCATGCCGTCTTGGGAGCTGTTTGAGGAGCAGCCGGAGGAATACAAGCAGAAGGTGCTGCCCGATGCTGTAAAGGCCAGGCTGGCTGTTGAAGCCGGGTCTTCGCTGGGATGGCATCGCTATGTTGGATGCGAAGGAGACGTAATCGCTCTGGATAGGTTTGGAGCATCCGGACCGGCGGATGTGCTGTTTAGGGAATTCGGGTTTACCGTAGATAGAGTTGTTGAACGGGCTTTGAAGCTGCTCAAAAAGGCTTAATAGGTTAAAAAAAGGAGCCGAGAAACTCGGCTCCTTTGATGTTTTTGCGTTGAGTTTAGGTGATTTGTGTGGCACTAGAATGATGTACGGAAGGGGTTCAAACCTCTCACATGTGCAAGACTGTTATTTTCCAAAACTTCTAGCGTTTCCATCAATGTCTATTTATTTATAATAAGATGGTTGGCGGTTCATTCTGTTATATAACAGGCCACAATCTCACCGAAATAAAACGTGTGATAGTCTGGAGAGGGATACCATTTCTGGATTAGCTGTGCATCCAGGTTTGCAGGTATCATGTCCTGCTTGTATACTACTTTGCACTCGTAATGCAGCGTGCACTCTCCTATGATGGGAACATTCACTTTTATGCCGGGGATTGGCGTGAGATTGCATTCCTTGAACTTGTCAAAATCGCGGCCCGATCTGCTGCCACAAAAAGCCAGCGCTTTTTTCAGGTCACGATTTAGCGGCACGCTAACAGTAAATTCACCAGACTGTTCAATAAGGCCATGGGTGTATCTTGACTTTCTGACAGGCACTAAAAATATGGGTTTGCCCCAGAAAATGGTGATTCCTCCCCAGCCAATGACCATGGTATTGGCTTTTTCCCCTTTGGAAGATAAAAAGAGGCCTCCTGACTTTAATTGATTTTCTACCTCCAAAATATACTTGTCATAGGGCACTTCTTTTATATTTCCCATTTGATATTCCCTCCTTTTCGAACTTGTCAAGATTCTACCTCTTGGATTAACAATAATTACGGCGCCTGAAGTCTTCGTCTTTATGGTAATTTATTGTAATCTCAATATACTATATTTTTGCACTTTTTTTCAACCTCGATTTTAAAGGAGATGAATTTTTGCCGATGTAAGTCTTGGTTGTAAAATTTATGGTCATACTGAAAATTTTATGGTATAATTATGCTAAAATAAGAAAATATGGGGGGATATTCAAATGGCCGCCTTTCAAATAGGGGTTATGGTTGACTCTTTTCGTGTGGAATTAGAAGAGGGCATAAAGAAGGCCAAAGAAGTGGGGGCTACAGGGATACAGATATATGCTACATATGGGCGCATGGCTCCAGAAAATCTGAGTGCGGCCCAGCGCAGGGAAATACTCGACATGATAAAATCCAATGGACTGATGGTCTCGGCCATATGCGGTGATTTGGGGGGCCACGGTTTTGCCAAGCCTGAGGACAATCCATGGAAAATTGAGAAGTCTAAAAGGATTATGGACCTGGCCAAGGATTTGGAAGCGAATGTCGTTACTACGCATATCGGCGTCATTCCAGAGGACGAAAATCATCCCAGATGGAAAATACTTCAGGATGCATGTGGTGAGTTGGCTGAATATGGTGACAGCGTAGGGGCATACTTTGCAATTGAAACTGGTCCAGAGAAAGCCGTAACCCTTAAGAAGTTTTTGGACAGCTTAAAGTCGAGCGGTGTACGTGTGAATTTTGACCCTGCTAACCTGGTCATGGTTACAGGAGATGACCCCGTAGAAGCGGTTTATACCTTGAAGGATTACATAGTTCATACCCATGCCAAGGATGGGGTTATGAAAAAGCAGACCGATCCGGAGGTCATATACAACTTTTTTGCGGAGGGCGGAATAGAGGATCTGCGCCTTGAGGATTATTTCAAGGAGACTCCTTTAGGTGAGGGACAGGTGGACTTTGATCGATATTTGAAAGCTTTGTATGATATAGGTTACCGCGGTTTTCTTACAATAGAAAGGGAAGTGGGGGAGAATCCCGAAGAAGACATTCGGCAGGCTGTCATCTTCTTGAAGGAAAAGATAAAGTTATTTGAATGATTTAGGGTATATGGAAAAGTTTGGGTAGTGTCAAATAAATAATGAAAAAGTCAACGATAAGAGAATTGTTATCAAAACATGGACTTTGGCAACAGAATATAGACTAAAAATATAAAAACACAGTAATTAAGAGTGCTTAATAAGTAAGA
>NZ_JAHUQD010000025.1 GCF_023838525.1 Caldicoprobacter algeriensis
ATTATGTTGAGCCATAGTGAGACCCCCTTGTATGTTTAGTGATTTTGGATATCTATATCATACAGGATTTCTCACTATGGTTCTACTATTTTTTAGGTGTTGCATTTAATTTTACAACGAACCAAAAGGACATGCATATTTTAATGCAAAACCAACAACACCCACTCCTGATAAAAGAATATGTGTATCATATGCAGACGATACTTCATCTAGATTAAATTTATCCTATTCTTTAACCTATAAAGCATTATTTATAACTCTTCACCCCGCTTCAGATGATAGTGTCAGATTTAGCTTTAAGTTATTAGAATTTTAAATTTCTAAATATTGTAAAATAAAAAGTAAAAAGTAGTTCATTAAAGGTATCCACTACTAAACTGACGCACAAATCGTAAATATAATGTAAGTGTTGATACTGTTTATAATGTTTATAGTAAGAGATCCCTGACTGACAATGATGCCTACCATCAGGTCAATACGGACAAGCCTCAGCGGTGGACCCAATAATATCATCACTAACACCACCGTACGTATTGCTCAGCATACCCCCAATTCATTCAGACTATTACTACCAAGTTAGTTATCACCCTTTTTCAACGTATCGATTCCTTACCTCATTTTTCAAACTCGTCAACTAATTTCTCAAATACATCCAGCGCATCGTCAATTGGCTTTGGAACCGTGAGGTCCACGCCTGCTTTTTTCAAGATGTTGAGAGGATAATCCGAGCTTCCGCTCTTCAGGAACTCCTTGTACCTCTCTACCGCCGCCTTGCCTTCATTCATGATCATCTGCGAAATGGCTATTGCGGCCGAAAAACCGGTCGCGTATTTATATACGTAAAAGTTCCTGTAGAAGTGCGGAATCCTGGCCCATTCGTAGCTTATACCTTCATCCACCACGATTTCATCGCCGTAATACAGCTTATTAAGCTCATAATACCTTTTGCTGAGCGCTTCGGCCGTGAGTGCTTCACCTCTTTCGGCCATTTCATGGATTATCTTTTCGAACTCGGCAAACATCACCTGCCTGAACACCGTGGTCCTGAACTCTTCGAGGAAGTGGTTCAACAGGTACAGTTTCTCCTTCTCATCGCTGGTATTCTTCAAAAGATAGTCTATGAGTATGGCCTCATTGCAGGTAGAAGCAACCTCGGCCAGGATAATCCTATAATCCGAGTACACATAAGGCTGTGCCGAATTTGAATAGTAAGTGTGAAGGGCGTGCCCCATCTCGTGGGCAATGGTGAATACGTCATTGAGATTGCCCTGAAAGTTCAGGAGCACATAAGGGTGTACTCCATATGCTCCCCACGAATAAGCCCCCGACGTTTTTCCTATGTTTTCGTAAACATCAATCCAGCGGGAAGAAAAGCCCTCTTTGAGCAGGTTTATGTACTCATCCCCCAGCGGCTTTAAACCTTCCAGCACCAGATCCACCGCTTCTTCGTATGTAAACCTCCTGTCATACCCCTGTATCAGTGGAACATAGAGGTCGTACATGTGCATCTCGTCCAGCCCCAAAAGCCGCTTCTTTATGCCGACATACCTGTGCAGCGCTCCCAGCCTCTTGTGCACCGTGTCTATGAGGTTGTCATACACGCTGACATCCACGTTGTCATCAAACAGGGAAGCCTCCAATGACGAGTTGTACTTCCTTATGCTGGCATAAAAGGCATCCTTCTTGACGTTGCCTGCCATGGTGGCGGCAAAGGTGTTTATGTATTTTTTGTAAGTATCGCACATGGCGTTGAATGCTGATCTTCTCACATCCCTGTTGCCGCTCTGCATAAAGCTTATGAAGTTTCCGTGGGTGAGCTCCACCTCATTGCCCTGTTCATCCTTGATAGATGGGAACCTCAAATCGGCGTTGTTTAACATGGTGTATATGTTGGAAATTGATTGGGCCATCGTTTGGGTCTCGGCCAGTATTTTTTCCTCTTCCGGCGAAAGAACATGCGGTTTGTATCTCAACAGATTGTCAAGATACTGCCGGTAAACCTTAAGTTCTTCTAGCTCTTCAATCATGGCCCTCAATTTGGCCTCATCTATGGATAAAATCTCGGGTGCTATAAAGGATGTGGCGCTGGAAGCTTCGATGCTCAACCGCATTGCCCTGTCGGTCAAAGCCTGATACCTGGGATTGGCGTTATCCTCATCCCTTCGCATCCGGGCATACGCAAATATCTTTTCCATTTTCATACCTATCTGGTCGTTTAACTTCAGCACTTTAAGGAGATTTTCAGCGGTATTTATCTTGCCTTCAAAACCGGTAATCTCCTCAAGCAGCTGCTTTGTGCTCTTATAATCTTCCTCCCACAGCTCCTCGTTCTCGTATATGTCCTCCAGCCTCCATTTATACTTCTCATCGATCTCACTCCGGCTTCTCAAAGTCCCCACCTGCATCCCTCCCATATTACTGCGTTTTGAACGTCTGAGGATATTATAGCATAAAATGGTTGTACTATACCAGAAAAACAGCAGCTGATCAGAGGACATCGGTATCAAAGAACAACAGTTATCTACAGTAAATGTCGCAACCAGGAATAAAAAATATTAATACCAGAGGAAAACATTATTAGAACCAAATAACACTAGAAATGTTAGCAACAAATAACATAGCGGATTTCGTTTTGAGCGCCAAAATAGACTTCTCACACTAAAATCATAGAAGGCGTTTCTCAGTAAACAATTTTTAGCGCCAAAAATAGAAGAACTGCCCTTACTGCTGGGCAGATCCTTCTTCCACATCAATAACCTGTCTGCGCTTGTAATAGCCACAATATCTGCAAGCCCTGTGAGAGAGCTTGGCTTCTCCGCACTGTGGACACGTCACAATGCTGGGCAACGTAACCTTCCACTGGGCCCTCCTTTTGTCCCTTCTTGCCCTCGAAGTCTTTCTCTTCGGTACAGCCATCCTTACACCTCCTCACCATTAGCAGATAGTGCTTTTTTCAGAGCCAGAAGGCGCGGATCTACCACGCGTTCTTCTTGATGCTCCACCTTCTCTTCACATTGACACTGCTCTACATTTAAATCACAACCACAATATGGACATAATCCCTTGCATTCCTCACTGCATTGTCCGCGCATGGGCAGCTCTAGCAGCAAGAATTCAAGGATTATATCCTTCAGGTCCACTACCTCACCTTCATAAAGAAAAACGTCCGGGTCCTCTGGGTCGCCTATCTTGCTCAACCTGGCAGTAAAACTAAATTTCAATTCTTTGTCATAACGTTTGGTGCACCTACCGCATTGCAGCGACACTTTGGCCACCGCATCTGCGTCAACCACCAGCAGCTTGCCGGTATTCGTTATATGGCCTGATACGCCAACCGGGCCTAGCAGGCCTATCCTCTCTCCCTGATATATGATATCTTCCAGGGGCTGGCTCCCGCTAAATTCTTTTGAGAAGCCTTTTTCCTTTAGAATATCCGATACGTCAATAACCAATTTCATCACCCCATCTGCAATCGACTCTTATTATATAGATACATTGCAGCTTTTGTCAAGTGCTCATTGTGAATAGCATCCCCAACTTTGTAAGGCTTTAAGTTGCAATAAAGATTCAGTATTCTCATAATTTTTGTTCTAATACTCCTTTTCATTATTTTAACTCAAACTTCGCACATTAAAAATATGCTTTGAACCTTGAAAAATCAACATTTTTCAGCATAAAAATATAGAAACATCCTCTCTTTTATGGTATAATTGTAAATGGTTATAAAATACAAAACTACCAAATAGATGATGTATAGATGAATATTTTAACACAAGATACTTACGATGAAAAGAGTATAATTACATCAATTTCATCTTTTTGCAAAGAATATTCTGTTGGCAAGGTACTTAAGAAAGCCAATACTTATAAATCCAAGGGAATACCTGTAATCTACATTTTCATGTATCTTCTGCAGCTTGTTTACACGAAGAAAAGTATGTATATGAACATACTCAATGGAACACACGATGCAGGCTTTGGAAAAGATGTTGTATATAGATTTCTGAATTCGCCTTTTATTAATTGGGCTACATTTATGCTGAGTCTTACTGTACGTATTATTGCCAAAATTTCGGGGTTGACTTCGGATAATAGAGTTAACGCAATAGTTGTATATGATATTCTTTACAGCCGTCCGAGAAGCAAGAATGTAAAATTACTAGCAAATGTACATGATCATACAGGGAAAGGTGGTAGATTTAAATGCGGGTTCAGGTTATTGACTCTTGCATGGACTGATGGAGTTACACTCATTCCCTTACTATTCAGGCATCTTAGTTTACAGAATAAGAAGAACAGGCTTACCGAGACAAATCCGAAGATTGATAAACGATCCTGTGGTTATAAAGCAAGACAACAAGCAATATCAAGTAGTCCGAAAGTTTTTCTCGAGATGCTCGGACAGATTGTAAAAGCAGGGGTTCCATTTGCAGAAGCGTTAGAACTTATACTCAGCTTACTTCGTGATGTTTGGGAAGAAAATCTATTTCTTTCAGGTAAACAGATTGATGAGTTGATTGATGCTTTTATTGCAAAACTTCCCGAGTATTATAAGAGTAAAATGGAGCATAAAAAAAGCATCTTAACAGGTATATAATCTAAGTGAATTATTGATTTTTCAAGGCTTAGACATCAATATTTAACTGCGAAGTTTGAGCATTTTATTAATTTTTTCATAGACATTCTCCCCTCTCTTTATGCTGTAAACGATAACACTCACCCATTTTAGTATCAAATTCTATCACTCCTGGTTCAGGTTCATCCACTGGATAACCCTTTCCACGGTGTGCAACCTCAACAGGAACAGACGTGCGAACCCTACAGCGCCTGCCTCCCAGCGAACGGATAACCGCCTTTGTCAGCCTACCTTTCTCCCATTCCATATCAACTTCGAAACCTCCCCTGGCCCTGAGCCCTTTTACATACCCCGTTTCCCATGCCCGTGGTAGGGCGGGCAGCAGGTGAAGCTCTCCCGCATGGCTTTGCAAAAGCATTTCGGCAATACCAGCGGTACCGCCAAAGTTGCCGTCTATCTGGAAAGGCGGATGGGCGTCAAACAGGTTGGGGTAGGTAGAGCGTTTGAGCAAAACCCGTACGTACTTATATGCCAGCTCGGGCTCTCTAAGTCGGGCCCAGAGATTGATGAGCCAGGCACAGCTCCAACCGGTGTGCCCGCCACCATGCTGCAGCCGCCTCTCCAGGGATTTTTTGCACGCTTCAACCAAGTGTAGCTCATTTTGAAAGGTAAACTGGTGGCCGGGATATAGGCCATATAAATGCGATACATGCCTGTGCCCGGGTTCGTGCTCGTCAAAATCGGCAATCCACTCCTGCAATTGGCCGAAGCGCCCAATACGCGGCTTATAAAGCCTCTCCCTCGCCTGCTCAAGCTGTCGTCTGAAATCCTCATCGATATTTAATATTCGTGAAGCTTCTATGCAGTGGGTAAACAAGTCCCATATAATGGACATATCCATGGTTGACGCCATGCTCACAGCACACCGTTCTCCTTCGGGGGTTATAAAGACGTTTTCAGGGGAAGTGGAGGGACAGGTAACAAGGTTGCCATCCCTGTCTTCTACCAGCCAATCCAGGCAGAAAAGAGCAGCCTCCTTCATAGCGGAATAAGCCCTTGATGCCAGGAATTCCTCATCCTGGCTGAACTCGTAATGCTCCCAAAGATGCCTGCACAGCCACGCCCCCGCCATGGGCCAGAAAGCCCATCTAGCCGAACCACCCGCCGGTGTGGTAGTACGCCATAAATCCACGTTGTGGTGCGTCGTCCAACCCCTGCAGCCATAATGAATCTGCGCCGTTTTCCGGCCATTTACCCTAAGTTCATCAATCATATCAAACAGCGGCTCATGGCACTCGGCCATGTTGCACACCTCAGCAGGCCAGTAATTCATCTGGGTATTGATATTTACCGTCCAGTTGCTGCTCCACGGAGGCCTTACCTCTTGATTCCATATACCCTGAAGATTGGCGGGCTGGGTACCGGGCCTTGAACTGGAAATAAGAAGGTACCTGCCATACTGGAAGTACAAAGCTACCAGCTGCGGGTCATCTGCTCCTGCCTGCAAAGCCTTTAGCCGCTCATCAGTAGGAAGATTTACAGCTTCTGAAGACCCTAGGTACAAGTCCACACGCTTGAAGATAGCTTGGTAATCGCGCACGTGGTCCTCCAGCAGTTCCCGGTACGACTTCTGCAGTGCGGCCAAAAGCACGCGCTCACACACTTCGGAACAGTCCCTGCCCTCAACTGCGGGGTCTTTATCGTATCCATTGAAGCTGGTGGCGGCAGATAAAATAATAATCACTTCGCTTGCTTTTTCTACCTTTATACAATTCTCACAGGCATTCGCACCGCTCTCACAGTCAGCAGTATCCTCATTATCAGCCTTAAAGCTTCTGCCTTCAAATACAACGCCATCGGTTATAATGGCCATCCAGCACTCGAATTCCATGCCCTTTCCTTCTTCATATATGACAGGATTATCGCTGCTCACATAACTGGGTTCCACATGGCTGGGGGCTCTGCCATGCAAAACCATGCAGTGACTGCTACCCCGTGCAATAGAATAGGGATGCACCGTGTCAAGCATGGCGTGCAAGGTTATCCGGCCAGGCTGGCTTGCGGATAAACGCACCACCAGCACCTGGTCCACAGCACTTATAAAGGCTTCACGGATATACGTGACACCCCCTACACGATACTCCACCCTGGCCAAAGCGGTATTAAGATCAAGTTCCCTTCGGTAATCTAATACCTCATCTTCATGCTCAAAAATTATGTACAGATCGGCCATGGGCTGATAGGACTCATTCCAAGGACCAAGCATCTTCCCTTCAATTATCTTCTGCGCCTCTACATACCTCCCATCAAATATGAGCTGTCTAACCCTCTCAAGATGGTTTATGGCGTCATAATTATTGGTATCCCTGGGATATCCCGACCACAGGGTATCCTCGTTGAGCTGAATCCGTTCTTTTAGCACACCGCCAAAAATCATCCCCCCAAGGCGACCATTGCCAAGCGGCAGGGCCTCTACCCATTCTCTGGCGGGTTGCCGGTACCACAATTTAAGAGGATTTGCTGTTCGTGCTGTATTGATGTCCATGCAGATGTTGCTCCTTTCTCAATCTATTATCGTTTTATCAACTTCATCTCTTTTTCCTTCTTACAAAAGATATTCCCCCAAATCCGCTTATTACGGCAATATAAAACCCCAAATCGTAAAACCAGCCGCTGTTGTTGACCTCATAAATTCTGATACTTCTATCAAAAAAGCCTATTATCAAGGATAACGGGGCAAGCCAGCCGTGCCAGATTCCCCAGAAAAATCCCGCGGGCCTGTCTGGCGTATGAGTTCCATCACCGGGGATACACCCAACCAGCAAAAACAACAGTAAAACAACAAAAGTTAATAATACCATTTTTTTAGTACTCATATTTCTCACCTCAAATAGCTTTACATGGTCGGTTTGTTGCTTTACAATGTCAATAGCAAACGGTTATACGACATCAAGCTGTTTGTCGAGTTTAATTATATACTATAGCCATCACCACATCAAGGAAAAACACGTCATCTATTGCTTCAGTTAATACATCACCTTAACAGCACTGACTCATGTATACTTTGACCGGGAAGGACTTTAATATAGTGCGAATAGTATTTTAAATCACCAAGTTCAGCATAAAGGGTGTAATATCCAGGCGGTATATCTTCTATAACAAAATTACCATTATTATCAGAATTTGTTTCATATACCGGCAGTACACGTTCGTGTCCAAAAAATAACCTTATTTTTACATTTGGGGCAGTATCTTTACTCTCTTCAAAATAAGTAACACCGGTTATCCTGGCAGCAAGATTGTTCTTATTACTGCTTATATAAATGTGAATGTTTTGAGCATTCGATTGTGTTGGATTTACATCAACTCTCTGCTCTTGATCAAGGTCCTGACAATTATACTGAATGCTGTCACTTTCTAATATTTTGCTCTCTTTTGTCTTAGCCTTTTCCACTTTTTCTTCAAGCAATTTTTCCTGCAAATCCATATTAAATCCTCCTGTCTATTATTGGAGAATTATAAATAACAACCATAAGCAATTGCCCTTATGATTACATACACAAATAATACTTATATACAGTTGAGAAATTACGCTGGCCGACAATAAGGTTCTGGGGCCAACTGCAGAACAAATACTTATGTACAGTGGGGGAAATCCCCCACCGTATTTTAAATTTAACCAAAATACTTGCCTTTTTTATCGGCTTCGACCTTTGCTTCACTTTCGGATTTTGCTTCATTTTCAACTTTGGCTTTATTCTTACTTTTTGCTTCGGCTTCTGCTTCACTCTCGGATTCCACGTCGGTATCCGTTTCGCTCTCAGCTTTTTGCCCTTGATACTGTTTTTGGGTCAGAATGTTGTAGTTAATTTGCTTATTAAACTGTTTCTGGTCGTTGCGCTCTTTGTCTTCCACTTCAACATCCTGTTCTCCCTCAACCTCAGATTTTATTGCGGCTTTCAACTCGGCCTCGAGTTCAGCCTTTAATTGAGCTTTCAATTCATTGAAATCCATATCATGCATACACCATTTCCCCCTTTATTTTTATTTAATTTAACACTACTTTTTGCTGGCTGCCAGTAAAATTATAATTTCCATGAATTTTACCGGCACGCCAGAGAAGGATTATCATTTGTTCTGATATATACTATGAGATATAATGAAAAGAGGTGATAGTTTAGTAAAAAATTTTTCAACACAAAAAAATAGCGGTTTGTTGCATCCAACAAACCGCTATTTTATCACTAAACATTTCAGACGTAATATTGACGTTGCCAATGTTATCCCATCTTATCACGCCTGCCACCCTCTCGTCTTACCCCCAGCTATATAGTTTATTAGACTCTCGAAAAGTCTGAGAGCTTTGTTTTAGCTTGTTTGCAGGTTCGGTCTTGGGACTTCACCCCATAATTATTCTGCAAGGTTGCTCTACAAAATCAATCGTTGTGCCTATGCTGCTCAGCTACTTTTCGAGAGTGTTCTAAATTATAATTCTTTCATTATATCAAAAAGGATTTTTCAATTCTTTTTTATCAAATATATACCCGCACAAAAACATATGCATGAGTAATTAAAAGATCAACATAAACGGTGTCAAAAATATTAGAGCATATAACTCACCAAACGTCATAACAATAGTACTGTTTCAGCTGTGAGGGATTGCAAAAATTGCAGAAACTATCGATATGATCAGAAGACACAGTAATTGTCGGTAAAAATCATACTTAAAATATACTTAAAATTTTTGAAACAGTATTAGTCACGAGTTTTAAAAGGTCAAGTGAAAAATGTGTTTACTTTTCAGTGTATTTTCATTTTAGGGAATTTTATTCTTTAAGTTATTATATTATATTGATTTTTATTTCGCAATAAAGTATAATATGTTCAAGAAGTGACTTAAGCCTATATCCGTTATAAAAGCTTTTTAAAGACGTTAAAAGGAGGAAGATGAGATGTTTGTTAATCCATATCAAAATGCAGTGATAGGGATTGAACACGGTTTAAAAGCCAATTTTCACACCCATGCAGGAACAGGGAAAGGAACCTGTGGGCATAACGAAATCCATGAGGTATTAGAAGCATACAAAGATGCCGGATATAAAGTCTTAACCATATCTAACCACGACCTTTTAACTAATACAGAAGAATATGAGCGAAAGTACGATATTGTTTTGCTAAACGGCTACGAATATTCCAAAAATCCCCATATGTTGTGTATAAACTGTAATGAAGTATGTACCGGAAATCACCAGGAAGCCATTGACTCCTGCATTAATCAGGGCGGCTTCGTCATCCTCTGCCATCCAAACTGGATCCACAAGGAATACTGGCCTTGGAAAGCTATTGACACAATTCGCGGCTTTGCAGGCATCGAAATATACAATCATTTAATCTACAGATTAGAAGGATCAGGGCTGGCTACCGACACATGGGATTACATTCTCTCCAATGGAAGGCTTGCCTGGGGATTTGGCAGCGACGACTTTCACCACTGGCATGACCTAGGAAGAGCCTGGAACGTTATCTTATCCACCTCATGCTCCCACTCTGATGTTCAATCGGCTATTCTATCGGGCAGATTTTACGTATCCACCGGACTATTACTCAACGAATTCATATTCGAAAATAATATCATTTATATATCCGCACAGTTTAAGAATTCGTACATAAAAGATTATCAGTATCGATTTATCGGGCAAAACGGAAATCTGTTAGACCAACAATTCGGTAACCGCGGAGTATATAGACTTCAAGGCAACGAAAAATACGTAAGGGTTGAAGTGATTGCTGAAAACGGCACCAGACTTTGGACGCAACCTGTATATAACAAAGACTGCTTTCAAAGACCATAGGGGGTTACAAAATGAGCGAAAACAACTGCCTGGCTTATATTAAAAGCCTGTATCCTTCTCTATTTGAAGTAGAAAAGAAAATAGCCGATTTTATACTTGCACACCCCGATACAATAATTTACATGACTGTAGAACAGGTAGCAAAAAGCATTGGAGTGGCAAAGTCCAGCATAATACGTTTTTGCCAGAAGATTGGCTTTAATGGCTTTACACAGCTAAAGATCAATATTGCAAAAAACATTCAAAAGTATGAGGAACCCATACCTTCCGATATAGAAATGGGTGATGACCCGCTGACAGTTACTAAAAAAATATTCACATACAGCAGTCAAGCCTTGAAAGATACTTTGGAAGTTCTTGACGCAAAAGAACTATCCAGAGCTGTTGATGCAATTGCCACCGCTAAAAGGCTGGAATTCTACGGAATAGGTACATCTGCACCCATCGCATTGGATGCCTACTACCGGTTTATGAGAATCGGATATCCCGCCTATGTTGCAACTGATCCGTTCATCAGCAGCGTATCGGCCAGCATGCTTGACAGCAAATGCGTGGCTATTGGCATCTCACATTCGGGCCGAACCGCAGACATAATAAACGCTTTGAAAATAGCCAAAAACAAAGGAGCTACAACAATCTGCATTACCGGCTTTGCAGGCAGTCCAATTACCCAAATTGCCGATATACATCTCATTACATCTACCGGCGAAACGCGATTTCGAAAAGAAGCTACTGCCTCGCGCATAGCTCAAATCGCACTGTTGGATAGCCTGCACGCCTGTGCTGTTTTACGAAAATATGATAGATCTATTTCCAAAATGCAGGAAGTAGCAGAAATACTGGAACAAATAAGAAATTAGCATATTACTCGAATGCCTTATCCTCTCACAATACACCTTTATCTCCCATTAGATGATGTTAAAGCACACCGTTACCAATACCGATGAAAGGGGTATCATCCGTTGAACTTTAACAATAGCAACGTACAAAAAAGTAGCACAGCGCAATATTCACTAGATACAAAACACCTACCACTCAAGTTGTTTATACTCTGTTGGATAGCTTATGCCAGTGCATATCTCTGTCGAATCAATATATCAGTAGTCATTCCTGCCCTCCAGCAGTCCTTTGGCTGGAACAAAGCCAGTATAGGCCTGATTGGTAGCTTTTTCTTCTGGATATATGGCATAGGCCAGCTGATAAATGGATATATTGGCGATAAAGTTCCCGGAAGGATATTGATTTTTATTGGCCTTACAATGTCAGCCATAGCCAATATCTTATTTGGTTTTTCTTTGAACATGGCCGCCATGATATTTTTTTGGGCGGTTAATGGATTCTTCCAATCCATGCTCTGGGGACCTATTGTGAAAATCCTTTCAGCATCCTTTCCCGAAACATACAGAACACGCATTTCAGTAGGAATATCAACATCAATGGTTTGGGGATATTTGCTGGGATGGGGCCTTTCCGGGCAAATCCTCACCACAACAAGCTGGCATTGGGTTTTCAGACTTCCTGGAATACTGGTATTCAATTACGCAATTATTTGGATGTTAAGTACAAAAAAGTTGCTTAATAACGGATTATCCGCAGATGAAAACCAGGATTTAAAAAAACATAGTCTTAATCAAGGAGATGAAATGCCCTTTTGGCGATTTATTAAAGAGAAAAAGCTTTGGATGATAGCCATCGTCTGCATGTGCCAAGGAATCATCAAAGACAGTATAAGCCTTTGGGGACCCGCATATCTATTGGAAACCCATAATATTGACCTTTCCTCCACTACCAGCTATATACTTTTAATCCCAATAATGAATTTTGGAGGAATTCTATTATCAGGTTGGCTGAATAAAAAATTTAACTATCACCACAATATTGCAATTATGACTATATTCGGTACCTCTGTTATTGCCTTTCTCGGATTGTTTTTATTTGGTCGATTCAGTATAGTAATGGGGGTAATACTTCTGGGTTGCTGTTCGGCGTTAATGTACGGAGCCAACACCCTGCTTTTGAGTGTGATACCCATGGGATTGACCAAATATAACAAAACCTCTTCAGTAGCAGGATTCTTGGACTTTTCTTCTTACATGGGAGCAGGTATGGCAGGGTGCATAATAGGAGGTATCTCTGAACACTTGGGCTGGAACGGCGTTGTAATAATATGGCTGAGTACAGCTTTGCTTGCAATAGGTATGCTGTATAAAAGCAGCATAGATGATGAAGAGGTTTAAAGAAAAGTCATTTATTTGCTTTTTAAAATTCTTCTGCAATTGGTAGGCATATCCCCTTAATACGTCTTCCCCATGCTTTTTGGTAATAGTAGAAATACCGATTTCTCAAGGATTTCCCGCTTGACTATTCCGGCGGTAGACTTTTTCATTTTCTATCCAATCACCAATCAATTTCTGTATTTCGCGTACCATTTTGTTTATATCAATGCCAATATATCTACTCTCATTATGGGACTCAATAGAAGGATTATAAGAGAAATCCCGAAGAAACACGCTTGATATTAGCCAACATGTTTTTAATAGGACGATTAACTATTTGATCGATGATAACATAATCACTATACCAAGCATCAGTATCCCGCATATTACTAGGTACACAATCCCGCCATAAAATTCGTCTCTAAATGCAAAATGGTTGTTTTGGATGGTACCCACTGGCAGTTATAAATGCAGAAATGTAATCGTTTACTAAACTCCAATAAGCAATATTCATAACTGAGCTCACACTAGATCGATATGGTTCATAAAAATCTCAGGTTATGATTGATGGTTTGAATTTTATTCAGTTTGACCAGGTTATTAAAATTAACCAGGCAAATGGCTATAGTTAAAGACAAAATAACAACTGTAAAGCTAAAGCAATAAAATAATATCTCAGTCTTTAAAGTTCTGGGGTAAATAAACAATCAACAGCTTCTCGCTCCCCGCAACTCCAATCAATCAAAGCATAGCATACTTCTCAGCTAATTTCCCCTCAATGGCCTCTTTTAAAGCCTCCAGCCCAATCCCGTTTTTTGCTGAAACAAAGACAGTTTCTTTTGTGTTTGCAGCCGGATACGACTCCAAAAGATCGATCTTGTTGAACACATTTATTCTGGGAATATTTATTGCTTCCAGTTCGGATAATACTTTCTCCACCACCCTTATTTTTTCATCAACATCAGAAGATGTTATATCGATCACATGAAGTAGCAAATCCGAATACTTAACCTCATCCAGAGTAGATTTAAACCCTTCTACCAGATCATGCGGAAGGTCCCTGATAAAACCTACAGTATCGACCAGCACCGCTTGCATCCCCGAAGGCAGGATAAGCTTGCGCGCAGAGGTGTCAAGGGTAGCAAATAACTTATCCTCCACATAACTCTCGGCTTTGGCAAGAGCATTAAATAATGTGGATTTCCCGGCGTTTGTATATCCTACTATAGACACAACCGGTATCCTGTTTTTCGCGCGCCTTTGACGGTACAGATTTCTGTGCCGTTCGAGCTTGGCCAGCTTTCTTTCTATTGATTTTATCCTGTTCTGTATATGCCTTCTATCGGTTTCCAGCTTGGTCTCGCCAGGCCCTCTGGTACCTATTCCACCACCTAACCTTGAAAGCTGGCTACCCAGACCAGTGAGTCGCGGCAACCGATATTTTAGCTGGGCCAGCTCTACCTGAAGCATACTCTCCCTTGTCCTGGCCCTGCTGGCAAAGATATCAAGAATAAGACAGGTTCGGTCCACCACCTTTACATCTAAAAAATCTTCCATATTTTTGATCTGAGAACCACTGAGCTCATCGTTTACTATGACAACGTCAACTTCGTTGTTCTGGATAAATGTCTTCAATTCCTCCAGCTTGCCCTTTCCAATATAATGTGCACTATCGATACCCTTGCGCTTTTGCGTGATAACTCCTACTACCTGTGCACCCGCCGTTTCAGCAAGGTCCTTTAGTTCTTCCATGCTTTCCTGATCACGACTAAACTCAATAATCCCTAGCAAAACAGCTTTTTCCTGATCTTCGTTTTCTTTTGCTCTCACAAATCATCACCTTTTATAAATAATTGTTTAAAATCACTATTGCATTCTTACAGCTAATATGCTATTATATTTGTTGTCAAAAGTCAATGACATGCCGAAGTGGTGGAACTGGCAGACGCGCCGGACTCAAAATCCGGTGGGGCTTACACCCCGTGTGGGTTCGACTCCCACCTTCGGCACCAGAACTGTTCGCATAAACGTATAGTTTTAACAAAAAATAATCGAGTAGGAGGGGGTGACTAACCCCCGTCCTCTCACACCACCGGACATGCGGGTCCGCATCCGGCGGTTCACCAAGCTTGACGAAGACTTTGATAGCGTTCAGTTAAGCTCATCAGGCCCTGGGTTCGCCAGTAGGCGTTGCCCAGGGCTCTATTCATCGGCCCATAGGCTATCCACCACGGCCCTTTACGAGCATTGGCCATTTCATGTATTACCCACTCCGGTAATCCCAGTGCACGTAACTCGCGGTATCTTGTCCGTACTCGCTTCCATTGCTTCCACAGGCACATACGCAATCTCCTCCGCATCCAGCCTTCTAGCTCCTTGAATACGCTGAGTGTCTCAGCTAGTGTAAAGTAACCCATCCATCCGCCTAGATAGCTACTGAGGCGCTCTATGCGCTCAGCCATGCTTATGGGTTTATTCCGATCTGTTATTCCCCGTATCTTTTCCTTCACTCGCTCGATGGTTTGCGGTGCCAGACGGATGAATATTTTTCCTCCTTTGGCTTTGTGCATGCTGAACCCCAGAAACTTTAGTTTCCATGGCCGATCTACCGCACTCTTTTGCTCGTTTACCTTAAGCTTCAACCGCTCCTGCAGAAACTTACGAATACTAGCCATAACCCTCTCTCGCCCGCGCGCTTGCTCTTGACATATATGTTGCAGTCATCGGCATAGCGGACAAATCTGTGACCCCTCTTTTCCAGCTCCTTATCAAGGTCATTTAAAAGAATGTTGGCCAGAAGTGGGCTTAGAGGTCCACCCTGTGGCGTCCCTCCTACCGTCTCTATGACCACCCCGTTTATCATGACCCCTGCAAAGAATTTCTCTATGTCCAGGTCCACGGCCCATTCGTATCCTTCTTCTACCTATTGACGCACTTTCCTTACCGCGTCGTGCGCTTTCCGCCCAGGTCGAAACCCGTAGCTGGCTTCTGAAAATTGTGGATCGAAAATGGGCGTCAGTACCTGCAAGAGTGCCTGCTGGATCAGGCGGTCCATTACGGTAGGTATGCCTAAAAGCCGCTTGCCTCCCCCGGGTTTCGGGATTTCGACCCGGCGCACGGGCTTGGGCTTGTAGGTTCCTGTGAGCAGTTCCTCCCGGATGCGTGGCCACTCGGCCCGAATCTAGTCCCAAAGCCGTTCGGTCGGAATACCGTCTATGCCGGGCGCACAAAAAATTAAAGGAGCGCATGAATATACGCTCCTTTTTTGGATCCCTTGTTCCACCTTTTTATTTATGACCTTTCTACTGAAAGGTCGGCCTCTGCGGTACCCCTGCATTTGGCATGGTACCGCTTGCTGCTAACTCGCAACCGGGGAACTCCATTGGCTTGGAGTTTTACAGCAGCTCGGCTCCAAAACAGCCTATCCTCTATTTTTACAAACATATTGCAATACTTCTCTCAAACTTTTGCAAGAGGTTTTTTTGATGCAGTCCCTTTGTTACTCATCCGTGAAGATAACCAGATATTTTTTATTCCTGTGTACCGCGCAAAAAGTTTTGCACACTCTACAAAAAAGTTTTGTGCGTTTTATATTGATACAAACGCACAATTTTTGTATAATAATATTGGACGATGTAATAATATATTTTGTACACAATAAAAAGGGGGTTGATGTATGATAATAACTGCTACAGAGTTTAAAAACAATGTTGGAAAATATCTAGCCCTTGCTGCCAAAGAGGATATATATATCACCAAAAACGGTAAAAAAATTGCCAAACTCACAAACGTCAAACAGGACAAAATTGAGATGGCAAAATCATTGTTTGGTATACTGCCTGCCGACGCGACATTGGAACAAGCTAGAAGGGAGCGGCTGAGCCGTCATGAACGTATTGATTGATACTAACGTCATCCTTGATGCCATGCTTTCCCGCTCCCCTTTTAACGAAGCTGCACAAAAACTGTTTATTATGGCTGCCGAGGAAAAAATCAACGCATACATTACGGCAAATTGCGTAACGGACATATACTATTTGCTGCACAAATACCTTCATGACAGTGTAAGATGCAAAGAAGAGTTGCGTAAACTTTTTACGCTTTTTAATATTATGGATGTTACCAGTTCTGACTGTGAAAAAGCGCTTGAACTGCCTATGACCGACTATGAAGATGCATTGCTTGCCGCATGTGCCAAACGCGGAAAAATTGAATGCATCATTACTCGCAACGTTAAGGACTTTAGGGGATCTCCCGTTAAAGTAGTTTCTCCTGATGATTTCTTGAAAGACTTGTAGAATGCTAACATTAACTGTGTTCCACTACAACATCTCTGTACAGTAGTATATATGAAATTTCCTCATAAAATTGATGCTCTTGAGCGCTTTCTGGCGCTGGCACTCACCGTTCTTGAAGTAGTCCCGACCCCTGTTATTGACACTTCTGAAGAAAAACTTGTGCGGGATGTTTCTGACAGACCAATACTCCGAGCTGCCATTGCAGCTAAAGCCGATATACTACTAACCGGTGACAAGTATTTCCTTGAGTCCGGCATCACAAATTCGAAAATCATGATACCAACAGAATTTTTGCACTGTCAATAGTCTGTGAAAATGTCATCTAAAGAAGGACAATTTTATTCAGTAAAAATATCACTATAAGACTTAAAAATAAAATATTACAAGGGTAACTATGGACAAAGCAATTAGAGCTTTTATCGCTCGCCACTAGGCAGACCGGTAGGTGTATTACACCCACCGACATAGGTAAAAGCCTACATAAGAGGGTGCATGTCAAGTGGCTTTCGCGGCATAAGCAGCAAAACTATAGGGTCACCTCAACTTATTCCACGGACCACTTGACATGCACTCTGAGTTTAGGGCCTTTTTAATACTATTATGGAGGCTAAAAAAGGCAATGAGAAACTAAGCCTTGATAAATACTATCAAAGCTTGTATGATAGCCTATGGGAGAAGTGATAGATTAAATGTGCTATGCCCAGGCTCGTGTGGAATTAAACAACTGGCCTAGCATCTCCAGGATCTCACTATCTGTTTCCTCGTAAGAGATCCTGGGCTTTTTTGAGTCTGTTGTTTCCACGGATGATCAGGAGCCGGTTTTACAGAATTATGTTTTTTTCTCTGACTTATGCTCAGGCTGTTGTAAAGCCTGTTTTTTAGGTCGTTCTTCGAGGATTAGGGTATTAATCATATACTGTACCGGCATAGAAAGCTTTTACGCCTATTTTAGGGCTAAATAGGACAGTAAGTTTACCTTTGGGAACAGCAGGGACTTTTTTGCAGTCCTTGAATACCTCATTTTCCATAAGCAAGTCGACAAAGTGGCTGAAGTTTACATCTTTGTATTCTTCAGTTTTTTTGAGGTTGATGATGGTGTCCTTCTTCTCTGTGAACAACAGGTTCAGCACCAAATAAAGAAGTTTTATACCTATAAATAGGAAGATAAGGTGTTTTCCGGTAAACCACAAAACCATAATCATGTCCACTTTCAATTAACGCCACACTAATATCATTTAGAATATGTTGTAATTGAACAGTATATTTGCCTTTTATGTGGCAAAAATATCTTGCCCTCTTGGGGTATAATTAATGGTATAATCAGATAAAAAATAAGGGATTATTCCCCCTAAAAAATGCATGATAATATTTTTCGTCCTTTCCACACTAAACACTACATAATTGATTTCAACCTTTTAAAGGGGGACAGAAAGAAGTAGAGCATGAGTTCCTAGTTTATACCGACGGCGCCTGCGCCGGAAACCCCAGCCGTATGGGGATCGGCTATATAATATATCAAAACCCCGGCAGGAAACTTACGGCTACATGCCTTCATTCGCCGGGAACAGGTACAAACAACCAAGCCGAATACCTGGCGGTTATTGCCGCACTAGATTACCTCACCGCTTTTGAGCCGGAATCCATACTTGTTATGTCAGATTCTCAATTGGTTGTCTATCAACTCACCGGAGCTTATGCCATAAAATCTCCTGCAATTGCAGAACTGGCCGATAGGGTCTTCGAGCTTATAAAGCAGCTGGGTTGTCAGGTAGATTTTAAGTGGATCCTACGCGAGGAAAATAAGTTTGCGGATGCGCTTGCAAGCAAAGCTACCGGTATGCCTGTCGCAAGAATTATAAATCATTATACAGAGCTGGACGAGTGGAAACCTGACCTGTGCTTTATGCCAGACGAGCGCGGACTTGAAAAACTGCCGCCGCTTAATCCATCATGCGAGCAGGGAATAGAAAAACTTTTACTGCTTGAAGGAAAGGCAAAGTTTAAGGACTATACTGCGCTCAGAACCGATGGACCGAACGAATACAGCAGAGCCAATATAGAAACGCTTAAAAAATACATAACTATCAGGCATGGACCGAAATCTGTGCTATGGATGCTGGATGTTCTGGAAGACGCCAATCCCTGGTATGCAGATAGCGCGCTCCAGTGGGCAGCTAGAGGATTGCCTCCTGACATGGCACTCAAAAAAGCATCCGTTGGCATGGAAATTGCAACTAATACCGCTAATAAGAAAAGGAGAGAAATTGCATGGCAGATGATCTGAATACCATTCTGGATTCTTTCAAAGAAGAGCTGCTACGGCAACAAAAATCAAAAAAATACCGTTAGAGCATACCTGCGCGATGTTGAAGAATTTATACACTGGTTTTCGACCTGCTGGGTCACGTTAACATTAACACAACCGCTATATATACTAAACCCGAGTCTACAGGATTTGGAGGAAGCAGTTGAAACGCTTGAAACATTATAATTATGTTTACTAGGCTTACATTTTTATGGTAAAATGAAAACAAGGTAATCGGTCAGCAGGGTGCGGTTGCCACTTCCCGATAGAAGGGAGGTGGTACCTATGATAAGCATATTCGAGGCGCTGTCCCTAATGATAGCGTTCGGTATGTTTGTCATAGCACTTTTGGAGTTCACCTCCAAAAGGAAATAACCACCCTGCTGGGCACCAGGGTGGTTATTAAAATCTTTTTAAAATAACCAACTTGGGGCAACCGCATCCTAGCGGTACCGATTAACCTTACTTATATTATAGCATAAATCAAGCAAAAGTAAACAATGATTTTTTCTGAACAGAAATTTCGCATCTAATTTCCAGTATAAATTTTTCGTAATAAGGAATTAGCGTTTTTCCATTTTATTGTAATTCTGGAATTTGAAAAGACCATAAACTCCTCCTTCTATCGTACCGTTCCTAAATACCTTGTTTCTATATATTATTATATGCTCATGCATACCATTCAAACTGTCTATATCAAAACTGCTTAACGAACGCCTAACGGTATCAAATAGTCGAAGTTTCTATTTGGGGTTTTATCCTTCCGTCTTTTAACCCCTTGATTTTTTCTCCAAGATGATATATCCTGGAGAAGTAGGTAAGCATTTGTTTTATATGACTCTTCTTCATTTGAACCATCCTTTCTGTTTTGAGTTTGTTACAAAATTTAATTATAGAAAGGATGGTTCTATTTTTTAACCCTAAATTTTTTCCAGTAAAAATCGGAATTTACATATTTCGAGTATTATTCTTTCTAAACCTCTAAATATCAAAGGATTACGCCTTTTTTATTTATTAATTTGCGAAACTTCTGGGTGAATATTATAAAGTTTAATTTCCAGATGCTCCACCATTATTTCCGTAAAAATCTAACAACTATTTTGATTGTTGTTCTTCTTTTTTTTAGTTTTTCACAGTACAAAGCCAGCGGGATGTACAAAGCATACATTTCTAACAGGTTGGATAAGGATATCCGGAATCTTATGATAGCAATTCAAGAAAACAATCGGGTGTATGAAACAATACTGGAGTCCGGAAAGATTTCAAAAGATCAAATGAACACTCTGATGTGGCATAATGGACAAATAAGGGATATAATTCTTGAATGCAGGAACCTTGCAGTTGAGTTAAATATGAGAAAAGAAGAATTTCAATATGATAAGACGGGTGTGAATGCAATAAAAATTACACGTGCGTTCTATGAGTTGTTGTTCGAGGAAGAAATATACGAAAATGAGATTGAGCTTGATTTAAAGTTAAAACTTATAATAACCAAAATGTATGAGTTAAATTCAAAATGGAATTCTATAATAAATAATTTTAAAAATTTTACTTTCAATTTATCAGATCCCTCCTGGCTGAAATTGATAGAAGATATAGAAAATAGCACGCTTACCTTTGCTTCACCTTTACTAAAAGTACTTACAGTTTTTGCCTCTAAACTCCTTATTTCTCCTGTAACCCCTTCAACCTGCATGCATCCAAGATGTCATCACAGGTGCACTCCCACACTGCTTTTGGGCTGCCAAACCTCTTTACAAGGTAGTAAAACCGCATTATACTTGTTCTCGTCATTAAACAAATAGTCTAAGTCATATATTCCCAATACAGGAAAAAATTTTTTAATCATTTTATAAGCTTCGAAAGCTCTTTGAATAATGGAGTGCCTGCCCTTTTCAAAAGGTCAAATAATATCGTTTCTGTGTTAGTGATAACAGCTCCCATTTCCGACATTAAATATAATCCGTTTTGATAATTTTCCTGGGTTCTTGAACATACCGCGTCTTTGACCACAAAAACTTGATAACCATCACGGAGCAAATCCCTTACCGTCTGAAAAACGCACACATGAGTCTCCATCCCACATACAATTACCTTTTTTCGCCCCAGTTTGGCAAGCTCAGATACAACCTCCGGGGTACAAGCTGAAAAAGATGTCTTTTCAAAAGCCTGAAAAGCGCCAAGCACATCACTTATCTCCTTGATGATTTTCCCTAGGCCTTTAGGATATTGTTCTGTTACAATCACAGGAATTCCTAACTTTTGGGCAGCAGACACAAGAATTTTAGCATTGCGTATCACCTGATCACGATACTCCATCACAGGCACCAAGCGCTCTTGGATGTCGATTATCATTAAAACGCTCTTTTCACTTTTCAGTTCAAACTTATCCATACCCAACGCTCCTTTTGTATGCTGTTTTCACCTATGGCATACGCGATTTATAATATATCAAACATAATAAAAAAGTACCAAGACCCTCGTAGTCTTGGTACTTCTGGTGAGCCATCAGGGACTCGAACCCCGGACACCCTGATTAAGAGTCAGGTGCTCTACCAACTGAGCTAATGGCCCATCTCGTCATCAAGCGTAATTTATTATAACCAACAACCTTTAATAATTCAACATACTTTTTGATTATAAATCATGATTTTAAAGCGTTTAAGCACATATATCTAATAATTTCTTTAATTTTCTCTATATTTTTAATGAATTCGCTGTTTTTCATCATACACAAATGCAGAATACTCCATATAAAGATAGAATATCCCGCACTCTCCACTCATTTATAACATTCTCCTCTCTACAAGCTTTGATGGGCTACGTTTGGCGCTGTCGTGCATCTTCTCCCCTGAAAGGCTTATTATAGCGAATAATCACCAATCCTTAAACCAGAAAATATCTCTTCCCCAATCGTCGATAATCTCTTGTTTTTGACCCTATATCCAGTCATACCCTAATCAGTTGTGGGTAGTGGTATCACTAAAAGCTGGATTGTAAACGGTAAACCTGCGTAGGGAGTTAGGTGCTCATCGCCAACGTCAGACAAGGCTTGTCACGCCAGGTCACTGTCCCTACCATTCAGGACTGTTTAAACCTGTACGACAGAGCCCGGGACCTAAGTGGCGCCTGGGCCGTCATAACCTGTCTAACGTAGCTTCATTAGCCTTACTCTGATGGTTGAAGCTAATAAACCAGGTTTTACTAAGCCATCGCTTCTTTAAGCGGTGGATAGTTAACCCAATTGAATTTCATCAAGTATGAGCGAATACGGATATGCCTTAACTTTCATTTGCGTAGACTTAATCTTCAAACATAATTCTCCATGCGCCCTCGCTTGACAAACTCATCACAAGCATACTCCTGCCACTTAGGGTCTAAACCAATGGAGGTATTATCAGAATAATAACCTGCGATAAATCCGCCTCTACCTTTCCAAAGCTTATCAAGCAATTCCCTTGCTTCAGCCCTTATTTTTTCTTCGTCCCTTGTCTGAAGCGTTCTTTGAATATCCACCGGACACCAGAATGTTATTTTTGCTTTTTCCTGATAGGATGCCAAAGTATCAATCCCGTGAAGCGTTGGTTGGTCAAACTGCAACAAATCTATCCCTGCTTCAATGAGGCCAGGAATGATCGCACCTATGGCTCCGCACGAGTGCATAAAAACCTTTATACCGCATTCATGCGCAACTGCGCACAACCTTTGAAATCGCGGATAAAACTCCTCGTACCAGAACTTAGGGTTTATAAATAATTGCGTCTGAGTTCCCCAATCTTCCGGAAACATAACGCTATCGACGCCAGCCTTAGCATAATTTGTGATCATATCCACCAGCATCTTATCGATTTTATCATGAAGCTGGTGTATTTTCTCGGTCTCCAGCATCAGTTTGACAAAATAGTTTTCAAGCTTAAAAAGCTTTCTGGCTATATTGAAAGTAAATCCAGGCATTCCACCTATTACCCACTTATCTGGGTGCTCATCCTTGCACTTCTTCACAGTCAAATAATCATCAGGATTTGAAAAATCAGGAAACTCAAAATCGGTATAATCTTCCACATCTTCTAATACGCCTTTAACTACTTCTCCTTTAGAGGTAGGATCAAGTCTTGCCCATACGTTACCCCATTCATCTATTCTTTCCCAGCGGCTCTCCCCTACCTTTTTCCATTCTGTAGCGTATGTCTTTACCGTATTACCACACCATACCAGATCAGAATCCCAGAAAGACCTAGCAACCCTTTCCGGGCTATCATAATTTAATGTCTTTAATACTATTTCTTTGGAATTCATCACGTTCACTCCCTTTATATCGTTGCTTTTTAAGACTTAGAATAGCATCTTTTCTAACCGCATTAAAAGTGAAAGCTTTTTTCGTAGCAGTACCCAACTGTTTAAAAGGTTAGCTATTTAAATTGCTGGCAACCATATCGGAAAACTAAACTTATTTACTCAGCTCTCTCAACAAATTTAGACCCACGGGCGCATCTCTATCAACATCCTTAATGCCGGCCTCAATGCTTATACGCCCCTGGTATCCAACTTCCTTTAGCTTTTGGAAGAAAGCATCATACACATCCTCAGACCTATCCAGAGGGCACACTCGCCCATTGCTATTGGCTATATGTAGATGTGCAATAATAGAACCCGCCTTAACCAATACATCCATGTCTTCATTCTCCCGCCGCATGTGATAAAAATCGGCCAATAACTTTACATGGGTATGACCAACATCCGTCACAAATCTTAAACCTTCCTCTACAGAATTGAGAATGTTGGTTTCGGAAGTGTTCAAAGGCTCCATAGCAATAGTCAAACCGTATTCAGCAGCCACATCGCCTGCTATCCTCGCAATCCTTACAAGCTGTTTCCACGCTTCTTCCCTACTCCAGCCATCAGGTATTTTGCGCGCTCCTCCGCTCCCAAATACAATCACTTTGGCTCCCAGACGGCTTACCCTAGCAAAAGCCCTTTCCAAATAATCTTTGATGCCTCCTTCATCCACTTCAGACCCCGTCAACCTGATATTCCCCGGAAACAACACGTTGAACGCTTCACATTTTATATTGCTGCCGTCAACCAGATTCATTGCGGCATTAAACTCCTCATCATTCATCTTTGCAATGCTTACAACCGAGGGCTCTATATAGTCAAAGCCTATATCCTCCATCTTTTTTATATTCTCCACACCTGTACATACACCAATTTTCATCTTTATTCACCTCATAACAATTTTTTAAGCTTTTCCTGAACTGCACAAGGCTCTCCATTTTATAGAGCGTTGAAATCCAAACCTGTTGGATTGTAAAACGCCCTTGACATGGTTCGGTTATAATTTAAAGGTACAGGCCTTACTTAACAGCAGACCCTCCCACTTTGGTGTGAGAGGGTCAACCGCGTACGCCATATCAATACGTTCCTTCTACGTCCAAAACCTTATCTTCTTTTTTATCCTTTTTGAACTTGGAACTGTCTATCCTTTCTTTGAGCTTTTGATAGAACAGGTCTTCGTCAAAGGGAATCTCTACCCAATCATCCAGCCACGAAGACAGATGCATGGCATTTGATATGGTCAAGCCATATATCCCTTCTATACCAGGCGCCAAAAGCGGCGTACCTTTCAATATGGCGTTCACCCAGTTGGTGGTAATTCCCCTGTGCGCTGTTTCAACGCCATGCACAGGGATTTCACATTTCCAGCACTCGGGTGAACCAAACCCACCTTTGTACTCTCTATTGAACTGTCTCTCTGAAACCCGCAAGCGCCAGAAGGTCAATTTACCTTCCTCGACCACTATCTTTCCTCTATCGCCGGCAATCTCGAAGCGGTTGGTACCCGGTGCTTCTCCGGTAGTTGTTATAAACACGCCCGTGGCACCATTCTCATATTCCATATAAGCCGTGACGTCATCTTCAACCTCAATATCGTGATATTTGCCGTAGTGGCAAAATGCCCGTACGCGGCGCGGCATGCCGCAAATCCACTGCCACAGGTCAAGATTGTGGGGACACTGGTTTATGAGTACACCACCACCTTCACCGGCCCACGTGGCCCTCCAGCCACCCGAATCATAGTAGCTCTGCGAACGATACCAGTTTGTGATAATCCAATTGATGCGCTTTATCTCACCCAGCTCACCCGATTTTATTAGATCCCTGAGCTTTTGGTAGACGGGATTGGTCCGCTGGTTGTACATAATGCCAAAAACCTTGCCGCTCTTCTCGGCCACCTCGTTCATTTCCCTTACCTGCTTTGTATAAACCCCCGCAGGCTTCTCAATGAGCACGTGCAGTCCACGTTTAAAAGCGCTGATGGCCAAGGGCGGATGGTCATAGTGGGGCGTGGCAATGATGACGGCATCCACAGCCTTGGACTCAAACATGGCCTCCGCATTTTCGAATAGCTTAATATGCTTGCCCAGATTGTCTCTGGCCCATTCCAGTCTCTTGGGATTTATATCGCAAACTGCAGTGAGCTCTGCATTGGGAACATCTCCAGCTGCCAGATACTTGGCATGGGCCGAACCCATGTTCCCTATGCCCACTACGCCTATTCTCACCTTATCCACAGGTCATTCCCTCCTCTCAATTTGTGACAATATCTTCTTCAAAGCATTTGCAGCAATGCCAAACTGCTTAGGGCCACCTTCCGGCATGTTAGGATCCACAATCCCCTGCTCCAGCTCGCTAAACCCTACAAAGTTGCCCAGATGGGGCTCTATGGATAAGAAGCCCTCATACCCCATTTGATAAAGCTCAGTAAGTATTTCCTTTACCTTGCCGTCTCCATATCCCGAAGGTACTACGCTGTGGTTGCTGTACAGAGCATCCTTGATATGCATGTAAGCTATATAACTTTTTAGAAGATTGAAGGCATGGGGATAAGTTTCCACATCGCACTGCACGAAATTGGCTGGATCAAAAGTAAGCTTTACATAATCGCAGTCCAGCGTTTTCAGCAGGTCAAGGCAGCGCTCAGCAGTATCTCCATAAATACCCTTTTCGTTTTCATGAAGAAGAGTTAGCCCGGTCCCCTCAGCTGCTTTTATAAACTCCTCCCATCTGCGAATAACCTCATCCCTGTATTTTGCAGGGTCATCCCCTTTGGGAATATAAAAGCTAAACATCCTGATATAGTCGGTTTCCAGTATCTTTGCGATTTCAATGGTGTGTTTAAACAGCTCAAGGTGGGGTTCAAAATCATCCAGTATCCCAATCTTGCCTATAGGCGAACCTATGGCAGAAATCTTAAATCCCCTGTCATCCAGCTGTTTCTTTATCTCTTTTACCTCTTCTAAAGAATACTGAACGAGGTTTTTGCCATATACTCCTCTCATTTCTATGTATCTTATATCATGCTGTTCTAGCACATCCATTTGTACTTTCAAATCAGGGTCGATTTCATCTGCAAAAGCAGAAAGTATGAACTTGCTCACCCTTCTCTCCTCCCCACATTAGTGTTTTTTTATTTAAGGATTGAGCCCCAGTTTCTTTAAATTATTCAGGCTTATTGCCAGGCTCTCAAAAGGATCCCTCTGACAGACGTCCTGTTCCACCAGCGCCCACTCTACACCGATCTCAACGCAGGCATTAATGATGTCGGGCCAGTTGAGATTGCCCTCGCCCACCTCGGTCATCATCTGCTGCCTGTTGCTGTCCACGCCCATGTCTTTGAAATGAACTACCTTCATCCTTCCCCTGACTTTCTTGATCCAGTCAACGGGATTGGCCCCTCCTGCCTGCACCCAGTATGTATCGATTTCAAAGTCAAATACTTCAGGGTCGGTTTCATTGAGAAGGATTTCCAAACCCGTTACCCCGTCAAATTTCATAAATTCGAAGTTATGGTTATGATAGATAAATCTCAATCCATTGTCCGCCAACACCCGTGCAATTTCGGATGCCTCTTTGGCAAATTTCACATACCCTTCTGCGCTTTTGGCATATTCGTGCGGCATGGCTCCAAGGCCTACATACTTGCAATTCCAAAGCTTATGCTGTTCAATTACTCCCTGCAAATCATTCTTTAATCTGTCGTATCCTATATGGGTAGCACAAATCGTCAACCCTTCTGCATCCATTATCTCCTTTACTTTATGCGGGTCCACAGGTCCGAACGCTGACACTTGAACGGCATTATATCCTATTTCCTTTATCTTTTTCATGCTGGTCGCAATGTCCTCAAGCGTCTTGGTAAATTGCCTGATGGTATACAGCTGGGCTCCTACTCTGGGCTTACTCATAAAAAATCCCCCCAATTTTAACTAATGTTTATTACATTCCCTGTAGAAGAGGACTTATAAATGCCATCGATTATCTTCAAAGATTCCATACCCTCTTCAACAGAGATGATGTGCCTGGAATCACCGCTTAAGACGGCTCGATAAAACTCATCTATCAAAATCGCATGGCTTCTGCCCCAATAAGACTTATATGCTGTCTCGCTGGTCTTTCCAGTAACTAAACACTCATAGCTCTTGCCTTGCTCCATAACCAGCGTGCCATCGTAAATCCTCAGCCTGGCCTTCTCACAGTCTATTTCTATTTCCACAGGAGAATTGGTAGTGTAGCAGTTGGTGGCATAAAAAATACCACGGGCTCCATTTTTGAAAAATAAAATGGCATCAGCAGTGTCCTCTACCTCGATCACATCTCCCAAAAGATAAGTAGAGACATTTCCTTTTACAGCCTTCACTCCCCCACCCAACCACTGCATGAGATCAAGGGTATGAATAGCCTGGTTTATAAGCACGCCGCCGCCCTCTGTGGCAAACCTTCCTCGCCACCCGCTTTGAGTGTAGTACTCCTTAGTCCTAAACCAGGTTACAACACCTTTAATTCCCTTAACAGCCCCGATCTTGCCACTGTCGATGATCTCCTTGGCCTTTTGAGACTCTGGATTAAAACGGTTTTGAAAGCATACCCCTATATAGCGTCCATGCTTTTTGCTCTCTTGCGCCATTTCCTGTGCCTGGCTCACAGATATGGCAACCGGCTTCTCAACCAAGACGTGTTTACCAGCTCTTACAGCTTCAATGGCCATAGAGGCGTGCAAGTAATGAGGTGTACATATATGTACCACATCTACTTCATCATCATTAAGAGCTTCCAGATAATCAACATACCATCGGCAATCATATTTTGCTGCAGATGCCTGGGCTCGTTGTTTGTCTATATCGACCACACATACCAAACGGCCTAGCTCACTTGCCTCAATTGCATCTGCATGCACCCCGTGTATACTGCCGCAGCCTATAATGGCTGCCCCCAACCTTTTCATGTACATTTCACCTCAAAAAGGGGATAGTCCCCAAATTTTGGTAACAATGCTCGTTAAATCTTTCTATTAAATTGTAATTTAGGAAACCGTTTACCTTTTGTTTTTATTATAAACAGATTTTAACTTCATGTCAATACAAACACAAAAATAACACAGATACAAAAAATATAAAAATTCGCGTAACATTTACAAATTTTCATGCTTCATTACAAGTTACTGGCCATGCTCGGACGCACAAAATAAAAAACCCAGCATTTAGCCGGGTCTATAAGTCTACAATTTGGATTTCACGAAATTATTTATTTTTTAAAACTGCCAATCTGTTTTTTAAAGCTATTCAGGCTTATACCAACATATTTCCTATACTTATCTTCCTTGACAACAGGTACAATTTTATCATCACTGGTAATATAAATATAGCCACATAGATTATCAACTGGAAGGTACTTTCCCTCGTGTACTCCAGAGCCTTTTCTTAAAAAGAATACCATCTTTTCCCCGGGGATTAACTCGGGTTGATAGCCATCAAATTCACAGCTGCGGGTAATTAGTATCTCTTCTCCTTCCAAACTGCCCGCTAACACATCAAGTACCTTTATTTGTGTTGTGATAAATTCAGTCCTATTTGGCTCATTACCCATACTTCGCGATTTCTCCTCGAGCGCACCTTCCGGAGTCGCTTTATTGCCTTCAAAAGTAACGGTGTATTTATCTACACTTTTATTTACTTGGCCAACAATTACCACATCCGAATACTCAACTAAAACTTGTACATCCGGGATCATTCCGCGTTCCATATAGGGCGGATCTCCATACGTTGGATATTGAGCTAACAGTTTCTCAATATAATTATTTCGAGCCACATATATACCATAAAAAGTACCTGCTACCAGCATTACTGCAATAACCAACAGGCTGACTTTTAGTCTTTTATTCATGTCTAGATACTCCTTTCTCAATTTAAATTTTTTATTAATATTTAGATGCAATATCATTCTTATCATGAGTTTGCGGGTAACTGAAATTTATTGTATCTATAAGTTTTTGCATTATGGATTTTGCACTTGTAGGATAATAAATATCATCAGAATGACCAAGGCACATAACATGCCCCAATTCATGGACTAAAACAGCTATTTTTTGCGTATCACTAAGTAAATCATGCGTTAAAGAATATGGATTTATATATATTTGCGCATAACTTATCAATTTAGTTGAGTTATCGGCTTTAGTAGTACTATTTATCAGAGTACCATTTGTATCATATATATATATGTAACAGCTACAGGGTTAAACATACCATATCCTTGGGAATCCCACCAACTCTCAGTAGGTGTACAAAAATCTACTTTCGAACCATTAAATGAATAATCATACAAATAAACTTCCGGACATTGGCTGTTCCATCTACTCAGTGCAGATGAATAAAAACCAAGGTAAGGATTTTTTAGATAGTCATTATGAAATTCGTAGGATGAGAAACTAAAATGAAAAGCAAATACAAGGAGTGTATTATCCTTGTCGTCAGGTTTTAAGACAAAGAATAAAACAGAAGCATCATCAATCTTGTCTACGGATCAGGTTTATCACTAAAAGATACAGCCCAAATAATGAAGACCAATTACAGTAAAATGGTTGACCATGATAAAACCTCATCCAACACTTCTTTATCTTCAATACTATAAACATCTCATAAGCAGAAAGCCCGGCTTGATTTGCCAGGCTTTTTAAAATTGAACTCCGGCGACGACCTACTCTCCCAGAGGGTCTCCCCTCTAGTACCATCGGCGCTGAAGGGCTTAACTTCTGTGTTCGGAATGGATACAGGTGTTTCCCCTTCGCTATTGTCACCGGAATCTCTCTTTCA
>NZ_JAHUQD010000026.1 GCF_023838525.1 Caldicoprobacter algeriensis
AACTTACGAGGATATAACCAGCTTAGCGAAACCGATGCAAGTAAGGTTCACGTAGTATTTACATTATAGCAGAGGAGGTGGTGTGAAGGGAAGAGAAATTTCTAAAATTTAATAAAAAGCTGAGGATAAACCTTAGCCGGTCTTTTTGGCGTAAAAGAGAGAGAAATATACTGGAAATATTTAACATAGAAAATTAAGGCAAAATGTTATTATATGGTATTGTTAAAAAATTTACTCCTCATGGCTGCCGACGCAAAATTTTATATTGACACATATAGCAGATTAGTTTATAATAAAAGAAGGGTAAACGCTTTCCTAAAGTAGGGAAATTTTCTGAGCTGAAAAATATAAAAACTGATGAACAGTCATAACAGATTACGTTAGTACATATTTATTGCACATACATAGCAACAACAGTAATTATTTCGACAAGATGGTCGATACATATAAGATTAAGCAAATATTGAAAATTGTTGATGTTATCTAGAAATTTTTTTATAAAAAATATAATAAACTGAAGCTAAACAATTACAGAACCACAATGCTATAATTTATATCCGATATGTATAAATGCAATATGCAGAAAATGTAAGAAAATTAACCCATAACAAAATCAATTAAAGCAGAAAGTTAAAATCGCTTGACAATAAAACAGCTGTTTATGGCCTTAATCTATAGACTTAATAGACTCAGACTTCTCACATAAAAAATGGGCTTGGAACCTTGAAAAGTCAACATTTTTTGGCATAAAAATATAGAAACATCCTCTCTTTTATGGTATAATTGTATGGTTAAAAAACACAAAACTACCAAAGAGAGGATGTCTAGATAAATATTTTAACACAAGATACTTACGATGAAAAGAACATAATTACATCGATTATATCTTTTTGCAAAGAATATTCTGTTGGCAAGATACTTAAGAAAGCCAATGCTTATAAATCGAAGGGAATACCTGTAATCTATATTTTCATGTATCTTCTGCAGCTTGTTTACACGAAGAAAAGTATGTATATGAACATACTCAATGGAACACACAATGCAGGCTTTGGGAAAGATGTTGTGTATAGATTTCTGAATTCGCCTTTTATTAATTGGGCTACATTTATGCTGAATCTTGCTGTACGTATCATTGCCAAAATTTCAAGGCTAACTTCGGGTAGTAGAGTTAACGCAATAGTTGTAGATGATACTCTTTACAGCCGTCCGAGAAGCACGAAAGTGGAGCTGTTGGCAAATGTACATGATCATACAGGGAAAGGAAGTAGATTTAAGAGTGAGTTTGGGCTGTTGACTCTTGCATGGACTGATGGAGTAACACTCATTCCATTGCTATTTAGACATCTTAGTTCACAGGATAAGAAAAACAGGTTTACCGAGATAAATCCGAAGATTGATAAACGATCCTGTGGTTATAAAGCAAGACAACAAGCAATATCAAGTGCTCCGAAGGTTCTACTTGAGATGCTTGGGCAGATTGTAAAGATAGGAATTCCATCTAAGCATGTACTATTTGATTGTTGGTTTGCTTATCCCACTACTATCATAGAGATTGCTAAAATAGGGCTCAATGTAGTTGCAAGACTCAAGAAGACGCCGAAAGTTAAGTATTTGTTAGACGGGGAGAAAAGGACGTTATCTCAGATATATTCTTCAGCAAAAAAGCGTCGTGGGAGAAGTAGGTATCTTTTATCGGTGTGTGTTAAGCTTTATAACCAGGATAACGAAATGATTGATGCCCGTATTGTATATATTAGGGATCGAAACAACAGAAAAAATTGGATAGCATTGATTTCTACTGACATGGAATTATCTGAGGAAGAGATCATACAGCTTTATGGTAAGCGATGGGACATTGAAGTATTTTTCAAGGTTTGTAAACCGTATCTCAGGCTTGGTTCAGAATTTCGAGGGTTATCATACGATGTTATTACTGCTCATACCGCTATAGTTATGACGAGGTATATGATACTGGCATTGGAGAAACTGCAAAAGGAGGATCCGCGTGCTTTAGGGGAGCTATTTTTCGAATGTTACGATGAAGTTGCTGATATACAGTTTGCGGAGACGTTGGAACTTATACTCAGCTTACTTCGTGATGTTTTGGAAGAAATCTTATTTCTTTCAAGTAAACAAATTGATCAATTAATTGATGCTTTTATTGCAAAGCTTCCCGAGTACTATAAGAGGAAAATGGAGTATAAAAAGGCATCTTAATAGGTATATAAATTGGCTGAATTATTGATTTTTCAAGGTCTAGCAGTCAATATTTAACTGCGAAGTTTGAGTTAATAGAACTAATCTTGGGGTATATCGCTTTCATATAGGATAATTAAGCAAAAACAACAACAAGATAAGCGGCACCAACCATAAACAAATTTCCCTTAATGATTTTGCAATTTATCATTTTGACATCACTAAACTATTTTCTTTGTACATTAGGAGAGAATATAATAGGTAAAGTAGAAGAACTAGGAAGAGACAATGATTTTTGAAGTACCGAGATAAAAAATATAAAAGTAAAGCAGTTATTATAACGGCAATCAAAGCTTTTACATAAATAAAATGTTAAAGAGGGAAATCAATTCCTTAACATTAACAAATTGATCCAGAAGTTGAAGGAGCATAAATTTTTAGACGACGTAATCTCAGAAGTTAAGTTGTTTGAGTTTCATGCATGATTCCCTTCCTTTTTATGGTTCAAATTTATAAAAAATATAATTTGATAAAAGCGGAGGGGATCCTGCTTGAAATAATAAGTAAAATCCCGGAAAATAAAGAATTTCAGGATTTTACAAAAACCTAAATTTCTTAAACAAATTACAGAGAGGGGGAAATTTAAATGACAAAATCCATCAAAATGATTTCTTTCTTGTTGATCTTAATCCTCACAGCAGGCTTGTTTAGCGGATGCGCAGGAACATCGTCTGACAAAACAAGTAATGGTACTACGAAAGTAGAAGAAGATTTAACAAAAAATCAGGAGCAAAAATCAACTGATGGAGAATCTAAAGAAGGTGAAAGTACTGAAGCAGGAACTTTTGCACTTCCTATTGTGGATAAACCCATAACCTTTACTTATTGGGTGCCTTTCGGCGGAACAGCCAAAGAAATCATACCCGATTTAAGTCAAAATGAAGTTTATCAGGAGCTTGAAAAATTGACAAACGTGAAAATTGAATTCATTCATCCTCCAGAGGGTCAGGAGACAGAGCACTTCAATCTTATGATTTCTTCAGGCGACCTACCGGATATAATAGAACAAGGCGAAAGATACAAAGGCGGTATAGACAAAGCCATTGCCGACGGTATCTATATTAGGCTAAATGAGCTGGTAGACAAATATGCTCCCAACTTTAAAAAAATCATAGAATCGAATAAAGAACTAAAAAGACAAGTATACTCAGATGAGGGCAATTTGTTAGGGTTCGGAATGATTACCAGTGATGTTCCTGGAACATCATTAGAACCAACAGAAGAGAATCCGTGGTGTGGTCCTTTTATAAGGAAAGATTGGCTGGATGAACTAGGTATGGAGATACCCACTACCATAGATGAGTGGTATACTGCACTGAAAGCTTTCAAAGAACAAATGAATGCTGAGGTTCCCATGATATGGAACAATGCAATAGGTATGGAACCTTCAACAGGCGCTTTTGTAAGTGCTTTTGATATTGGTCCAGGTTTCTATATAAAAAACGGTGAAATAAAGTATGGTCCGATAGAACCAGGATTTAAAGAGTATTTGCAATTAGTAAACAAGTGGTATGAGGAAGGATTGATAGACAGGGATTTCCCAACCAGGGATGCCAAGAGCATAGATGCTCTTGTAATGTCAGGAAAAGTAGGCGCAAAATTACAGGACGGAACTGCATTGGTGCTAAAAGCAAGAGCTGTTGGTATTGAATTTGCAGGAGCTCCTTATCCAAAGAAAGACGAAAATAGTGAAATACACTGGAGATATAAAAATAATATATGTAGAGCCAACTACGGTGTTATAACATCTAAGTGTAAAAACCCCGAAATAGCTGTCAAATGGTTTGACTACCATTATACCGAAGATGGTTTCAAACTCTTCAATTTCGGTGTGGAAGGAAAGAGCTATACTGGCATAGATGAAAAGGGAAGACCAAAATATGTTGAATATATAAGCAAAAACAACTATCAGGATTTTGATAGGTACAATTCTGTATTCAGACTTCATAATGGACCTTATTTAAAGAGCGATCTCAGGAGTAACCCCAGAAGATGGATGGAAGACCTGGAACAGTATCGTGTTACATGGAATAACCAACCGGCCGACTATGTACTGCCTCCTATTACTCTGACAGCAGAAGAAGGCGCCGAATACGCCAAAATCATGAGTGATATAGAAGCCTATAGAAATGAGATGATGCTCAAATTCATCATGGGGCAAGAGCCTTTGGACAAATTTGATGAATATGTAAACAACATAAAATCCATGAACATTGACAGGGTTATAGAAATTTATAAAGCCGCACTTGACCGATATAACAAGAGGCTTGAAAAGGTTGAGTAAGAAAGAAGCTTTTTGCTTCTTTCTTACTCAACTCAATAATTTAAGGAGGAGACTACTATATGACTCGTGCCCAAATAAAAACTGATATCATAAGGAACAAGTATATATATATAATGGCATTACCTGTAGTTGCTTACTATATCATATTTCACTACATGCCCATGTACGGCGCTATTATTGCTTTCAAGGAGTTTAATCCGGCTCTTGGCATAATTAGAAGCCCTTGGGTAGGGTTAAAACATTTTAAAGACTTTTTTGAGGGCGTTTATTTTTGGAGGTTAATAAGAAACACTCTGCTCATAAGCATTTATAGCCTTGTATGGGGATTTCCTGCCCCGATTATTTTAGCTTTATTATTAAACGAAGTTAAAAATAACTATTTTAAAAGAACGGTTCAAACCATATCTTACCTTCCACACTTTATTTCTCTAGTGGTCGTTTGTGGTATAATAAAAGATTTTACCAGTACGGATGGTGTAATAAATGATATAATCGAATTTTTAGGTGGAGAAAGAACCAACTTCCTTATGATCCCAGAATGGTTCAGGCCTATATACGTAGGTTCAGGCATATGGCAAGAAGTCGGATGGGGCAGTATAATTTATTTAGCTGCTATAACAAATATCGATCCACAATTATATGAGGCTGCTACTATTGATGGTGCTAGTCGTTGGAAGCAAACATGGCATATTACTTTACCAGGTATTGTACCTACCATTGTCATCCTACTTATACTGAGATTAGGTGGATTAATGAGTGTAGGGTTTGAAAAGATAATTTTGCTTTACAATTCAGCTACTATGGAAACGGCTGACGTCATTTCCAGCTATGTATACAGAAGAGGATTATTAGATTTTGACTACAGCTTCAGTGCCGCTGTAGGACTTTTCAATTCGGTCATAAATTTAATATTGATAACATCAGCAAATAAATTCAGCAGGAAAATTTCAGAAACCAGTTTATGGTAGGAGGTACACTGTGATGGTTATAAAGAAAACAGCAGGCGAAAGAATATTTGACTGTATTAACACTATCTTTTTAGTAATGCTGGCAATAGCCTGCCTATACCCATTGCTATACGTATTATTTGCCTCCTTTAGTCAACCAATAGAGCTAATGAAACACCGAGGGCTTTTATTAAGGCCCCTCGGATTTACCATTGACGGATACAAGCTCGTCTTTAAAAACCCAAGTATAACCACGGGGTATCTAAATACGTTATTTTATGTTACTGCTGGTACGGCTATAAATTTATTCATGACGTCACTTGGTGCATATGTTCTTTCCAGAAAAAATGTGCTATGGAAAAACACAATAGCATTTATGATAACCATTACTATGTTATTCAGTGGTGGATTAATACCGTTCTACCTACTCGTTAAAAGCCTAGGAATGGTTAACACCAGATGGGCATTAATTATACCAGGCGCCATATCTACGTATAACCTTTTTGTCATGCGTACTTCGTTTGCCAGCATCCCGGACAGTTTAGAAGAATCCGCAAAGATTGACGGTGCAAACGACTTTATAATTTTGTTTAGAATAATACTACCTTTGTCAAAGGCTGTATTAGCTGTCATGACCCTATTCTATGCAGTTGGGCACTGGAATGCCTGGTTCAATGCAATGATATTCTTAAGAAAAAGGGAACTTTTTCCTTTACAATTAATACTAAGAGAAATACTTATAGCCAACGATATGCAAAGTATGAGTAACCTTGAAGGATTAGTAGACATAAGCGTTCAAGCAAATGCTGACATTGTATACTTCGCACGACTACTTGTGCAGTATTGTACTATAATAGTTGCCACCCTGCCCATTCTTTTCCTCTATCCTTTTGTACAAAAATACTTTGTAAAAGGTGTTATGATAGGTTCACTAAAAGGATAAAAAAATTGCATCAAAGCAATTTAATAGTAAAAACAGGATTCCCAACTTCTCATTCTTTATGGGAACCCTGTTTTTATTCTCGTTTGGCAAAACCTTCACTCTAACACATACAAACAACCTAAAAAATAGCTCTTACTCCTTTATCGCTCCCAGCATAATTCCAGCAACAAAATACCTCTGCAGGAATGGATAAACAATGAGCATGGGTATCATTGCAATAAACACCTTTGCAGCATTCAAAGATTGATTTGACAGTTCTGACAACCTTTTATATTGATCCGGAGTCAAGCTTGTATTTGTGGGAATGCTCACCACGAGCTGCTGAATATATGTCTGCAACGGATATTTGGTGGCATCGCTCATCAACACCAGTCCATGAAAGAATTCATTCCAGTGATAAACGCCTACAAACAAAGTAATGGTTGCAATAACCGGTATAGAGCAGGGAACAACTATTCCAAACAGTATACGCCATGGCCCTGCACCGTCAATTACCGCTGCCTCTTCAATATCCTTAGGTAGACTTCTAAAAAAATTCATAATAAGAATGGTATTGAATATTGGCAGACCTCCTGCCAGTACAAGTGCCCATATAGTATCTAGCAAGCCATAATTTCGAACAGTGATATACCATGGGATCAATCCACCATTAAAAAGCATACAAAAGATGAGAAGCCACATGATTATATCCCTGGATCTAAACTCGTCTTTTGATTTTGAAAGCGGATAAGCCATCATTATTCCCACTAAAAGCGAAATACCAGTTCCTAAAAGGGTACGCTGTATGGATATCCAAAAAGAGTTAAAAAATTTAATATCACTTACGATCTCCTTATAGGAAACAAGCGAAAAACCAATAGGATAAAACGTCACCAATCCCGCATTGGCCGCTGACTTATTTGAAATAGATAAACAAAACGTATACCAAAGAGGATACAAACAACTTAAAGTTATCAAACCAAGTATTACTATATTAGCGACATCGAAAGCTCTAGACCAAAACGTCCTATCCCTGACCAACAGCTATTCCCCCTCTAAAATATCTTGTAATCGGCAAATTTATACGCGAGCACATAAGAGATAGTAATCAACACAAAACTTACCACTGACTTAAATAACCCCGCCGCAGTTGCAAGAGAAAACTGCAAATTAGTGAGCCCTAATCTATAAATCCATGTATCCAAAATATCTCCTGTAGAATACACCAGAGGATTGTATAAGTTGTACACCTGGTCAAATCCTGCATTCAGAATATTACCAAGTCCCAGAACCCCTAATAGTACAATGGTAGGTCTTAATTCCGGCAACGTAACATACCGTGTTTTCTGCCAACGATTAGCGCCGTCAATGGTTGCGGCTTCATACAAATTAGGGTTAATAGACGTCAATGCAGCCAAAAAAATCACAGCATTAAAACCAAAGCTCTTCCAAACATCAGTCCCTATGACCAGCTGACGGAAAATAGACGGATCAGCCATGAATAAACGCGGTTCTAAACCAAACCAACTCCTAATGGTGTTTATGGCTCCCCTGTAACCAAATATATTTATAACTATACTGGCCATTATAACCCATGATATAAAATGTGGCAGGTAAACGATAGTTTGTACAAGTTTCTTATATTGCAATTGCGTAACTTCATTTAACAATAAGGCGAATATAAGTGGAACAAGAAGATTCAATACAATTTTACCGCTTGAAATAATGAGGGTATTTATAATTACCTGCTTACTATCATCTAATTGCATTAAATACCTAAAATTTTCCAATCCAATCCATTCAGAACCAAAAATCCCTAGCCCCGGATTATAGTCCTGAAAAGCCATAACAATGCCCACCATTGGAACGATGCTAAACAAAAACAGCCAGACCAATCCTGGTAAAACCATTAAATAGTAATGTTTTTCAACGTTTCCCCTCTTGCCTTTCATAATCCACTTCCCCTTAAATCTCAAAATTAAACCGTGAAAGAATTTTCATTAAGCGAGGTGCTGAAAATACCAGCACCTCGCTTAAATCAATTACATTCATTTATTTTTCTTATCATACTCAGCCTGTACTTCGGCAGTTATTTCGTCTCCGCCTTGTGCCTTCCACTTCTCTACAAATTCATCAAAGCTACTAATAGGTTCTTGCCCAAGGATAATCTTCAGAATAGCCTCATCTTCTAACTTCTGTAGATTAGCCCATTTCCTCTCCATGGTCTCAGTCTGGTTGTATGTCACGCTGTAAACCTTCTTATCAGGAGTAATTGTCGCATATGGGCGATTGCCTATTAGCAACGAGTAGAAGCGCTGGAACTTACCAAAATCAGTCTGATCAAAATCCTGTACATTCAGCATTTCGCTATTTGGATCAGCCGGTTTGACAACATTTTTTATAGCTTTAGCATCTGAGTACATCAGCTTATACGGATTGCCGGGTATATTGTAATCCTCTGGATCAGCTTCTCCTCTTAAAATTTTCCACAGCTCTTTGTATTCATATTCACACTCATCTGCCGGTGCCATAACATTGCGCAACGGATACCAACTAATCGCAACAGAAGTATCAAAAATACCCTCATCCCGCACAAGCACGTTGTTCATAATTATTATTGCTTTAGCAACATCTTCACTTGCCTTTTTACTGATCAACGTATACATCGTACCAACCGTTTTCATGCGTACATTCCACTTGCCGTCATCGCTGTAAACCGGATAGGCCTGCCAGTTAGCATTGGGGTCATTCTTAAACGAATCGCCATTACCATATCCTATGCTCCACCATGGTCCAAAGAAAATACCTGCCTGATTAGCGTTAACAACTTCGGCCGAAGAATCCCTTGTACCTAGTTCAGGGTCAATAATACCCTCCTTATACCACCTAGCAAGAAGTTCCAATGTCTTCTTTGTGTTCTCGGTTAGGGTGCCATATACCACTTTTCCTGTACCGTCATCCAACCAATATCCTGGGTAAGCATCCATGGCCTGAAATACAGGATCAAATCCGAATCTATTATTAGAAGACCGCAGGAATGTGCTGTAAGGACGACCGTTTTTGTCGGGACCTACTATACCGATGGTATGCTCCCCTGCCATCTTATTTTCAATAAACGCCTTTGCTGTCTTCTCAATATCGCTTAGAGTTTTTGGTACAGGAAGGTTTAATTTATCCAGCCAATCTTTGCGTATCATCATTACATATATACCATCAGTATCAACAGTAATGTTGGGGAGGGAAACCATCCTACCATTGTAGCTGGCATTCTCCATAGCACGGCCTTGAGTACTGGCCATAATTTCTTTTACCTGCTTAGAAGCATATTTTTCAAACAAATCCGTAATATCATAAAGCAATCCTGATTTTGCAGCTCTCACCATATAAGTGCGATCATTTACAACCAACCCATCAGGGAGATCGCCGGAAGCAATTGCTAGGCTGACTTTTTGATTGTAGTTCTCACCCTCTGCTGCAGTCCAATCTACAATAACGTTGATGTTAAAGTTTTCTCGTAAATAACGGGTATACTGATTATCCTGTGCACTGTCACCTGGAGGAAGTGTCTTATCAACCGGCGACACGCTCATGCCAATATGCACGTCAACCGGTTTAGGAAATTTCATAAATGCCGGGTCACCACTTGATTCACCCTCCGAAGAGCCATTTTCTGATGGCGTACTTTCTGATTCATTATTAGATGAAGTATTCTCATTGGCATCAGAACTGGGAGTTTTGCTCCCCGAGGAACATGCTACGCTCACCAATGCCAGCATACAAACCAACACAACCGCTATTAATTTTTTAATCAAGTTAATTCCCCCTTCCAATCATTTGTGCTCGAAAATTAGCAAGCCTTCGAGCATTTTGATATTTACACCTTTAATGATATTAAAGAAAAATATACTAGTAAACGGTGTACCGTTCTATGTTTATAATACATCTATGCGGATTTACTGCAGGAAGGGGACTTTTGTTATGAAGATATTTAACAATTATCGTTACACAAAGAAAATTTTTGTCTAAATTCCGACGGATACATACCAACCTGTTCATAAAATACATAAGTGAAATACTTGACATCCTCATAACCTACGGCCTGAGCTATGCTAGCCAATGATTGGCTTGACTCAAGCAGAAGCTTCTTGGCTACAGCGACTCTCTCCTTTTTTAGATAATCATTAAACGTAATTCCCACCACTTTTTTAAAGGCCTGTGAGAAATAGCTTCTGCTCATATTAACGTGGGAAGCCACATCCTCCTGACGAATTTTCTCGCCAATATTTTCTCTCACAAAAGCTTTTGCTTTCATAATACACACTGGTATATTGCTCAGGTCTTTGGATTGCGAAGCTTTGTTATACAAAGACTCTCTGAAATTCCTCATCCACTCGAGGGCACTCTCAGTATTTTTGAAATCCGGCATAGTTTCATTCTTGATGCCGGTAGCCAATTCAATCATCACCAAAAGCTTTATAAACAGCTGCTCTACATAACGCACCGGAACATTATTTTTTTCTATTTCTGAACACAACTCCTCAAATACTTCATCATCATAAAGCCAGTACAGCTGGTACCAATAGCGTTTTATCTTTTCCCACACCTCGGCATTTACACTCGTCTCAAAACTGCGTTCGGCATTCAATCCACCCGTCCTGCTTTTTTCTTCTATCTTCTGTACAATGCGCTGAAAAATCTGATCGTAATCTTCAGACTCGAGCTCTGCTTTAGAAATATAATCCAGTGCACCCAAGCGAAGTGCCGTTTGAACGTATTCAAAGTTCTCGTGAAATGTCAACACAACAAAATTAACGTTGGGATACAGTTTTCGTACTCTTTCCATCAATTCTATTCCCGACATTACAGGCATTGCAAGGTCAACAAACATCAGGTCCACCGGATTGTTTTCAAGAAACTCCAGGGCTTTTGCGCCATTGGGTACGTCGCCCACAACCTTCATGTTATATGAATCCCAGGGCATCATTGAAATGAGCCCTTTACGCGCTAGCTTATCGTCTTCAACTATCAATACGCGAATCACCATCTCGCCCTCCTTTAGCAGAATGGTAAGAAGAGCTTGACCGTCGTCCCCTCATGAGGCTTACTCTCAACAATCATTGAAGCGCGATCCCCATAAAAAGATTCAAGCATAAAATAAACATATCGTAAACCTATACCCTGACCAAACGCCCCATTATTCAAATGGCCTGGATAACTAATAGATTCGAGGATTTGCGGATCCAACCCTTTCCCGTTGTCTTGAATAACCACTTTAATCATATTGCTTTGATAATCTGGCGATACATCTATAGTTAGTATACCATTTTGATCAAGCCCATGGCAAATAGCGTTTTCTGCCAACGGCTGTAATATAAGCCGTGGTACATGGGTATCAAGATAATCGCCTTCTACCACGTTCACAAAGGCTTCAAAGTCATAGCGCATTTTTTGCAGATCCAGATAGGTCTGAAGCATTTTTATTTCAGTCCTAAGGGTGGTATCCTGATCCGTCTTCCCTAAGCTGTAGCTTAGAATGTAATTGAGTTTTGATATATAGTTGCTTATATCGTGCTGCTTGTTTATAACGGCCATCCAATGAACAGAATTTAACGCATTCATCAAAAAATGCGGATTAATTTGATAATACAATTTTTCCACTTCTAGAGCATGACGTTGTTTCTCCTTCTTCTCTATATCGCGCATAAGATCTTGAATCTGCATTTTCATGGTATTGAACCTATCAAACATTCGATCAAACTCTTCTATACCGATGTGATAGTTTATCATTGCCATATTACCCTTGCCAACTTCCTCCATCTCGCGCTCGAATAAATGTAATGGCTTATAGATCAATTGATAAAGCATGATACCGATCAAAGCAACAATAAGCAGAATAACAAAAGTAATAATCAGCATGGTGGTACTCCATGCATAAAGTTCACAGTTGTAGCTGCTTACCGGTACCAAAATGATATTTGTAAAACCATGTTGGCTCTTCCTTTGATTCCATATATAACCATTAATCCTTCCTGTTAACTCTTGGGAACCCAAATCAAATCTTTGACCAACACTAAAAATATCCGGAGAACTGCTATATTTTATCTCTTTATTTTCATCTATTTGTAAAAATATATATCTCATACGTTGAGCATTAAAAAGCGCGTCTAAACTTTTTTCGATATCGCTTCTCGCTTCAACATAAATTACCATGCTGACATCATTTGAAAATAAAGCAGTGCGTGTCACTGAGATAACCTGCTGATCTCCAAATCTGTATATAGACGGATGAAAGGTATGATAAGTTATTTCTAAATGTTGCTTTAACTTTGGTAGGTCTTCCAAGGAAAATTTCTCAATCGGAGGAAGGTTATAAAACAAAACAGCATCATATCGAGGATTATAATACATAGCAAGGACCACATTAGGATATGGATAGGTAATAAGCTCGATGTTTTTAGATATTCTACGTGTTAGTACGGATCTGTTATAAGGCTGAGTAGTAAAAAAATATTCATCCACATCACTACCTATATGCCCTTGTGGCATCATCTGCTGGGTAATCTGCATTATGCTGTAATAATCCCTGTCCAATTGATCCGTGAGACGTTCCAAGGTAGACGATATAGCCGTATTTATCTTGTTCTGCTGTATAGAAATAATTGAATTATATGAGACTATTGCAGAAAAGACTAGGCTTATTATGGTGCTAATTCCCAATAAAAAAATTAACCTTTGTTTAAGGGAATTAAATTTCAATACACTTACAGACTCCAATCCCATTATAATTTTCTTAAACAATAATATGATTTTGCTTATCACCGCTCACTCCCCTCAGCCATCCCATGAAAACCGTTTTTAATTTACTTATTCCCCCAATTCAAAATCCCAAAAATCCAGTACTGGTGCACCATTTCAGTGCACCAGCTCTCATGACTTCTTTGTGAACAATTTCGTTAATCCCTTATGATGCTCCGGTGAACACCAACCCCCACAACTGCCCCTGCGGAATCAATCAACACGTCTTTCACCTGCGCACCTCTGCCCGTAACAAACATCTGGTGTATCTCATCGGTAGCAGCGTATACAATACAGATGACCAAAGCCCATACAACGGCTTTAAATGTCGGAACGCCGCTTATGCTCAATGCGTTTACAGTTAAAACGCCCAGTACAAGATAGATTGCAAAATGGGCTACTTTTCTAATTAAGTGGTTCAACATTGCTACATCGAAAGTCAGCTCAGCTGAAGGCATAACTCTTTTTACCACTTGAATGATAAATAGAGTTACACTTTTGCTCAGGCCATCGGATTCATGTGCAGGTTGAGCCGAAAATAAGAAGATAACCGCCATCCAGGCAAATACAAGAATCCATGACACCAGTGTGGATATTTTTTTTTTCTTTCCCATCGCATACATTACATTTTCACGCTCAGCTTTTTGCAGAAAAAGTAACTGCCATTTTCATAACTGTGTCATGGACCCGCATCGTTTGAATACACGGCCGATTTATTTCTCATATCCGTTGGGGTTGTTCTTCTGCCAGTTCCACGAATCCCTGCACATGTCCTCGAGATTTTTCTCTGCCTTCCACCCCAGTTCCTTGTATGCCTTGGTGGGATCAGCATAGCATTTGTCTACATCTCCCGGCCTTCTCCCGGTAATGACATAGGGTATCTTTACGCCGTTAACCCTTTCAAAAGTCTTGACCACGTCAAGCACGCTGTACCCCACGCCCGTTCCCAGATTGTACACATCCACACCGCTGTCCTTCATCACCTTCTCCAGTGCCTTCAGGTGCCCTTTAGCCAAATCAACCACATGGATGTAATCCCTGACGCCCGTACCATCATGAGTGTCATAATCGTTACCAAATACATACAGCTTTTCTCTCTTTCCTACAGCCACCTGGGTTATATAGGGCATCAAGTTGTTGGGTATGCCGTTGGGGTCCTCCCCTATCCTACCGCTTTCATGAGCACCTATCGGGTTAAAATATCTCAGCAGAATAATACCCCACCCGTTATCCGCAACATACACATCCCTCAAAATCTCCTCTATCATATATTTGGTACGCCCATATGGATTGGTGGGGCAAAGCGGAAAATCCTCCTTTATGGGGACGCTTTCGGGCTTGCCGTATACAGTGGCAGAGGAGCTGAAGACTATTTTTTTAACGCCATGCTGCTGCATGACCTCACACAATATTATGGTACCTGTGATGTTGTTGTAATAGTATTTAAGCGGTATGGCCACCGACTCACCAACGGCCTTAAGCCCTGCAAAGTGTATGACGGCTTGAATGTCATTCTCCGAAAACACCTTGTCAAGCCCGTCTCTGTCCAGAAGGTCAACGGCATATACCTTGAAATCCTTGCCGGTTATCTCCTTTACACGCCTCAACGCTTCGGGTTTGCTGTTGGAGAAGTTATCCACAACAACGATGTCATAACCTGCGTTTAGCAGCTCCACGCAGGTATGGCTTCCAATATACCCTGCACCACCTGTTACGAGTATGGACATAGTATCCCTCCTCCTCTTGTACTTGTAATACAAACTATATTTAGCTCAAAATTAAAGCAAAATTCCAAATTCATAAAACAAAGCGCTGCAATGTTTTCTAGCCATAAATAGAATTTTTACCTCAGAACTAAAAACTATAATATCGTTAACATCTAATTTTAACCCTTACCTTCTCCCTTGTTTTCAATAACCCCTTTTAACAAATACACGATAAAAATAATCAATGCTGCAGCTGTAAGCAATGAAGAGGGTATATTTAGATTCATAACCCAGAGGCTAATATTCTGAATTCCTTCTCCTTTATCCCTGATATGCTGGATAATACTGCCCATTGAACTCCTTAGGATAAGATTATACACATGAGCTACAAAAGATAAAAGAAAGAAATAAAAACCACCCTTATAAAGAACATTCCTGGTTTTCATACCACGAGCACATACTAAAATACCCACCACCAGAGAAAATGTTATAACCACTGTCAAAAACACCAACACTTCTTTCACCCCAATTCCCTCATTTATACAATTATAAACTCTACCGACCGCCTGACAGCATAAAAATTCATTTCTTTCTTTACCATCACCGACAAATATTCTATCATATTTTTTCGGATAATTCATCTTCACTAAGATGGAATTTTATTACTAAAATAGAGTAAAATCCAATTGAATACATATCCTTTTAAAACATTCCGGCCATCTATTAATGCAATTTTAAAATGGCTACTGCAAAACACCACTACTTGCTCAAATACCACTCCTCGATGTTTCTGTATATATTGAGCTCCCCAAGGGCCTTGACGCCGTAAACCCTACTGCTGGTTACAAGCGAGGCGGTCTGAAAATACAGGCTGACCACAGGTAGCTGCTCGACCAGGTGCTTTTGTATGCGGCTGTAAAGCTCAACAAGCTTGGCATCTTCATAAGTCAAAGCCGCCTCATCAAGCAACTTGTCAAGTTCCTCATTGCGGTATCTCATAAAATTATTGAGACCATTCCCTATCTCCCCTGAATGAAACATGAACCCAAGTTCCGGAAATATGTCCAGATAATAGCCGGTCAATACCGCTTCAAACCGGCCACTTTTCAACCTTTCGGTCAGCTCCTCCCAAGGAAGGATTTCTACCTCCACTGCAATGCCCACACGTTTTAGCTGTTCAGCAATTATTTCCAAGGCATCCTTCCTCAAGATATTTTCAGCGTTTGTTAGAATAGAAAATCTAAGCTCAACTTTTTGAGACCCTATCATTTTGTACCTGACCCAATTATCCTCCTGCTGACTTTGTGCCAAACCGTCTTCAGCAGCTTCATTTTGCAACAATTGGCCTTCTGCGGTCCGCTCCTGTGCATTCTCGGCAGCCTCCTCTTCCAGCATCTGCCCTTCCTCAATCTGCTCCTGTGCATTTTGAGCATTGGACCCATTACTGGCGGTTTGATCTGTCTTGCCAAGCACCCAGCCCGCCTGCTCGAGCAGTTCAATTGCCTTATCAGGGTCGTAATCATATATCCTGTAACTGCTATCGTAAAGCCATGAATCGGAAGAAATGGGAACATCTACAGCTTCCGCGTTGTTCAAATATACCTTGAAAATGATATCCTTTCTATCCAGAGCATAGGCAATGGCTTTCCTAACGCTAACATCGCTCAATACCGGGTGGCTCATGTTAAACGCCAAAAATTCGTAATTGCGCGTGAGATATCGGTGAACCTTCGCATCCTCTTCCCTCGGATAGGGATTAATTACAGTAGCCATAATATTCATCAAGTCTATCTCTCGGTCATGGAAGGCCTGCCTTACCTGCATCTCATCATGATAAATCCGGGCCAGTATGGCATCGATATAAGGCTGTTTCCCCCAATATTTTTCGTTTCTCACTAACCTGATTTGCCTAAGCCCATTCCCCCTCTCCTCCCGCTCAATTCCTCCCTCATCTACCTTGTAAGGCCCTGTTCCTACCGGTAGGAAACTCATGTCCTGCCTGTGCTGCAGCATGAACTCATCGGATTGATACACCCATTTAGGAAGCACGGGGAAGGTCATAATATCCAGCATGTTGTTTACAGGTTGAGATAGATACACGTTCACCATATAGGGATCAAAGGGGTCCGTTTCAATCTTTTGTATACTTGCATTGCCGGCAATACCCTTTTGATAAAACGATCCAAGGCGTCCTCCCTGCAATGCCAAAAAGGTAAACACCACATCATCCCCAGTGAGCGGCCGCCCATCATGAAACACCACATTTTTTCGCAAATGAAAACGCCATAGTTTTCCGTCATCTTCCACATCCCATGATTCAGCCAAGCAGGGTTGAGGCTTCATATTCTCATCGTATTCAAACAGCCCTTCAAATATCAGACCAAAAAAATTAATCATATCCCTGGATTTGGTAAGCAAAGGATTAAGCGTATCAGGTGATGGTATGGGCACCACCAACTCGCCCCCCTTTTGGGGCTCAGGAGTTTGAGCCTCTTCCTCCTCAGTTTCACCCATTTCAATGTCCTGTTCTACAATATGAGGTGCCTCTACAATTTTACATGCTGTCAAAGTCAATATATAGATGACCAACGATATCAAAGCAAACCCTTTCTTCATACGCTCCCCAATCCCTCTCATCAATAGACATCATGTATGCGATATAGCTGTTTGTATTTATCGTAAGCGCTCCATACCCTGGCCACAAAATCCCGTGTCTCTTTAAAAGGGATATTATCCAACCCTTTCCCGTCTTTGCTGTACCTGGGATCTTGTAGCCATCTCTCGACATTGCCACTGCCGCCATTATACGCTGCAAGAGCCAAATCTAAATTCCCTTTGAAGTGATTGCGAAGCCTATCAAGATACCAGCACCCTATCCGTATATTCACCGCTGGGTCATAAAGGCTGTCATCGCTGTATCCTTCGATACCCAGCTTTTCTGCCGCCCACCGTCCAGTAGATGGAATGACCTGCATGAGCCCTCTTGCCCCTTTGTGTGACGTTGCAGCCTCGTTAAATTTGCTTTCAACCCATATCACTGCACACACCAGATATGGATCCAGCCTATATTCACTTGCATACTGAAGTATCAAGCCCTCGTATTTTAAGGGATACATCCTCCTCTGAACCCAACCGTACACCAACGCCACGCACAGTATAAATAATGCCAGTATGATGATGAGCACAAATTTAAAGGTCAAAGCTCTGCCCATAGCTGCTCCACCTGCTTCCGGGTATGCTCCAGGCCATGCGAATTATCTATTATTCTGTCAGCATACCGCCTCTTTATATCCTGATCCATCTGGCTGTTTATCCGGTTTAAGGCCTGCTGGCGCGTCAGCCCGTTCCGCTTCATAAGCCTTTCTATCTGAATCTCCCTGTCGGCCACAACCAGCCATACCTCATCCACCATATCGCACCATCCGGCCTCAATCAGCAGCGCAGCATCCACCACAACGGCCTTATAGCCGCCCCTGGACTTTAACGTATCTATTTCGGATAGCATCTGATGCTGAATTGCCGGATGTGTAATGGAGTTAAGTTTTTTTAAAGCTTCGGGGTTGGCAAACACCAGCTCTCCCAATTTTTTTCTGTCAATTTCACCATCGGGCAGCAAATACTCATCCCCAAAGGTTTCCTTTATCCTCTGCCACACAGGCGTTCCCTTTTTCATTATTTCCCTGGCAACCATATCAGCATCTATGACTGCAGCTCCCAAATCTGCAAGCATCCTGGATACCGTGGACTTGCCACAGGCTATCCCGCCGGTTAGTCCAATTACCTTCATGGCCCCTCCCGCTTTTCATCATGGTCATATCATATCAACTTAGATTAATTCCTTCACAATCATTTCGTTACACCATAACAAAATCATTACTATTTAAAAATTCCTTATAAAAATTCCTCATGCCATAACCGCAGCAATGTCAAATTTCTATATCATACCAAGTTATTATATCCTATTTAGCGTCATACCAGCTCCTGCCCACTCCTACATCCACTACCAGCGGAACCGAGAGCTTTACGGCATTCTCCATGCACCGCACCACCAAATCCTTTACCTCCTCCAATTCGGGCTTATAGGTGTCTATGATCAATTCATCGTGCACCTGCAATATGAGCTTTGACTTTAGGTTTCGCCTCTTCAATTCAGCATACACGTCATTCATGGCCTTTTTTATTATATCAGCCGCGCTGCCCTGTATGGGCGTATTCATGGCCAACCGCTCACCCTGCGAACGAATATTGAAGTTTCGGGACTTGAGCTCGGGTAAATACCTACGCCGGTTCATCAGAGTGGTCACGTAGCCCTGCTTTTTGGCGATTTCCACTATTCTCTCCATGTACTCTTTAACCTTTGGATAGCGGGCAAAGTAACTGTCTATATACTCCCTGGCCTGCCTACGGCTTATTCCCAAGCTCTTTGCTAGACCGTAATCGCTGATACCGTACACAATCCCAAAGTTAACCGCCTTTGCGCTGCTACGCTGCTCGGGAGTGACCTTGTCGATTGGCACGCCAAATATCTCGGAAGCGGTTCGCAGGTGTATATCCTGATTGTTCTTAAAAGCGTCGATAAAAGTAGGATCTCCCGACATATGCGCAAGTACCCGCAACTCAATCTGCGAGTAATCGGCGTCCACCAGGACATAATCCTCTCCGCTGGCAACAAACACTTTACGTATTCTACGCCCCATCTCAAGCTTAACAGGGATATTCTGCAAATTGGGCTCTGCGCTGCTGATCCTGCCGGTAGCAGTCACCGTTTGATTAAAGCTGGAATGGATCTTTCCATCCCTAGGGTCGATGACGCTCAAAAGCCCGTCTATATAGGTAGATTTAAGCTTCATCACCTGGCGATACTCGATGATTTTCTCCACCAATTCATGATACGGGCGCAGCTGTTCCAGCACCTCGATATCGGTGGAATACCCCGTCTTGCTCTTTTTTATGACCGGTAGCCCCAACTTTTCAAACAGCACACTGCCCAGCTGTCTTGGCGAATTTATGTTGAACTCTTCACCGGCCAGGGCATATATTTCCCGGGTAAGGCTTGATAGCTCGGCGGAAAACTCCTCTCTCAGCTGCTCCAGCATGTCTTTGTCCACTTTAAACCCCGTAATCTCCATATCGGCCAACACGTTTATAAGCGGATGCTCAATCTCCTCGTAGAGATAGAGCATCTCGGTCTCCTTGAGCTTGTCGCGCATATGGTCCGCCAGCAAGTATAGGTCAGCCGCATCGGCATCATCGACGTCTAGGTCAGCATACTCATAAAGCAGCTGGCTCAAATCGTAGCGATTTTTTGCTGTGTCCAACAGATAAGCCGCTATGAACACATCGAATTCAAGCCCTTCCACATGAATGCCATATCTGTAGGCCTCCAAAATCAACCTTTTGCCATCGTGTACGATCTTCCGCACCTCTTGCCTTTCTAAAAGGGGTTTTAACGCTATAAATATATCTTGCAGGTTTAACCCTTGAGACAGCAAATCGTTTTTTACTTTTATCCTGTACACCCTGCCTGGATTATCGGCAATGGTTACACAACCATCAGTTACCAATATGGCCAGCCTGATGCTCTTGGTGAGATTTTCCACCTGCTGTCGCAACTCTTCCCCCGTATTAACCTCTATCACGTTTTTTTCACGAACAGACGTTTTAACCGAAACCCTGCTCTCTGGCTGTATACCGAGCTTCTCAATTATGCTGTGAAACTCCAGCTCTTCCAGGAATTCCAGCAGTTCTCTCGAGTGCGGTATCTCATAACAGCAATCCTCCAGCTTTATATCCACCGGTGCATCCTGCATAATGGTGGCCAACCTTTTGCTCAGCATGGCCTGCTCCCGGTACTTGACCAGCGCCTCCTTAAGCTTTTGACCGCTTATCTTATCGACATTATCCAAAACCTGCTCAACAGTATGATATTGGTGCAGTAGTTTAAGAGCCGTCTTTTCGCCTATACCTGGAACACCGGGTATGTTATCGGAACTATCACCCATCAAGGCCTTTAAATCTATGATTTGAGCAGGAGTCAAGCCATACTCGTTCTTTATCCCTTCAACATCAAAAACCCGTACATCTGATATACCCTTTTTTGTCATAATAACCCTCACTTCGGGGGAAACCAGCTGAAGGGCGTCCCTGTCGCCGGTGACCAGATAAGCCTCCCATCCCCTTTCCCTGGCCAAACGCGCAAAAGTCCCCAGAATATCATCTGCCTCATAGCCCTCGACTTCATATATGGCTATTCCCATAAGCTGCAACATCCTCTTGAGAAGGTCAAACTGGGGAATGAGCTCCTCAGGAGTCTTTTGCCTTGTGGCCTTGTACTCGGTATAGGCCTCATGGCGGAAGGTGGGTCCCTTCTTGTCAAATGCCACCCCCAGATAGTCAGGCTTATAATCCTCTATTAGCCTTAAAAGCATATTGGTAAAGCCATATACGGCATTGGTAGGCACGCCCTTTTTATTTGTCAACATCGGTAGGGCATAAAATGCGCGGTGCATCAGGCTATTTCCATCTATTATCATCACTCTCGGTCGTCCCATGAAAATCTCTCCTTAAAACTTGGTATTTATCGAGCCAGCAGCCATTCATTGCTTGTATTACCTGACATTTAGACTTTATCATATCCACCATCAAAATTCAATCAGCCTTTTTGATTAACATATATTTCCTATGAATTGCTTTGCTTTTATTGTCAACCATAGTGACTATTGCTTAATATTGATGTCTTTTAACGTGTATTATATATGACGGATCAATATATAATTTACATAAAATTTATAATTAAAGGAACAGCGCTACAAAAGAAAAGTTTTAGCCTTTCACCAATAAAATTACCATAATTTTTATAATGACAAATATGTTACGATTATGTTAAAATGTATTACAGATATATAAAATATATTAAAAATTGGAGGTTATAGTTATGAAGAGACGTATTTCCGCAATTTTATTGGGTATCTTCCTAATAGGGTTGTTGCTCACAGCAGGACAAGCATCGCTACAGACAGCAGTACTGGCAGCAGCTGAAAAAGCATGCCCCGCCAAAGTAATGGTCACGGCGAACAACCTGAATGTAAGAGCAAACAGCAACACACAGTCGTCTATAATAGATGTTTTGAGGAATAACCAGGTAGTCAATGTACTGGGGCAGAAGGGCAACTGGTATATAATAAAGACCGATAACGGAGAAATCGGATCGATCCTTAAGTGGTTTACAAGGCCTGTGGAACAGCAGCCTGCACCACAGCAGCCTGCACCGCAGCAGCCTGCTCCACAGCAACCCGCTCCGCAGCAGCCTGAACCTCAACAGCCTGTTCCGCAGGAGCCTTCAAACCAGCTAAGCTATGAACAGTCAAGAATGTTGGAGCTGGTCAATGCCGAGCGAACAAAAGCAGGCCTCAAACCCCTTATATGGGATGCTGACCTGGCGAGAGTGGCCAACATCAAGGCCAAGGATATGGTTGACAACAATTACTTCAGCCATACTTCCCCAACTTACGGCAGTCCGTTTGAAATGATGAGGAAATTTGGCATACAATACAGGACTGCAGGCGAAAACCTGGCGGGCTATCCCTCTGTGGAAGGGGCACACAACGGTCTCATGAATTCGGAAGGACATAGGAAGAACATCTTAAGCCCCAGCTTCACGCATATAGGCATAGGGGTTCAAAAGAGCCCGAGATACGGTTATGTGTTCGTCCAAATGTTTGTCGGCAGATAACCGGATAATCAACAAAAGCGGTATCTACATGATACCGCTTTTTTTATATTTTATTCCCTCGTCCGAGAAGATTTCACATCCCCCAAAAAGAACGAGAAGATAGCAAATAGCTAAGGTCAAAAAGCAGAAAATCGGCTACACCCTTTATATGAAATCGCTACTTCCACAATCAGCCGTTTATCCTTCATACAACTGCATGTAGTGGTTCTATCAATTCCCTCTTAGCAAAAATCCTGGCCAGTTCCATATTGGGCACAATGAACGGTGGTAGTTTGCGGATTATTTTGGTATAATAATTTTTGAGGCGATCATCTACAACCAAATCAATGATGCGGGAGGAATGTAATATGGATAGACAACAGGTGCTAGACTTCTTCTTTAAAAGAAGGAGCATCCGGAAGTACAAGGATACGGATGTAAGCCAGGAAGACATAGACATCATCCTGAGAGCGGCCATGTCAGCTCCATCCGCAGGGAATCAGCAGCCCTGGCATTTCATAGTAGTAGACGACCGCCAAAAGATGAAGGAGATCACCAAATACCACCCCTATTCTTCAATGCTCAACACAGCACCCAAGTGCATCATCGTAGCAGGGGACGTGTCTTCGCAAAGATACGAAGGCTACTGGGTACAGGACTGTGCAGCTGCCACACAGAACATGCTGCTGGCCATAGCGCAGCTAGGGTTGGGCGGAGTATGGTTGGGCGTCCATCCAAGGAAGGAACGTGAGGAAGCGATCCGCAAGATATTCAACATTCCTGACCATATTGTGCCCTTCGCTATCGTGGCAATCGGCGTACCGGATGAGGAAAAAGGTCCATCCGACAGATACAATCCCGAAAGAATACATATAAACACGTGGTGAAAGCAATGAGAGTTTTTATTGCCATTGAGTTTGAACAGCATATAAAGGATTACCTAAATAAAATCCAGAAACAGGTAATGAGCTACAGCACCGATGGAAACTTTTCAAGGCCGGAAAATTTCCACCTAACGCTCAAATTCATAGGAGAGGTACAGCCGTCTTTTTTGGGCAGCATTACTGCAGCGATGGCACAATCGGTCCATGGCATAAAGCCTTTTAAGCTTCGCCTACACAATCTTGGGAACTTCCCTCGGGGAAATAAGATGATCATATGGATGGGAGTGGGCGGAGAGCTGGATGTGCTAAACCTGCTGTTTAACCAGCTGGAAACATCGCTGGGCAGCATAGGCATTGCTAAAGACACAAGGGGATATTCGCCCCATATTACCCTGGGCAGGGAGGTGCGCCTGGCAGTGCCCTTCTCAAAAGTTGCCAGCGCTGTTGCAATAGACCACCAGCAACAGATAATCGAGGTGCACAAAATATCCCTCATGGAAAGCAAAAGAGAAGAAGGCCGCCTTATGTACATCCCCCTCCACAGACAACCGTTGGCCGATTAATCCCAGCCAGCAGGTGCTATTGCAACAACAAATGCGCCAGCTTCCCTCACCCCTTTAACTCTTTGATTTCTCTAACTTTCATTCCATAGTTGTTAGCGTTTTGCCACTATCGTTCTGCACGCCTCCAAAAAGATTCCTACATCCACCGAATACGATAGATATTGAACTCCTGCTTTTTTCCATCGCTTGAGACCCTCCAGGCTATCGATAAACGTCCCGATAATCTTATTCTTGCCTTTAGCCTTATTCACGATAAATTCCATTTGCTCAATTACCCTAGGATTTTTCACGTCACCCGGTACCCCCAGTGATTGAGACAAGTCATACGGCCCTATAAACAGCATATCCACTCCTTCAACTTCCAAGATCTCATCGATGTTTTTAAGCACTTCCTGCCCTTCTAACTGCAGAATAAGTTATCATCGGCTGAACGAAAATATTCGTACCTGTCCATTGCAGAATAACGGGCCGCTCTGACAAACCGGCACACCCCCCGGCTTCCATTGGGATAAAACCTGGCTGCTTTTACCACCTTTTCAGCTTCCTCAGCATTGGTTATCTGTGGCACCTGAACGCCCAGTGCCCCGATGTCCAGTGCTTTGGCTATATTGACCTCCTGGTGATCCTGAACCCTTATGATTGGCACAATACCTGAAACCAGCGCCGCTCTAATGTTATTTTGCATGCTTTCAATGCTCACCGGACCGTGTTCAGTATCCAGTATAGCAAAGTCAAAGCCTGCATACCCAGCCACCTCAACAAAAGCAGGATCTCCCGTCTTCATAAATGGATCTATAACATATCCATTGTTAAGTTTTTGTTTGAAGCTTTTGAGCAGTTCTTTCATTTAACAATTAATAGAAAACACATCAAAATTTTCATAGCCTGCCAGTAGGTTCTCATTAGCAATATAAGCGTACCGCATACCGAGATTCATATGATGTGGATCTACTCTCTTGCAAGCAACGCTGGGAATCTCCACATATGCCTTGATCATCATTCTTGAAAACTCATTCAGGTCCTCTGACGCCTTTTTGGATAGCTTTGATGCACGCTTAACGCCTTTCCTAAGTTCGCCAAAACTGTGCAATGCAAGATTCCAAGCCCGATTGAATTTTTCAATATCACCGTCATACCGTGTTGACAAGAATTTTATTAGAACCTCCTTTGAGACCAAATCCTCCTCATTCTCTAGCAGCTCTTCAGCAATATTCAAATCGTGGATAAAAGCCCATTGTGGTTCATTCCTCAAAAAGTATCCGATCATGTAAGGATCCCCTTCAAATTCCTTGAGCTGCTCAGCAAACTTCTCTGCATTATTCTTGTATTCCTGGCTGAATACGTCGGGGAAATCTCTAAAAACCTTTTTAGTAGTATCAGGGAAATCCCTTAAAGGCCACACATATGGCAACTTGGCATAGCGTATAAACTTAAGCGATGACCAATTGCCAACGGTGTTAAATCCCCATTCAATAAGCCTTCTTCTAGTAATTTTTGCCCATTCATCCCACCATGCCTCACCAAACACCCTGATTAGGTTGGCTATCGCGAAATCAAAATACTCGCCCCTATCTCCCTTGCTCCAAGCCTCTTTATATATACCATCTTCATCGGGTAACCAATTATATAGCTTTTTGATGCCATCAACCCTTCCCGGAACCCCCGGACTGATACAGTCAAGGCCTATGCTCAAAAATGCATATCCATCTGGATCAACCAACCACCACCGTTTTCCATCATGCTCAGCTCTAAAGTACCCGGTGGAGTCAAATCTCTTCTCCAGCCATCCACCATATTTGCTTCTATTATCAAATAATGCTATATCGTCGGATTTCGCAGCTTCTTTTCTGAGCCATGTTTTAAGCTCATCTACACTTTTCGTTTTGCCAGGCCACTCACGATCATCAAGCTGTCCCAGCTCATCCACAAGCTTGACATCAGGCAGAGGATAATCGGGTTCAACATCCGAAAGATGAAGGTTGGATATTTCCAGCTTATGATCTTTGAAATATTTCATTGTTCCAATGGCAAATCGGTCTACTTCTTCTATCGCTACCTTGTTACCAAACACTACGGTTTTAAGCTTGCCAGGAGTCCTATCCAGAAACATCCTTTGAGAGTTTAAAGCCTCAAGGGGGAATGATAGTCTAGTCTTAAGTCTTGGAAAAAGTCCAAGGATTACAGTCAAATTAGGCTGATCGCCAGGATTTTCCTTAGCCCAAAATTCCAAGGTCACCCCCATCACATAATTCTCGTGGTTGATAGCATCAAAAACTATATACTTAACATCCCTCCAGTCAACACCTGTTTGTTGTAAAATAAAAATGGACAGAGTTGCAAAGTAAAAATCCCCACTTTTGCAACTTAAAATTCCCCAGATTTGCAAAGGTCATTGCAGGCACCCACAAAAACCTTTATCCTTGTAGTTAGGT
>NZ_JAHUQD010000027.1 GCF_023838525.1 Caldicoprobacter algeriensis
CCCATTTTTTAACCCTAAATTTTTTCCAGTAAAAATCGGAATTTACATATTTCGAGTATTATCCTTTCTAAACCTCTAAATATCAAAGGATTACGCCATTTTTATTTATTAATTTGCGAAACTTCTGGACAGAATCCAACCCACTGCTTTCTATAATCTGCTTGATTGTCTGTAACGCCCGTTCAGAAATCATCAAATTTCTATCGCGCCTTGAACGCACTTTTTTGTCGAGGGGCGTGATGATGCCAAAATTGCTGTTTATGGGCTGAAAATCCTCTATACGCGGGTCGGATATATAATGGGCCAGCGCTCCGATGGCAGTGGTATCCGGAAAATCGATGGGCTGTCTGCCATGAAGCACCAACGCCAGGTTAAGCCCTACCACCAGACCGCTGGAAGCCGACTCCACATACCCCTCCACACCGGTGATTTGCCCCGCAAAATATATATACGGATTGCTCCTTAATCCATAATACGAGTTGAGCAGCTTGGGCGAATTGATGTAAGTGTTGCGGTGCATCACCCCATAGCGGACAAACTCGGCATTCTCCATCCCTGGAATCATTGAAAAAACCCGCTTTTGCTCGCCAAACAGCAGGTTGGTCTGAAACCCCACCATGTTATACAGGGTGGCCATGCGGTTATCCTGCCTGAGCTGTACAACAGCGTACGGCTCCTGCCCCGTTCGTGGATCGCGAAGCCCCACGGGTTTTAGGGGCCCAAACCGCAGGGTATCTATACCCCTTTTGGCCATCACCTCAATGGGCATACACCCCTCAAACACCTTTTCATCCTCAAATTCCTTCAAGGCTACCGTCTTTGCCTTTACCAATTCATGCCAGAATCTCTCGTATTCCTCCTTCGTCATGGGGCAGTTGAGATAGTCTTCCCCTCGCCCATACCTTGATGCCTTAAATATCTTGTTAAAATCCAGCGAATCTCTCACCACAATGGGAGCTGCGGCATCAAAAAAATAAAGATACTCCTGGTTGACCAGCCGTTTTATGGCTTCTGAAATAGCTGGCGAGGACAGCGGCCCTGTCGCTATAACCACATAACAGCCCTGGGGTATTGATTTTACCTCTTCGCGAATCAATGAGATATACGGATGGCTTTGGATCTTGTCGGTGATGTATTGTGCAAACAGTTGCCTGTCAACCGCCAGCGCTCCACCAGCCGGCACCTTGGTGGCGTCGGCCGCTTCTATTATCAGAGAGCCAAGCAGCCGCATCTCCTCCTTCAAAAGGCCTGAGGCGTTCTCCAGCCTAAAAGAGCCCAGCGAATTGCTGCACACCAGCTCTCCAAGATATTCGGTATGATGTGCCGGCGTCATGTTGTGAGGCCGCATCTCATACAGCTCAACGTGGATACCTGCCCGTGCAAGCTGCCATGCCGCTTCACACCCGGCCAACCCGCCACCTATTACAACTACCTTATCCATGGCTTGTCTCACTTCTTTCCTGACGGTATCTACACTCCTTGTTTGTGCACATCAGAAACTCTTCCCCGTTTTTCCTCTGCCTGACCACCATTAAAGCCCCACATTTCGGGCACCTCTCATCAGCCGGCATGTCCCATGATATAAAATCGCATTCGGGATAGTTTTCACAACCATAAAATTTTTTGCCCTTTTTTGTATACTTTACAACGATAGCGCTGTTGCACTTAGGGCACCGAGCCGAAATCTCCTCTACATAAGGTTTAGTATTGCGGCACTCTGGAAAGTTTGGACAGGCCAAAAATTTGCCATACCGTCCCGTCTTGATGACCATATTTGCCCCGCATTTTTCGCATTTGACATCCGATACCTCGTCTTTAATTTCTATCTTGGATATGGCTTCATCCGCCTTTTTGAGCAGTTCTTGGAAAGGAATGTAAAATTCTCTCACTATCTCACGCCAGTCCTTTTTGCCCTCTTCAACCTCGTCCAGCTGCTTTTCCATCTCGGCCGTGAATCTATAATCCACTATATCCGGGAAATACGTCATCATGAGATCGTTTACTATGAAGCCCAGTTCGGTGGGCACCAGGCTTTTCTTCTCCCTCACTACATAACCCCTTGCGATGATGGTTGAAATGGTGGGAGCATAGGTGCTGGGCCTGCCGATGCCCATCTCTTCCAGGGCACGGACCAGCGACGCCTCGGTATACCGCGGCGGCGGCTGTGTAAAGTGCTGCTCAGGCAACAGCTTTTCCAGCGTAAGCTTCTCGCCTTCGCTCACCTCTGGAAGCTCTACATCCTCCTTTTCCTTTTCGGCCGGTTCGTTATCGCTGCCTTCCATATAGATAACGGTATAACCGGCAAAGGTCTTGCGCGACCCGGTTGCCCTGAACATATATCCATTGTCTCCGGTGATCTCTACCGTCATGGTTTCATACAGGGCCGGGGCCATCTGGCTGGCCAAAAATCGGTCGTATATCAAGCGGTAAAGCCTGTACTGGTCATTGGTCAAGGAATCCTTTATGGACTCCGGTTCCCTCAATATGGAGGTAGGCCGTATGGCCTCGTGGGCATCCTGGGCGCCTTTTTTGCTTTTATACTGGTTGGGCTTCTCGGGAAGATACTGCTGCCCATATTTTTCTCTTATATACTCCAGAGCTTCCTTCTGAGCCTGCTCAGCGATCCGTGTCGAGTCGGTACGGATGTATGTTACCAATCCGACTGCACCTTCGCCCTTAATTTCAACGCCTTCATAAAGCTGCTGGGCAACCATCATGGTTTTTTGTGTGGTAAAGCCCAGCTTCCGGTAAGCCTCCTGCTGAAGAGTGCTAGTAGTAAACGGCGGTGGAGCACCGCGCTTTTTAAGGCCCTTTTTAACTCTCCGAACGACATATTCCGCCACCTGAAGCTTTTCAATGAGGCTCTTTACTTCTTCTTCATTTTTAGGGGTAATTTTGTTATCCACCGAGCCGTAAAAACCGGCTTCAAAGGCTTTGCCGTCCCGTTTTACAAACTCTCCAGTTATCGTCCAGTATTCCTCCGGGACAAACTCCTGAATCTCCCGTTCCCTCTCGCACACCATTCTGGTGGCCACCGACTGCACCCTGCCGGCGCTCAACCCCCCCTTGATCTTCCGCCACAGCAGAGGGCTTATCATGTACCCAACTACCCTGTCCAAAACCCTGCGCGCCTGCTGAGCATCTACCAGACACATGTTGATGGCCCTGGGATGTTTTATTGCGTTTCTGATGGCCTGCTGTGTAATCTCATGGAATTCTATCCTGCATGTACTGTTGGGGTCTATATCCAGCAGGTGAGCCAGATGCCACGATATGGCTTCCCCTTCCCTATCAGGGTCTGTAGCCAGATAGACTTTCTCGGCATTCTGCGCTTCCTTCTTGAGCCTGTTTATTATCTCACCTTTGCCTCTTATGGTTATATATCTGGGTTCGAAATCGTTTTCAATATCCACGCCCAGCTGGCTTTTGGGCAGGTCTCTCACATGCCCCATGGAAGCTTCAACTTTATATTTACTGCCCAAAAATTTTTTTATGGTCCGGGCTTTAGCAGGAGATTCCACAATAACCAAATCCTGTGCCACTTTATCCCTCCATTCAAATCATCCACTGCCTAGCAAATTTTCCGCCAGGTAATTGCTTTACTATGCCCTTCATCTCAAGAAGGGTTAAAATCGCATTGAGTCTGCCTACGTCAAAACCTGTAATGGCAGCAAGCTCTTCTAACTGCTTTTCGCCATCCTCAAGTGCATTATACACTTCTGTCTCAAAAATATCCAGCTGATAAGAAATACCTGAGGACTGTTTGGCCTTTTTATTGACGGTTATACCCAGGTCTTCCAAGATATCGTCGGCACACGTCACTGGCCTGGCACCCTCCTTTATCAGCTGGTTGGTACCGCTGCTGTAAGGGCTGGTAACATTGCCCGGCAGGGCATACACCTCCCTGCCCTGCTCTAAAGCAAAATCAACGGTGATAAGCGCTCCGCTGGTACTGCCGGCTTCCACCACCAGCACAGCCTGGGACAAACCGCTTATGATCCTGTTTCTTGCCGGGAAATTGCCGGCAGCTGGTTGCGTACCTGGGGGATATTCGCTTATCAAGGTACCATACTGCTGCATCTGCATAAACAATTTCTTATTTTCCCTGGGATATATAACATCCACTCCACATCCCAGAACTCCTATGGTATAGCCACCGGCCCGTATAGCACCTCTGTGCGCCATGGTATCTATTCCGCGGGCAAGGCCGCTTACTATCGTAACTCCAGCGCACGATAGCTCATAGGCCAGCTTTTCAGCCATTTGCCTGCCGTATTCCGAAGTCCTCCTTGAACCCACGATTGAAACCATGAAAGGCGTCTCCTTCAGAGGTTGTCCCTTACAATAAAGCACCGGTGGAGGATCATATATGGTCTTCAAAAGTTTAGGATATTCATCATCTATCAAAGTTATTACCCCAATATCAGGGTCTTCAGCAATTTTTTGAGCTTTCTCAAGGTACTCCATGCTTTTGTGGATTATGACGTTTTGTACTCCCCTGTCTCCAATCAACCTGCATGCATCCAAGATGTCATCACAGGTGCACTCCCACACTGCTTTTGGGCTGCCAAACCTCTTTACAAGGTAGTAAAACCGCTTGGCACCTATACCAGGTATACTGGACAGCCATATCCAGTACACCTTATCAGCAATATCCCCCACCGCAATTCTCCCCCATACAAACCGACTTTTTCATCTCTTATGATACATTTGACATACCACTGCGTCAAGCAAGAGTTGCCAAAACATCTTAGATTAGGTGAATTTTCTTGTCAAACGCTGGTACACTATGATACAATTTTCGGTGAGGAGTAGAAGGAAATGGCAGTAGAAATAAGCACAAAAACAGGCATATTGTTTGAAGATATCAAATTCTGGGATATGGGATACAACTTGATAGGAGGCGTTGACGAGGTGGGCCGAGGGCCGCTGGCCGGCCCTGTAGTGGCTGCCTGCGTGATTCTACCAAAAGGGACGCTCATCGAAGGCATAGTGGGTTCTTCCCCCGTCATCAGGGATTCCAAGAGGCTTTCACCCGCCAAACGCGAACGGCTATATGACGTAATAATGTCAAAGGCCATCGCGGTGGGTATAGGCCGCGTGGAGCCAGAAGAGATAGACAGGATCAACATACTCAACGCTGCGCGTAAGGCCATGGAGCAGGCAATAGCCAGCTGTCATCCCAAGCCTGATTGTCTGCTGATAGATGCCCTTGAGCTCAAAAACTGTTCAATCCCACAGTTTCCCCTCATAAAGGGCGACGTGCGTTCGCAGGCCATTGCCGCTGCTTCCATAATCGCCAAGGTCACCAGAGACAGCGAGATGATAAGATGGGCACATATCTATCCTCAATATGGTTTTGAAAAGCACAAAGGCTATGGCACAAAACAACACATAGAAAACATAAAGAGGTTTGGGCTGTCTCCCATACACCGCAGGACTTTCTGCGCAAAATTCATAGGTAAATAATTGGTCTTCTGCTAAAAGAATTGCAAAGCTAAACAGACCAAATACATTCCAAAACCCGCCGATTAAATTATCAAAAGCAATTCATCTCCATCTTCTGCACGATGGAGATGAATTACCAAATTTGATAAAATATTCCCTGAGTGTTGGCTAATGTACAAAACCCAGAAAAATTTTAAGGAAAGTAGCTGGCGAGTCTGCTGTGGAGCGGATAGTCAGTAGTGGGTGTGTGGATCACCCTGTGAGAATAAGGGTAGGTTGGACTACCAAACTTCTCATGAAGCCACCATCTCTATAGGTGGTTGATAGTTCACAAAAGTCTATAAAAGCCACTTTCTCTGTTAAGAGGGAGGACCCACGGATGAATAGCAAACAGCTTGGCAGGTGGGGCGAAGAAAAGGCAGCGGAGTACCTGCACGAGAAAGGCTTGAATATCGTCGAACACAACTACCGCTGCCCTATAGGTGAGATGGACCTCATAGCACATCAGGATGACACGTTGGTATTTGTTGAAATAAAAACCCGTCGAAGCTTGAGCTTTGGGCTTCCGGCCGAATCGGTGACCTTCAAAAAGCAAAGAAAATACCTCAAAATAGCCCAGTACTATATGAAAGAAAAGGGAATTGCAGACGTCAACTGTCGCTTCGACGTGGTAGAAGTGATGGTAACCCCAGATGGTTCATGTCAGTTCAACCACATCATCAATGCCTTTTGAGCAAAGGAGGACCTATCTTGCTGGCAAAGGTAAAGAGCGCTGGCCTGTTTGGGATAGACGGGTATATCATAGAAGTCGAGGTGGATATATCCAACGGTCTGCCGGCATTCGACATAGTGGGCCTGCCCGACACTGCAGTGAAGGAGTCCAAGGAGCGCGTAAGAGCGGCAATAAAGAACAGCGGCCTCGAATTTCCCATGAAGCGCATCACCGTAAACTTAGCCCCAGCCGACACCAAAAAGGAAGGACCGGCTCACGACCTGGCCATTGCAGTATCGATACTTCTGGCCACCGGCCAAATTCCCTATCACCGCCTTGCCGACAGCGTTTTTTTGGGCGAGCTTTCGCTGGACGGAAGCATCAGGCCTATACACGGCGTGCTGCCCGCTCTTCTATCGGTAAAAAATCACATCCATAGCGTCATTCTGTCGCCGCAAAACGCGCCCGAGGCCAGCCATGTAAAGGATATAGAGGTATATGCCATAAGCTCGCTTGCCGAGCTGGTTTCCATATTCAGAGAAGAAAAGAGCGCCATTCTCTGCCAAGGCCCTTTCAACTTTGACACAGACCTTAAGCAACAGCCAATGGAGGACTTTGCCGATGTAAAGGGACAAGAGGGCGCCAAGCGCGCCCTTGAAATTGCGGCAGCCGGCGGGCACAACGTGATTATGATAGGCCCGCCTGGCTCGGGTAAAACCATGCTGGCTCGAAGGATGCCATCGATACTGCCAGAACTCACCTACGAAGAGTCCTTGGAAATCACAAAGATATACAGCGCTGCGGGCATGCTTGAGGCCTCCGATGGGCTCATAAGGGTGCGGCCTTTCCGTGCACCGCACCATACCATCTCGGCCGCTGCGCTGATAGGCGGGGGCAAGATCCCTAAGCCGGGCGAAATCAGTTTAGCCCACCATGGCGTATTGTTTTTGGACGAGCTGCCGGAATTTAAAAGGGATGTACTGGAGGCTTTGCGACAGCCGCTGGAAGACGGCAAGGTGACCATATCCCGATCCAACGGCACCGCAGTGTTTCCGGCATCATTCACCCTCATCGGCGCGGCCAATCCCTGCCCCTGTGGATTTTTGGGCGACAGCTCAAAGGAATGCACGTGCACCCCCATGCAAATAAGTCGATACTTAAGCAGGATATCGGGGCCATTGATGGATCGCTTTGACATTCAAATAGAGGTCCCACCCATTTCATTTGATGAGCTCACCAGCCATCGCCCACCTGAAACCTCTAAGTCGATAAGAGACAGGGTAAACAGAGCGCGGCAAATCCAACTTGAGCGCTATAGAAGCGAAGGAATATTTTACAATGCCCAGCTGAATTCGAGGTTGGTGGAGAAATACTGCGTCTTGAGCAGCAGCCAAAAAAAGATGCTGCACAAAGCTTTTACCTCGCTTAACTTAAGCGCACGGGCATATGACAGAATACTAAAAGTGGCTCGAACCATAGCAGACCTGGAAGGATGCAAGCATATAGAGGATCACCACCTGGCAGAGGCCATACAGTACAGAAAGCTTGATCGCCGAATGTGGCTGTAGAAATTACGGGGTTTCAAGCGTAAGCGCTCCCAGCCTGCCAGAACGATAATCCTGAAGCAACTGCCTGGCCCCCCTATCCACATCGGGGTTGCCCCCGGCACGAATCCACTTCTGGTTCAGACATATGGCTTCCAGCACACTATAACCGTCCATGCTTTCTATATCATTAATGCCGTACCTCTTCTGGATCGCTTGAGGATACAGGCCTCTGAGCGTATCAATAAAGCTCACAGCTACCTCTACCATATCGATGACGTCGTCGCTGATGGAACCTATGTATGCCAGGTGCAACATAGCGGTCTGGTCCTCCGCTCTGGGCCACAAAAGTCCGGGCGTATCCAGAAACTCTACGTAAGGATGGACCCTTATCCACTGTTTTCCTCGAGTCACGCCGGGCTTGTCGCCCACCCTGGCCTTGGCGCTTTTGGCCAGGCCGTTGATAACGGTGGATTTGCCTACGTTGGGTATCCCCACCACCATCGCCCTGGTGGGCTTGTAGATTCCCTTCTGCTGATACACAATCCGTCGCCTTTCCTCAGCAAACTGTATGATGCTTTTCCTAAGCTTGTTTATGTCGTTCATATCGAGGCAGTTGACAGCCTCTACCCACATGCCCTGGCTCTTAAAAAAATCGACCCAGCGCTGGGTCATCGTAGGGTCGGCCAAATCCTTCTTGTTGAGCAGTATCAGGCGCTGCTTATTCTTACAAAGCGCCACAAACTCGGGGTTGGTGCTGCTTCTTGGAACGCGAGCATCGCGCACCTCAATAACCAAATCTACCAGCTTTATGCTCTCCTGGATGACCCGCTTGGCCTTGCTCATATGGCCGGGATACCAGTGAATGTGCAGACTCATCTTGTCTCTCCTTTATTTAAATATTGTAACGGCCCACACAGGCCATATCCTTATCTTTGCCTTGCCAATAATGTTTTGCATAGGGATAAAACCCACATGGGAATTCCTGCTGTCGCGGCTGAAGTTCCGGTTGTCCCCCATTACGAAGATTGTGCCCTCCGGCACAACGGTCCTGGGATACTCGCCCATAGTCGGTTCCGCAATATATGGCTCTACCAGCGCCTCACCGTTTACGTACACCTTGCCATCCCTTATCTCTACAGTATCCCCTTCCACTCCTATTACCCTCTTTATATAGTTTACCCGGGGGTTGTCAGGATTTTTAAACACCACAATATCTCCCCGCTGAGGCTGTTTGAATTTATAGCTCAGCTTGGTTACAATAAGGCGATCGCCTGATTCCAGCGTGGGGTGCATCGACGACCCTTCCACCAGCACCACGTCAAACACAAACATGCGCAAGAGAAATGCAAGAAGCAGGGCTGTAACGATGGACTCCAGCCACTCCACCCATTCGCTTTTTTTAGCTTCCTCCATTTGGTTCACCTGTCTTTTCTAATTACTAATTTTTTACATTTATCTAATTTTAATCTTCACACTATTCAGTGTGGCCTTTTCCCACTTCTAACAAAAGTGGGCTTCCCCTTTTATCGAGAGAAATTTACACGGATACAGGGATTACTCCCTACTACCCGATCACCGGTCTCCATCTTCAGAGAGGCTTCACTTCAGACCGGTCAGGCCTGGCCTGATCATAGCTCAGGCCAAACTCTTGAAGCACCTCTCATCAACCTCTTAAAACAAAGTGGCTTTACCAGGGTATATCTTCGTAACCCATCGCAGATATCAAATTCCTTCCGTGAAGCCATTGCCCAATATCGTCGAAAACATCGTTGAAAATATCTTTGTAAAAATAAACGAAGTTTTATCGCTGTACCCCGGTTTTTAAAACCCTCAAGCTTTCTAAAGCCCATACAAAGCAATATGGGACTGCTGGCAGTCCCATATTGTCGTTGAATCAGAAGCCTTTTTCTCTGATTTTGGTGGCTTTGCCCACCCTGTTCCTCAAATAGAACAGCTTGGCCCTGCGCACCTTACCTTTTCTGATGACCTCGATGTGGTCGATCATGGGAGAGTGCAGCGGGAATGTTCGCTCAACGCCTACACCATACGAAACCCTTCGCACGGTGAAGGTCTCCCGGATTCCGCCATTCTTCTTCTGTATAACAACCCCTTCAAAAGCTTGAAGCCTCTGGCGATTCCCCTCAACTACCTTTACGTACACCCTAACGGTATCCCCTACATTGAACTCGGGAATATCCTTTCTAATCTGTTCGCTCTCTATAGCCTTTATGATATCCATGGCCTTTTCCTACCTCCTTTCCGCTAGGCATAACTTTATGTGCACAGCCAATACGCTGACCTCGCAAACCCATAAAAATCATTATATAGCACACAGGCTTTACTTGGCAATACCTACTTTTCATATCTTCAGGAGCCTTCCATCTCCTGCTTTACCTCTTTAAGCAGCTCAATCTCGTACGGCGATAACTCAGCCTTTTCAAGCAGATCAGGCCGCTTTTTCAGGGTGTTCCTCAGGCTCTCCTTTAGCCTCCAACGGCTTATCTCCTGGTGGTTGCCCGACAGCAGGACATCCGGCACGGTATAGCCCTCGTAGTTGTAAGGCCTTGTATACTGGGGGTATTCCAGCAATCCCCGGGCAAAGGACTCATCTTGGGTAGATTCCGGGTTGCCAACCACGCCAGGTATCAGCCGTGCCACGCAGTCGATAAACACCATGGCAGGAAGCTCTCCACCTGTAAGGACATAATCCCCTATCGAGACCTCCAGGTCGACAAACTTGTCGATGACCCTTTGGTCCACCCCTTCATAATGGCCGCATATGATCACCATATGCTGCTCCTGTGCCAACTGTTTAGCCAGCTCTTGATTGAGTACCTTTCCCTGCGGTGACATCAGTATTACCTTTGGCTTGCCATCCTGACAGCTTCCCAAAACGTGATACAGGGCATCAAATAAAGGCTGGGGCGCAAGTATCATCCCGTGTCCTCCGCCATAGGGATAGTCATCCACTTGCTTGTGCTTATTTTTGGCAAAATCCCTTATGTTGTACAGATTTACCTTAAGCAGGCCTTTTTCAACGGCCCTTCCTATAATGCTGCTGGATAGCATGGGGATAAACATGTCAGGGAAAAGTGTGAGGACATCAATCTTCATTGGGCAACAGCCCCTCTAGCTCGTCGGCATTGACCACTATCTTCCTCTTTTCAATATCCACATGTATCACGACTTTCTTTAGAGCGGGAATTAACACCTCTTCCTTGTCCCTTACCACATAAACATCGTTGCTGCCGGTATGCAAAACGCCGGTGATGCGCCCCAACAAACGTCCGTCACTGGTCTCAACGCAGCAACCAACGATGTCGGCAATGTAGTAAGTATCCTCTGGCAGAGGCCGTGCCTGCTCCCTGGAGACCCACAGGTATTCGCCACGAAGGGTTTCAGCCTGGTTCCTGTCCTCAAACCCTTCAAGCTTCAGTATCACAAAGTTTTTTATATATTTCCTGCCTAGGACTTTGACAGGTATATACCTGTCTCCTCTCTTCAAAAACACCTTGTCCAGGTCATCGAACCTATACATGTCATCGGTGAGCGGCTCCACCTTTACCTCGCCTTTGATACCCTGGGGCTTTGACACATACCCGACGGAAAGGTACCTGCGCAAAGACATTATTTAAAAAAACCTCCTGCCCTAAACCGGGCAATTATATGATCTCAACTATGACTTTCTTTCCCTCTTTCACAGCAGCGGCCTTTACTATGGTGCGAATGGCTTTGGCAATACGCCCCTGCTTGCCAATCACCTTGCCCATATCCTCAGGAGCAACCTTCAGCTCGATGATTATCGATTGCTCACCGCGCACCTCGTTTACGCTCACCTGATCAGGATTATCTACCAGAGATTGGGCAATGAATTTTACCAGTTCTCCCATCGTGCAAGCACCTCCATGATATTTTCATATATTGTTATGTCCAACAGATTGGTAGTCTAGCTCATGCAGTACCTTTCATAGTACTCCACATTTTTTCAGAAGTGCTCTCACCGTATCAGTGGGCTGGGCGCCTTTCTTCAACCAGGCCTGCGCTTTTTCCACATCGATCTTGACCTCTTCCGGGTCAGAAAGCGGATTGTAATATCCAATCTCTTCTATGAATTTGCCATCCCGCGGCGATCTGGAATCGGCTACAACCACTCGATAGTGGGGCGTTTTCTTGGCACCCATTCTCTTAAGCCTTATCTTTACTGCCACAATCTCACCTCCGTTTCCTGCAGCTTAAAGGTTCTATATTGCCACCAGCCACCTGCATCTTTTGCAAGCAGCTGGACGCTTTCGATTATAATGTATAATGGGAAACTCCATTTCATGATTAAGATTTCCTTATAACAGTTCACACGTAAAAGCTCACAGGTAGCTTACTATATCATAGAAACGGGAACCTGAACCTTCCTCGCTTCATGGCCTTCTCTATGCTGGACACCTGCTTCATCATCTTCCTGAACTGCTCGAAGGATTTGAGCAACCTGTTCACATCCTGTATGGTGGTACCACTGCCCGCGGCAATACGCTTCTTGCGGCTGGCGTTGATGATAGACGGATTACGCCTCTCTTCAGGAGTCATGGACTGGATTATGGCTTCGGCCTTGACCAGCTCCTTTTCGTTCAGCGCACCGGCAGCCGACAGCTTTTGCACGTCAACCCCAGGCAGCATCCCTATGATATCAGTCAGAGAACCCATATTTTTAAGCTGTTGAAGCTGGTCCAGAAAGTCTTCCAAGGTGAACTGCTGCTCTCTGAGCTTTCTCTCAAGCTCCTGAGCCTTTTTCTCATCGATGGATGCCTGGGCCTTCTCTATCAGGGTGAGTATATCCCCCATTCCGAGAATGCGCGACGCCATACGATCAGGATGGAAAGGCTCCAGGTCCTCCAGCTTTTCACCGGTTCCGATGAATTTGATGGGCTTGCCTGTAACGGCCTTTATGGACAGAGCGGCACCGCCACGGGTGTCTCCATCCAGCTTGGTCAGTATGACCCCATCCAGGCCCAGCCTCTCATCAAAGCTTTTGGCCACGTTTACAGCATCCTGTCCCGTCATGGCATCGACCACAAGAAGTATTTCATGGGGCTTAACCTGAGACTTGAGCTTTGAGAGCTCCTCCATGAGCTCTTCATTTATGTGAAGCCTTCCTGCAGTATCTATTATTACGATGTCCCTCTGTTCCTTTCTGGCAAACTCCAGTGCCTCGCTGGCAATCTGTACCGGGTCCTTCTGGCCACGCTCAAATACCGGCACTCCAACCTTTTGGCCCACTACCTGCAGCTGCTTGATGGCCGCAGGCCGATATATATCGCAAGCCACCAGCATGGGATTTTTCCCCTGTTTTTTGAAATAACCCGCCAGCTTGCCAGCGGTTGTGGTCTTACCGGACCCCTGCAGTCCCACCATCATTATCACGGTGGGAGGGTTGGGCGCCATATTGACCTTGCTTTGAGTGCCCCCCATCAATGCTGTCAGCTCTTCGTTCACTATCTTTATGACCTGCTGCCCCGGAGTCAAGCTCTGCATTATCTCCTGGCCAACAGCCCTTTCGGTAATCTTCTTCACAAGGTCCTTTACCACAACAAAGTTTACATCGGCCTCGAGAAGCGCCAACCTTACCTCGCGCATGGCCTCCTTAACGTCTTTTTCGCTCAGCTTTCCTTTGCCTGTCAGCTTCTTTAGCGCCGCCTGCAGCTTTCCCGTCAGCCCCTCAAACGCCATGTTCTAACCTCCCAATCCATGTATCACCCAGATCCATCAGCCTTTGCCTGATGTTCATCAGCCTTTGCTTTATCTCGCCAGGCGACTCTGCAAAGCTCTCATCCGGCAGCTTGCATATGCGCTCCAGCTCCTGTATAACGTCATTTATTCCGTCTTCAAACGCCGTCCATCGCCTGTAATAGTTTAATTTTTTATCGAGCGCGTACAGCGCCTGCTCTCCTCTTTTAATCAGGTCATAGACGCCCTGCCTGCTTATATTATGCATTTCAGCAATCTCGGCCAAAGAGAGGTCATAATTGTAATAGAGGTCAAGCACATCTCTTTGCCTAGGGGTCAACAGCCCTCCATAAATGTCCAGCAGCAGGGCTATCTCGGCTAATTTTTCCATATATCCACCCGCTGTAAAGTATTTTTGCTTTACAGCGAAATATTATACCCCAATTCACTACATAAAACAAGTACTTTTTAGTTAAAAGTTTCAAACTTCCAGAAAAATGGCCAATCAGACTCACAAACATGAGATTTATATACTAAATTCACAAGCAGAGATTTAGCAGTAAACTTTAAACCTCGTCAAACAAAGCATCCACAAAGGCTTGCGCATCGAAGCGCTGCAGGTCGTCCAGCCCTTCACCCACGCCTATGAACCTTATGGGGATACCCAGTTCAGACTTGATGGCTATTATGATACCACCCTTTGCCGTCCCATCCAGCTTGGTGAGTATAATCCCCGTCACGTCCACCTTCTCTTTAAACATTTTGGCCTGGGAGACGGCGTTTTGGCCGGTGGTGGCATCCAACACCAGAAATACCTCCTTGTGGGCCTCGGGGTACTCCCGGTCAATGATCCTGTTTATCTTCTCAAGCTCGTTCATTAAGTTCTTCTTGGTGTGCAGCCTTCCTGCAGTATCGCATATCAGCACGTCAATACCCCTGGATTTTGCAGCCTGTACGGCGTCAAACACCACGGCAGCAGCATCGGAACCTTCGGTATGGCGCACGATCTGGCAGCCCACGCGGTTTGCCCAGATTTCAAGCTGCTCGATGGCAGCAGCACGGAAGGTATCTCCCGCTGCCATGAGCACCCTCTTGCCCTGTTTTTGATACATATGAGCAAGCTTGCCGATGGTAGTGGTTTTCCCCACTCCATTGACGCCCACTACCAGGAAAACCGCAGGATAACGCGGATTGAACTCCTCCTGCTCGCCCAGTATTGCTATAATCTCTTCTTTTAAGACATGCCGTACTTTCTGGGCCTCCCTTATTCTTTCCGCTTTGACGCGCTCTCGAATCTTATCCATCAGCTTTGTGGTGGTGCTCACGCCCACGTCTGCGAGTATGAGCAGCTCTTCCAGCTCATCAAGCAGCTCATCGTCCACCTCATTGTGGTATTTAAACAGCTGGTCCATCTTCTCGGTTATGTTCTTTCGCGTCTTGCTCAGCCCCTCTTTTAACCTGCCGAAAAAACCTTTCCTCTCCATAACGCCAACTCCCCTTTTGATATCTTGTGCAGTAAAGCATCAGCTGGCTTTATCAAGCCGCACAGAAACCAGCTTGGACACCCCTTTTTCCTCCATGGCTATGCCATACAGGGCATCGGCTACTTCCATGGTAGGCCTCCTGTGAGTGATTATGATGAACTGGGTATCGCGGGAAAACTCCTTTATAAACCGCCCCAGGTTGACCAGATTAGCTTCATCCAAAGCGGTTTCAATCTCATCCAGCACGCAAAACGGTGTGGGCTTCCTCTTCAATATAGCAAAAAGTATGGCAATGGCCGTCAATGCCTTTTCTCCACCCGAAAGCAACGACAGGCTCTGCAGCTTTTTGCCGGGAGGCTGGGCTATGATGTCTATGCCGCACCCCAGGACATCCGCCTGGTCCTCCAGCACCAGCTCAGCCACCCCTCCTCCAAACAGCTGGGAAAACACCTGCTGGAATTGCTCATTTATCAGCTCAAACTCTTCACGGAACTTCTGTTCCATCACCCTGGTTACGTCCTGTATGATATTGTTCAGGTTGCGCTTTGCCTCGACCAAATCGCGCCTCTGCGATTCCAGAAACTCGTACCGCTCTTTTATGCGCTTGTATTCATCGATAGCGCTTACATTTACCTGGCCAAGGACCTGTATATTTTCCTTAATATTTTGAATCTCCTGGTTTATATTATTCAGTTTAAAGTCCTTGTCCAGATAGGCAAGGGCACCGCTATAAGTGATGCCGTATTCATCCCATATGTTGTTTTGAAGGTTTTCCAGCTCTGCCTCGAGCCTGGACCTCTGCACCTCAAACCGATGCTTTTTGTCTACTATCTCCTCAACAACGCCAGAAAGCTGTTTTATATCGCTGTGCAGGCCTTCCATCCGCTTGGAACGCTCTTCCTTTTCGCTTTCCCTCTGCTTCAACACATCGCTTAACCGTTCTATATCCCCTTTGAGGCGCACAAGCGCTGCCGAGTGCTCCTGCACTTCTTCCTGGCATCGCGCCATCTGCTGCCGGTTGTTCTCCATCAACTCCCGCTTTTTTGCAATGTTCTCTTGCCTGTGAGCCACATCGGTTTCAATTTGGCCTATACGCTGCCTTAAGTTTTCCGCATTAAGCTCAAGCGCAGTTAAATCAAGCCGCGTATCCGCGATGCGCTTTTCAAGCTCTTCTTTGTCCTTCATAAGCCCCTTGAGGCTGGATTCCATGGCTTGGATGGCAGTGCGAACATCTGCGCTCTGATTTTCCAGCTGCTCAATTTCATTCAGCCTGTCCTCAATGAAGGCCTGAATGCGCTTTAACTCATCCCCCAGCCCCTTGCGCTCTTCTTCCAGCCGCGCCACCTCTTGCTCCAGCTTCAAGGCCTCGGCAGTTGTATGCTGTAGCCTCTCTTCTTCCGCGGTTTTTGCCAGCTCCAGCCGATGAGCCCCTTCATCCAGCTGGCCTAGCTGCTTCTCTAGCTCAGCATACTGCTGCTCGAGCATACCCAGCCTGTTTTGCCCATCAACTATGCTGGCTTCTTCCCGCTCAATGGCTTCCTTGAGCTCGGCTATCTCCCTTTTTCGGCTCAATATGCCGGCGCTCCTGGTGCCGCTGCTTCCCCCTGTTATGGATCCACCCGGGTGTATTATATCCCCCTCGAGCGTCACTATCCTGAAGGAATAGGAATACTTTCTGGCCATGGCGATGGCCTGAGTCAGCGTTTCGGTGACCACCACCCTGCCCAGGAGATTCTCAAACACCCTCGAGTATTTAGGGTCAAACTTCACCAGCCGCGAGGCTATACCTACGCATCCATCAAGCCCAAGGGCTTCCCTTTCATGCTCGTTTAAACTTCTGGGCTGAATAGAAGTCAGGGGCAGGAATGTAGCGCGACCATACCCGTTTTTTCGCAAAAACTCTATTATGTACTGGGCATCCTCTTCGGTCTCGGTCACTATGTGCTGAAGGCTGCTTCCCAGTGCCGTTTCAATGGCCAGCTCATACTCCTCGGGCACTTCTATAAGGTCGGCCACTACCCCGCACAGCCGTTCAGCCAGGGCCTTATCCCGCCTGCAGGCCTCAAAAATCTTTCGTATACTCCTGCTGAATCCTTCATAAGCCTGATCCATGTCCTTCAGCAAGTGAAACCTGGATTTCATGCCTTCCAGATTTTGCTTTTGTACCTGAAGAAGGTTGCGGTGCTCAACAATATCAGCCTTCAGCTTATTTATGAGCCCTTTCGCTTCTTCCCTGCGCTTAAGCACATCATGGCTCTCTGATACGACGGAATCAAGCCTTTCCCTAATCCGCCGTTGGTTTTCCATCAGCGCGTCTTTCTGCTGCAGTTTGGAACGTATCAGCTGCTCCGTGCTGTTATACCTCTCCTCCAGATTTTCTTTCTGGGTGCGGTACCTGGTGACGCTGTTTTTGCACTCCGCTAGCCTGTCCAGCACTTGCGCAACGTCACTGCGTCGAACATCCAGCTGCTGCTGTTTCGAAAGCAGCTCTTCCTGAAGATGCGTCAGCTCTGAAGTCAATGTCTCAAGATAACGCTTTTTCTCCTCAATGGTCCTTTCCAAATCTACAAGCTGCTTAATGCAGGCATCCTTTTCGCAAACGCTGCGGGTTATATAGAGGCCCTGTTCCTCTACCTCGGCCTGAAGCCTCTCGTTGTCCTTCTCATACTGGCCTATCCTTTCCTCCAGCAACCGAATGTGGTTTTTGACCTTTTCAACCTCCTGAATAAGGGCATACCGCTGGTTCACCAGCTGCTCTATCTCCTTTTGCGCTCTTTCCATCTCTTGCTGCAGCATCAGCCTTTCCTTCTCCGCCTGCTCCAGCCGCTGCCTGTGAGAAGCTATGTCGTTATCCAGCAGCTGAATCTGGGTATCAAGTTCGTTTATCCTGGCCATATACCTGTCATACTGGTGAATGAACCTGTTGATCTCTAGAAACTTGAGCCGTTCTCGCAGCTTCAAATACTGCTGCGCAACTCGGCTCTGGACCTCTAGAGGCTCCAGCTGCTGGCGCAGCTCGGCAAGTATGTCTTCTATGCGAACTATGTTTTCCTCTGTCTTCTCAAGCTTCCTTTGTGCCTCTTCCTTGCGCAGCTTGTACTTCATTATGCCGGCAGCTTCCTCGAAGATGCCGCGCCGGTTTTCGGCCTGCATGCTGAGGATCTCCTCAACTCTGCCCTGGCCTATTATGGAATACCCCTCTTTGCCTATGCCGGTATCCACAAACAGTTCAACTATGTCCTTTAAACGGCATGGCGTACGATTTATATAATACTCGCTCTCGCCCGAACGAAAAACGCGGCGGGTTATCGACACCTCAGAGTACTCCGTGGGCAGCACGCCATCCGAATTGTCCAGCACAAGGGTTACTTCTGCAAAACCCAGGGGCTTCCTGGTGTGAGACCCCGAAAATATGACGTCCTCCATCCTGCCGCCGCGCAAGGATTTTGCACTTTGCTCACCCAGAACCCAGCGTATGGCATCAGCTATGTTGCTCTTACCGCTGCCATTTGGACCCACGATGGCGGTTATGCCCTTGTCAAATTCTATGCACACCCTGTCGGCAAAAGATTTAAATCCATATATCTCTAAACGTTTCAGGTACAAAACCTCACACCTCTTTACTTTCCCATGTCTTCCAAGGCTTTTTGGGCAGCGTGCTGCTCGGCTTCCTTCTTGCTCCTGCCTATACCTTCTCCCAGCAGTTTATCGCCGTGATACACCCTCGCAATGAATATCTTCTGGTGGTCAGGACCTAAATCTCCCACAATCCTGTACTCGATGGCCTCATCGGATTGACTCTGCAGAATCTCCTGTAGGTCGGTCTTGTAATCCCTGAGCCCCTTACCGCTTACAGCATCTGAAACAAACCCTGATAAGCTTTTCAACACAAATTCCCTAGCTCGATCCAATCCTCCATCCAAAAAAATCGCGGCTATCGTAGATTCAAAGGCGTCTGCCAGTATGGAATCCCTGTTTCGTCCTCCCGTATGTTCTTCTCCCTTTCCAAGCAGCAGTTGCTGCCCCAAATCAATGCGCCTGGCGGCTTCAGCCAGGCACACCTCCGACACCACAAATGCCTTTATCTTCGTCAGGCTGCCTTCCGGAAGCTCGGGAAGATTCCTGTACAAATACTCGCTTATCACCAAGTTCAATACCGAATCGCCAAGGAACTCAAGCCTTTCGTTGTGCTTCACTCCCCCTCCTTGCTCATTGGCATATGAGCTGTGGGTCAATGCAATGTTGAGTAGCTCTATATTTTCAAACCTATATCCCAGGACACTTTCAAACTCCCTCAACTGGCGTTCCCTATTCTCGGATAACATACCCTTCTCCTTTCAATGTCAAATAAAAACCAGCCGGTTCCTATGCTAGATTATATTGTCAATGCAGAGTTTGTCAAGCAAAAAAATAGAGCCAGAAGGCTCTATTCTATGGGTGAATGGAAATCTATTTTAGCTTGAGCTATCCTCGATATCTCTTCATCAAGATGCAGGCGTTGTGCCCGCCAAAGCCAAATGAATTGGACATGGCATATTCGATCTCCCATGGTCGTCCCTGGTTGGGCACATAGTCCAAATCGCAATCGGGATCAGGAGAGGTATAGTTGATGGTTGGCGGAACAAACTGCTCTACGATAGATTTTACCAGCGCCACGGCTTCCACACCGCCCGCTGCTCCCAGAAGATGGCCGGTCATGGATTTGGTGGAGCTTACGGCCAGCTTATAAGCATGCTGGCCAAACACCCGCTTTATGGCCATAGTCTCAAACTTGTCATTGTAAGGCGTTGAAGTACCATGGGCATTTATATAGCTCACTTCTTCGGGTGATACCCCGGCGCTATCCAGCGTCAGCTTCATAGCCCTGGCAGCCCCTTCGCCTTCCGGCGCCGGTGCCGTTATATGATATGCATCATCGGTGGAGCCGTATCCCACCACCTCAGCCAAAACCTTGGCCCCCCTTCTCAATGCGTGCTCCAGGCTCTCCAAAATCAGTATACCTGCACCCTCGCCCATCACAAACCCGTCTCTATCCCTGTCAAAAGGACGACAGGCAGCCTTTGGATCGTCGTTTCTGGTGGACAGCGCCTTCATCGAACAGAAACCGGCCAAAGCAATTTTGGTAATAGGGGCTTCGCTTCCTCCTGTGATCACAACATCGGCCTGGCCATGGCGTATGGCGTTGAAGGCCTCGCCGATGGCGTGGGTACCCGAAGCACACGCGGTTACCACCGTGCAGTTAATGCCCTTGGCTCCTACCATAATTGCCAGCTGGCCAGCCGCCATATTGGCTATCATCATAGGCACCAGGAACGGGCTTATTCTACCCGGCCCTTTTTGCATCATCACCCCGAACTGTTCTTCCAGGGTCTGAATGCCCCCAATGCCGGTACCCAGTATAATCCCAAACCGCTCCTTATCGATTTTATCTAAATTGAGCTGAGCATCCTGGATGGCCATAAAAGCGGCCGCCACCGCAAACTGGGTAAATCTATCCATACGCTTAGCTTCTTTTTTATCCATATAATCTTCCGGCTTAAAGCCCTTTACAGTGGCAGCTATCTGCGTCGGAAACTCGCTCACGTCAAATTCTGCAATCCTGTCAACTCCGCTCTGTCCATTGCAGAGAGCCGTCCAGAAATCCTCCACCGTATTGCCAACCGGGGAAATAACTCCCAAACCGGTTACTACAACCCTTTTCACACACACACCTCCTGAAATCTCGCAAAAGTCAAATTGGTCTATTAATTAAAAGCTTTGGCTCATATCCCTTTACAAGAAATTAAGTTGGCTCCAAACTTGAATGTTTTCGATAACCCATCACATAATTCCAAGGAGGTTTATTATAAAAATAATGAGTCCAGATGAGGCGTCAGATATTAAATTGGGGTTCCCCACAAAGAGGGGAACCCGCTTAATTGCTACTCTTTTGAATGAGCCTTGATGTACTCCACCACATCCCCTACCGTGGAGATCTTTTCGGCATCCTCGTCAGGAATCTCCATATCAAACTCTTCTTCTAGAGCCATGATGAGCTCTACGATGTCCAGAGAATCGGCCCCGAGGTCATCGATAAACTTGGAGTCCAAAGTGACCTCCTCAGGATCAACTCCCAGTTGCTCTACAATTATGTCCCTCACCTTTTCAAAAATCATCCTTTTCACCTCCCTTCAATGCTTGAACTTTCTGCCATCCTTCCAGCATCCACAGCTATAACCACTGGCAGTTCAATCTGTGCTTTTACCAATTGTTTACTGCAGACAATGACATTACTCGAACCATTCATACTATGATTGCTTTTAATACCAATCATATTACATTATCATTCCACCGTCAACATGTATTACCTGCCCCGTAATATACTGACTCTTATCGGATGCCAAAAACCCTACCACATAGGCCACATCCATGGGATCGCCGTATCTTCCCAAAGGTATTTGCTTGAGCATCTCCTGCCTTATAGACTCCGGCAGCGCGGCGGTCATATCGGTTTTTATAAACCCTGGCGCCACGACGTTTACCTGTATGTTGCGCGGCGCCAGCTCCCGCGCTATTGCCTTTGAAAAGCCTATAACTCCTGCTTTGGCCGCAGCATAATTGGACTGCCCTGCATTACCCGCCACGCCCACCACAGAGGATATGTTTATTATCTTGCCCCTTCTCTTTTTTATCATAATCTTAGCCGCGGCTTTAGAGCAATTGTACACCCCTTTCAGGTTGGTATCCAGCACGGCATCCCAGTCCTCCTGTTTCATCCTGATGAGCAGCGCATCGCGGGTGATCCCGGCATTGTTGACCAATATGTGCAAATCCCCGAACTCATTCAGAACCTTCTCAAACATAGCCTCTACTTCCTGTGGATTTGACACATCGGCCTTCACCGCAATAGCCCTGCCACCTTTCTCTTTTATAGCCTCAACCACTTCAATTGCGCGCTGCTCGGAGCTTGAATAGTTGACAGCCACCTGTGCCCCCAGCTCGGCCAGGTATATGGCAATCGCCCTGCCTATGCCCCGTGAAGCTCCGGTTACAAGAGCCGTTCTGCCTTCCAGCTCCATCACATCGTCCCTCCCAGTTCTTTTAAAGTGCTGTCAAGCGACTTTAAGTCCTCCACATTGTATCCCTTTACCTGGCTGGATATCTTCTTCAAAAAGCCGGTGAGAACTTTACCTGGCCCTACCTCAACGAACACCTCAATCCCCTGCTGTATCATGTATCGGATGCTGTCCTCCCAGCGTACAGGGCTGCTGACCTGCTGCACCAGTAGCTTCCGTATGTGCGCCGCATCCCGCACCGGGAGGGCCTCCACATTGGACACCACCGGAATCTCGGGGTCTTTGATGTGTATCTTGTCAAGCTCTTTTTCTAGGGCTTCCCCTGCCGGCTTGAGCAGTGAGCAATGGAATGGCGCGCTGACAGCTAACGGTACCGTTCGCTTTGCGCCCATCTCCTTGGCTATGGTACAGGCCTTCTCCACAGCAGCTACATGGCCTGATATCACGATCTGGCCAGGGCAATTATAGTTTGCCGGCTCCACAACCCCCGCATCCGAAGCAAGCCTGCAGCATTCCTCCACTTTTTCACGCTCAAGGCCCAGCACGGCAGCCATCATACCTTCGCCCAAAGGAACCGCTTGTTGCATGAACTGCCCTCTCTTCATTACCAGTGGGAGCGCATCTTCAAATGAGATGGAGTTTGCCGCCACCAAAGCTCCGTATTCGCCCAGGCTCAGCCCGGCAACCATATCAGGATAAATGCCGTGTTTTTCAAGTACCATCATGGCAGCCACGCTCACCAGGAGTATTGCCGGCTGGGTATTCTCTGTCTTCTTGAGCTCGTCTTCGGGGCCTTCGAAGCATATGCTGGTAATATTCCTGCCCAGTATCTCATCGGCCTTTTCAAACAGTTCCTTGAGCTCATGGTAGTTGTCATACAGCTCCCTGCCCATGCCCACATACTGGGCTCCCTGACCGGGAAATACAAAGGCAATTTTATTTTTCATATGAAACCTCCTCTTTCTTATATGCCACAATCTTCATGTTAACTATTTATATATTAACGCCCATTAAAATCTCAACTACAGATTTCCTCAACCATTTTTATCAACTACTTTGCATCATTCGTTGTAGCTTCCACCGCTATAGGCCTGTTAAAAAACAACACGGCAACTTGGCCAACTCAATTCAGAACAGTTCCACGGGGCTTTAGACCGCCCATCTCATGGCACACGCAGCCCAGGTAAGGCCGCCGCCAAACCCTACCATGACTATGTTGTCACCCTTTTTAACAAGCCCCAACCGTACCGCCTCATCCAGCGCCACAGGTATGGAAGCCGCCGACATGTTGCCGTAACGGTCCAGGTTGACGTATACCTTATCCTCAGGAAGCTCGAGCCGCTTTCTCGCCGCCTCTATAATCCTTATATTGGCCTGGTGGGGAATCAAGAAATCCACTTCTTCTTTGGTGAGGCCGGCTCTCTTCACAGCCTCTTCAGCCATGGAGGCCATGATGCGCACGGCAAACTTGAAAACCTCGCTCCCCTCCATGTGGATGTAATGCAGCTGCTTTTCGACGGTCTCAAAAGAAGCCGGCCGCCTTGAACCTCCCGCCTCAAGGGTAAGTAGGCTAGCGCCCGTGCCGTCCGCTCCCAGAATCTGCGAGAGAAAGCCGTACCCCTCCTCCACCCGGCTCACTATAACCGCCCCTGCGCCATCCCCGAAAAGGACGCAGGTGTTGCGGTCCTTCCAGTTGATAAACTTGCTCAAGCACTCGGCACCGATCACCATCACATTGCGATAAAGCCCGGTGGCTATGAACTGGTTGGCCACAACTATTCCGTATAAAAAGCCCGAACATGCAGCTTCCAGGTCAAACGCCGAAGCATTCACTGCGCCTATATTTTTTTGAACCAGGCAGGCAGTTGATGGGAAATGCATGTCAGGGGTAACGGTTGCAACTATGATCATGTCGATATCCTGCGCTGTGAGATGTGCTCTCTCAAGAGCCCTCTGTGCAGCTATGGTAGCCAAGTCAGATGTAGCAGTATCCTTATCGGCAATGCGCCTCTCCCGAATACCGGTCCTGGTTACAATCCATTCATCAGAGGTGTCAACTATCTTTTCCAGGTCATGATTAGTTATGACCTTTTCTGGCACATAACTTCCAGTGGCGATTATGCCGCCATGAAATAACTTTGCCATACTAGACCTCCTCAGACGATCTCACGTAATCGGTAATGGTCTCCAGCACGTTGTTTTGAATGAACAGCATGGCCTGGCGCACCGCATTCTTAATTGCCCTTGCATCCGAGCTGCCATGAGCCTTTATAATCCCGCCTCTTACACCCAGAAGAGGAGCACCGCCATGCTCGGCATAATCCATTCTCTTTTTGATCCTCTTAAACCCGGGTTTGAGCAGCAGGGCCCCCATCTTTGTCACGGCGTTTTTTGTGAGCTCTTCCTTCAGCATTTGAAACAGGCCCAGGGCCACGCCTTCGGTAAGCTTCAATATGACGTTGCCCACAAACCCGTCGCATACCAGCACATCCACCACGCCTTCCAGCATATCCCTAGGCTCGACATTGCCAACAAAATTGATTGACTTCTCGGCCTTAAGCAGCCTATAAGCCTCTTTGGTCAGCTCATTGCCTTTGGTTTCCTCTTGCCCTATGTTGACCAGCCCTACCGTCGGATTTTTATAACCCATCACTTTTTCCATATATATGGAACCCATTACGGCAAACTGTACAAGGTTTTGAGGCTTGCACTCGGCATTGGCCCCCGCATCTATGAGCAGGGTACCTCTCTTCAAATTGGGTATCATTGGCGCAAGGGCGGGCCGATCAATCCCTTTTATCCTGCCAACTTTAAGGAGCCCACCTGCCATCAAAGCCCCCGTGTTCCCGGCCGATAGGAACACGGCTTTGGGGTCCTGTTTGAGCAACTCAAAGCCCTTTACCATAGACGAATCCTTCTTCGCCCTTATAGCGGCCACCGGAGCATCATCGGCCTCGACGACTTCCGAGGCATGAACCACTGTAAATTTGCCTTCCGGCGCATTCCGCTTTTTTAATTCCTCCCATACGACATCCTCTTTCCCCACAAGGGTGAGAGAAATACCGTATTCACGCGCCGCATCGATACACCCCTGTACAATCTCCCCTGGAGCGTTGTCTCCCCCCATGGCATCCACGATTATGTTCATAAACAAACCCTCCTACTCCTATTGCTCATCGTCCATTGAAACCAGTATAAATTTCCCTCTGAAGGCTTCTTGATGGTTTACCTTTGTCTTTACCCACACGAAATATTTGTTACCTCTGCGCCTCACCACTTCCGCTTTGGCCACCAGCTTGTCGCCCAGATAAACCGGAGTCTTGTATTTTATGTTGGCCACCCCTATCAAAGCCACTTTGGCATCGATCACCGCAATAGCCAAAGACTCGGCCTGGGCATAGATGTAATGTCCGCGCACTATTTTGGTCCTTTGAAATACCATATCCTCAGTCGGGGTTAATATCGAAATGCCGCTTTTGCCCAGCTCTAGTTCAATCAGCTCCCCCACGATCTCCTGACCACCGATGGCGCGAATCTTTTCGTAATTCCGCTCGGCAACGTTTTTGATCCTCTCGCGGAGCTCGGGTATCCCCAGCTCAAGCCTATCCAGCCGAATGGTCTGTACGCTTACGTGAAAGATATCGCTAAGCTCCTCGTCAGTTAAAAACGGATCAGCCTTAAGGCGCTCCAGCAGCGCCCTTTGCCTGGCCTTTTTGGGTAGGTTCAACCGCGCCACCCGTAAATCACCTCGAAATATACCATGGATATAATCTAGGTTCATTAGCTAATATTAATACCAGGTACTAAAAGTAGTATACAAAAATTTTTGATAGAATGCAATAGTTTTTTGATACGAGTGTTATTTTTCTAAATTGCAATATTAAATGCAACACTTTTTTAAAGGAAAGTATGATATAGATATCCAAATTTTTACTGTTTAAAATGTAAAACCTTATGTTGTCAAGGAAAGGGTGGAGATTTTCGAGCGTAAG
>NZ_JAHUQD010000028.1 GCF_023838525.1 Caldicoprobacter algeriensis
CCCATTTTTTAACCCTAAATTTTTTCCAGTAAAAATCGGAATTTACATATTTCGAGTATTATCCTTTCTAAACCTCTAAATATCAAAGGATTACGCCATTTTTATTTATTAATTTGCGAAACTTCTGCCCAGCAAGCAGAAATTTCGCATCTTTTATCGACTCCTGTTAGAATTCATGACCCTTGAAGGTTTGAGCATTTGAGCAACCGATGGTTGTGCTTTGCAGGATAACCCTTACTCCTTTGGCAGCTCTGCCTTGGATTTGACCGACACGGCATATTCTGATGGGGTCATATCAGTGATTTTCTTAAAGACATGGGAAAAATAATGGACCGAACTGAAACCCAGCCTTTCGGCTATCTCAGAAAAGTTGTAGTTTTCCTCCCTTATAAGCTCTTTGGCCCTTTCAATCTTCATCCGCCTGAAATACTGTATAATGCCCGTCTGCATCCTATCCTTAAACAGGCTCTTTATCCTGGTATGGCTGAGGGAAAACTCCTTACAAAAGTCATCCACAGTAAGATTTTTTTCGATGTTCTGCTTCATAAAGCATATCATGCGATTTACCAGGTCATCCTCTGCTCGGCGCCTGGTTAAGGAGGAAATACGCTCCTGCTTCTTTATGGCCGTATTGTTCCTTATAAGCGTTATGAGCAGCAGCTCCAGATATATCTTTATAAGCTGCTGTGCACCAAACGGCTCATCCGGCCTCTTGTCCTTGACCGTGATGAATTCATTGAGCCTCTTATTAAAACAATGGGTGCGCTCCCTTATCAGATTGGCAAGTATGTTCTTCTCCTCTTCCCCTGCCTTCAGTATCTTGTTCTCAAAAAACTTCATGGCAGGGCTGTTGCACACAAATGACGCTACTATGAGGTTGGGGGCGATCTTGCCATTTGCCCATACGCTGTGGAACTCATTGGGCTTATGAAATATCATTTCCCCCTGCTGCAGCTGATACCCTTCAGTATCGGCCATGACCTCGACCTGGCCCTTATCCACATAGAGAAACTCCCAGAAATCATGGCTTTCCCCCTGAAACACAAAATCCTTTGCGTACTCAAAATAAAACAGGCTCACGATCTCGTTTATCTCTATAACGCTGTCCAGGGGTATTTTGGGGTACTCTACCCTTCTATTCACAGACAAGGCAACGTATTCCCCTTTCTGAGCAAGAGTGTCCGATATTATAAAAAAAGAGTCTTTTTATGCAAAGAAAAAGAACCCGTTTCGATATATAATCAAAGACGTAGAAAGCATTTAAGCCATACAGAAATCGATTTTCATAGTCTATATAAATTTTAACAAATTCCTGTCATCAAATCAATAAAAGAGGGAGGTCAAGGGTAATATGAAAAAGGGTATAAACATCTGGTCGTTTAAAAGGGGTATGACGGTAGCCGAATGCATGGCCATGGCTAAAGATGCGGGGTTTGATGGTATCGAGCTCAGCCTGGACGAGCAGGGCGAGGTCAGTTTAAACAGCAGCGAAAAGGATATCTTACGGATCAAAAAGATGGCCGAGGACACCGGCATCGAAATAGCCAGCCTGGCAACCGGCCTATACTGGGCATATCCCGTCACCAGCTCGGACCCCAAAATCAGGCAAAAATCCAAGGACATAGTGAAAAAACAGCTTGAGACGGCAGCTCTGCTTGGAACAGACGGTATTCTGGTGGTACCGGGTATGGTAGCAGGGCTTTCGCCCGACAGCGAAGTGGTACAATACGACGTAGCCTATGAGCGCACGCTGGAAGCCTTTATGCAGCTTAAAGAAGAGGCAGAGGCCACCAAAGTCAGCATATGCCTAGAAAACGTGTGGAACAAATTCCTGCTGTCCCCTTTGGAGATGAGGGACTTCATTGACAAGATCAACAGCCCATACGTAGGGGTTTATCTGGATGTGGGCAACGTCATATACACGGGATACCCCGAACACTGGATAAGGATCCTGGGCAAACGCATCAAGAAAGTGCACTTCAAGGATTTCAGAAGAAAGGTTGGCACCCTGGAAGGATTTGTGGACCTGCTGGCCGGAGACGTAAACTTCCCTGAGGTAATGCAGGCCTTCAAAGAAGTAGGCTACGACGATTACGTCACCGCCGAGATGATACCGAATTATACCCACTATACCAATCAGATAATATACAATACATCCAAATCTATGGACAGGATTTTAGGAAGATAAAAACAAAAAGGGGGAGATACATATGGTGAAGGTAGGACTTATAGGCATAGGCTTTATGGGTAGAGGCCATTTGGATAACTATATAAGGCTTGAAGCTGAAGGTTTTCCGGTCAAGCTGGTGGCCATATGCGATATAGACAAGGACAAATTCGAAAACAAATTCTTGCCTGGCAACATCGATGTAGGCAATAAGAAGTATGATTTTTCAAAATACAACCTGTATACAGACATAGACGAAATGCTGGAAAATGAAGATCTGGATTATGTGGATATCACGCTGCCCACCTACCTGCACGCCGAAGCAGCCATAAAGGCCCTTAACAGGGGCATGCATGTGCTGTGCGAGAAGCCCATGGCTCTCACCGTGGATGAATGCAAGGCCATGATAGAGGCCGCCGAGAAAAACAACAGGAAGCTTATGATCGCTCAATGCCTGCGTTTCTGGCCAGAGTATGAATACCTAAAAGAGTGCGTGGAGACCAACAGGTTTGGAAAGGTGTTGGGTGGCTATTTCTTCCGCGGTGGCGGGACTCCGAAGTGGTCATATCAGAACTGGCTGCTACAGAAGGATAAGAGCGGGGGAGCAATTCTGGACCAGCACATCCATGACGTAGACATGATAAACTGGCTGTTTGGTACGCCCAAGGCAGTTTCCACAATAGCCAAGAACGTCATCCCAGGCAGCGGGTATGACATCGTGTCTACTCGATACATCTATGAGGACGGCAAGGTGATAACGGCTGAAGACGACTGGGTATTAAACGGCGAGTATGGCTTTAGCATGCTGTACAGAGTAAACTTTGAAAAGGGCAACGTGGTATACGAAAAAGGCATTCTCAAGGTCAATCCCAACGATGGCAAATCCTTCACGCCCGACCTGCCGAAGGAAAACGGATACTATCGCGAGATAAAGTACTTTATAAACGCGCTGATCAACGATACCCCCATCGATGTGGCCTCGCCATATAGCACCATGGAAACCATACGCATCGCCCGAGCCGAAATAGAATCAGCCGACAACGGCGGCAAATTTGTCGAGCTGTAAATTAGCAAATCAGTCACTGTAAGATTTAACCTATAGTAGTTACAAGAAGTCTCCATTCTCTATAAGATGGAGTGGTTCACATCGTGCTTTATGACTTTGTTAAGGCTTTATGAGTTGGCCTATTCTAAATAAGGGAGTGGAAATAATGTACTACCTGGATATAGGGGTCATTATATCCCTAGAAAAATTGCTTCAAAATGGGATACAAGAGCTAGAGGAGCTGGGCCTTGATACATGTCAGGTAAATGCATGGAATACCGATATACTGACGGAAGAAAATGCAAACAAATTAAAGGAGATTGTGGGATATAAGGTAAAGATAGCCAGCGTCTGGGTGGGATGGCCGGGCCCCAAGGCATGGAACTTCATTGACGGCCCCTCCACTCTGGGACTGGTACCAAAGGAATACAGGTTAGGATGGAAGCCTTGAAGCGTGGAGCGGATTTTGCAAAAATGCTCGGGGTAAACGATATTGTCACCCACGTAGGATTCATCCCCGAAAACCCATCCACAACGGAGTACCGCGAAACCGTGATTGCAGTGAGGGAAGTGGCCTCCTACTGCAAGAGCCTCGACATCTACTTTAACTTTGAAACAGGGCAAGAGACCCCCATTACCCTGGTTCGGACGATAGAGGATGTGGGCCTGGACAACCTGGGGATAAACCTTGACCCAGCCAATTTGCTGCTTTACGGCAAGGCCAACCCGGTAGACGCCGTGGACATATTCAAAGGCCTCATAAGGGGTGTACACGTAAAAGACGGCAGGTATCCGACCGACGGCAAGCACCTGGGCAAAGAAACGCCGGTAGGGGAAGGGCTGGTCAACTTCCCGCTATTGATAGACAGCCTTATAAAGCATAACTACAAAGGGCCATTGATCATAGAGAGAGAAATATCAGGCCCTAAGCAGAAGGAAGACATACTCAAAGCAAAGAACATACTGCTTGAGATCTTAAATAAATATTGAAAAATTCAAGACAAACAGTGAGGTACAATATTAAAAGGGCTATGCTCAAATCAGCATAGCCCTTTTAATATTCCAGGCCCTCTTCAACACCAAAATCCCTTAAAGCCCTCTGAAACGCCCTCACGCCGTTTCTAAAACCCTTATGACCCCTTCACGGTACACTGGGATGGTGGGCAACAGGTTTAGCTGAATACAGTAGTCCACATCGGACTCAAAACCCGCCCTCACTAAATTTCTGTAATGGTATGTACGCTCCAGCACTTTTCTGAGGTCTTGCTTATGGCTAGAATACATTTGCAGGCACACCAAGCCCAAATCATCCATCTCCAGGGGTTTTCCCATATTTTGAAGCGCATCAAGCATTGCACCTACGGCCAAGATATCATCCAGCGAAAACTTTCCTTCAGTACCTGCGCATATGAAGGCCACGTCCTCATCCCTTTGTCCAATATATCGAGTTACGGCTCCGACGTTTAAAAATCCCCCAATGATGACTTCCTTTGCCTCACTGGCTTTCCTTATGGCTCTTGTACCGTTGGTGGTAGTTATAAGTACAGTACGTCCCTTCACCACATCGCGGGTATACTCATATGGAGAATTTGAAAGGTCGAACCCCTCTATCTTCTGGGCGTTTCTTTCCCCGCCTAAGAGGAAAGCACCTCTCTCATAATTTTTCGATAAGTTTATAGCTTCTTCAATATCAATCAGCGGAATGACTTCTCTGCAGCCATTATGTAAAGCAGTAATGATTGTGCTGCTGGCGCGAAGTACGTCAATGACGACAGCCACGCGCTCTTTAAGCTCTTTTTCCTGTACATTGCTCGGCAATGCGTAAACGTCTATCTTCATGATAACCCTTGATGCCCTCCGATCAAAACTAGATTATAATGCGACCTCATGAATTGATTTTAAGGCCAAAACACCCCATTTGTCAACTTTAATTCAGGCAATTTCATAAAGCTTAAATCGACATCATCTGCCGAATACTATGCTACAGACCACAACAGATGCGATAAGTCCCACCATGTCGCCCAGCAAAGCAGCCCATAGGGTATATCGAATCCTTTTTATGCCAACAGCCCCAAAGTAAATTGACAGGGTATAAAATATGGTCTCAGTAGAGCCCATAACTGTAGAGGCCACGCGACCGATAAACGAATCGGGCCCATAAACCTTAAACAGCTCAGCCAATATCCCCGTTGAAGCAATGCCCGACATAGGACGCATGATTACGAGGGGGAGTATCTGCGCTGGAACGCCCAAAAACTCAGTAACAGGGCTCATAAGGCTTACAAGGATATCCATGGCCCCAGAGGCTCTGAATATGCTGATTGCGACAAACATAGCGACCATATAAGGTAACACCTTAACCGCGGTGACAAACCCCTCTTTTGCCCCTTCAACAAACGAATCATATACGTTTACGCCGTTTAAAAGCCCATATACTAATACAACAAAGATAAAGGCGGGGATTGCAAAAGAAGATATTATATCTATGATGTCTGCCATATTATTTACACCCTCGCTTTAGTAATACCTCTGTAATATCTTGGCGGCTATAATTCCCGCGGCTGTTGAACAGACGGTGGCTATAAATGCGGTGCCAATAATCTCCGTTGGATTGCTAGAGCCGGCCGTACTGCGCAGGGCCACCACCGTAGCAGGAATTAGCTGTACAGACGAGGTGTTTATAACCAAAAACATGCACATGGCATCGGTTGCCCTGTCCTTATGGGGATTTAATTCCTGCAGCTCTTTCATAGCCTTTATCCCCAAAGGAGTAGCTGCATTGCCCAGCCCCAGCATATTGGCGATTATGTTCATGGTTATAGCCCCTATAGCATGATGCCTGGCCGGTATATCAGCAAATAAAAACCGCATTACACCCTGCATTTTTCGGGAGACCCTCTTGACCAGCCCTGCCTCTTCGGCTACCCTCATAAGTCCCAACCATAACGCGTAGATACCTATCAATCCAAAACATAATTCCACCGCATATTTAGCATTGTCCAGAGCCGCCTGTGTGACCGCCTCTATCTTTCCATTAAATGCAGCAACTACCAGCCCAATTAATATCAACAGTATCCATACGATATTGACCATAGGCCTCACCTTTTCAGCAACCTTTTTCTTTATGCATATGATATTGCTTTCAACAATAGAACACATGCATAAATTAATTATATTTTTCATATTTTTTTACAAACAGCCTATTGACTTTTATTGGTATTATTGGTAATATAAATTACGTGATTGGTGTCGAATTTTGTTAAGGGAGGAGGGGACAACGTGAAATCCACGGGCATTGTAAGAAAAGTAGATGAATTGGGAAGAGTTGTAATTCCCATTGAGCTGCGTAGGACTCTGGGTATCGACAAGAAAGATGCTTTGGAGATTTACGTAGACGATGAACACATCATATTAAAGAAGTATGAGCCCGCGTGTATATTCTGCGACAATGCGAAGGATATACAGACTTACAAAGGCAAGAACATATGCAAAGAGTGCCTGGCTGAGCTGCGCAAACTGTCCGAGTAATGTCTCACCCCCCAGGCACTGTCTTTTTTCTCTATTGTAAACAAAATTTCACATAAACTCCGCCATAAATCAAAGAAAATTATTCAAATATCTATAGAATGCTTATAAACCTCGCTTTTCGGTAAACCGCGAACTTTAGCCACCTGCTTTACAGCCTCCTTTTTGTCAAAACCTTGGGCCATATATTGCCTTATGTGCTCCTCTATAGAAATATTCCACGTGTTGTTGTCCTGTATATCTTGATGCGTACATCCCTCCAAAATGAGCACTATTTCCCCTTTAGGAGGATGTTCCTTAAAATGCTCCAGCATTTGCTCAAGGTTTAAAATAATGACCTCTTCGTGCACCTTTGTCAGTTCCCGTACCACCGCAACCTTTCTGTTGCCCAGCTTGTCAAGCATATCCTTTAGCGTAGTAACCAGCCTGTGCGGCGCTTCGTACAGAATGACGGTGCGCTGCTCGCGCTTTAACTCTTCCAGCCTTGCTTCCCTGTCCTTTTTCTCTCGCGGTAGAAACCCTTCAAACACAAAACGGCTGGTATCCATCCCGGACAGCACCAATGCTGCAATAGACGCCGTGGGACCAGGCAATACCGTAACGGGTATACCATTCTGCCTCGCCAGACCAATCAGCGGTATTCCCGGGTCCGATATTCCCGGCATACCCGAATCGGATACCAGAGCTACGTTATATCCCTGCATAAGCAGTTCGATTATTCTTTGGCCTCGCTCCCTCTGATTGTGTTCATGGTAGCTTATAAGCGGCTTTGAAATTCCATAGTGGTTCAAAAGCTTAAGGGTGTGCCTGGTATCCTCAGCGACGATATAATCCACTTCACTAAGAATACGGAGCGCTCTTAAGGTTATATCCTCCAAATTCCCTATTGGCGTTGCACAGATATAGAGAGTACCTGTAGCTGACAAAAAACATCGCCCCTTAAATTTTCATACAAAGTTGTGCAAATTACTCTCCCATTGCCCTAATTGCCTCAACTGCAAGCTCCATCTCTTGTTGGCCTGAAAAGGCTCCCACCTTAAGATAGCGAACTATCCCTTCCTTGTCAATAATATAATTAGCAGGCACTCCGGTTTGGTAATAGATTTTCCAAGCCTCGTCATCCCTGTCCAGAAGTACAGGAAAAGTATAGCCATACTCCTGAATAAAATCCCTGACCTTCTTCTCCGCAGCTTTATCGTCGGTCCCACCCCTAAGCTCCACAGAAGTGGAGCTGACTGCCAAAACGACGACATCTTCGTCTTTGTATTTTGCATAAAATTCCTCCATATGAGGCATCTCGGTCCGGCAGGGCGGACACCAGGTAGCCCAAAAATTGAGAAATATGATTTTACCCTTATAATCCGACAGCTTGACTTTGTTTCCGTTTAAATCTTCAGCCTCAAAGTCTTCCATGGGCTTGTTGACCTCAAGGAAATAATATCTGTTTTTTAGGATATCCTGGGGTGAGGCCGCATCCTCATCCTGGGAAGGATTGGCAGCGTTCTCGCCGTTGGATTTAGCCGTTTGGTCTTGGGGCTTCTCCTGTGGAACATCTTTGGATACAGCACATCCACTTACAAACAGCCCGAGCACCAGCAAAAGAGTAAAGATTTTCATAATTCTGCTCATGGGTACCAAATCATCCTTTCATAAATGATTTTCTGTTATGCGCCTAAAAAGGCCAATCTATTGAAAAATATCAATAACCCTGTAATAATGAGGAGCCCTCCACTTACCCACCGTATTGCATCCATATACCTGTATAGCTTTCTAATGGGATTCCACAGCACTCTTATACCCGCTGCCAACACCATAAAGGGCAAACCCAGCCCTAGACTGTATACGGCCAATAGTCCCATCCCCTCAGCAACAGTACGGGCCTGGCTGGCCATAACGAGCACCGAAGCAAGCATTGGGCCCACGCAGGGCGTCCATCCAAAACCAAAGCCCATACCCATGATTATAGAAGTAATAAGCCCCGGGCTATTAATGTTGACCTTAAATCTTTTCTCGTAATTTAAAAAGGGAATAGGGATGAGTCCCGTATGGGACAGACCAAAAAACACGATTAACGCTCCACTTATCTTTCGTATAACATCCCGGTGCTCCACTAAAAACTTTCCAAAGGAGCTTGCCACAGTACCCATGCTGATAAATACAAAAGAAAAACCTATTACAAATAAAAAAGCGTTTAACACCACAGTACGATAAACCCTGGAGGCTCCCTGTAGCAGACTATCGACACTCTGCCCTGTCAAATAAGCCAGGTATACTGGAATAAGCGGTAAAACGCAGGGAGATAGAAAAGAGGCTACTCCTTCAACAAAGACCATAAAAATAAAGGCCAAGTCTCCCACCGGCATTCCCCCTTGTTTTTATCTTATTAATACCCTCATCTTTCAATTTAAAACATTATATTATCTTTATATTAAGATAATACGACATAATATTCTTATATTTTTAAGTATTCACACGTTAACGCATTTATTTACAATTTCATTTACAATGTGTGTAGCTTTTTTAACAAATTTTAAAATTTCACAATCCTATATTGACTTACAAAATAATTTGTAGAATAATGTTAGATGCTATACAATAAGCTCAGGGGGTATTTGGGTCAACTACCCACCGCTTATAGAAGCGGGGGTTTGGTAACAAGCCCTAGTTGACTAGCCTCAGCCACCAGCATAAAGCTGACGGGGCTACGTTAGACAGGTCATAAAACCCCGAGGTGCTGCTCAAGCTCCGGTCTCTGCGTGCAGGTTTAAACAGTCCTGAGGGGTAGGGACATTAACCTGTACCTGACAAGCCTGTCTAACATTGGCAATTAGCACCTAACTCCGCAAGGAGGCTTACCGCTTATGGTGTATGTAATATCAAAGGCAAGGTTGAAATAATAGCGGGTTTAAGGAGCAATGGGTGTTTTGTTGTAAGAAGTCTTTCAGGGGAGAAGATACACGATAGTGCAAAACATAGCAAGTTAAGATTTATAGAGAGGACGAAGACGTTAATGTTAGAAAGGGGGGAAGAGCGCATTCCTATCCATCTTGAAAAAGATGGAATCTCCTGTGCTCGTATATGATGAAAAAGTTCTTCATAACTATATTATCAATACTGCTCATATTTCTAATAGCCTCAGCAACTTATATTTATATATTACTGGATCAAATTGGAAATAATTCTCTAGTAAATTCTTCGGATTCATCAAATTCTTCAGATTCTTCAACCCCTCCAGAAAAATTGACCTCTGAAGATTTGGGGATCTCTGAAACAGCTCCCAAGACAAGCGAAACCGGGGTAACCAATATACTTCTGTTTGGACTGGACTCAAGGGCCGAAAACAACATATCGCGTTCCGATACGATAATGATTGCAACCATCGACAAGAAAAACCAGCTCATTAAACTCACCTCCCTGATGCGCGATATGTACGTGCCCATCCCCGGCAGAAATAAAAACAGGATAAATACGGCTTACATCTTTGGCGGCCCTACCCTTGCCATCAAAACGGTAAACACCAACTTCGACCTGGATATACGCTATTATGTTACGGTGGACTTTTTTGGCCTAGAAAGGATCATTGACCAGGTAGGCGGTATAACTGTAGATGTCAAAAAGCAGGAGATCCCTTATATTAATTCCTGCATAGCAGAGCTCAACAGTCTAAACAAAAACACCAGGCCTGTCCCTATGCTCACAGAGCCCGGCCTACAAACTTTAAACGGCAGGCAAGCGGTAGCATATGCTCGCGTGCGAAAAGCGGGAAATGCCGATTTTGAGAGAACTGAAAGGCAAAGACGGGTACTAGTAGAATTATTTAAAAAGGTAAAAACCATTAACCCTTTAAAACTGCCCGGCTTGGTGAGCACCATACTGCCTTATGTGGAGACCAACCTGCCAAAGACGGAAATTTTGAGCTTAGGAATCTCAGTCTTAGGATTTAAGAACAAGGACATAATACAATACAGGATACCAGTCGACGGTACGTTTACATCTCAGCGGATCAACGGCATGGCCGTGCTGGTACCTGATATAGAAAAGAACAAAGCCTTCCTCCACGATTTCATCTATGGGGACAGCGTAAATGGCGAGGATACTGGCAATGACAACATCGACACTCAGCAATAAAGGCCTTTAGATGGCCTATTGATTAAAACATTTATTCAATTTTATAGAATTTTTAACGCTTATAAATGGCACAAGTTAAAACAAAGGCCAAAGTGAGCAAACCGTTTAATAATAAATACCACAAATAAAAAATAAAGCGTGGGTTTAACTCCCACGCTTTTCTTTTAAAACTATAATTGCTTCCTTAAAATTTGAGATAGTCTCCGGAAACGTACCCGGTCAACGTCCCATAACTAATCTTATACCAAGAACCCACCTTTTGGAGAATGGTCACTCGCGAATTCATCTTTATAGCTCCAATCCTGGTATAGTTGGGCCCCGGGCCCGTTCTGACATTGAGCCATGTGGCCGTCACTACGGCTGTACTTGGCAAGCTCCTATCATCCTCTCCGCGCGAAGGTACAGCATTTGAAACCTTCACATAAGCGCTATGCACATATCCTGTTGTACCGCCAAATTTTATTTTATACCATACGCCAGTCTGGCCTAAAATGGTTACCTGGCTGTTGCGATACAAAAATCCAATTTTGCCGTAGTTTGTCCCCGGCCCAGACCGCACATTTAACCCGCTTGCGGCAACAATTCCGACGGAAGCCGGCTGTCCCCCTCTAGAGCCTGTATCGCTGGAGCCCAGCCTTATATAATCCCCATGCACGTATCCAATCGTATCGCCGTATTTAATCTTGTACCAGGCTCCCACCTTCTCCAAAATATCCACCTTTGCATTCCTGGCAAGTTTTCCAATTGCCCTAAAGCCTGTCCCTGCTCCTGAACGAACGTTAAGCATGCTAGCTGTTACCGTCCCTTGAGCTATCACATTACCGTTATTAGTGCTGGGAGGTCGGATGCTGTCTCCACTTGGGGGTTGAGCGCTGGCGCTCTCCAGCTTTATATAATCACCGTGTATATACCCTGTAAGGCCATTGTATTCTATCTTATACCATTCCCCGGCTTTCTCCAGCACAGTCAGCTTATTTCCTTTAACCACCATTCCTATCTTGTGATTTCTCGTGCTGGGACCGCTGCGCACATTCAACGCACTAGCAGTTACAACAGCATATTTTCTCTCGTTGCTTGGTGGCACAGGCGGATCAACTGGCGGCTGTTGTCCCTGATTGCCTCCAGAGGAGGAACCTGGCGGCTGCTGCCCCCCTTCTAGCACAATATAGTCGCTGTGGATATATCCCTGCAGATTGCCCACTTTTATCTCGTACCAATCCCCTACCTGTCGCAATATTTGTACGCGGACATTGGGCCCCAATCCTCCAATGCGCTTGTATTGGGTACCCGGCCCCTGCCTGACATTCAGCGAAGTGGTCACCTTTACAATGCCATATACAGGCTGGGGTTGTTCATTCCCACCCCCATTTGTACCACCATCGGAAGGCTGCTGGCCACTGCCACCGCTGGGCGGCTGGAAATCTTGCCTATCATCACCTCTTGACGGCATATCCGAAAGAACAGGTGGTGAAATATTGAGAGCTTCTATAACGGCACCGGGATAGTAGAAATTTAAAATATCTGTGTATTTGGCTCCTTGCTCAGCCATTGTTTTAGCTCCCCACTGGCTCATACCAACGCCGTGGCCAAATCCCCGGCCGGTAATGACATAGTATTCTTGTCCAGGAACTTCAATATTTTGCAATTCAAGGCCTGTTATGTACGAACTCTTCATTATACTGGTACCTACAGCAGAGCGCATATCCTTAGTCAGCATTTTGATTTCTGCAATATTGAGCTTTATCTTGCCTTGATCATCCATAACATAACCGTTTCCATCTTTCATGTAAAAGAAAAGCTTAAAATAAGCCTCTTTTTTTCTCTTACCTTCAGTCTCCTCTTCCTCGAACCGCATTTCATCAATGCTCACAATTTTGACATCCCAGGCGCCTGTATTCTTCTTAATTTCTTCCCTCAATTTTTCTATAAAACTTTTATTATAGCTACCAATATCCTTTTCGATTACAGAATTCCACCAGCTATTGGGGTTGGCGGGGTCATTACCTCCTATATCAATTTGCGTTTTATGAATGACAAAACTCCATTGACTTTTAGGATCATATGGATCCTCTTTAGCAGAAAGCGGCTTAAATCCTTTTGGCACACTTGAAAAAACCTCATATCCAGCCTCTATCCAACCTCCGTTGCTGGACGAATAAAAGGTTGGCACGAAATCCCCATTATATTTCAGCACCATTTTTGCGGTCTCATCTACTGCCCTTTTGCAATTCCCATAATTGGGATTATACCCTTTATATACCTGGTCGGCCTGGGTATCAACCACGTCATAGGCTGCCCAAGTATTTTTTTTACAGCGAACAACATATGTACGGGCAGCTACAGCCTGAGCCTTGAGAGCTTCTAAAGGCCATTTATTGCTCATCTCGTATGGCAACACGCCATACAAGTACGTCTCTAAATACACATAGTTGGTAAGCCTGATATACCCTCCCTCCAGGCTTACCACCATATCGCCCTTGTAATTTGTCCACCCATACGAAGGATTAAGCACACTCAGAACATCAGAATCTCCGCCCTTGTGCTGTTTAAAAGTAAACCTATTACCCAGTGTGTAAACGGCATTTCCATCTTTGAAGATCAGCTTACCATCTTGTATACCTATCTCGTACTCCTTGTTCCTCTCAAGATAGATATCCTTATTTTCGGATATGCTATAGTTCCCATTTACTTTAACCTTTACATTGACAGGATTCCCCATGGAAGCCAACCGCACGCGAACAATGCTATAATCAGTATCCCCCTGGGCCACAGGTATGGTCCCTACAAAGAAAATTCCTACAGCTAGTCCAACCAACAGCGTCAAGATTCTACGACACACAGCTACATCACTCCCAGAAGTTTATAGTTTTATGCCTCTACACACCCACTATATAGATAAATATTCGGCATAAAGTGTCAAATTCCTGCCAGCAGGTAAAATTTATTGCAATAAAAAAGAACCCAATCTGAAACGATCAGGTTCTTTTTCATCGCGTATTCTTACTTACTCCTGTTGAGGAGCGCCCACAGGACAAACATCGGCGCATGCGCCACACTCTATGCAAGCATCCGGATCTATGACGTAGATGTCATCACCCTCGGAGATGGCATCCACCGGACACTCGGACTGACAGGCACCGCATGCAATGCATTCCTCAGTAATCTTGTACGCCATCTATCCTCACCTCCTTACATTGAAACCCCACAAAAAACACCTCTTTTATTCTATCACCAATATCCAAAATTGCAATCTTTTTTTCATTCATCGTATTCATCTATCAATGATCTTATCTCTTCATCCATCTCATTTAAACCATCTTGCATCTCATCTGCCTCTTTTAGGGCCTCTTCGCCTTGGTCCTTGTCTACCAACTCCACCTCATCGGGAGAATATTCTTTGACCTCTACAGTACCATCCTCCTGAACCAACTTTACCTTGACTTTCTCAAATAGTACATTTACATCCACCACAATGCCTTTGCCATCAGGCGTTAATACTTCCTTGTTTACCTTCGGCATGCGCCTTAATACATCCTCATAAAAATCTTGTTCAAATTTCAGGCAACACATGAGTCGTCCACACACGCCCGATATTTTGGCCGGATTAAGCGATAGTTTCTGTTCCTTTGCCATTCTAATGGATACAGGCTGAAAATCCCCCAGGAAAGTACAACAGCACATATTTCTGCCACAGGGGCCCAGTCCTCCTATCATCTTGGCTTCATCGCGCACGCCAATCTGCCTGAGCTCAATCCTGGTTCTAAATATGGCTGCCAAATCCCTCACCAGCTCACGGAAATCTACCCTTCCCTCAGCGGTAAAATAGAATATAAGTTTGTTATTATCAAATGTGTACTCTACGCCTACCAGCTTCATGGGAAGGTTGTGCTTGACAATCTCCCTCAGACATATCTCAAAAGCTTTATTTTCCTTCTCCTTGTTTTCTTTTACTTTCTGCTCATCCTCTTCGGTAGCCTTTCTAATGACTTTTTTAAGAGGGGGAACTATGTCCTCCTCTGGAACTTGCTTTGGTGGTACCACTATCTCGCCATATTCTATCCCACGGGCAGTCTCCACTATCACGTGGTCTCCAGGTTTAAGCTCTATGTCATTGGGGTCAAAGTAATATATCTTGCCTGCTCTTTTGAATCTGACCCCTACTACTGTCTGTATAAAAACCACCTCCTTACATGTTGAGCAGCAAATTCTCTATGGTCAACTGATAGTTGGCATTTCCTTTAAGCATCCTTCGAGTGCGTTCTATACTTTCAATGATACTCCTTATACGCCTAATTGTAAATAAGGAGGCCTGCTTCTCTATCACAGGCAGTTTATCTATGTTGATAACCAGCGCAGAATCGCCGGTCTCCTTATATGACAGTATATCTCTAAACCATATAACCAACATATCCAATATTTCATCAATCCTGTCCTTATACTGGTTAAAAAGTTCCCACTGGGTCATCTTATCTATGTCGTTATAATCAAAAATTTCCTCCAAAAATTTAAAAACATCACTTCTCATCTGATTGAACTCCTGTGAGCCTGCCAGCTGCAATCCTTTACCTGGAATCCCACCAGAAAGCCCAGCAAACAGCATAGCCCTTTCCCTGGGCATATCAAAGTGGCTAATTATGATAGTACATACCTCTTCTCTGGTAAGCCTTTGCATGCGGAATACCTGACAGCGCGACAATATAGTAGGCAGTAGCTCACTGGACTTCTCTGCAAGCAAAATAATAGTGGCAAAAAAAGGAGGCTCTTCCAGCGTCTTCAAAAAAGCATTCTGAGCCTGTACAGTCATAGCGTGAGCATCCTCGATTATATAAACCTTGCGGCTGGACTCATAGGGTTTAAGGTGTATGTCCTCCAGCACGTTCCTTATTTGCTCCACGCCTATGCTGGATTTATCCCCTTTTTGAACCCGATATACGTCGGGATGATTCCCCGAATTGAATTGCCTGCATGAACGGCACAAATCACAAGGCCTATGTCCTTGTGATTTGCACATGATACCGCGAGCAAATATATTGGCTATGGTCTTTTTACCTATTCCTTTCGAGCCAACAAACAGATAAGCATGGCCTATCCGCTGGCTCTCAATGATCTGTTTTAACCTCTTGACTACAAAGGATTGGCCTATTACGTCTGAAAAGTTCATGGTCCATCCAAACCCTTCAATAGAATAAGTCTATCAGCAGTCCTCGAATATCATCTACCAGAGACAATATCTTAAGCTTATCCCTGTCTGAGTGAAGCACTTGCTTCACTAGCTCCTCTAATTTTTGATTGACTCTGTTTACCACAGCGTATACTTCATGCCTGCCCTGACTATTGAAGTAGTCATGTTTTGTGAATTGGTACATATTGTTCACAACCGTGGACAAAAACCTCGACACCAGCTTCCTGTAGCGAATAACCTCAGCAAGAGTAAGATGCTTGATCAGCTTTTCCTCTTGTAACTTGATCTCTTCCATAAGCAGCAACAGCTCTTGCTCCATCAGCCTTTCTTGAGTATCGCGCATTACTCCGCTGAAACTCTTGCTGTGTACTTCATCCGGATAAACCTCTTTCCTCAAGCTGTTCAAACCCATCTCCTTGTCTCTGACCACAGCATCTCTTATCCTCATAACTACCTTTATCTCCCTGAAACGTCATTTTCCAAGTTAAATTTTCTTAAACTCCTCCACATCCAGGACAAAAACGGTGGCTCCACCCACTGTCACTTCAATGGGATAGGGCACATACACCCCTGTCGTACCTGCCACAGGTGAAGGCGAAGTGGCTATCTGCTTCCTACTCTTGCATACCTTTTCAATAAGCGACAGCGCCAACGGGACCCTCTCTTTCTCGGTACCGATTAGCAAAGTGGTGTTCCCAGCCCTCAAAAAACCACCTGTGGTAGCCAGCTTGGTGACCCCAAACCCTTCATTCATCAAGGTAGAGATCAGCTTCTGGGCATCCTCATCCTGCACCACGGCAATTATGAGCTTCACTGCTCACCCCCCCTTTTGATTTGGATTAACTATATTATATCCTATTTTTTACATGATAGCAAATATTCTACTAACCTTCGAACCTGCTCAAAAACTTCGTCAACGCTCCTTGAAGCATCCACCTCTTTGATGCGCTCCGTATACTTTTTCTGTAAAACAAGAAAACCCTGATACACACGGCGGTGAAATTCCAACTCTTCGCTTTCCAGTCGATCCAGCTCTTCTGACCTTATGCGGCCTCTTGCTAAAGCATCCTCCGGCCGAATATTCAAAAAAAGCGTCAAATCAGGGACAATGCCCCCAAGCGCATATCTGTTTACCGCCTCTACCACATCCATACCCAGCCCCCTTCCAAATCCCTGGTAGGCTACGCTGGAATCGACAAATCTGTCGCACAATACCATCTTTCCCTCATCAAGTGCGGGTTTTATAACTCGCCTTACATGCTGGGCACGGGATGCTGCATACAAATACATCTCGGTTACGGCATCCATATCTTTATAGCTGCGGTTGAGCAGAATCTTGCGTATTTCCTCTCCTACAGGCGTCCCGCCTGGCTCACGGGTCACCAGCACGTCATAGCCTTTTTGCCGCAAATGCCGCTCCAAAAGCTTAACCTGCGTCGTTTTTCCTGCCCCATCCGGTCCTTCAAAAGTGATAAAAATACCTGCCATATCCATCTTCTCTCCTCATGCTATTCACTGACCACTGGAACTAGACTATTTTTCACAAGCCCAAAAAGAGTGCCTCCGTATCGCTGTATATTCAAAAGCTCATCTATGCCTTCTTTATCTATTAACTCACCGGGACAAAAACGAGGAACACCTGGTGGATAAGCGCCTATAATCCCTGCACATATCCTACCTACGCTCTCTCTTATAGGTATATTTTCTATTATACTATAAAAAGCTTCTCTCGGCGACATCATTTGCTGTGGTATTTCCTGGGAAATTGACATCTTATTATACTCGGCACGTGGGCCAAGCCTATGTCCTGGCAGCTTCTCTATCAGGTTTGTCAGCCTTTCAACCAAAGCTTTAAAAGTCGCTCTGTCATCAGCCACGCTGCATATAAGCACTAGGCGGTATATGTCGCTCATTTCAACTTGCACACCGGCCTCTCTCAAAAGCTTCTCAGCCCGATAGCCTGTAATCCCAAGCGGGCGGACATCCAGTACCAGCCGCGTAGGGTCCAGCGCCTCTACCTCTTCACCCTTATCATAATCGTTTATAGTTAAAAGCCCTATATGGCTCCGCAGCCGCGCCTTTGCATAATGGATTTCCTGCATCAACCTCTCAATTAGAGCCTTACCTTCAGCTTCCATAAGAGCCCGGGCCCAATCAAGTGAGGCCATTATCAAATAGGAAGGGCTGCTGGTCTGTAGCATGGCTATAACCTGAGCTACTCGCTTGGCATCGACCCGCGGCCCCTTTACATGAAGATATGCCGCCTGTGTTAAAGCAGGTAGCGTCTTATGAGCGCTTTGTACCCACATATCGGCTCCCAGCTCACCGGCCGAGGGAGGCAGATCAGGATGAAAGATAAAATGGGCACCATGGGCCTCATCCACCAGTAACAGCTTTCCCCTACCGTGCACAACCCTCTCTATCTGCTTCAAATGGCTGCACATGCCGTAATAATTTGGGTGTACCACCAGCACTCCCACAGCATCGGGGTTCTCATCCAAAGCCCTTTGCACATCCTGTACCAATATCTGAGTGGCCATAAAGTTTTCCTGGTCGTATCGAGGTTGGATATATACAGGCTTGACATCGGCCAGTATCATAGCCGCCCACACCGACCTGTGGCTGTTTCTGGGTACAATGAGCTTATCACCAGGCTTACAGGCAGCCATTATCATGGCCTGAATCCCTGCCGTTGAGCCATTTACCATGAAAAAAGTATGGTGAGCACCGAATGCTTTAGCCGCCAACATTTGAGCCTGAGCAATCACGCCGGCAGGACAGTAGAGGTTGTCCATACCAGGTATCTCGGTTACATCCCCAGCCGCCAGGTTATCTAAAAATTCCTTTGGAAAAGCCTTGCCACCCTTATGCCCCGGCATATGAAACCGAATCGTACCCTGCTTTACATACTCCATAAGAGCTTTCACTAAAGGAGCATTGTTTATATCCATTTTAAAGCGTTTTCGCTCCTCTCTGCGTTTCAACTTGAATGGCTCTCTACCCGTAAAATGCTGGCCACCTCTTCTACCACATCAAACTTCTTTATTTCCTCCAGTGCAAGGTTAAGTCGCTTCCTGTCCACCTTGTGGGTAATTAAAACCAACGGCACAACCCGCTCGCCTCTACCTCGCTGAACCACCGAAGCAATACTTACACCATAATTCCCTAAAACTGTCGAGATCTTTCCAAGTACGCCCGGCCGATCTACAACTTCGAGGCGAATATAATACTCCCCTTCGCCTTCACCGTTGATGTGCAACTTTTCCCTGGTATTTCTGTAGGTGTATGGCACTGTACGCCCTGACATCATTGCAGAGGCTACATCCATTATATCGCCCACTACGGCACTGCCAGTAGGCAGTGATCCAGCTCCCTTGCCATACATCATAAGCTCCCCTACCGCATCACCTTTGATGAACAAAGCATTGAATTCGTCATTGACAGCGGCTAGAGGATGAGTATTGGGTACCAGTGCCGGATGTACGTGCAGGTCGAGCTTGCCGTCGTGCTTTTTGGCAGCAGCCAAAAGCTTTATGGTATAACCCAGCTGTGCTGCATATTGGATTTCCTTTTCGGAAATACGGGTAATGCCTTCCCTAGGGATATCCTGCGGAGGAACCTGTACTCCAAAGGCAATAAACGCCAATATGGAAAGCTTAAATGCGGCATCCTCCCCTTCAACATCCGATGTAGGATCAGCTTCTGCGTATCCCTTTTCCTGCGCCAGCTTCAAAGCAGTTTTGAAATCCATACCGTATCTAGTCATCTGGGTGAGAATATAGTTTGTAGTCCCGTTTATTATACCCACCACAGTTTCTATTTCATTGGCAGCAAGGCTCCTGGTAAGGGCTGCAATTATAGGAATTCCTCCTCCTACGCTTCCCTCAAACCGGAGCAGAACATTTCTTTCGTTGGCCAATTGTATCAGTTCCCTGCCGTAAGATGCGATAACCGCCTTGTTGGCAGTAACCACATGCTTCCCCATTTCAATGGCTTTTCTCATATATTCGTAAGCGGGATACAACCCACCAATCAACTCAACGATAATCTGTATATCCTCATCAAGAAGGATATCATCAAAATTGGTAGTAAGCATATGAGGTGGCACATCTATATCACGCTTCTTTTGGACATCCCGGACTAAAACCTTTTTTATCTCAATGGGAACTCCAATGTATTCCTTTATCATATTCCGGTGCCTATGCAGTATTTCCCATACTCCTCTGCCTACGTTTCCCAAACCTAAAACCGCAATTTTAATGCTGTTCACCGGTACTCCCTCCCGCCTGACATGTCTCCATCATATTATGGACACAATCTTTAGGCTAGATTATAACACGTGAAAATCGCAGAGTAAATATAATTTTACAAAAGCCCGAAACAAAAACCTCACCTGAAAGAAAATATAAATAAGGCATAAAAAAATAACAAGCCCTAAGAAGGACTTGTTACTTCAGGCTATTTTATTCTTCCTAAACTATCTTGAAAATATCCTGACCTGTTGAGTTCTATAAACTTTACAAGTTTAAAACTTGCTCTTTTAAAACCCAGCGTAAACTAATAAAAAACCAAGCCAAAAAATAAAATGGCTCCTCAGGTTGGATTCGAACCAACAACCCCTCGGTTAACAGCCGAGTGCTCTACCGTTGAGCTACTGAGGAACGCTTTAAAGAAGACCCCGGCGACGACCTACTCTCCCAGAGGGTCTCCCCTCTAGTACCATCGGCGCTGAAGGGCTTAACTTCTGTGTTCGGAATGGATACAGGTGTTTCCCCTTCGCTATTGTCACCGGAATCTCTCTTTCACTCTTCATTTCTCTCAAGGTGCTAACCGCGCCTTCTTAAAGCGCTCGCTGCACCCTCAAAACCGCACAATGCAGAGCTATTCGATCAAGCCCTCGGCCTATTAGTATCCGTCAGCTAAGTGCATTGCTGCACTTACACCCCGGACCTATCTACCTCGTCTTCTTCAAGGGGCCTTACTCCGCTTACCGGATGGGAAATCTTATCTTGAGGGGGGCTTCACGCTTAGATGCCTTCAGCGTTTATCCCTTCCGTACTTAGCTACCCAGCTGTGCCACTGGCGTGACAACTGGTTCACCAGCGGTACGTCCATCCCGGTCCTCTCGTACTAGGGACGGCTCCTCTCAAATTTCCTCCGCCCGCGACGGATAGGGACCGAACTGTCTCACGACGTTCTGAACCCAGCTCACGTGCCGCTTTAATGGGCGAACAGCCCAACCCTTGGGACCTGCTCCAGCCCCAGGATGCGACGAGCCGACATCGAGGTGCCAAACCTCCCCGTCGATGTGGACTCTTGGGGGAGATCAGCCTGTTATCCCCGAGGTAGCTTTTATCCGTTGAGCGACGGCTCTCCCACTTGATACCGCCGGATCACTAAGCCCGACTTTCGTCCCTGCTCGAGGTGTCCCTCTCACAGTCAGGCCCCCTTCTGCCTTTGCACTCACCAGATGGTTCCCAACCATCCTGAGAGGACCTTTGGGCACCTCCGTTACCCTTTAGGAGGTGACCGCCCCAGTCAAACTGCCCACCTGACACTGTCCCGCAGCCGGTTCAACGGCCTGCAGTTAGAACCCCAGCACTGAAAGGGTGGTATCCCACCGACGGCTCCACATACACTGGCGTGTATGCTTCCCAGCCTCCCACCTATCCTGTACATCCAATGCCAAAGTCCAATATCAGGCTACAGTAAAGCTCTACGGGGTCTTTCCGTCCAGTCGCGGGTAACCAGCATCTTCACTGGTACTACAATTTCGCCGGGTCCCTTGTCGAGACAGCGCCCAAGTCGTTACGCCTTTCGTGCGGGTCGGAACTTACCCGACAAGGAATTTCGCTACCTTAGGACCGTTATAGTTACGGCCGCCGTTCACTGGGGCTTCGGTTCAGAGCTTCACGCCTCTCCGACGCTAACCCTTCCCCTTAACCTTCCAGCACTGGGCAGGCGTCAGCCCCTATACTTCCTCTTACGAGTTAGCAGAGACCTGTGTTTTTGTTAAACAGTCGCTTGGGCCTGTTCTCTGCGACCCACCCTACAAGGTGGGCACCCCTTCTCCCGAAGTTACGGGGTCAGTTTGCCGAGTTCCTTGACAAGGGTTCTCCCGCTCGTCTTAGGATCCTCTCCTCGCCTACCTGTGTCGGTTTGCGGTACGGGCACCTGCACCCTCGATAGCAGCTTTTCTCGTCAGTGTGAGCTCAGCAGCTTCCCTACTTAATCTTCGGTCCCCTTAACGGCTCAGCATCTACGGCAAGTGGTACTTCACTCACTTGCCTGCCTCGCCGCTTGGACGAGCTCTACCACCAGCTCGCTCTGCCTGCCCTCCTGCGTCCCTGCTTCTCTCAATCGGGTACAGGTGGTATCGGATTCTCAACCGATTACCCATCGCCTACGGCTTTCGCCCTCAGCTTAGGTCCCGACTTACCCTGAGTGGACGAACCTTCCTCAGGAACCCTTAGGCTTCCGACGGGGTGGATTCTCACCACCCTCTCGCTACTTATGCCGGCATTCTCTCTCGTATACAGTCCACCCTGCCTTACGGTCAGGCTTCTGCCCAGTATACGATGCTCCCCTACCGCTCTGCTTACCGCAGAACCCACGGCTTCGGTGTCAGGTTTTAGCCCCGTACATTTTCGGCGCAGAACCGCTCGACCAGTGAGCTATTACGCACTCTTTAAATGTATGGCTGCTTCTAAGCCAACATCCTGGTTGTCTTCGCAGTCCCACATCCTTTTCCACTTAACCTGAACTTTGGGACCTTAGCCGGTGATCTGGGCTGTTCCCCTCTCGACCACGAAACTTATCTCCCGTAGTCTGACTCCCAAGGAACAAACCGTGGCATTCGGAGTTTGATAAGGTTCGGTAGGCTTTTGGCCCCCTACCCCAGTCAGTGCTCTACCTCCACGGCTCTTACCCCTTGAGGCTAGCCCTAAAGCTATTTCGGGGAGAACCAGCTATCTCCAGGTTCGATTGGCATTTCACCCCTATCCACAGGTCATCCCCTGGTTTTTCAACACCAGTGGGTTCGGGCCTCCACGAGATCTTACTCCCGCTTCACCCTGCCCATGGATAGATCACCTGGTTTCGGGTCTACAGCAGCATACTTATACGCCCTATTCGGACTCGGTTTCCCTCCGGCTCCAGGCCTTCAAAGCCCTTAACCTCGCATGCCACTGTAACTCGCCGGCCCGTTCTACAAAAAGTACGCGGTCGCGCATCTCGCGCTCCCACTGCTTGTAGACACAGGGTTTCAGGTACTATTTCACTCCCCTCCCGGGGTGCTTTTCACCTTTCCCTCACGGTACTACTCCACTATCGGTCACCAGGGAGTATTTAGCCTTGGGAGGTGGTCCTCCCCGCTTCCCACAGGATTCCTCGTGTCCCGTGGTACTCTGGATCCCAGCCACAACACCTCCAGCTTTCGCCTACAGGGCTCTCACCTTCTCTGGCCCACCTTTCCAGGTGGTTCGGCTAGCCTTCAGTGCCATATACGGCCGGTCCTCAACCCCACACCAGCATAAACTGGTGCGGTTTGGGCTCCTCCCCTTTCGCTCGCCGCTACTCAGGGAATCGATTCTTTCTTTCTTTTCCTCCGGGTACTAAGATGTTTCAGTTCCCCGGGTTCCCCTCCATACCCTATGTGTTCAGGTATGGATACCTGGCCTTACCGCCAGGTGGGTTCCCCCATTCGGAAATCTGCGGGTCAACGCCTGCTTGCGGCTCACCGCAGCTTTTCGCAGCTTGCCACGTCCTTCTTCGGCTCCTGGTGCCAAGGCATCCACCCTGTGCCCTTCCTAGCTTGATCCGCCAGCGAAATTGTAGCACTGTGCCTCAACAGCACCGCTACACCCGCCTCCGCTCTGCATTGTGCAGTTTTCAAGGTGCAGTTGGTGGGCTCAAGTGGACTCGAACCACCGACCTCACGCTTATCAGGCGTGCGCTCTAACCGACTGAGCTATGAGCCCATTTTTAATATGAGTTGCAGCCTTTCAGCTGCATCTCATATTATACTACATAACATACAAAATATCAACTGAATCTGATTCCCTCTTTTTATAACAGGGAATCCATTTTTTGCCTCGTTTGTATTAGGCATTAATCTAAATTATTAGGACCAAACATGGTGGAGATGAGGAGATTCGAACTCCTGACCCCCTGCTTGCAAGGCAGGTGCTCTCCCACTGAGCTACACCCCCACATCTTTGGTCCCTCAAAACTAAACAGTGGCTTTGCCAGGTCAATCCCCTCTTTGCTCCTTAGAAAGGAGGTGATCCAGCCGCACCTTCCGATACGGCTACCTTGTTACGACTTCACCCCAGTCATTGGGTTCA
>NZ_JAHUQD010000029.1 GCF_023838525.1 Caldicoprobacter algeriensis
CTTACGCTCGAAAATCTCCACCCTTTCCTTGACAACATAAGGTTTTACATTTTAAACAGTAAAAATTTGGATATCTATATCATACTTTCCTTTAAAAAAGTGTTGCATTTAATATTGCAATTTAGAGAAAAATACGGTTTCCATATGCGGCTCACCATCACGGTCATGTCATCCCGTGCAATCCCGTCAGCCTGCTTTAATGCCTCATTCATTATATGGTCGGCCAGCTCCTGGGGATTGCAGCTATCCAGCTTTGAAATCACATCGACCATCCATTCCTCTGGGTTAATCTGCGCATCCACACTATCTAGAACCCCATCAGTCACCATCACAATCATGTCCCCATCTTCAAGTGCCTCCTTCACGCTTTCGGCCTGAATATCCTCCAAGATCCCCATGGGCAAGGCTGGCGCCTTTATCACCTTTACGCCATCCTTTTTTTTGATAAACGTGGACACCGCTCCGATTTTGATAAAATCAGCGTTTCCCGTCACCAGGTCTATCACGCACAGGTCTGCAGTGGCAAATATCTCATCCCTGGAGCGGAGTATCAATACGGAATTTATGGTCTGAATGGTCATATTGAGGTCAAATCCGGCCTCCAAAAAATTCTCCAGCAACGAAACCACTATGCTGCTCTCGGCATCAGCCCTGCTGCCCGACCCCATTCCGTCGCTTAAAATCAACAGGTATTTTCCTTCACCGATAGGAATGGATGAGTAGTTATCGCCGCACACATCGGCATACTCCCTGGCTTTTCTGGCAATTCCGGTCATCACCTTATACCTTTGAGCCTCAACAAACTTAAGGATACACTCTTGCTGTGAGCAAATCCTGCCCTCATCACTTTTGCACGACATGGGTTTTCTCAACACTTCCCCTATAACCTTTTCGATAACCCGCATACACTCCCTTCGTCCACCACACGACTTTTTGGCGATGTTCACTTCCATTCTTCCATCGGCTTTTTCTGTCACCGTAACATTTTTTACGCGTATACCCTTTTTGTCCAGCTCCAGCAGTATGGCCTCTTCTAGATCCTTTTTGAAGCGTATATCTATATCAAGCTCCTGCGCCAGCCGGGTTACCACCTTGGATACCCCTTCGAGCTGCTGCGCCACCAGGCTCCTGCACTCATCTATCTTTTGCTGCCACCTGTAATTAAACCTATAGGCCTCATAAACCTCGTTCATGGCCCTTATAACCTCGTCCACGCGAAGACAGGCTTTACAGAAATCTTCGGATAAGTCCTCCTTTCGTATGTTCCCCTTGGTTTCGGCTATGCTTATCAGGTCAAACATGTTGTTGTATGTGGCATAGAAATTCCGTTGCCAGCAGTTTCGATAAAACGTACACCCGGTACACACCTCGCTTGCCACTACATCTAGCATCCTGTTTATACCTTCCCTCCCCCTTATCACATCGGACTGAGAGATCTGTGAAAATGCCTGCGCAAGATTATGAAACACCTGTGAAAACTCTTCCAGCCTGCTTATGGTAAGCTCCTTCAGTTTGGATGTATACCTGTTTCCCTCTCTAATACGGCTCAGCCCGGCATCCCAAATTTGCCTCATGTATTCAATCGCCCTGCGTGAAACGAGAAGCAGTATGCAGCTCGATACAGCGATTTCTTTAAAAGGCAATATGGTCACAGTTGAACGATTGATATAAAAAGTCATAAAGGCATTGGACAAGATAAACGCCAGGCTGGATCCGGCTCTTCCCAAATCTTTAAAAGCCCCTGCCATCATTCCGCACACAGTGAAAACTCCTATAAGTTCAACAGCCGGTTGAGTGGCCATGGAAAGAAACAGCCCAACAAGGCACCCTATGGCCGCCCCCATCCCTGCACCGCCTATATAGGCAAACAGCAATACCAGCACAATTGCGAATACGTTACGAAAAGCCAAGCCAAAAAGCCTAATCTCCCAAAACCCCACTGTCAACAACGCCAGAAAAACGGCAATGCCAATCGCTTCATGGTTAGCCAGCACGCGGCGGGACCTTATATTAATGAGTAAATCCATAACCGGGCTGAATACATAAACCATGACCAACCCGATAATGCTTTCCAGTCCAGCAAGAATCAAATCATAAAACAGCATTCCCTGAAGATAGGCATATGTGATATTTACCAGCATAAGCGCAAAGCTTGCAGCCAAAGCGGCATGCAGTACACTCCATTCCTTTCGCCTTACAAAGGGAATCTGGCTGTAAACGAAAAGCAGACAAGCTGTCAATGTATATTTCAGCACGAAAGCATGCACGCCGCGGCTTAAAAGCCCCAATATGACCGTGACTAAATATACAGCCGCGTTTTTCTTTCTGGGTATCACGCTGGCAAACAGCGCCACCCCAAAGGGTGCCACTTCATCGAATATGACAGCTCGTCCCATTAAAAAGCACAACATGCAGACTAATAGCTCATAAATTGCTTGTTTCCAGCGTATTGATGGGACAACCATGCGCCTGATAGCCTGTCCACTAAGCCCCTGGTAAGAGTATGCTCCCCTCTGCATGACCCACCACACCACCTGCTCTACATTTTTTGATGCGCTATCCAATGAAGCACACTCATTATACCAGAGCCTGGACAAATATTTTGTCAATATTAGGAAATGAATTTTGGAAACTTTACGACATAAACCTTAAAAAAAGCGAAAAAGCTGCAGACATCCCAAAATATCTGCAGCTTTCTCTAAATGATCCCGCAATGCTGTTTAACTCTGCTTCCCGAAAAAAGCGCTGTTGAGCCTGCCTACAGGAGAATAAGCCGTCTTGACAGCAACGTCGCCAAAATTCTAAAGAATCCCTCCCCCCTGAGTTCCAGGGAGTTTTTGAGGTAAATATCAGCTGGATGGCAATAAAAAACCTCCGAGGAAACCTCGGAGTGCTCAAACATTGGTGGGCGCAATAGGACTCGAACCTATGACCCCTTGCTTGTAAGGCAAGTGCTCTCCCAGCTGAGCTATACGCCCGTAAGAAATTAATCCTTTATAACAATGGTGGCGGCGAACGGATTCGAACCGCTGACCCTTCGGGTATGAACCGAATGCTCTAGCCAACTGAGCTACGCCGCCGCACTATCAAACAGACTTTTTTCATCTTTATAAAGATAAAACTGGTTGCGGGGGAGGGATTTGAACCCTCGACCTTCGGGTTATGAGCCCGACGAGCTACCTGACTGCTCCACCCCGCGACGTCCGAGCCTTCTTTGATGTTCCCTTCTCCCTAACGGCAAGTTATATTCTATAATAAAATCTTTTTTAAGTCAATACCCTTTTTCGCTTTGATGTTCCGAGTGTTATAACCAGCTTAAAATGCACCATTTAATAGAGAACCCTATCTCATTCTCATATGGAGTTTCCTTTAAAATATCTTCTCGTTTTCAGCCCCTTCCACGCCAATGTCCCCCGCCGCGCTTTGCCTCCCGGTTTCTCTTTATATCCTGCAGCTTTTCCTCGCTCTCCTTCATAAACTTGGCCAGTCGCTCCTCAAACGTCATTTCTTTCTCCCGGGCCCTGCGTATTGACAGGTTTATCCTGCCCCTCTCATCTATCGACAAAACCTTCACCATCACCCTGTCATCTTGCTTCAGGTATTGGTGTATGTCTTTCACATAGGTGTCGGCAATTTCGGAGATGTGCACCATGCCGGTCTGGCCATCGGGCAGCACTATAAACGCCCCGAATCTGGTAATACCCGATACTCTGCCTTCAACAATTTGTCCTACCTCAACAGGCATACAGAAATGGTTTCCTCCTCTTTATCAGTTCTGTTTTTCAATAAATTTTATCTCTCCCTTTTTTACCCACCCAAAGCGCTCCCTGGCCGCCTTCTCAATATACTCCTCCGATTTTGTATATTCGATCTGGCGCTCCAGCTCGGCGTTGTACTCCTCGACCTGCTGTATCTGCTGCCTCAAGTGCTCCATCTGCGCATGCTGCTCCCGTATCTTCAATTCCTGCTGAATAAAAGTAAAAATGAAATAGCCGACTACCAGCACTGCAATCATCAGTTTGGCTCTGGGCTTTAGCACATACCTGCGCCTTGCCATTCAATCACCTTCTCAAAACGAAAACTGCTCTCATTCATCACAAGCCAAATACAAAAACAAGTTTGGCCTTTTATATTATTATTCGACGCTCAACATAAAAATCCTCTTTTTCATGCCTTGATTTTGCCGTTAATTTTATTAAAAAAATTAAGCAAGGCGCGAAAAGGCCAGGACACAAATCTAATGGCGCACTTAAAGCCCTTTTCCATGGCTCTGTATGCAAGGCTTAACGCTTTTACCACCCAGGAACTTATTGTCAACAGGTACAGGCTCCACCCCATTGCTAGTCCAATAAAATTGTAAAACCTTACTTCCCCATCGTTGGCGTACAACAGCGCCATAAATACGATGGCCGCTACAATGAGCCAAAAAAGCAGGTCCATTATGCCCACAACCCACGGCCTGGGTTTAAATATCCTGCGAATCACCCTATTGAAATCGTAGATGAAGCCGACGATCATTCCCGTATAAACTGTGGCCAGAAAGACGTATGCCTGGTTGGCTGTCGACATAAGCATACAATATGCACCCTTTTTTACCTGAATAATCTGCTGAAAAAGCCAGAACCTTTTCCACCCAGCCCGTCGTGATCGCTGTACTGCAAGGCTATGATTTCCCCTTCGACTATGAGCTGTCCCTCCTCCAGGTTCAACTTGTTTATATGGAGATCTTGACCGTGAAGGGTAATATAGCCCATATCGGTTACCAATACCACCGTTGCCTCGTCAAAGCTATCCACATCAATTACCCCTGTTATGGTCACCTTTTCGCGGTTCTCCATAAGCACGCTGTGGCTCCTGCTTCTTACAGCCTTTTTATCATCCATCTCTCTAATCATTCCATTCCCCCCTGATACAATACCCTTACTTGATTATATGACCACTCCTTTCATGGTATGCATACAAAAGCCCGGCTTTATATTGCCGGGCTTAACAGAGCTTCAAGGCCACAGCTTCACGATTTGAACCCCTTTGAAGTAATGCTTAATGATGTCCTCGGCCTTTTTTCCCTGTTTGGCCATGTTATAAGCGCCCCACTGGGACATGCCCACGCCATGTCCATAGCCCCTACCTCTGAATATTACGCGGTCGCCCTCCAGCCGCACCTCATCCAGCAGCGTTGACTTCATCTTGGTACTGCCCAGCGCAATGCGTAGGTCAGGTGCCGAAACCGGCATGGAATCCAGCATGATTTCCATGGCACGCCCCGACGGTCCTCTCTTACCTATCTTGATACTGGAAAAATCCTCTATCTGTTTGCCCATCTGCTGAACAGCCCGTATGACCTCCTGCTTTGAAAATTCAGCAACCCAGTTCCTTTCATCAGGCGGAATAAGCGAAGAATCATCGGGAGAGTCGACGGCTTGTATGTAAGGGGGGTTACCTTCCTTGTAGGCCAGGCCCTCTACCGCCGTTGCCGTCTTGCCTCCGGCATTGGAATGGAACCAGGCATTCACATAATCCCCGTCATATACCATTACCTGACCTCTGGTCTCGTTTACCGCCCTCCTTATTCGGTCGTTGACGGCCTCCTTGTTCCATGCTTGGGCTTCTTCAATATCGGTTGAAATATGGGCATTGCCGTATTTGGATTGACCTTTGTCCTTTATGAATTTGAGCACAAAGGTCCTGGCAATAATGGCTTGGGCCTTGATGGCCTCCATCGGCCAATCGTTCTTTATTTCACCTCCCACAACCCCGGCCACATATTCTTCAAACGGCATCTCCTGTACCCTGCCTTCTTCCTTTATATATACCTTAAGGCGCGGCTCCTGCCCATTAGGGCTTCCCAAAGCTTGGGGAATGGCCGGCTTTTTCGCGGGCTGCTCAGGGGTTGGAGCTGGTGGCTCAGTCCTCCTCACCCTTGCACACCCTGATACGATTAAGACAAATACCACAGGGACAATCAAAAACCTGCTCCATTTCGACTTTACTGCGCTCATCCGTATACCTCCTGTAATCCTCGGCTCTGCTTCATCGTTTAAGATTTCAATGTCTAGTATTTACTTAAATCCAGGAGGTAATACTACAAAATCGATGGAATTTACAGCTCTCTGTACATCTTTGAGGCTTCTCCCTTGGCAACATGTTCGGACACCGATAGCACTTCAAAACGCCGTATATGCTCACCAAACTGTATCTCTATTACATCGCCCACCTTTACCTCTGTACTGGGCTTGGCCACCTTGCCGTTTATGAGAACCCTTCCCTGGCTGCACGCCTCATTGGCCACCGTCCTCCTCTTTATAATCCTGGACACCTTTAAAAACTTGTCTATCCGCACGCCTTTACCCCCTCCAAATAAGCCCAAATTTTCAAGACCAGTATACAATTCTTCCGGTGCCTTTTCAATTGAATTTTTGAAACAACGCTTATAACAGCATGATGAACAGGAGAAGCATATTTTTTGTCTGCGGCTCTCTATAAGGCTAAACTACATAGGGCACAGCAAAATCCAAAAATTATAAAAACCGGGATTATCACCCGGTTTTTATAATTTGAGTTTTTAACTTATTGAACAGCATCCTTCAAAGCCTTGCCAGCTTTGAACACAGGGGCCTTAGAGGCGGGAATGATGATCTCCTCTTTGGTCTGAGGATTTCTGCCCTTCCTCTCTGCCCTTTCGCGAACTTCGAAGGTACCAAAACCGACGAGCTGTACCTTTTCATTCCTGGCCAATGCTTCAGTAATTACGGAAATCAGAGCATTAATAGCGCTTTCAGCTTCTTTTTTTGTCAGCTCGCTTCTCTCTGCTACAGCAGCAATCAACTCAGCTTTATTCATATACGAACCCTCCTTGAAATAAATTCTTATAGCATATTCGCTATTTTTTTTCAAATTCCTCCTTGTTGCCAAATAATTTTTGAAATTTTTACATATTTTTCGCCTAGTTTTTCTAGAGGAATCTCGGTAATATCATTACCATATTTTTCTTAAATTATACATGTTTTTATTTTAAAAATAGCTTCTTTGCTTGATTCCACAGCTTATCCATCTCTTCCAGCGTCATCTCCTGCAAAGGACGCCTGGCGTTCTTTTCTATGTATTCAAAACGGGTTATGAACTTCTCGATGGTGTTCTTCAATGCCAGTTCTGGATCCACTTTTAAAAACCTTGCGACATTGACTGCCGCAAACAGCAAATCTCCTATTTCCTCCCGGATTTTTTGCTCATCACCTCCTCTATATATCTCCTTTAACTCTGTCAGTTCCTCTTCCAGCTTTTGCATAGCACCTTCCACGCTCTCCCAGTCAAAACCCACCAAAGCCGCTTTTTCCTGCACCTTGTAGCTCCTTATAAGAGCGGGGAGGATGCTGGGTATATCGCGCAAAACCTGGGTATGGGTTGCAAAGCCTTTCTCATGCCTTTTCAGGTCTTCCCAGTTAGCCACTACCTGCTGTGCATTCTCGGCTACAGCATCCCCAAATATATGAGTATGCCGTTGTATCATCTTTTGACATATCCCGGTAATCACATCGAATATATCAAATGCTCCTCGCTCCCTTGCGATCTGGCTGTGGAACACCACTTGTAAGAGCACATCGCCCAGCTCCTCTAGCAGCTTGTCCTCATCCTGCTTATCGATGCTCTCTATCACCTCATAAGCCTCTTCTATGAGATAGCGTTTAAGGGTTTCATGCGTCTGTTCCCTGTCCCATGGACACCCTTCAGGCGAACGGAGTATTTCCATAATTTGTTTTAGGTGATTCATATCAAAGGACTCCAGCCGCTCAAACTTAACGGGCGGAAGATACAGGCAGGTGGTGTGGTCATAGTGCTGTTGCCTATCTAACTGATACAGCGGCACAGCCCTGTACTCCAACCCCTTGTCCTGGGTTTGCCAGCTTACAAACACCTCCAGGTTATGAGGATAAAAGCGCAGCAACAACAATTTCACCTCTGACGCTACCAAAGCGTCGTACATATTGATAACCACCGTTGCCAGGCGCACATTTATTAAGTCCTCGGTCATCTCGGGAGCGCTCAATATCTTTAGCCCCTCTATGCCGGCCTGTTGAATCAGAGCGAGCAGCGCATCGGCACCGCTTATTCCTGGTATAATATCAATGTCATATCTCTCCCTGTCAAGCCGTCTTAAAAGCTCAAACGTAAGCCTTTCACCTATAAGGGGATGACCTGGGACCCCCACTGCCACTTCGCCCTTTTGCGACATATCCATGACCCGTTTTACCATAGCTTCATAAACGCGGTCAAAATCTTCACAGTTTTGGTAAATATCGTCCATGGAAGTATATTCTATCCCCTGTGCCTTCAAAAAGGGGACAAGCCCATGTATTTCCGTCCTTAAAACCACGCTGGGTGCTTGGCGTAAAGCCTTTAAAGCCCCTAGGGTAAGGCCATCCTCGCTGCCCAGCCCCAATCCCACAACCGTAACCTTATGTTTCATTCCTTAAAGCCCTCCTGTGTAAAACGCACTATATATAATACATCTTACCACGACGTTATGCAACCCATAATATATCCTAAAGGACCAACATCAATGTCAATCCGCACCCTTTACAACCGCTAGCGGTACCAGCCGCGCAACTGGTATCGTAACGCCCCGCTTAACCAGCACGTCCACCACTTCTTCCACATCTTTATATGCCAGAGGGGACTCGTCCACAATATCCTTATATGACCCGGCATTATATATAACATCCCCCATGGCCCTTTCAAACTCCTGCTTTGTAATCGACTTTGCCTTGGTCCTCGATAGCCTGCGCCCAGCACCGTGGTTCACCGAAAAGAAGCTCTCTGTCAGCTCACCCGTTCCAACGACAACGTAAGAGCCGGTACCCATGCTACCGGGGACCAAAGCGGGATGCCCCGTTTGCATATATCTGGTTGGATTTTGATTGTGGCCCGCAGGCAAAGCCCTTGTGGCACCCTTCCTGTGCACCAGAAGGTCCCTGCCGCCATGCCGCTCCCACTTTGCGATGTTGTGAGCAACGTCATAGACCAGCTTAAACCCCATGGACTCAGCTGGCTTTTTCAGAACATCTTCAAAAGCCTTAACCACATCGCACATGATTATCTGCCTGTTTGAAAAGGCAAAATTGACGGCAGCCGCCATGGCCTTATAGTAACTCTTTCCCTCTTTGGAATCTATGGGCGCTGCGGCAAGGCCCTTTTCCGGCACCTCAATGCCGTACTTTTTAGCCGCTTCCCACAAAATCTTGGTATAATCGGTGGCGATTTGATGTCCAAACCCGCGGCTCCCCGTATGGATCATGACAGCTACCTGGCCCTCGAACAGGCCAAATGCCTCTGCCAGGTCCTCATCCAGGATACGGTCCACCCGCTGAATCTCTATGAAATGGTTTCCCCCGCCCAGCGTGCCCAGCTGTTCCTCTCCTCTCTCCTGGGCCTCTTTGGACACAGCAGAAATATCGGCACCTGCCAGCCTTCCGCCATCTTCAATATAGGCTAAATCTTCCCTTCCTCCAAATCCTGCTTCGATTACAGCTTCAACACCATTGTGCACAACGTCATCGAAAATCCGGCGGGTAATGCCCTTGTGCTTCCCCTTTTTACCTATACCCGTGGGAACATAATGTTCGATCCTCTCTATCAGCTTGTACAAAGTTTCTTTGCTCAAATCACGGGCCTCAAGGTCAGTCCTTAAAAGCCTTACGCCACAGTTGATGTCATACCCCACAGCGCCTGCAGAAATGACCCCATGCCTCTCTATGGCCATGACTCCTCCGATGGGCAGCCCAAACCCCTCATGAATATCAGGCATTCCTATGACCGGTTCCACCACGCCAGGCAGCATAGCGGCATTGACAAGCTGCCTCAATGACTGGTCCTCATGCAAAAGGCTCCGCAAGGCATCGTTCACATACACTACAGCATCTACTCTCATCTTCCCAAATTTGGGTATGCGCCATCTGTTGACCCCATCCCTGACCAGAGTATAACCCTGTATTACTTCGATGTCCATGTTATTGCCATCCGCCTTTCCCTGTATAACCCATTACAAAATCGAATCCCCGTCTATAATGATAATAAACCATTTGAATATTTTGAAGCAGTTTTTAGCACAGATTTTCAAGTTTCATAGTCAATTTGATTTCGTTTAATACGAGGGACAACAGGCTATAGAAGAATTTTTCACCGGAATATCCTGAGCTGATACAGCACCCTCCCCAGCTTATCTCCGCCCGGCAAAAATCTGAAGTCGTTTTCCTTTATGATACCCATAACCAAAAGTGCCAGGCCGTATACCAGGATGCCAGCAATAATTGACAGCGTGGTGGCAAGAGTTAACCCCACAACGCTCTCCAGCACTTTATAGAGTACAGAAACAGCAGTTGCCATTATACCTACAGCGACAATTGGCTTTAAGACAAAATCAGTAAAAGGTATAAAAGCATTGGTATACCTTATCACGGCAGAGAAATCCAGCAGTGAAGCGATGGCATAGCATACTACAGTGCCAACAGCCGCTCCCAGTACATTTATCTGGGGTATTCCCACCAAGGTATACGTGGTCACCACTTTAAACAGCGCTCCTACAGCAAGGTTTTTGACCGGCACAGCCGCCCGGTTAACGCCCTGCAGGATCCCCGTCAAACTCTGGATGAGGGTGAGAAATACCACGCCAAATGATAATACGCTTAAAAGGTTGCCGGCCAACACCGCCTGGCTATCGTCCAAAGCCCTATAAAGCAGACGAATGATTGGATGTGCCAGGACCGACATCCCCACGCCTGCCGGCAAGCCCACCAACAGAGTTAAGCGTATGGCCACCGCTGCCTTATGCGCCACCGCCTTTCGATGGCCCAGCGCACAGGACTCAGAAATCGAAGGCACTATGCTCATGGCCAAAGCCACCGTCAAGATGGCAGGAAAATTGATGAGGGGGTTTGCATACGCCGTCAGCAACCCATACAGGCTGGTAGCCTCCTCAACCGTATATGAAGCCGCCGTACCGGCTCCTCCTATGCTCATAAGGCGGTTTACCACAATCATACCGTCTATTAAGCCCACTAGCGGCATAAGAGAGGCCCCTATAGTTACTGGTACAGCAATGTTTGCCAATTTCTTTATTATCTCGTGCACTGGTTCGCCATAGCAAATCCCAAGATTTTCCTTTACCGCTTTTCTCCTTATTTCTTCTCCCAAATCCTCCTTTTTTCGCCTATATATGCCCAGCAGTAAGATCAAAGCCGCTATCTCACCTAAGGTAACCCCCAAGACGGCACCTGCCGCCCCAAATTCAATCCCTCTGCCTACGAAAAGCCATGCCAGCAATAAACCCATGAACAGCTTGCCGCTTTGCTCCACAATCTGAGACAGGGCAGTAGGGCTCATCATCTGCATACCCTGAAAATACCCTCTAAAGGCCGAAAGCACCGACACGAAAAACAGGCCCGGGGCAATGGCCAGTATAGAATATACGGCTTTGGGATTGCCCAGGGCTATGGATATCGTGCCGCCGAAGGCCATTAACAGGGTAGATGTCATTATACCAAGGCACGCCAAAAACGTTAGAGAGACCCTGAAAACCCTGTAAGCGCCGGAATAGTTGCCATACGCCATCCTTTCGGAAACCATCTTTGAGATGGCCACGGGCAACCCCGCCGATGATATGACCAACAGGAAAGAATATATGGGATAGGCCATCTGGTACAGACCCATCCCTTCAGCGCCTATTATGTATGTAAGGGGTATTCGAAATATCGCCCCCAGCACTTTGGCCAGCAGCCCTGCAAAGGCCAGCACGGCTGCTCCTTCAATAAAAGACCTTTTCCTCACAAAAATCCTCCTCACCGAGTTTAAAATAAATATAGCGGCAGGCATTTCATAATCATCCAAACGTCATCTATTTAATATAAGCCTCCGCCGGCGGTAAACCCCACAAGCATCATCTTCCGACTAAAATATTATATTAATTCTCTTTTGTCTTACAATACAGAAAAAATAAAAAAGGCACTGAGATTACTCAATGCCTTTTTCTCCTATCCATTTGCTATTGTTCCATTTGCTTCCCTATGAATGCCGCCGCAGCTTGGGCTATCTTCAACTCAGTATCTCCCATGGTGACATTGGGTTCCTTGGATAACAATATGACTGCTCCAATGGATTCCCCTCCTGACACTATGGGGACGATCACCTGAGCGGTATACTCTGTTTGACCACCTTCCTTCTCCAACAGAGGATAGATAATATCCTTATTGGCACGATTGGCCAACACCATCTTTTTCTCATTTATGATACGTTCCAAATCCTCGCTGATTTTCTCTTTTTTAAAACGAGCTTGAGGAATACCCGCAACAGCCACAATGACATCCTTATCTGCCACACAAGCAGTATGCCCCAGGATCTTGTGCAGAGACTCCACATACTCGTCGGCGAAATCGCTTAGGTCCTCTATAGGAGAATATTTCTTCAAAATTACTTCCCCTTCTTCATCGGTGTAAATCTCCAGGGGGTCACCTTCGCGTATCCGCAAGGTACGACGAATTTCCTTGGGGATCACTACTCTGCCCAGCTCATCAATTCGCCTTACTATCCCCGTTGCTTTCACACACATCCCTCCTTAATCTGTATCAATTTACAAAACCATCCTTGCATTCATATTATTTTACTGTTTATGCGCTTTTATTCATCTCGATCTCGGAGGGACTCAAAAATTCCGTTTAATTACAATCGGTTCTCGTATTTTTTAATTTTAGCTTCCTTCTTCCACTCCTCAAGCAAAGCATTCCATTTCTCATTGCGCTTATCGTCCAGCACTACCGCTTTTATCTCTTCCTTTTTCTCCTCAAGGGTAAAAACCTTCTCAGGCAGCTTCTCATAGAGCTTTATGATGTGATACCCAAGGGGAGAACCAATGGGTTGGGATATCTCTCCTTCACCGAGCTTCAGGGCCGTCTGTTCTACCTCCTCAGCAAACAGACCGCTTCCCCTGTATATCACATAGCCATCCTCTTTGTTAGCAACACTTTTATCCTCGCTGTAGGCCTCAATGAGTGCTTCAAAGCTCTCCCCTGCCTTCGCCTTATCATACACCTCCCGGGCCCTGGGCTCAATTGCCTTAAGCTTCTCATCCAAATACTTTTTGGCTTCCTCTTGCTTGCCCTGTTGAACTAAATCGTAATACCCATCCCGCTCCTCCGAAGAAAGCGGAATTAAGATATGCTTTACCCTTACCCAACCTGCAGGGCGATAAAGCTGCACAGGAGCTGTTTCTACAAGGCTGGGGTCTTTCTTCTGCCTATTCAGCTGCTCGTTGTAATACTGCTGGATATCTTGCTCGGTAACCTCCACATCCTCAAGCATCTTCTCTGTAAACTTCTCCAGCATTATATCCTCGGCTCGCCTCCGAATGTATTCTTCTTCCGTGAGCCCTGCATCGCTCAGCTGTTGTTGCCATTCATTTCTGGCTTCCTGAAGGTAATCCTTTTCCTGTTGAGACTCTTTCCCTTCAGATTGGGCCCGCTGTTTTAATGCCTCGGCGTAGCTTTTGAGCTGCTCTTCCAGCTCCTTGCGAGCCTCCTGTATATATTCTTCATTTACCGTAAAACCGGCCTGCTTAGCTCTTTTTTGCAGCACCCTTCGGGTTATGAGCTGCTCTAGCACATCTTTCTTGATTTCCTTTATTGTACCCTTATACTGCGCGTCTTTTTCAATTTCTTCAGTGATGCCGTAATAAGCCTTTTGCTGGTTATAGGCATCCAGGAACTCTCCCTTGAGTATCTTCTCACCATAAACCTCGGCTACAACCCGCTGTCTGTCCTTTTCAGGCACCACTTCAACCAGGGTGCAGCCCGTTACGCCCAGTATGAATATCACCACAATGAACATCGCACAATATTTCCCAAAGTGTTTCATACCTTTTTCACCCTTTCAATTCAAATAATCTACAAGCTTTTCCACAGCATCTTTAGCCGCCTGCAAAGCCGCATTGGGCGATGAATCCTTCAGCCTTACCGTCAGTACCGGCACAGGCGTAGAAGCAAAATCTATCTGCCTTCGATTTTCATTTAAAATCACCATGAGCTTGTTTGGAGGTATGGCCTTCGCATCTACCAGCCTCATCTTCACCTCCTTACCTCGATGGGCGATTTCAGCAATACGCATCCTTTTAGCAAGGGCTTTTACATATGCCACATCGATCAAATTTTGCACAGATGGCGGTATATCTCCAAACCTGTCCACCAGCTCCTCTTCCACATCCATCTTGTCTTGAGGTCCTTCAATGGCAGCAATCTTCTTATAAACCTCGATCTTATGATTTTCGTCCGGGATATAATCCTCTTCAATGTAAGCGTTAACCTTTATGTCTATAATGGTCTCTACGGGTTGAGGCAGCTTTTCTCCCTTCATAGTGCGTATAGCTTCCTCCAGCAGTTTACAATACAGGTCATATCCCACCGCTGCCATATGGCCGTGTTGCTCCGGCCCCAGCAGGTTACCGACCCCGCGTATTTCAAGGTCCCTCATGGCAATCTTAAATCCCGCGCCAAACTCGGTGAACTCCTTTATGGCCTGAAGCCTTTTTTCAGCCTGCTCGGATATTATCTTATCCTTCCGATAGGTAAAATAAGCATAAGCTAGACGATTGGAACGGCCTACCCGTCCCCTGAGCTGGTACAGTTGTGCCAGGCCAAAACAGTCGGCATCGTATACGATAATGGTGTTCACATTGGGTATATCCAGCCCATTTTCTATGATGGAGGAGCACAGCAGCACGTCAAACCTGTTTTCGTAAAAATCCATCATGACCTTCTCCAGCAGGTTTTCGCTCATCTGGCCGTGCGCCATGGCGATTTTAGCCTCGGGCACCAGCTTCCTGAGCTCCTGTAACATCCAATCCATGCTCTTTACCCTGTTGTATACAAAATACACCTGTCCACCTCTCTGCAGCTCCCGCAAAATGGCATCTCGAATGAGGGGTTCACTGTACTCCACTACATACGTCTGAACAGGATACCTGTCCTCGGGCGGCGTCTCAATAATGCTTATGTCTCTGATGCCCATCAAGGACATATGCAGGGTACGTGGAATTGGAGTGGCTGTAAGCGTCAAGACATCCACGTTCTTCTTTATGTCTTTGATCATCTCCTTGTGTGCAACCCCAAACCGCTGTTCTTCGTCGATTATGAGAAGGCCCAAATCCTTGAACTTTACATCTTTTCCCAGCAATCGGTGAGTGCCTATTATTACATCGATATTCCCTTCCTTCAGCGCTTTCAATATTGCTTTTTGCTCGGCTGGCGTTTTAAAACGGCTCAATACCTGTATGGTAAACGGGAAAGCCTCAAACCGCTTGACAAAGGTGTTGTAGTGCTGCTGGGCCAGTATGGTAGTGGGAACCAGCACAGCCACCTGCTTGCCATCCATAACGGCTTTGAATGCCGCCCGTATGGCCACCTCGGTCTTTCCATAGCCTACATCGCCACATATCAATCGATCCATCACCTTGGATGACTCCATATCCCGCTTGACATCCTCTATAGCCTGAAGTTGATCGGGCGTCTCCTGGTATGGAAACAGGGCCTCAAACTGTTTCTGCCATTCGGTGTCAGGCGAAAATCGGTGTCCCTGCACCGACTGCCTTATAGCGTACAATTTTACCAGGTCTATTGCAAGCTTTTGTACCGATTGGCGTACCCTGTTCTTGGTCCGCTGCCATTCGGCACCTCCCAGTTTTGATAACTTTGGCGGCTCATCTCCCATCCCAATGTAAGGCTGAATGAGGTCCAGCTGATCGGTGGGAACATACAGCTTATCGGTACCAGCGTATTTTATATACAGGTAGTCTTTCTTTTGACCGTCTACAACCAGAGTCTTTATCCCCAGATACTTCCCTATACCGTGGTTTTCATGGACCACGTAGTCGCCAACCTTCAAATCCATAAAACTCTCAAGTTTTCTGGCTTTTTTCCTGGGCTGAACACGCCGCCTTTGAACCCCATAAATTTCCCTGTCGCTTATGACGACAAATCGCGCATCGAGGTATTCAAATCCATGGCTTAAAATACCAGGCGCCACAACCACCTGGCCCGGCTGAAATTCCCCTTCCATATTCTGTACAGATAGGGACTGGATGCCATGCTCCCTCAAAAAAGCCGCAATCCCCTCCCTCCTGGCCTGACTGTCTAGAAGAAACAAGACGTAATACCCCTTTTTCAGCCACAGCTCTATATCCTCGGCCAGCAGCTGCAGCTTGCCATGATATGAAGGAATGATCCTGACGGCAAAACTATGAGCCGCTCTCGGTTCAAAATCAGGATGAGGTGTAGGCAATATCTGGAGCATCAAACAGGCATGCCCAGATAGTTTCCTTAAAAACTCTGAATAGTCCAAAATAAGCTCGGACTGCCGGGGCAAAACCTCAAATCTTTGCAGCAACTCTTTGAAGTGCTCCTGAAACTCGTTGAAGTATCCCTGGCAGCGTTCCCTGATCCTGGCAGGCTCATCCAGCACTATCAATGTCGAAGCATACAAATAATCGAATACGGTGGCCCGTTCGGGATAAAAAAAAGAAAAATACCGCTCCAGCGAGCCGTCACATACCCCTTCATCCAGGGCATTCAAAACGCGTTCTATTTTTTCTTTCAAAGAAGCGCTGATATTCCTACGCCCGGCCTTGCTTGAAAATTCGCTGTAGCTCCTGCTTATATTATCCTTACCGCGTGCAAGCGAATCAGCGGTTAAAACCAATTCGCTGGCTGGAGAAATTATCGCTTCAGAGCAGTTCTCGATGGACCTCTGTGACAGCACATCAAATGTGCGAATGGAATCCACCTCATCATCAAAAAATTCTATCCTGTATGGGTCATCGGCCGTCAAAGGAAAAATATCCAGTATACCCCCTCTTATGCTGAACTGCCCCTTCCCCTCAACGGCAGACACGCGTTCATAACCCATCTGCACCAGCCTGCTGGCAATCCGGGTAAGGGATAAAACATCGCCAGTCTTTATAGTCAGGATGTTGTCTTTAAAGATTTGCGGAGGGGTCTGCAAGGACATCAGCGCCTCAATCGAGGCCACAACTATGACATCTTTTTCCAGCAAAAGCTTTTCCAGCACACCAACTCGCCGTTGAGTAATCTCCAGGCTTCGAGCAGCCACATCATACAGCAGCATTTCCCTCTCGGGCAAATACACGACCTTGCCGGGATAAAAAAACGAGAGGTCCTCATATATTCTCCTTGCCTGGACATCGCCACTGGTTATATACAGGCAGTTGCGCTCCAATGGGTACAGCACGCTGGCCAGCATATGGCATTTTTGGGATTCCCCCAATCCCAAAAATGCCACAGGGCCGGCGCCCCTCATGACCGACTCCTTGATGGTACCAAACGCTTCCCATCTGGTCATGGGCTCCAGCCAAATCGGAGTCATCCTACCACCAACTTTGTCCACTGGTTTGTATTACACACCGCTTTCCATTGAAGCTGCTTTTTTCTAGCCATTACACCTGCTCATTGCCTCCTGTATACCCCTAGTGAGTATAAGTTCCACCCCTTTTACCGCCCTCTCGCAGGCGGCCAGAAAAACAGGGAGCTCCTCCTCTTTGAAAGGAGATAATACGTAATCGGCTAGGTCCTGTCCCGGAGGGGGCGCACCTATGCCTATACGAATGCGGGGAAAATCCTCCGTCTGAAGCTGATACACGATGGAGCGCATGCCGTTATGGGTACCGGCGCTCCCCGAAGGGCGTATACGCACCTTCCCCAGTTTCAAGTCGATGTCGTCATAGATCACTATCAAGTTGGAAGGTTCTATCTTGTAACCGCAGACCAAATCCAGTACACTCAACCCGCTTGAATTCATGTAAGTCTGTGGCTTGGCCAGCACCACCCTTTGGCCTCCAATGACGCCTTCTCCAATGACCGCCTTGTATTTTATATCCTTCAAAGGTATTCCATATGCACGGGAAAGCATATCAATTACTATAAATCCTGCATTGTGCCTTGTACCCACATACTCATCTCCTGGATTGCCCAGTCCTGTTATGACATACACGGCAGCTCCTCACCTTGCTCTCAATCTCATTCAAAGAGCGGGCTGACCGAGATATCCTCGTATATCCTGTCAATCGCCTCCGCAAAGAGCGGCGCCACCGACAGGATCTTGATCTTGTCAATGCGCTTTTCGGGGGGCAACGGGACGGTATTGGTTATTACGAGCTCTCTTATGGGAGAATTTTTGACCCTTTCCACCCCCGGCCCTGACAGAACGCCGTGGGTACAGCAGGCATATATCTCGGTGGCTCCCCGATCAACCAGCGCCAGAGCTGCCTGCGTCAGCGTCCCCGCCGTATCGACCAGGTCATCGATCAAGATGGCCTTCTTACCCTTGACATTGCCTATGACGTTCATGACCTCGGCCACATTGGCTCTGGGACGCCGCTTATCCACAATGGCCAACGACGAATTCAAGCGATTGGCAAAGCTTCTGGCCCTGGTCACGCTGCCCACATCGGGAGACACCACCACCACATCCTCACCTTCAAGCCCCCGCTCTATGAAATACTGGGCAAGGATGGGCATCCCCAGCAGGTGATCCAATGGGATGTTGAAGAATCCCTGTATCTGTGGCGCGTGCAGGTCCATGGTAAGCACGCGATTGGCACCTGCGCTGGTGATCAAATCGGCCACCAGCTTTGCTGTAATGGGATCCCTGGCCTTGGCCTTGCGGTCCTGCCTGGCATAGCCATAATATGGGATTACCGCAGTAATGCGTCCAGCCGAAGCCCTCTTAAAAGCATCTATCATTATCAACAATTCCATCAAGTTGTCGTTTACCGGATGGCATATGGACTGAATGACGAAAACGTCAGCACCTCTGACCGTCTCGTATATATTGACGCAGATCTCTCCATCGCTGAACGTGCCAACCTCCGCATTCCCCATGGGAACTCCCAGATATCGCGCAATTTCCCTAGCCAATTCGGGATTCGAATTGCCTGTAAAGATTTTGATGCCCGTTCCATGGGTAATCATCTACAGACTTCCCCTTTCTTATGTGTTTTTGTTCTCTTCAGCGCAAGTTAATTATCGCGCGCCTATGGCGGCGGTGCATCATTGTTGTGCCAAAGTTGATGCTGACAATAGCCTAATCGCCACCTGTAAAGGTGGTGACTCAGTAAGAATCTCAGGCATACCCAAGACAACTATTTTAAGTTGCGTTTCCATAGCAACTACGGTTTCCTTCGGCCCATTGCCGATAAAATCATTTTCGCGCAAGGCTACGCATGGGATTGCGTATCCTGCATCTTCTGCCGCCGCCTTTCCACCCAGCCCTCCTTATTTATTTGACGCTCCCTGGCAATAGCCAACGCCTTACCGGGCACGTCCTCGGTAATAGTGGATCCAGCAGCTATATAGGCTTCCTGCCCTACCCTCACCGGCGCCACAAGGTTGACGTTGCAGCCTATAAAGGCCTTATCCTCTACCACTGTCCTGTGCTTCTTGACCCCGTCGTAGTTGACAAACACCACTCCGCACCCTAAGTTGACGCCCTTCCCGACCTCCGCATCTCCCACGTATGTCAGGTGAGAAATCTTGGTCTCATCACCTATGGTGGAGTTCTTTATCTCAACAAAATCGCCTATACGCACGCCATTCCCTATGACGCTGCCCGGGCGAAGATAGGCATATGGCCCCACCGTCGTTGCATCGCCAATGCGGCTATCCAAAACCACCGATGCCTGTAGCTGAACCCCATTTCCGATGACCGAGTTCACTATGCGGTTGTTCGGGTACAGCACACAATCCTCACCAATAATTGTACTACCTTCCAGCACATTGCCGGGATACACCACCGTATCGCACCCGATTACCACATCAGGACCGATATAGGTGTGTTCCGGATCTATTATGGTCACCCCTCTGTCTATATGGGACCTGTTGATCCTCAAGCGCATCTTTCTATCCACTTCAGCCAGTTGTGCCCTGGTATTGATTCCCAATACCTCATCAGCATCCTGCGCCACCAAAACCCCTACTTTGACGCCGTGGCGCTTCATGACCTCGATCACATCAGTTAAATAATATTCCCCCTGAGAATTGCGATTATCTAGCCTCTCAAGGCTGGAGAACAAAAGCTGAACATCGAAACAGTAGATCGACGAGTTGACCTCCCTTATCCGCCGCTGTTCTTCAGTGGCATCTCTATGCTCCACTATCCTTTCCAGGTCTCCGTCATCATCGCGTACTATCCGTCCATAACCGGTGGGGTCATCTACAACCGCAGAGAGGACTACGGCACCATACCCTCCCTGCACGGCATGCTGCACCATCTGCTGAAGGGTGCATCCACGAATCAAAGGTGCATCGCCTGCCAGTATGACGACATAGCCTTCCGCGTCCTTCAGCACAGGCTGAGCCATCATCACGGCGTGTCCAGTACCCAGCAGCTGAGGCTGGTAAGCATATCTTACCCTCTCCCCGAGATACTGCTTGACCTCCTCGGCTCTGTGCCCCACCACCACAACCGGCAAGTCGCCGGATACCTCGGAAGCGGCCCGTACCACATACTCAATTATCGGATATCCACAGACCTGATGCAACACCTTGGGCCTTTTGGATTTCATCCTGGTGCCTTCGCCGGCAGCCAGAATAATAGAAAAAATGCGCTTTTCCATTCCCGTATTCCCCTTTGCCCTATAAGTTTTAGAACACCACCGCTATTATATCATAATGCAAGAACGCTGTCATTCGTCCATACATCATTATAAATATTTGGAAGGCGGTGATTTCCCTAATGACCGTTTCCCACAATTCGATTATAGTCTACAAAAAACAGCCAAAAACAAGCTTTAAAGGAGAGGCTATGCTCTCCTTTAAAGCTTATTCGTCGCTCATTTCATTGTATTTTTCCAAAATGAGCGTCTGAAGCTGTGTCCGTGTTTCGGAATTGATGGGATGGGCAATATCGCGATATTCCCCATCAGGGGTTTTCCGGCTGGGCATGGCAATGAACATTCCGCTTTGTCCTTCAATTACCTTGATGTCGTGTACCACGAATGCATCATCGAAGGTAACCGATGCCACTGCCTTCATTCGCCCTTCACCCTTGATCTTCCGAACGCGAACATCGGTCACGTTCATTCTAGCTCACCACCTTCCAGTTGATAAAACAATAATTGCTTAAGGATATTAATTCGCCAAAGAAACCTATACTCCTTCTTAAATTTTATAAAAATTTTATAAGGCCGGTCGTGCCACCACCTTTCGGCTTGCCTCGTCCACTTCTTTGAGCTGGATGAGCGCAACGTATTTGTCTATCATCTTCTGTTTGGGCTGCTCGGTGGCAATCATGACTCCTACGCCCACTATATCGACATTGAACTCCTTGAGCAGGTCCACCATACCTCTGGCCGTACCTCCACCCCTCATGAAGTCGTCAATGATTAAAGCCCGCTGTCCCTCCTTGACTGCTCTCTTGGCAAGCGACATAGTCTGAATCCTCTTGGAAGAAGCAGAGACGTAGTTTATGGTAACCACCGAACCTTCGGTCACCTCGTTATCCCTTCGAGCCACTACCACTGGGCAGTTGAGCGCCCTTGCCGTCATCATTGCGATGGGAATACCCTTGGTTTCCACCGTAATGACAAAGTCAGGATTGGCTTCATAGAACCGGGAAGCCATGATTTCCCCCACCTGCTGCACTATATGTGGCGTAAACAAAAGGTCGGCTATATACAAAAACCCGCCGGGCAAAATGCGCTCGGGCTCAGACAGCTTATTGCACAGGTCCTGTATAAAATTCGAGACGTACTCCTCGTCGGGCTGGGGTACGTATTTAATTCCTCCTGCAGCCCCTACCACCGTCTCCAAATTGCCGAGATTAAAAGCTTTTAAAGCACGGCGCAACGCCATAACGTCTTCGCTTACGGTGGATTTTGCCACACCAAATAATTCTCCAAAGTAATTCAGAGTGTGGATCTGATTGGGCCGATCGGTTAAAATCTTCGTCATAACGCCAATTCTCTCGCTCCTGCTGAATTTGTTCATACCCCATCTCCTTTTAAATTGAATTATAACCCAAAATCAAGCCTTCGTTGTAATAGATTATATCACAAATGAGATAAAATACTGAATATTTTTTTGCATTTTATTTAATTAGTTCAAGGACGCATGCCTTTTTATTTGAGCCTGCTCATAAAAATTTATTTCTAAATTGCAATATTAAATGCAACACTTTTTTAAAGGAAAGTATGATATAGATATCCAAATTTTTACTGTTTAAAATGTAAAACCTTATGTTGTCAAGGAAAGGGTGGAGATTTTCGAGCGTAA